>MGQN01000047.1:50809-63692 GCA_001797845.1 Deltaproteobacteria bacterium RBG_16_44_11 | reverse complement strand
AACCAGTGGATTGTAGTTCTATCTTCAGTTCTTCACGCGAAATTTTTAAAGTATTGACGCGAAGTGTCAAAGGAGGAATTTCATTATTAGCTATGCACAAAGCTAAAGTTTCCCGAGGCCCAAATATATTTATCCATTTTTTTACAAGCCAGAGAGGGTGCGAGTGCACTGTCGCTATGTGTTCCGCCGGATTATTTTCGAAAGAAGGGAAAGAAATATTTTCGCCATGGCGCAGGTAATTTCTCAAAAGCGCATTTACCAAGCCGCTTTTGGCGCCGTGAATTATTTTAGCAATTTTTACAGCTTCGTCAACAACGGCAAAATCGGGTAACCTTTCGCTGAATTTAAGCTGATAAAGAGAAACACGCAAAATATTTTTGATTTTCTTATTGAGTGTTGAAAAGTCGCCTCGATAGAGTTTAGTGATTATCCAATCAAGGTGTCCCTGAAAGCGTATAGTTCCGTAAACAAGGTGAGTAAGCAGACGCCCATCAGCAGTGTTGGATAATTTATAATTATCAATGCAGTTGTCCAATAGCGGCGCAGCAAATTTTTGGCTTTGTTGAACTTGAGTTAAAATGTCGACCGCCATGTGGCGAATGGATTTATCCATAGTTTTATATTTTACGTAACTACTAGTAATAAATTAAGGCGTTATATGCGGTGTACTATATAAAAATATCACTTTTTAGAAAAAACAACGGCGGGGCTTGTTTGATCAGGGTGCTTTCCCTTGACTGATAGATAAAAACCCCGGATAGCACTCATATCCCGATCTATATCTCCAGACGGATAAATAAGCGGTCCGGCACCACCCGTTTTGCTCGCATAATCAATGAAAGCAAGTTGAATGGGGACTTGAGCGCCTTCCGCGATATGATAAAAACCGGATTTCCAGTAATCGACTTTATGACGCGTTCCTTCAGGAGCTAATGCCAGAACAAATTTTTTGTTTGCATTAAATTTCTGAATCATTTGCTCCACAACATTACGCGATGATGTCCTGTCAATCGGAAATCCACCCATCCATTCCACAAGCGGACTGAAAGGCCACCGAAACAGTTCTTTTTTAGCCATAAAGTGGGCGTCCAGTTTTAGAGCGAAAGCCAGCATTACACCATAGAATACATCCCAGTTAGATGTGTGCGGTGCGACAATAATGACATATTTGATTCGTGCGGGAAGCTGCCCTACTTTTTCCCAGCCAAGTATTTTTAAAAGGAATAAAGATACGCCCAATAAAAACGATTTTACAATGGGTGTAGTAAAAATTGTATAACGCAAACTGACAGCCTCCTCGAAAATAGGACTAATTTCAGTCAAAATTGTTAATTTTACGTATGATTTAAAGTATATTGAAGATGTCAGTTGGCTGTCAAGAAAATAAATATATAAAATATATTTTGTAACATCAGTAAGGAATTAAGTTTGGTAAGCAGGAAGTCACGTTGTTTGCCTCAGATACGGGTGTATTTAACCAAAAATTATTTCCGGGTTAAGTCGATAACCGCGGAAAAATTCGTTTGCCGGCATCTTTTTTTTACCGGCAAGTTGCACTTCTTTTAAAATCAAATATCCATCCGCGGCGGCGACAGCTAGACCCTCCGGGGTTTGTTCCCCAATTTTTCCGGGTGGTTTGGCCACTTTACCCGGTTTGGGTTTAGCAGCAAATATTTTTAACAATTGCCCATCCAGGAGGGTATAAGCGGCAGGTGAGGGATTCAGCCCGCGGATGAGATTATAAATATCCAGAACATTATCCTGCCACTTAATATGGCCAGTTTCCCTGTTAAGGCGTGGGGCAAAAGACACCTCAGAAATATTCTGGGGAATCCTTTGAATGGTGCCTGCAATGACCTGTTTGATTGTTTTAATGAGCAGTAAAGCGCCTTGTGTTGCCATCCGGTTTTGCAATTGTCCGAAAGCTTCTTGTTCGCTGATGGAAGTTTCTTCCTGCATCAGAATATCGCCGGAATCCATTCCCTCATCCATCAGCATTATGGTTATACCTGTTTTTGTTTCTCCCCGAATTATTGCCCAATTGATCGGCGCTGCGCCTCGATATTTAGGTAAAAGAGAAGGGTGAATATTTAGACATCCTAACGATGGAAGATCAATAATAGCTTTCGGCAGAATTTTACCAAATGCCGCGACAACGATCATTTCCGGATTAAGCTTCCTGACAAGTTCTATAAAAGATTGGTCTTTAATATTTTCGGCTTGAAAAATCTGCAGACCAAGTTTTTGCGCCAAGATTTTTACCGGGAGAGCAATTTTTCTTTGGCCTCTACCCTGTGGGCGGTCAGGTTGCGTAACAACACCGATAAGCGGGTAGTGTTGGCTGTGGAGTATCTCCAGCGTGGGAAGGGCAAAAGAAGGTGTGCCCATGAAGAGAATGCGCGGGCTGGTCATAAAAAGAATCCTTTCTTTTTCATTAAAAAAAATATAGGGGAATAAACATATTGTGTCAAGCGTGACAATTTTAAAGCTATTTTATAATGATATTGTGAAATATTATATTATTTTACATTAAAAAATATTAATAAACTAGTTGATAATATATTGATAAATATTTAAAAGTAAATTAAAGAGTGGATATATGATCATCATTATTGCATTTTATAGATCAGGGAGGCTAGTATGAGAAAGTGGTTTTTAATCCCATTAATTTTTATGATTTTTAGCTGTGGCGATCAACCTTCTCAAGATATGATTCGGGATGATTTTCAGCGGATATATCCGAAGGCAGAAATAGTTTTGATAACACCTGTAGAAAAAAGTTCCGATACTTACCGCGCTAATATAAGTTATCGCGCTGATACCAGCTATCGAATTGAGACAAGTGGTAAATTTCTTGAAGATGTTTTTCTTTATAAAAAAATTAATGGGAAATGGGTTAATACCTGGCGTCGATCAAGCGGAAAATAGTTGTTGATTAAAAAAACAACATAAAATTATATATTTATCCTATTAGTAGTAACCTCAATTACAGCTGGGGAAACGAGCTTATATATCTCTCTGGCAGCGAAACATTGAAATTGATTAACACAGCATCTGTATGCCGGCTTCTTAGTAAGATAAATTTAATTTTGGAGTGAAACTACATAAAATTTTCAGGATCGACATCCGCTGTCATTTTAACAGAATTGTTTTTATGGTTTTGAATAAGTTCATGTGCGATTTGATGCAATACATTAATGTCCTGTCCTTTAATCAGCATCTGAAAGCGAAAACGGCCTTTGAGCTTGGCGAGCGGTGATTGAGCCGGACCGATAATTTCGACGGCATTATTATAACGTGCGCTGATAGTTTTTGCTTGAATACCAAGTCTCTCCGCCACAGTAATCAGCATATCTTTTTTTACCGAAGACAAACGCATATTAATAATCCGGCCAAACGGCGGGTATTGCAGAGCTTTACGAAATTCAAATTCATCTTTGTAAAACGATTTGTAATCATGATTTTGAGCATGAAGCAAAGCGTAATGCTCGGGATTAAAAGTCTGAATTATAACTTTCCCGGCCCTATCTCCGCGGCCACCGCGTCCGGCAACTTGTGTTAGAATTTGGAATGTCTTTTCTGCCGCCCGGAAATCCGGCATGTTCAAAGAAGTATCCGCCGCAATAACACCGACCAGCGTGATAAATGGAAAGTCATGACCTTTGGTAATCATTTGCGTTCCGACAAGAATATCGATTTTCTTTTTCGCAAGTTCGCTGAGAATTTTTTCCTGTGCGCCTTTGCGGACTGTGGTGTCGGAATCCATTCTTTGTAGTCGGGCGGCAGGAAAAAGCGTTTCCATTTCCTTTTCCAGTTTTTGTGTGCCTACGCCATAGCTCAATATCCGGCTGCTTTTGCATGAAGGACAAAGCGGTATGGCTTTTTGCGTGTAATCGCAATAGTGGCATTTGATGAGATTTTCGGCCAGATGATGTTTCAGGGAGACAGCGCAGTTGGGACAGCGGAAATTATAGCCGCAATCCGCGCAGACCAAAAACGTGTCGAATCCACGTTTATTAAGGAAAAGCAAAACCTGTTCTTTTCTGCTTAGAGTTTCCGCAATCGCCAAAATCAGAGCATCGGAAAGAATGGGCGTTTTGCCTTGTTTTTCTTTTTGTGCCTTCATATCGATGATTTCAACAATAGGCAAAGGCCTATTTTGTACACGCTGTGTCAATTCCACATAAAGGTACTTTTTCGTCTGCACGTTAAAATAAGTACGAACACTCGGTGTGGCCGAACCTAGAATAACAGTTGCATTATTAAGTTTAGCCTTTAAGACGGCCAGATCACGGGCATGATAGCAGAGCCGGTCATCCTGCTTGTAGGATGTATCATGCTCTTCATCGACGATAATAAGTTTCAGGTTTGGCAGCGGGGCAAAAATAGCGGAGCGCGCACCGATAACGAGATTGATATTTCCGCGTTTGATTTGTCTCCACTGATCATAACGGACAGATTCCGCGATGCCGCTGTGGAGCACGGCAATTTTCTGTTCGTCGAACCTGCCGGAAATCCGTGAGATCAATTGCGGTGTCAGAGCTATTTCCGGCACCAGATAAATAGCCGTACCGCCGCTTTTTAATACATTTTCAATAGCCTTTAAATAGACTTCCGTTTTTCCACTGCCCGTTACTCCGTGAAGTAAAATAGGTGTGAAATTATTTTTACCCAAATGGGAAGAAATTTCTGCCAGCGCCGGCTTCTGTTCATTATTAAGAGTGATATCTTCGTCAGCGCGGCTAATTGCTGACTTAAGGGAAGCTCTACGGATTTTTTCGCCGGAAGTAAAAGTAATGAATCCTTTATTATACAGGTTATGTATAACGGCACTGGAGACATTGGCTTTTTTAATCAAATCGCCGATTGCCGTGGGGCCTTGTTTTTGAAGAAATTCGACCAGCAGTTCCTGTTTGCTGGTTAATTTTGTTCCATCAATTTTATTCCCAATAAGAGAGATGATTCTTTCAGTGCGCACCGCAAGTTGTTTCTTGTGCTTTTCTTCAATGCGCAGAAGTCCGGACAGATGAAGGTTGTGCACTACAGTAGAAAAATTTTTCAGTTTGATGATTTCAGGAAGGCTTTTGAAAGCGATACCTTGCGGATATTGCTGCAATAAGTCCAGAACTTTTTTCTGTAGGGGAGTTAGGGAAATGTCGTCAGGTATAGGTACTGGGGTAATCCAGAGAATATCTTTTTTCTCCGCACCTGCAGGAATCAACTCTGCCAGCGTTTTGCCCAACGGATACATAAAGTAATTGGCAATCCATTGATAAAAATCAAGATCAGACTTGCTAAAAAGAGGTTCATCATCAAGTATTTCCAGAATTGATTTTATGCCGGTAAGTTTGCAGATGGGATCAAGGGCGACAATAAAGCCCGTGCGTTTTCTCTGTCCAATGGGAACAAAGGCACGTTTACCGATTTCAATTTCCTGCCGCAAATTTGAGGGGACTTCATATGTGAAGAGCTTATTCGATGGAATATTCAGGGCGACATTAACTAACATAAAAAACTTTGTCGGCTAGTTGAATTTAAAAATAAAAAACGCTCCATAAAGAGGAGCGTTTTAATAAGCTTATACTTTTGGGGTTATTCGCCTTTGAGCTTTTCTATTTTTTCCTGCTTGGTTTTGCAATCAATGCAGAGAGTGGTAACAGGCCTGGCGATCAACCTTTTTTCGGAAATCGGCCCGCCGCATACTTCACAGATGCCGAAAATGCCATCATCAATTCTTTTGATAGCTTCCTGCATTTTTAATATGAGCTTGCGTTCTCTGTCCCTGATGCGCAACTCAAAATTCCTGTCTGATTCCAGGGAAGCCCTGTCGGTTGGATCGGGGAAATTTTCTTTGCCGTTAGTCATTTCAGAAACAGTTTTTCCTGCTTCGCCTAACAGGTCATTGATTTTCTGGATTAGCATTAATCTAAATACTTCCAGTTTCTCAGGCTTTAAAGTTACTTGTTTTTCCAATGTTGCTACTCCTTACAAAAAAACTTAATGGATACTATTACATAATGGGAAATTGTTTGTAAAGCAAAATAATTATAGCAATAAAACATAAAATATTATTCAAGTCATTTATTCGTTAGGGAAATACATTTTTTTTATCTTTTCCACGATATTTGTCGTAGATTTTCCTAAAATCTCCGGGATTATGGCGACTCTGCCGCCCCATTTTTTTATTTCCTCCCTGCCAACAACCTTTTCTTCCGGCCAATCGCCTCCTTTAATCAGAACATCAGGCTTTAGGTCAATAATCAGCTCCAGCGGGGTCGTCTCTTCAAATATAGTTACAAAATCGATAAATTCAAGAGCGGCAAGGATTTCCGCTCTTTCGCCTTCACAAGTAAGCGGCCTTTTATTTCCCTTGATTGCCCGCACGGAAGAGTCGCTATTGAGAGCTAAGACTAGAATATCAGCCGTCTTTTTAGCTTCTCTTAAATAGCGAATATGACCGACATGTAAAATATCAAAACAGCCGTTAGTAAAGGCGATTTTTTTACCTTCCCTCCGCAGTTTTTCCAGTTTTTTTTTGAGTGCATTTTTTTCGATAATTTTTTTCATGAGGATATGTGGTTTATTATATAAATAGTTTTTAGAGAACTCTAGTTAAAGTTAAAGCAACTATTTTTTCTGCCCCCGCTTTCATCAAGGTCTTAGCACATTCGTTAAGCGTCGCTCCGGTCGTATAAACATCATCAATAAGAATAATATTTTTACCGGCGATTTTTTTCTTATTACTTACCTCAAACGCACCTTTAATATTTTGCTCTCTTTCTTTTTTGCTTAAACCTGTTTGAGTTAAAGTAGATTTACGCCGTTTTAGCAAGGAAAAATTTACGTCAATACGCTGTTTTTTTCCCAGGGCATTTGCCAAAATCAGAGATTGATTAAATCCGCGTTCTCGCAACTTTTTTATATGCAGGGGCACGGGAACGAGAAGAGAGTAATCTTGAAATTCAAAATCGGAAAATGAAAAATCTGCCAGGAAAGAGGCCAGTGCGGAGCCAATGGATAAATCGCGGCCATATTTAAACTGATGAATTGCATTAAGAATAATTGTTTCATAGCTTACGACGGCGCGGGCACAAGAAAAATAGAGCTTATTTTCCAAGCAATTTCCGCATAAATGACTTTCTGACGGACTATTCAAGAACGCCATTCCGCAAATAGGACACAGACTTCGGGTTAAATACTTGATTTGTTTCCGGCACGTGGGGCAAAAGACTTTTTCTTCAGATGGCTGTAAAATTGTAGCGCAACTTATACACTGAGGCGGAAAAATTATATTGCCGATATTGTTTAAAATTTCATTGAAAATCAAGTCATTGCCTTGCTTAAGCTTTTTATTTCTATGGCATTTTCATCGATATTCATACGAGGGGCGTCCCACAAATTTTCTATATCATAGAACGCTCTAAGGCTTTCCTGAAAAACAGAAATGACGACGTCAGCGTAATCCAGCAAAATCCACTGTCCGTTGGCTTCACCCTCTACACCCAGAGGCCTTATGCCCGCTTTCTTTAAGAATTCCTGTATGGCCGCAGAAATTGCCTGAACTTGCCTCTCTGTGGCGCCACTGCAAATAAGCATGTAATCCGTAAAACTGGAAAGTTCTTTTACATTCAAAACAATAATATCTTTAGCTTTTTTCTTTAAAGTTGCGTTGATGCACAAAAGGAGACGCTTCTTGGATTCATTTTTCTTTGCCGGCAAATAGACCTCCCGTTTTTGTAAGGTTTACCCTTTATATCCTTCAGTCTTCAGCCTAACCACCTTAGATGTTTTTATATGCCATAAAAAATTGGAGATGACAATGCTGCATTTATATAATGACATAGCAATCTGCATTGCTTAATGCGCGCAGCTATTAGATACATTATTTACACTAATAAAAGGTATTTGGTTATTGTGAAAAAAAATTCACCATGATAAATAAAATCAACTTGTTGATAAAAAAGGATTTGATCATGCAAGATATTTTAAGCAAGGTTCAGGTGCACATACCTTTTCACCTTATGCCTCAGTATCAGGAAGCCATTCTTCAGCGCAAGCTCAATCCCGAAATTTATTTCAGTCACTATGCATTAAAGAACTTAGATAAATCAAAATGTATAGAGACGGCAAAACTTTTTGCCGGCGCCGGTTTAAAATTAACTTTCCATGGTCCTTTTATGGATTTACGTCCCGGAGCGCTGGATGATAAAATTCGCCAGGCAAGTTTAGATAGAATAAAGCAGATATTCGATCTGGTGCCGTATTTTCATCCATTAAGGATAGTTTGTCATCCTTCTTTCGATGACCGGTATTATGTCGATTGTGATGATTTATGGCTGGAAAGCAGCATTAAAACCTGGACAGAGTTGGTTGCATTGGCTAAAGACGCTAAAACAATTATTGCCTTGGAAAATGTTTATGATAAAGAACCGCATATTTTGCGCCGTCTCTTCGATGCTCTGTCTTCGGATAGTATTTGTTTTTGTTTTGACACAGGTCATTTTAACGTGTTTTCTTATACACCACTGAATATTTGGCTGCAGGAGTTGGGAAAATATCTAGGCCAATTGCATTTACACGATAATTTTGGGCTAAAAGATGAACATCTGCCGGTGGGTAACGGTAATTTTTCCTTTAATGAATTATTTGAAGAATTACGGAAAATCAAAGTTAAACCAGTCATAACATTGGAGGCCCACGATCAAGCTGACCTTTGGCAGTCGCTGGAAAACATCAAAAACATGGCTCTTTTTAATTTTATTTAATCTTTAAATATTTGGATATTATAGAATTGATTTCAGAGAAATAAAATGCTTCGATATACAATTAAAAGATTAATCTTTATGATTCCGCTTTTACTGGGAATTACGGTCATTTGTTTTTTCGTTATGCGCCTGGCTCCCGGTTCGCCCACTGATTTACAGACCCAAATGAATCCGAAATCATCGGTGGAAATGAAAGAGCGGCTTAAAACTTTGTATGAGCTGGACAAGCCTATTCATGAGCAGTATTGGTCCTGGCTGAAAAAGATCAGCCGTGGAAATTTGGGAATATCTTTTTCCACCGACCATCGTCCTGTTGTCGCCAAGATTATGGAAAGGCTTCCCATTACGATTTTAATCAATTTAATCTCTTTAATAATAATCATTGCCGTTGCCGTGCCGATTGGTGTGTTATCGGCCGTCCATCAGAATTCGCTCTTCGACAAAATTACTGCCGTGCTGGTATTTATCGGTTTTGCCGTGCCTACGTTCTGGCTGGCGTTATTGCTGATGATTTTTTTCGGTATACATCTAGGGTGGCTGCCGATTTCAGGATTGCGTTCACTGAATTACGAGTATCTTGGCACCGGGGCTCAGTTTATTGATTTGGCGAAACATTTGATTTTGCCTGTATTCATTTCTGCTTTCGGCGGATTGGCCGGACTTTCCCGCTATATGCGGGCGAACATGCTGGAGGTCATCCGTCAGGACTATATCATGACAGCGCGGGCCAAGGGCGTAAGCGAGCGAAATGTTATTTATAAGCATGCCCTGCGCAATGCACTGTTGCCGGCCATAACGATTCTGGGATTATCTATTCCCGGGCTAATCGGGGGCAGTGTCATCTTCGAAACAATCTTTGCCATTCCGGGGATGGGGCAGCTTTTTTATATGGCGGTTATGGCCAGAGATTACCCTACGGTAATGGGGATTTTGCTTATTGGCGCGATTTTAACACTTTTGGGGAATTTAATTGCGGATGTTTCCTATGCGCTGGCGGATCCACGCATTCGCATCTCTTGACGGCTTTGTAAAAAGTCCATCTGCTTTGTTACGCGGCGGCCTTCGTCGTTGCGGCGTATGACAAAAATACGTCTCACTCCTCATGGCCTTGCGTGCCTCGCATCTGGAGCTTTTTTTCAAAGCCGTCTTGCAAAAATAGATTGTTTGAAAGAATTAACTTGTTTGAGGTTGTTGTAGCAATGGGCTTTTGGGAAATGTTTTATAAAAATAAATTAATGCTTGTCGGTAGCGGCATTGTTTTACTGCTTTTTATCGTTTCGTTTTTGGCGCCCTGGCTTGCCCTGTATGATCCAGGCCAGATTGATCTGAAAAACGTTTTAGCATCTCCTTCATGGGAGCATTTATCAGGTACGGATCAATTGGGACGTGATGTTCTTTCCCGGATGATTTGGGGGGCAAGAATTTCGCTTAAAGTTGGTTTTGTCGCTACCGGTTTGGCTATTGTTATCGGGATAATTATGGGTTCGCTGGCCGGTTATTATGGCGGATGGATCGATGCGGTAATCATGCGTTTCGTGGATATCATGTTTTGTTTTCCCACTTTTTTTCTGATTCTGGCGGTCATCGCCTTTTTGGAACCTTCCATCTGGAATATTATGATTGTCATCGGTTTGACGGGCTGGATGGGTGTGACTAGACTGGTGCGCGCTGATTTTATTTCACTGAAGGAAAGGGATTTTGTTCAAGCCGCAAAAGCAATGGGAGCGAGCGACTTGCGGATTATTATTTTGCATATATTACCCAATGCGTTTGCTTCAATTTTGGTCGCGGCCACATTAGGCATTGCCGGTGCGATACTTACCGAATCGGCATTGAGCTTTTTAGGCATCGGTGTGCAGCCGCCGACACCCAGTTGGGGCAATATTTTAACTGCCGGTAAAGACAATATCGATATTGCTTGGTGGCTTTCCCTTTATCCGGGGCTGGCCATATTAATCACTGTTGTCGGCTACAATCTTTTGGGAGAGGGTATCAGGGACGCACTTGATCCGCGGTTAAAGAAGTAATTTAGTATTTTGAAGTACCAGTGAAACCAAAAACGAAGTTCTTCCAATCAACCAATATTTTATTGTTATCAGGTGAGTGGATTAACCTGCTTTTTTTGACTTTAATCGGTAGCGTGTGCACAGAATATTTTACCTGAAAAAAAATTATTTCAATAAATGAATTGGCTTATATTATTTTTCTCAGAAAATGAAAGGGCAAGATGATTTCTCTGGTAATTATCTTTCCACTTGCGCAGTATTTTACCCTCGATATAAATCTGGCCGTTTTCAAAAATTAATTTCATCTTAACCACAGCGTCAATATCATGTTCTTCTTCGCCTTCGTATAAAATTATATGAACGCCGATGCTCGATATGTCTATAACCTGACTTTCTTTTTCCTCGCAATAAGCGCGGATATTCGGCAGCAAATTGTGGCTAATCCTTGGCCATGCCCGTAAATCACAAGGAGCAGGGTCATTTAATTTATGCAAAATGATTCTAGCGTCTGAAGTGATGGCTTGTATTCTCGCCTCGAAACCGAAACGGCCTGGCCTTTCTTTAGTCGTCAGGTAAGTTAAAAGTAAAATTTTGTTTAAGCAATCTTTTTCGATAATCGGCTGTGTTTGCTCAATCGAAAAAAAATCATTGGACATAAGTTGATCAATCTTTGATTTGCGGATGTTATTTTTGTCCAAAAGTAAGTGTATTTCTTTTCCTGGTGCAATATTGAGCCGCATGAGCGTTTAATTTTTCTCCTAATTATTTTAAATTAGAATAAAAAAGGAACAAAAATCTTCGATTTTTTAATATAAACAGCATAATCAGCTCCAAACTTAAGCATATTTTCTTTTTCTTCGGTTAGAGCCGTAGCGTAAATGAATACTGTCATAACTATAAACAAACTTGCTGCCAGAAGCGAAGTATTTTTAAAAAAGCATCCGGCGCCAAGAAATATAAGTGAACTATAAAGAGGATGACGAATGTATTTATATATTCCGGAAGTTACCAGTTTGGTTGTAGTTTCAATATTTGCTGTTGCGGTTGGTTTTCCTTGGGTGTAAAGACGATAGAGACCGGGAAGTACTAGAAAAAGAGAAAGAATTAATAATACCCAAGAAATTATTTGAAATAAGGAAAAAGGCTTAAAAAACCAGTAACCACTATTGACGAGAATTAAAATCAGGAGAAACTCAAAAGCAAAAAAACGGTAAAACTTACGGCTGCCGGCATTGAATAGAGCAGGCCAGGAAATCTTGAAGATTATTGATGAGAGAATAACGAAAATAATAATTTTAGTCATAGCTGGTTTTGTTACAAAGCTCTGCAACAGAGTAATTGTATCAAATTTATTAGAGTATTTAGCGAAAAGGATTGTTGGTGTCAAGGTATTTCCCATATAAAACAATTAAAAAATCTGCGGGTTTACTCTTCATGCTTGATTAAGTTGCGAAAATGTAATAGTAGTCCGTTCGTTCAATTCAGCTGAGGAGGGGAGAGCAAAACATGTCAAAAAAAGTGAAGACAGAATTACTTGACCTCGATAAACGCATTCTGTCGCGTAAATTATTGTCCGGTGATGTTTCCGAAAAAGATTTACAGGCATTATTAAAAAAAATTCCTGACGTGGCGGAAAATGCTGAGGAAGTAAGTCTCGAAGAAATCGAAAAATAATTTTTATGTTAATTGATTCCCACGCCCACCTGGAAATGAAAGAATTCGATTCCGACCGAGAGGCAGTAATCGAGCGGGCCCGGCAGGCAGGTGTTGATTATATTATAACAGTGGGAACAAACTTGGTTCTTAGCCGTAAAGCCTTATCTCTTGCCCATCAATATGAAAATATCTACGCAACCATTGGTATTCATCCGCATGATGTAGCCAAGACATCAAATAAAACTTTTGATGATCTGCGCGTGCTTGCCGGAGACAAAAAAGTTATTGCCTATGGAGAAATCGGTTTAGATTTTTTTCGCAATATTTCACCGCACGAAAAACAAATCGAAATGTTCAACCGGCAACTGGAACTGGCGCAAGAACTGAAACTGCCGGTGATTATCCATGATCGCGATGCTCATGAGCAGACGCTGCAGATGGTGAAAGCTTCCGGTG
>MGQN01000047.1:0-50748 GCA_001797845.1 Deltaproteobacteria bacterium RBG_16_44_11 | reverse complement strand
GTTACCTTTGATAAAGCAAAAAAAATGCGTGATGTCGTCCAACATACGCCGCTGGATTTCTTGCTCTTAGAAACAGACTGTCCTTATCTGGCGCCTATTCCGCATCGGGGCGAAAGAAACGAGCCTTCCTTTATAATCCACACGGCAAAAAAAATAGCGGAAATCAAGGGCATGCCCTGGGAAGATGTAGCACAAAGCGCTGCCCGTAACACACAAAAGCTTTTTCGTCTTGGAATATCCAGAATCTAAATAGCTGTGCGCTTTTTTTAAAAAGCTGATAAATAACTTAAGTATGATAAAGAATAAAGACCTGCCTGACAGAAAAGCCGTTATTTTACTCAGTGGTGGCATCGATTCCGCTACAACGCTGGCGATTGCGAAAAATCATGGATATGAGATTTACGCTTTAAGCTTTCGCTATGGGCAGCGTCATCAGGTGGAACTAGCTGCGGCTATGAGCATTGTTCGGCATTTTAAGGTAGCAAATCATTTGACTGTGGATATTGATCTACGCGTGATCGGTGGTTCGGCGTTAACCAGTGATATTGCCGTACCGAAAAACCGCAAGATGGAAAAAACAGAAAAAAATATTCCGATAACTTATGTTCCGGCGCGCAATACCATCTTTCTATCGTACGCCCTGGCTTGGGCGGAAGTTATCGGCGCAAACGATATTTTCATCGGCGTGAATGCGATGGACTACAGCGGTTATCCCGATTGTCGTCCCGAATATATTACCGCGTACGAAAAAATGGCTAACCTTGCCACCAAAGCGGCAGTTTCAGGTAAACAAAAAATTATTATTCACACGCCCCTCATTGCAATGAGTAAAGCGCAGATTATCCATAAAGGTGTAGGATTAGGCGTTGATTATTCTCTTACGCACAGTTGCTATGATCCAACGGAGCAAGGTGAAGCATGCGGACATTGCGACTCCTGCCTTTTACGATTGAAAGGATTTCGGGATGCCGGGATGAACGATCCGATTCCATACAGGAGATGAAGATTGAGCTATCGAGTCAAGGAAATATTTTACTCGCTTCAGGGGGAAGGCTATCACAGCGGTCGTCCGGCGGTATTTTGCCGTTTTGCCGCCTGCAATTTGTGGTCGGGCAAAGAAGCTGATCGTCAAAAAACAATTTGCAAATTCTGTGATACTAATTTTGCAGGAATCGACGGTAGCGAAGGAGGAGTTTATGAAAATGCCGCTGACCTTGCTGAGAAAATAGTGCAGTTATGGACGGGAAAAAATGATAAATTCGCTCATCCTTTTGTTGTGTGTACCGGAGGGGAGCCTTTACTTCAACTAGATGAGAAGTTAATTGCGGCTCTGCACAAAGAAAGTTTTGAAATTGCTGTGGAGACCAATGGCACCATCGTAGCACCGCCGGGAATTGACTGGATTTGTGTTAGTCCTAAAGCAGGCGCTGAACTGGTGCAAGATTGCGGACATGAATTGAAGCTTGTTTATCCGCAGCCGGGGGCAGAACCGGAGGAATACATAGATCTTGATTTTAAGTATTTCTTTTTACAACCGTTGGATAGTCCTGATTATAAGGAGACTGCCAGAAAGACTTTGGAATATGTTCTTGCTCATCCGCAGTGGCGGCTGGGTCTACAGTTGCATAAAATTCTGGGCATCAAATAATAGCGTTGGAAAAAATCGAAAATAAATTTTAATATTATTTTTTTTGCCTGATATGCACTACCTAATGATCCGGCGGAAGAAGGTAACTTTTGACGCCGTGATTGTTACCTGCTCACCCACTCATATACTTTAACCTCTGACCATTCAGCTCAAGGAAAGGCATAAAACAATTATTCCCGTGGTTGAAGCAGGTGCAATTGTGTTATTTCGAAAACGAAAACAAAGGTGCTGTGAAATATAAGTAAAATGATCTTTCTTGAAAAAACAAGAATGGACAAATCAAAAATTATCTTTATAATGCCGATAAAGCAAGTTAATTGAAGCCAGAGATAAAGGCAATACAATAAAAGTGAAATAAACGTACGATGCCTTTGGAAGAAGAATCTAGAATAATAAAATGTTCTGTTTCTGGTAAGCGGTGATGTCTTTACACGCAAGGATAATGTGCAAAGCTATGGGTAACAACCATGCAATTGCTTAAACTGTTTTTACCGGAAATAAGAGAACTGCTCGATGAGCAGAATTGGCTGGAATTACGGGAACTGCTCCTGGAGATTCCCGCTCCGGATATTTCCGACTTACTTGAAGAGATAGATGATTCGAAACGCATCGTTGTTTTGCGGCTGTTGCCCAAAAGCATGTTGTCCGAGGTATTTTCATATCTTGATGCCAAACGAAAGCAAGACGTTCTTAAGTCTATCACTATTGACGAAACGCGTGTAATCCTGGCGGGTATGCCCCCTGACGATCGGACGGAATTTCTTGAGGAACTCCCCGGCCAGGCAATCCAGAAAATGCTCAACCTTTTGTCTGCCGAGGATAGAAAAGAAGCCCTGCAGCTGCTCGGCTATCCTGAAGAAAGTGTCGGGCGTCTCATGACGCCCGATTATGTTGCTATCCGCCCCGAATGGACGGTTGAGGAAGCCCTCGCCCATATTCGTTTTAAGGGTTTGGACAGCGAAACAACCAATCTTATTTACGTTACCGATCAGCAATGGCACCTTATTGGGGTTCTCAGCCTCAGAAGGCTAATTCTTGCCAAAACAGGCGAGCGTATCGAACAGATTATGGATGCCTCCGTGATCAGTGTATCCGCTTTTGCAGACCGGGAAAAGGCGGTACCGTTAATCAAGCGTTACGATGTTGTGGCCCTGCCCGTTGTTGATGCCAACGGTATTCTCCTGGGTATAATAACTATTGACGACTTATTCGACGTGGCCGAAGAAGAAGTGACGGAAGATTTTCAGAAATCCGCCGCGGTGAACCCGCTCAAGACAAGCTATCGCGAATCATCAGCATTATCGCTTTATGGCAAAAGGGTCATCTGGTTGGCGGCTCTTTTGGTCATCAGCGTGATTACTACCGGCATAATCTCGTCCCAGACTGATGTTTTAACGTCAGCAATCGCCCTGGCCTTTTTTATTCCTCTGCTGATTGGAACCGGCGGCAATACGGGTAACCAGTCCGCTACCCTGATGATTAGAGCTCTGGCCACGGGGGATATTCGCGAGGGACATTGGATATGGGCGTTTCTCAGAGAAATCGGCATCGGTATTCTTCTGGGATTGACGATGGGTCTGGCCAGCTGGCTTCTCGGCTTTTTCAAAGGCGGAGCTCAAATTGCCTTAATCGTGTCTCTTTCCATGATCACCATCGTGATTATTTCCAGCTTATTGGGTATCATTCTTCCTTTGGTTCTACAGCGTTTTCATATCGATCCCGCCGTGGCCAGCAATCCCCTCATTGCTTCGGTTATGGATATTATCGGATTGCTCACCTATTTCTTCATAGCGGCATTGATTCTTAACACAACTTGAACTTGAATCAAAAAAGCCGCAGATATAAGGGGATTAAAGAAAAATTTAATTCGAGGAGGTGAAGGGTGCCGGCGGATATCAAACCCGGAAATATTCCGGTAATATTATTATACAATATTGATTCGAATTGGAAAAAAGAGGAGAAAAAAGAGGTGATAAGTCTTTCCACGCAATTAGGCAATGCCTTGATTGATGTAGGTCATCCTACTGTTCTTGTTTCCATAGAAGATGATGATATTACGACACCGCTGGCAGTTTTTCACCCCCTTGAGCATATTGTTTTTAACTGGTGTGAAGGCCTTCCGGGAGTTAATCATAGCGAGTGGCTTGTAGCCAAAAAGTTGGAGATGCTCGGTTTTACATTTACCGGCGCAGGCTCGAAAACACTGGCATTGGCCCAGGACAAATATCGTGTGAAGATAATTCTTGAGAAAGCCGGAGTGCCAACTCCCGCCTGGCAGGTATTTCATCATCCGAAATCAAGCGGCTGGGACAAATTTCCTGCCATTGTCAAACCAGTAAATGAACACTGCTCTGAAGGAATTACACCTGATTCCGTTGTAATGACACCGAAAGAGCTTGAAAAAATAATCAGTGTTATCCTGGATCGCTATAAGCAACATGTTCTGGTGGAAGATTTTGTCGATGGACGTGAATTTCATGTTACAGTATGGGGCAATGATCATCTGGAAATGCTTCCTCCCGCGGAAATGGACTTTTCTTTTTTTACAAATGTCAAAGATCGTCTTTGTACATATGATTCAAAATTTATCGCGGGGACAGAACACTACGAAAAGATCGCAACGTTGCTGCCGGCGCCGCTAGATGATAAAGAAATGAAAGCGCTAGAGAAGGTATGCAAGGATGCCTATCGTGCGGCGGGATGCCGGGATTACGCCCGTTTTGATGTCCGATATCGGGATGATATCTTTTATGTTCTGGATGTGAATCCCAATGCGGATATCAGTTTTGACGCCAGTATGGCCGGCGCCGCAGAAATTGCCGGCTTCAGTTATGGGCAGATGGGGAGCCGTATCGTGAGACTTGCCGCGAGGCGTCATCCCATCTGGGGAAAGAAACTAAAAAATATAGAAAATTAACAAAAACTACAGCGGTGTACAAAAATATCTGCACGAACTCCAACTTTAAAGCAGATAATTATATTGCGGGATAGATACAAAAAAGTATTTGCCCTTGACACGGTTTTGTGATGATGGTAATGACCTCAACACTTTACGGTATGTCGGGGCGTGGCGCAGTCTGGTAGCGTATCTGAATGGGGTTCAGAGGGTCGGAGGTTCAAATCCTCTCGCCCCGACCATTTTTATATTTCAAATTATTTTGGTAAGATGCTTTTTAAGCGCTTATTTTTTTTGTCTTTATATAAATTTTTATCTGCTTTATCCAACAATTCCTGTAAAGATAAATTCCCATTAGGATAAAAATTAGAGATACCTATACTCAGTGAAAGATTCTTTTTTTCTTTTTTATTATATTTATTTATATTTTCCTGAAAACGGGTAATAGTGCTTTTTACATTGTAATCTGTGGTTTCAGGAATTAAAACAACAAACTCATCTCCGCCTATACGGGCAATGATATCTGAATCACGGAATGAATAACGCAAGATTTCCGCCGCCTTTTTTAGAAAAAGGTCACCCTGGGAATGGCCTAAGTCATCATTAATTTTCTTTAAGTTATCAATGTCGGAAAAGATTAAATAAAAGTTTTTATGCATACGTTCGGCGAGTTTCAAGTGATGCTCAGCCAGAGTGAAAAAACCACGGCGATTGTAAAGGCCGGTAAGGTCGTCAATTAAAGCCAGACTGCGTAGTTCATCCTGTAGTTTTTGTCTTTCAATTGAAT
Organism: Deltaproteobacteria bacterium RBG_16_44_11; assembly: GCA_001797845.1. Lineage (GTDB taxonomy): Bacteria > Desulfobacterota > Syntrophia > Syntrophales > Smithellaceae > UBA4810. The sequence continues at coordinate 45,417 of MGQN01000047.1, read as the reverse complement.
AACAAATAACGCGCGAAAGTACATCCGCTTTTATTTTTTGCTTAACAAGATAGTCCTGAGCGCCTTGTTGAACAGCCCGCAGGGCGATTTCTTCATCGTCATTACCGGTCAAAATAACAATTGGAACTCCCAAGACTTGAGTTTTTAACTTAACCAATGTATCCAAATGTTGACTGTCGGGTAATCCTAAATCCAGCAGAATAATATCAACGGTTTTATTGCTGAGAACCGTGAGCCCCGCGGAAAGCGAATTGACATGGATGATTTCATAACGCTGAGAAGGAATCTCTTTTATCGTTTCAGAAAATAGCCGGGCATCACCGGGATTGTCTTCAAACAAAAGTATTTTAATAGGTTTATTAAACATTTAAATATTTTATGGAAGTTTAACTGTTTTCAACCAAAAATCTTCGATGAGTTTAACTACACTAAAAAACTTTTTTAAATCAACAGGTTTAGTTATGTAACAATTCGCCTGCAAGTTATAGGCGTTGATGATATCTTGCTTCGCTTCAGAACTGGTAAGAATAACAACGGGAATGTGCTTTAATTCCGGATTTGTTTTAATCTCAGCAAGAACATCCCGCCCGTCTTTTCGCGGCATGTTAAGATCAAGTAAGACGAGGTCAGGGCGGGCAGACTTTTTGTATTCTCCTTCTTTGCGCAAAAAAGAAAGAGCCGCTTCGCCATCTCCAAGTACCGTCAGTTTATTGAAAGCCTGACCTTCTTTAAGAGCTTCCTTAATAAGGATAACATCACCTGGATTGTCTTCAATAAGGAGAATATCAAACATTTTTTGTTGTTTATCGTTAACCATAAATCCTTATACTATCATTTATTTGGTATGGTGAAATAAAACGTTGATCCTTGCCCCGGTTTTGATTCCACCCAGATACGTCCTCCATGCCTTTCCACGATTTTCTTACATATGGACAAACCAATGCCCGTGCCCGGGTATTGAGACTTATTGTGCAATCTTTGAAAGATTACAAAAATTTTGTCAATATAATCTTTATCAATCCCGATACCATTATCCCGCACGGAAAACAGCCAATTGTCTCCTTTATTTGTGGCACGGATAAGAATTTCTGGTTGCTTCTTGCCATGGTATTTTATCGCGTTACCTATTAGATTTTGAAAGAGTTGAACCAGTTGCGTGTAATCTGCGGAAATGGTCGGCAAATGATCTATGTTAATGATAGCGTCAGCTTCTTTGATAGTCTTACTTAAATTTGATATGGCATGGGTAATCACTATATTGCAGTTGGTTGGTTCTAACGTTTTGCCATGCGTACCCACACGTGAATATTTCAAAAGGTCGTTAATTAACCGCTGCATCTGGGAAGCGCCGTCAACGGCATAAGATATAAATTCATCAGCGTCCTTATCCAGTTTTCCTTGGTAACGGTGTTGCAGTAACTGGACAAAGCTCGTGACCATGCGCAGAGGTTCCTGCAGGTCGTGTGATGCGACATAGGCGAATTGGGCGAGATCGGTGTTGGAACGTTCCAATTCTTGAGTCAGTTTTTTCATTTGTTCCGCTGCATGTTTACGTTCTGTAATATCCCTAATTATAGCTTGAAAATATTTCTGTCCTTTCAAAGTGATAGTATTAAATGTTAATTCCGCATCAAATGCGCTTCCATCGCAACGGATAAAACTCCATTCTAAAAAAAGCGTTTCGCCTTTCAAGGCTTGCTTTATTTTTTCTTTGGCCATATCCTTGGAAAGAAGACCGTCAGACTGAAATTCCGGCATAAAGTCCCATGTCTTATGGCCGATAAGTTGTTCACGCGTGCCCCTAAACATCTTTAATGTGGCCAAGTTTAAATCGACGATTACTTCATTGTCTATAAGGATGATAGTATCAACGGCCGATTCGACTAACGCCCGATATTTTGCCTCACCTTCTTTTAAGGCGATTTCCACGATTTTTCTCTCGGTTATGTCCCTGATGATTGTCTGCAGATACTTCTTTCCGCTTAATGTAATGATCGTAGATGTCATTTCTGCGTCAAAAACAGAGCCATCGTAACGGAGAGATTTGAGTTCAAAAGTGGTTGTATTGCCACGCAGGGCAGATTGAAATTGTTCATTGATAAGCTCTAAAGTAGAGGTGCCATCAGGCTGGAATTCCGGCCAAAATTTTTCCGGCGGCGTGGAAAGTAATTGTTCACGACTACAGCCAAACATCTCCAGTGTTTTTTGATTGCAGTCAATTATACGTTCGCGATCTAATAAAATAATCGTATCGCTGGCGGATTCGAATAATGCGCGATACTTGGCTTCACTTTCATTAAGAGATTGTTCGGCTATTTTTCGATCCGTTATATCAATAAGAGATGCGATACTTTTTTTCGTACCGGGAATAACGGCTTCAGTGCTGACAATATACTTCATTTGATTGAATTTATTAATCATTCTAAATTCATAATGATCAGGCGCAGCTTGGGGATCAATTCGCCGTAAGATATGATAATGCTTCATGAATTCCAAGTCATCTTCATGAACAAAATCGGTCCATTTAATTTTTCCTTCAATGGCCTGTTTTCCCGCTCCATAAAAATTTTCAAATTGCTTATTGGCAAAAGAAATGGTCAAGTCATCTTCAATAATTATAGTTGCCGCGCCGCTGTTTTCGAAAAAAGTCCGATAAATACTTTCTGCGTTGCGATATTGTTCGTCAACTGCTGCATATTTGGCGCATTTTTTTTCCAGATGTTCAATTATTTTTAAAAGTTCAGCATATGTTGGTTTTTTAACCATAAGACGAAAATTAACTAAAAAGAATATTTTTTATCTTTAAACAATTTTAAGCAACTTTCCACGACGATCGGTTCATAAAGAATGCCTTGCTTTTCGGTAATTTCAGACATAGCTTCTTCAGTTTCATAAGCGGGTCGGTAGGGACGATGCGAGGCTATTGCCTCTACAACATCAGCAACGGCAAGAACTTTAGCTTCCAATAAAATTTCACCATTTTTTAATCCTGCAGGGTAACCGCTGCCATTGATTCTTTCATGATGTTGTAAAACAGTTTGGGCAATGGGCCAAGGAAAATCAATTTCTTTCAATATATCGTATCCGACCTGTGGATGAATTCTTATCAAGCTAAGTTCCAAGTTGGAAAGTAAGGAAGGTTTACTAAGAATTTCAGCGGGAATGGAAATTTTGCCAATATCATGAATCATGCCGGCTAACTGAATGCCTTCGATTATTTTCGGATCAAGATTCATCTCTTCTGCTATAGCACGAGCTAAATTCGCGCCGCGTTTCTGGTGCCCCGCAGTATATGGATCTCTAATTGCCACAGCCATAGCCATGGCCTTTATCGTGCCATGCAAAGCTCGGGTTAATTTTTCTAAACTATTTTTTAGTTCTTCCTCAGCGCTTTTTCTTTCCACAGCGTAACGAATAACTCGGAATAACATGCTGCCGGTGGTGGATCCTTTAATAAGATAATCTTGAGCTCCGCGGTGCACCGCTTCCATGGCGATATTTTCATCATCAAGGCCGGTTAAAACTATTATCGGAATAGAAGGTTTTTTAACACGTACTTGTTCGATGGTATTGAGACCTTGGCTATCAGGTAATCCCAGGTCCAGCAAAACAGCATCAATATTTTCAGAAGAAAGAAATTCGAGGCCTTTGGATAATAAATCAAAGCAATGAAGCTGTAATTGATTATCGGTATACATGAGTTGCTCACGAATTAGTATAGCATCACCCGGGTTATCTTCGATCAGGAGGATGCTGATAGCTTTATCTTTCATAGGCGAAAAGGCATATCCTATTTTTTTAATTAACTAGTTATGTTTAATACATTGAATGCGAAGCAAAGTCAAAAAAATATAATTGTAATCAAACAAATCATTGATCATTAAGAAGAATAATTTTCCATCAAGACTTTTTTCGTGCATAAAAGCGTATAATCAAATAGATGAGGTCACAAATGATCTAAAATATCTCGTTTTATTTGTTCGCACACGTAATAATCCGCGTTGACATTTTTAGGTGTAGTGCATATAAGTCAATAAAATCCAAGGCGAGAGTGGCGGAATTGGAAGACGCACTGGACTTAGGATCCAGCCCGCCTAAGCGGATAGGGGTTCAAATCCCCTCTCTCGCACCAATCTTTAAAGAAGAATCATGAATATTTCAAGATGAAGGAGATGTTATAGTGAGTCAGGTTGTAATAAATATGGAAGAACTAAGTTCTGTAAAGAAAAAGTTATCTTTTGAAATACCATGGGCTGAAGTTAAAAGCGAACTGGATAACGTGTACAGAGAAGTCGGTAAAAAGGCCAAAATTAAAGGTTTTCGTCAGGGTAAAATCCCCCGTAAAGTACTGGAAACGCACTTCAAAGAACACGCGGAAACGGAGACAATTAATAATATAATCAATAAATTTTATTGGCAGACGTTGGAAGAAAAGAAAATAATCGCTCTTTCCCGGCCGGATATAAATCAGGAAGGATTAAAGGAAAACACTAAGTTTTCTTTTTCCGCTTCTTTTGAAATGGAACCGGACTTTGATCCTAAAGGCTATAAAGGAATGGAATTAGAAAAAGAAATAATATCAGTAACGGCTGCTGATATGGAAAAAAAAATCAACGAGATCAGGCAGATGTTCGCGACGATGGAAGAGGTTGTAGAGGAACGATCCGTGCAAAAGGGAAATTTTGTCGTTATTGATTTTATTGGAACTTTCAACGGAGAATCGCCACAAGAGTTGAAATCTAATAATTATTTTCTGGAAATAGGCTCACAGAGATTCATTCCTGGGTTTGAAGAGCAATTAATCGGTATGAAAAAAGAGGAAGCAAAGACGATTAAAGTTATTTTTCCCAAAGACTACAATGAAAAGAAATTTGCCGGTAAAGAAGTTGCCTTTGAAGTAACAATAAAAAGCTTAAAAGAGAAAATATTACCTGACTTTAATAATGATTTTATCAAGAACTTTGATAAATATAATTCTTTGGAAGATTTAAAAAATGATATCCAGAAATCTTTGGAAGAAGAAGCTCAACGCATGTCGGAAATAAACCTGCAAAATAGAATTACGGAGCTTTTACTTAATGAAAATAATTTCGAGGCTCCGCCATCGCTTATCGAACGGCAGATTTTTTATATGGTGGCCGATACTCAAAGAAGGATGACTTCTGCCGGCATGGATGAAAAAAATGCGCTGGAACTAAGCTTTAAGATGCACGATAAATTTAAAGACGATGCGGCCAAAGCCGTCAAATCTTTTTTACTTTTAAAGAAAATTGCCCAAAAAGAATCAATAGTAGTTGAAGACAGCGATGCAGAAAAGCATATCGAGGAATTAGCCGCAAAATATGGAAAAGATTGCGAATTATTGAAAAAAGCGTACGAAAATGAAGAAAAGAAGGAGAATCTTAAGGTGGAATTAGTTCAAAAAAAGGTATTTGACTTTATTGAACAAAATGCCAATATTAAGATAACAGAAAAAAAGGGTATGGACGCGGAGGCTAAATAGTGAATTTGATTCCTATGGTGGTTGAACAAGATGGACGCGGTGAACGTGCATTTGATATCTACTCACGTCTATTAAAGGATCGTATAATTTTCCTCGGTACAGCTATCGATGATAATGTTGCCAACTTGGTTGTCGCTCAAATGCTGTATTTAGAATCGGAAGATCCTGATAAAGAAATATTTTTTTACTTAAATTCTCCCGGTGGTCATGTGAGTTCAGGTATGGCTATATACGATACGATGCAGTATATTAAATCTCCTGTTTCGACAGTTTGTATGGGGCAGGCAGCCAGTATGGCCGCGCTGCTCTTAGGGGCAGGTCAAAAAGGGAAGAGATTCGCCTTGCCGCACGCAAGAATTTTAATACATCAACCTCTGGGAGGTTTTCAAGGGCAAGCAACGGATATTGATATTCAGGCAAAAGAAATATTAAGATTAAAAGACGAATTGAATCGAATATTGGCTCAGTTGACGGGAAAACCGCTTTCCAAAGTAATCAACGATACCGAACGTGATTATTTCATGAATAGTGAACAAGCCAAAGAATATGGTTTAATTGATGAAATTATATTTCGCAAGCCGGCATCCGCGGCGAATATAAAAAAAGGAGAATTAAGTGATAAAGAAAAGTAAAGATAATCGGATGGGGCAGGGGATGCTTTATTGTTCTTTTTGCGGAAAAATGCAAAGCGAAGTAAGAAAACTGGTTGCCGGGCCTACAGCTTACATCTGTGATGAATGCATTGAGCTTTGCCGTTATATTATAGATGAAGAAGAAGACAAGTCTGTAGAAAAAGATTCCAAAAATAGTTTGCTGCAACCTAAGGAAATTAAGAAATATCTAGACCAATACGTTATCGGCCAGGAAAAAACAAAGAAAATATTATCGGTTGCCGTTTATAATCATTACAAAAGATTATTTTCCGGTATTGATTCCGATGGAATCGAGATTCAAAAAAGTAATGTGCTTCTAATAGGTCCTACAGGTTCAGGAAAGACATTACTGGCGAAAACTTTGGCGAAATTTCTCAATGTTCCTTTTACTATTGCCGATGCCACAACTTTAACAGAGGCCGGTTATGTAGGCGAAGATGTGGAAAATATTATTTTAAGTTTACTTCAAAATGCCGATTATGATGTCGCCAGAGCCTCGAAAGGCATTGTTTATATTGACGAAATAGATAAAATTGCCAAAAAATCGGGGAACCCCTCCATAACCAGAGACGTATCCGGTGAAGGTGTTCAACAGGCACTGTTAAAAATAATGGAAGGAACAATGGCTAATATTCCGCCAAAAGGCGGCCGAAAACATCCCCAGCAGGAATTTATTCAGGTGGATACAACAAATATTTTATTTATCTGCGGCGGCGCGTTTAACGATTTAGAAAGCATCATATCCAAAAGGCTGGGAGTTAACGCCATGGGCTTCGGTGCAGAAATAAAAAGCAAAAAAGAAAAAAGATCCGGCGAATTACTTGCGGAAACAAGGTCGGAAGATTTATTGAAATTCGGACTCATACCCGAATTCATCGGGCGTATGCCGGTTATTGCCACTTTAGATGATTTAGATGAGGCGACTTTAATTCGAATCCTAGTGGAACCAAAAGACGCCATCATTAAACAATATAAAAAGTTATTCGCATTGGAAAATGTAACTTTAAAATTTACAGACGGCGCTCTGCGTGCCGTAGCCAAGTCATCTATGGAGCGAAAATCGGGAGCGCGCGGCCTGCGCTCCATACTGGAAAACACAATGCTGGAAGTGATGTATGATATTCCTTCGCAAAGCGATATTAAGGAGTGCGTAATTAGTGAGGATGTTGTTCTTAAAAAGGAAAGGCCGATTTTAATTTACGAAACGAAATCAGAATCTGCCTAGAAAACGGGGAAAAATATGTTTGATGAAAATAATATTAATGATCAAGAAAAAACTATAGTGGTTCCTCTTTTACCGCTGAGAGACGTTGTGGTTTTTCCGCACATGATTGTTCCTCTGTTCGTCGGGCGCGAAAAATCAATCGCGGCACTGGAATCAGCGATGAAATACGAAAAGGACGTTTTTATGGTCGCCCAGAAAAATGCCAAGAAAGATGATCCCAGTCAGGAAGATATTTATAATATCGGTACACTTGGCATCATCATTCAGCTTTTGCGGTTGCCTGATGGAACCGTAAAGGTGCTGGTGGAAGGGAAAAAGCGAGGCGCCATCAAAGAATATTTACCAAATAGTGATTTTTTCTTGGTTAAAGTAAATGAGATAGAAGATATTGATGATCAAAATGATGTTAAAAAGCAAGCGCTTATAAGAAGTATTAAAGAATCTTTTGAGCTTTACCTGAAGCTTAGCAAAAAAATTCACGTGGAAATGATGGGAACAATTGCGGCTATTGAAGATGCTTCAAAACTCGCCGATGTAGTTATTACCCATATTAACGTGAAGCTGGAAGATAAACAAAAAATTATTGAGATTTTCAATATCGGAGAACGTCTGGAGGCGATTTATTCGCTGATGCTCTCCGAAATCGAAATCCTTCAGGTTGAAGAAAAAATCAAACGGCGCGTTAAAAAGCAGATGGAAAAAACGCAAAAGGATTATTATCTCAATGAACAAATGCGGGCAATCCAGAAAGAAATGGGGGAAAAAGATGATTTCCGCAACGAAATAGCCGATTTGGAAAAACGCTTAAAGCAGAAGAAGATGTCCGAAGAAGCAACAAAAAAAATCCGGCAGGAAATCAAGAAATTACAAATGATGGCTCCCATGTCGGCCGAAGCTACCGTTGTCAGAAATTATGTTGACTGGTTGTTGGATATGCCCTGGTCGGAAAAAACAGAAAATAAATACACGCTGAAAGAATCAGAAACGATTCTGGAAGAAGATCATTATGGGTTGAAAAAGGTTAAGGAACGCATTATCGAATATCTTGCCGTGCAAGCCCTGGTTTCGAAAAATAAAGGACCGATTTTATGCTTGGTTGGTCCTCCGGGTGTGGGGAAAACATCCATTGCCAAATCAGTTGCCCGGGCCACAAATAGAAAGTTTGTCCGTATTTCCTTGGGAGGTGTTCGCGATGAAGCAGAGAGCCGAGGTCATCGCCGAACTTATATCGGAGCAATGCCGGGGAAAATTATACAGTCGTTAAAAAAGGCCGCCTCCAACAATCCTGTTTTTTGTTTGGACGAAGTAGATAAACTTAGTTCCGATTTCAGAGGTGATCCATCCTCCGCGTTGCTGGAAGTTCTTGATCCCGAGCAGAATTTCGCCTTCAACGATAATTATTTGGATGTCGATTATGATCTGTCGGATATTATGTTTATTACAACAGCCAATGTTTTACAGACAATACCCGCGCCGCTGCAAGATCGGATGGAGGTCATTAGAATTGCAGGATACACTGAACAGGAAAAGCTGCAAATAGCGAAAAAATTCCTACTGGCCAAAGAAATGGAAGCAAATGGTCTGAAGACTCAAAACATTGAATTTACCAAAGGCGCGTTATTGAGAATAATACGCCAATTCACGCGGGAAGCCGGTGTTCGTAATCTGGAGCGTGAAATTGCTTCAATTTGCCGCAAGATAGCCAAGGATATTGTTAGTAATGGCAGTAAGAATAAGTTGGTTATTAGTTCAAAATCTATCTCCAAATATTTGGGTGTGCCCAAATATCGTCACGGAGAAACAGAAGGGAAAGATCAAATAGGATTAACCATTGGTCTTGCTTGGACAGAAGTTGGCGGAGAACTCCTGGCGATTGAAGCATCCATTATGGAAGGTACAGGAAAAATGGTTATGACGGGAAAATTGGGTGATGTCATGCAGGAATCTGTTCAGGCCGCTTTGACTTATATTCGCGCTCGTGCGGAACGATTCGGTCTGTTGAAGAATTTTTATAAGAAAATTGATGTTCATGTCCATGTGCCGGAAGGAGCTATTCCTAAAGATGGCCCATCGGCCGGAATTGCTATGGCGACTTCAATTGCTTCAGCTTTGATGAAGAAAAAAGTTCGTGCAGATTTGGCCATGACCGGTGAGATTACATTAAGAGGTAGAGTTTTGCCGATAGGCGGATTAAAGGAAAAGATTCTTGCTGCGCATCGCGGTAATATTAAAATGGTTATTATTCCGAAAGATAATGAAAAAGATTTGGCGGAAGTTCCACAAAATGTGCAAAGCGCCCTGAAGATTGTTTTTGTCGAGCATATTGATGAAGTGTTGGATATCGCTTTTTTGAAAGATGATGAAGATTTCAGCGCAACAGTCACGCCGAACGTACCGGTAGCACCTCAGTCGGTAAATTAGAAGGATTTCATTTTTTTATAACTTGACAATAAAAGTCAATGTTGTTAGAAGCCTCACATCGTTTTTGGACAATTACGGGCGGGTAGCTCAGCTGGGAGAGCGCCACGCTTACACCGTGGATGTCACAGGTTCGAGTCCTGTTCCGCCTACCATTGATGTTGATTTGGGAAACGGCATTTGGGATAAAAAGATTTTTTGGGGTCGTAGTTAAGTTGGTTATAACGCCGGCCTGTCACGCCGGAGGGCGTGGGTTCAAGTCCCATCGGCCCCGCCAGAAAATCTCAGGGAGTCAGCTTTTATGGTGACTCCCTTTTTTTCGTTCCCTGACTTGCTTTTTAAATGTTGTTCATATAAAGTTTTTAAAAATATGATTAATCTTCTCAAAATCGTGGATTATATAAAGACAAAGAGAAAATTATGGATTATGAAGGCTTTATAATCAGACCGCCCAGTGAAGCTTATAGCATGTTATTACAAATCACTATAGGCTGTTCACATAATAAATGTACATTTTGCGGGACTTACCGCCAGAAAAAATTCAAGATAAAATCACTGGAACAAATTAAGAAGGATTTGCAAGAAGCTCGCGCTTTCGAAAACGTGCAAAAAATATTTTTGTGCGATGGAGATGCCCTAATTATACCGCAGGAGAGACTGGAAGAGATACTTGGACTGATTAATGTAAATCTGTCGGATATTGAACGCATAGGAACATACGCTAACGCCAAAAGCATTTTAAGAAAATCTGTCGATGATTTGAAAAAACTGAAAGAAATGGGTTTGAAAATAATTTATCTGGGTGTAGAAACGGGGAATATTAAATTGCTGCAGAAAATAAATAAGGGCGTAACTTATGAGCAAATGGTGGCGGCGGCGCGCCGTGTAAAAGAAGCAGGAATAACTCTCTCTGTAACCATATTACTGGGACTTGGCGGTATAGAAAAGAGTGTTGAACACTCCCTAGATACGGCAAGAATTCTGACAGATATTGATCCTGATTATGTCGGCGCACTCACTTTGATGCTTGTGCCGCATACTCCGTTATACGAAGATTACATGGCGGGACGCTTTGTCTTGCCGGATAAATTTGGTTATATTAAAGAACTATATTTGATTCTAGCCAATTCAAATTTCACAAATTGCTATTTTACCTCTAATCATGCTTCCAATTATTTACCGATAAAAGCTTATTTGCCCAGGCAAAAAGATAAAATATTACAGCTGATTAATTCAGTACTCGAGGCAAAAGATACAAGCAGAATAAGGCCGGAGTATTTGAGGGGCTTATAATTCAGGGAGGAATTCTTTTATATATCATGAAAATTATTTCCCGACTTTTTTTTTGGCGCGATCATAAATATCTAAAAAAGAAAATAGAGGCGACATTATCCAAAGCTCAAAAAAATGGTTTTGTGGATTATTCCTCAAGGGAAATGATCGAGAATATTTTAGACTTTGCCCATATTTTAGTCCGCGAGATAATGATTCCGCGGACGGAAATAGTCGCTGTAAGCACAGAGGCGACGACAGATGAAATCATTAACGAAGTGATCGAATCCCGCCATACGCGCATACCCGTCTACCAAGGAACAATTGATAACATTATCGGCATATTAAATGTTAAAGATTTGCTTAAATTCTGGTCAAAACAAATCGCGAAAGAAGACATATTAGCTCAACTGACTAAGCCCTATTATATTCCTGAAACAAAAAACACCCATTTATTGTTCTACGAATTCAAAGAAAATAAAAAACATATCGCGATTGTGATTGATGAATACGGTGGAACCTCCGGTTTGGTAACGCTGGAAGATCTCCTTGAAGAAATAGTAGGTGAAATTCGTGACGAACATGAAACCGATGCCGCCACAGAAGGAATATTTCCTTCAATGGATGGATCGCTGATCGTCGATGGACGAATAGAAATCGAAAAACTTGAAGAATATTTAAATATTAATCTGGAAAAAGGAAGATATGAAACTCTCAGCGGCATGATTCTGAATACGACCAAAAGAATTCCCTTAATTGGAGAAAAATATCAAATACAGGGATTGGAAATATCGATTGAAAATGCCGATGAGCGCAGTATCAAAAAAGTGAAAATCAAAAAGCTTCAGACCAATAATGAAAATGAAAAATAAAAATATTTCCATGAAATTATTTCTTTTGAATTCTTATAAAGATTTAAGAAAAAACGAAATTATTTTGGCAATTGTCAGCGGTCTATTGTTATTTTTATCTTTTCCTAAATATGGCTTTGGCTTTATGGCATGGGTTGCGCTGATCCCTCTTTTTTTCGCCCTGATAAAGGTAGCTTCAATCAAGCGCGCATTACTTCTTGGTTTTATCACTGGGGTTGTAGGCTATATGGGGATTATTTATTGGATTACATACGTCGTGGTTAATTACGGCTATCTGCCCTTATATCTTGGTGTTGTAATAATGCTGATGTTGACTTGTTATTTAAGCATTTACACCGCGATATTCGCAGCGGGTATATTTTTTTTCCGACAGAGGAGGGCTCTTTGTTTGATAGCGCCGTCTCTATGGATATGCCTGGAATATTGCAAATCAACTTTTTTAACAGGATTTCCATGGGAAAATCTCGGTTATTCCCAGTATCATAATTTTCATCTCATTCAATTTGCGGATATTTTCGGTGTCTTTGGATTGTCCTTTTTGATTATTATGGTTAATATGGCTATATTTGAAGTCATCATTAATAAATCAAAGAAAGCTTTTATCACGGCTGCCGCAGTGTTTTTTGTTTTAGGCGCTGTTTTTCTTTACGGAATTATAAGAGTAAGCCAAATTGATAAAGAAATTAATAAAGCGCAAGGCATGGAAGTTACGCTAATTCAAGGCAACATCGATCAGGCGGTGAAATGGAATGAAAAGTTTCAAAGAAAAACATTAAGCATCTACGAACAGCTTTCTATGCAAAACGCTCCTGAAAGTGGTGGATTACTAATTTGGCCGGAAACGGCTCTTCCGTTTAATTTTGATGATGAAAGCGATTTTCAGGTAAAAGTAAAAAATTTACCAATTCGTAAAAAAAGCTGGTTTATTTTCGGCGCAGTGAGTTATTCACCATATAGAGGAAACACAGATTTTTTTAATAGTGCCTATTTATTGTCTCCGGACGGCAAGGTTCAGGGAAAATATAATAAAGTTCATCTTGTCCCTTACGGGGAATATGTTCCTCTGAGAAATGTTTTTCCGTTCATAAAGAAACTGACGGCGGGAATCGGTGATTTTACCGCGGGAGATGGATTCCATCCTTTGCTGATGAATGATAAAAAAATAGGGATTTTGATTTGTTATGAAGGAATTTTATCGGATGCCGCCAGAATGTATAAAAACCAATCAGCCCAGTTATTAGTTAACATTACCAATGATGCATGGTTTGGCGTTACTTCTGCACCTTTTCAGCATTTTACAATGGCGTTGTTTCGAGCGGTGGAAACAAGGTTATATCTCGTGAGAGCAGCTAACACTGGTATTTCCGGAATAATTGATCCACGCGGGAAAATAATTGCGCAAACAAATATTTTTGAGGCGCAAGCCCTAAAAGGGAATATAAAATATTTAAACATATATAGTTTTTATGCTAAGAATGGGGATATATTGGTAGCTATTTGTTTTGTTTTAATTATTATTTGCTTTTTATTCAGCTGGAAGGGGAGGTCAAAAAATGACAATAGAAAACATGCAAGAAACAGTAAATGACTTAAAAACCAGAATTAAATATATCGGTGAGTGTCTTTGACGTTCCGGAGATGGAGCTGAAGATAAAAGACCTGGAAATATTATCTTTAAAAAAAGAATTCTGGGAAAACCAAAACAGCGCGCGCGAAATCCTGCAAAAAAAGACTAAACTTACGGAGTCTTTGGATAAGTGGAAAAGATTTAATAATGAAATAAAAGATATTGAACATCTCTGGAAAATTGCTCTGCAAGAGAAAGACGATCAAGTCCTGCAAGATTTAAACGACGAACTTGATGTGTTAAAAACCGCTGTTTTTCAGGAAGAACTAAAAATGATGCTGTCCAGCGAGCAGGACCATATGGACGCTATTGTTTCTATTCATGCCGGGGCGGGAGGAACGGAAGCGCAGGATTGGGTGGAAATGCTGTTGCGGATGTATTTACGTTGGGCGGAAAAGAAAGGATTTACCGCTAAAATTATCGATTGTCTGCAGGGAGATGAAGCAGGCATTAAGAGTGTTTCGTTTACTTTGGAAGGTCAATACGCCTATGGTTACGCGAAAGCGGAAATAGGTATTCACCGTCTCGTTAGAATTTCACCGTTTGATGCGGGAGCACGCCGGCATACTTCTTTCGCTTCTGTTTTTGTTTATCCGGAAGTTGATGATGAAATAAAAATTGAAATTAACGATGATGATTTGCGCATCGATACGTTTCGCTCCGGCGGAAAGGGGGGGCAGCACGTAAACAAAACAGATTCGGCTGTAAGAATTACGCACTTGCCCACGGGCATTGTAGTGCAATGTCAAAATGAACGTTCCCAGCATAAAAATAAAGCAATGGCCATGAAGTATCTTAAATCAAGGCTTTACGAGAGGGAATTGCAGATAAAAAATGAAAAAATTAATGAAGAAAATAAATTTAAGAAAGATATTGCCTGGGGAAGCCAAATTCGATCTTATATCCTGCATCCGTATAAAATGGTAAAAGATCACCGGACGAATTTAGAAATTGGCGATGCCCATAGGGTTCTCGATGGAGATATAGATGAATTTATCCAAGCTTATCTCATGGCCACGACAGGCAATCCATTAAATCCTATCTCAGAATAGATCAAACTAAACAAGGAAATTTGCGTAAAAGGCAATTAGTTTTAGGGAAAAACATAAAAATATGTTATATAACAAATTAAAGTAAATATGGCCGTATGTATGTGAGTTTAAATATTCCGCTGGGTTTATGAAAAACTATTAAGGAGTTTTTGTTCATGGTAAAAATTATAGGTCGTTTTATTGTTACCGCTTTTCTCTGCAGTATAATTTTATTTTTTTCTGCATGTATGTCGCAGGTCGCAGTTGAAAAAAATACCCCAGCTAAAACAATTCCGCCAAATTTAAATCAAGCATCGAATAAAGCAAACAAGCCCTCATATGAAGATATTAATGGTCAGGAACAAAAAGATAAATCAGATACGAAACCATCATCTAATGTACTCTCTGGTGCCGGACAAACGCAAATGGATAAGCTTACAGAAGAGGAACAGGATATGATGGAAAAAGTTCTGAGCTTACTGGAAGACGCTGATAGCTTCTGGGAAGCAGGAGAAGTGGAAAATACAATTGATACATTGGATAAGGCGTATACGTTGCTGCTTGCCACAGATGGAAATGCTGACGAGCCAAGACAAAAAGATGATTTACGCCTGCTCATTGCCAAACGTATTTTAGCGGTTTATTCTGCACAGCAAAATGTTACAAACGGTAAAGCCAGTGCGATTCCTTTAACGATGAATGCCGATGTGGAACGGGAAATTCGGTGCTTTCAGGGGCCGGAAAAGGAATTTTTTATCGCTTCCTATCAGAGATCAGGCATGTATAAAGATATTATTACGAAAGAATTAAAAAAGGCCGGCATTCCGGAAGAACTATTCTGGCTCCCATTGGTGGAAAGCGGTTTTAAGAATACTGCTTTGTCTCGCTCCCGCGCTCTTGGTCTGTGGCAATTTATTCCCTCAACCGGTTATAAATTCGGTCTCAGCCGTGACGAATGGATTGATGAACGTATGGATCCCTTAAAGTCCACTCATGCCGCCATAGATTATCTGAAAGAATTACATTACATGTTTGGTGATTGGCTTACAGCTCTGGCCGCATATAATTGTGGAGAAGGAAGAGTGCTCAGGGTTATATCTTCACAAAGAGTTAATTATTTTGACCGGTTCTGGGATTTGTATAACTTGTTGCCGCGCGAGACAGCCCGGTATGTTCCGCGATTTCTTGCTACTTTACATATAATAAATAACCCGCAGAAATATGGTTTTGACTTACCCAAAGCTTTAGAGGCTTCGCCGGAATTTCAGACGGTTAAAGTGAGCAAGATGATGAAAATTCAGGATATATCCGCTAAAATGGAAATATCCCCGGAAGTTATGGATATGCTTAATGCAGAATTAAGGCATAAAATAACCCCGGATGGAGAATATGATTTAAAAATTCCTAAAGATTCTTTGGAAAAATTCAAATTAGTGCTTGATCAAATTCCGGAAACAGAAAAACCTAAATTTAAAGCGGCGTTTATCAGGCACAGAGTAAGAAGCGGCGAGACACTTGGTTCCATTGCGAGAAAGTATGGTGTCAGCGTTTCGGCAATAGCTTCATACAACAGACTGAACCCTAATCGAGTAATAGTTACGGGGAGGAGATTGACCATTCCCACAACTAAAGAGCAACGATACACGAGAAGTAAAACTGGGAAAAATCATGAACCCATACAAATGACGTCTTCAGGGCGATATAAAGTTAGAAAGGGAGACGCTCTTCAGATAATTGCCCAAAGCTTTGGAGTTTCCGTGGCGCAAATAAAAGAATTAAACAATTTACAAACGGATGAAATATATGCGGGGCAAATATTAAAGTTATCTTCAAATGAAAATATAGCTGATTCTGAAGATAAAAATGTCACAAAGACAATTTCAAAATCAAAAATAACGAATAAAGTATTATCGGCGGAGGATGTAGATAATTTGGGAACAAACAAATACATTGTTACAAAAGGCGATAATCTATATCGAATCGCCCGCAATAATAATATTGATTTGGCCCGACTTAGGGAGCTAAACAATCTTTCCGAAAATGATAAAATATCACCCGGACAGATTTTAATTGTTAAATAAATTATTATTTATGCGCAGGACTTTTTTCATCTGTTTAAATTGATACGCATGGTCATTAATTTATTTTCTTGACAAAGATTATTAAATATTGATATAATTATTTCACGCTTGGATCCGTAAGGACCGGGACGGAAGGAAGAAAGAACATAGAAAAACCAAAAAGCCTCTCGTCTTGCGACGAGGGGCTTTTTTAGTGTAAAAAATGAAAATTATAAATTCTATAACTGAAATGCAAGCTTATTCAGAAGGTCTCCGGTTAAAAGGGAAGCGATTATCCTTCGTTCCCACGATGGGATATTTTCATGAAGGTCACCTTAATCTTATGAGAGAAGCTAAAAAAATGGCCGATATACTGATTGTCAGTATATATGTTAATCCCACGCAATTTGGACCAAAAGAAGACTTGTCAAAATATCCTCGTGATTTTGAACGTGACTCAAAAATGGCTGAAGGTGCCGGTGTTGACGTAATTTTTTATCCATCGGATAAAGAAATGTATCCGGGAAATTACCAAACTTATGTGAGTGTGGAAGAGGTAACCAAAGATTTATGCGGATTATCACGTCCGGGACATTTTCGCGGTGTAACAACGGTTTGCGCCAAACTTTTCAACATTGTTAAACCGCATATCGTCGTTTTTGGGAAGAAGGATTTTCAGCAGTATATAACTATTAAAAGAATGGTAGATGATCTAAATCTTGACTTGGAAATAGTCGGATTACCCACTGTTCGCGAAGCGGACGGGCTGGCCATGAGCTCGCGTAATGTTTACCTGGAAGAAAATGAAAAACCATCCGCCCTAATTTTGGTTTCTTCCCTAAAATTGGCGCAGAAACTTTATGATAACGGAGAAAGAAAAGCTTCGGCAATAATAAAAGAAGTGGGGAAATTAATTAAAAGCGTTCCTTATGTTGATATCGATTATATTAAAATTTGCGATACAAAAACGCTTACCAATGTTGAGGAAATAACCGGTGATGCAGTTATTGCATTAGCCGTAAAGGTGTCAAAGACGAGACTTATAGATAATCACGTTTTTGGCGAAAATCTGAATATATAAAACATAGCCTTTAAGGAGTATTAACGACTATGCAAAGATTCATGTTAAAATCTAAAATCCATCGCGCCACTGTAACCGATGCGGACTTGCACTACGAAGGAAGCATTTCCATTGATGAAAATCTTATGGAGAAAGCGGCGATTGTGCCATATGAAAAAGTAGCTATCTACAATGTTTCGAATGGGGAAAGATTTTCCACGTATGCCATAAAAGCCAAGAGAAATTCCGGGACAATTTGTCTAAATGGTGCCGCGGCGCGTAAAGTATCTAAGGGAGATTTAATTATCATTGCCACTTATGTTATGGTGGAAGAAAAAGATATTGCCAAATGGCATCCCCAGTGTGTTTTGGTAGACTCTAAAAATAGAATAAAAAAATAGGTTAAATTTAACAAGATGACTTCTGTCTTATGATTAATATACCAATAATATCAGTTCATTATTGTAGTAATATTTTTTATTTTATCATATTAAGGTATTACCTTTAAAATATAATCTAAAAAAAATCGAAAAAATGATTTAACTAAAATGCGTATATATGCTAATTGCATCATCCGTATTTTAATACTTACATAAAAAATATTTACAGGGAGATTTAAGAATGCAGATTACATCTGAAAGCGTAAAGATAGGACATCCGGATATAGTATCAGATTCGATTGCCTCTAATATTATTGCCAGGATATTGGAAGAAGAGAATAAAATAGGCATGGATATAAATTGCATGCCGCACTGTGGTATTGAAGTATTTTTAGGCAAAGGCCTTTGTGTTGTTGGCGGCGAAGTTTCCACGAGAACTTACATCGACATCGAAAAAACAGTGCGTCAAACAGTGCTCGGCATCGGATATAAAGATTGCGCTTTAGGCCTTAACGGCGATTCTATGGGTATATTGAACGCGATTATTCCGCAGTCACCGGATATAAATATCGGGACAAGAGCTGATTTAGGAAAACATAAAGAAATTGGGGCGGGAGATCAGGGAATTATTTATGGTTTCGCCTGTGATGAAACGCCCGAATTATTACCATTAACATACGTCTTGGTAAACAGGATGATGCGGGCTTTTGAAAATTGCGGTAATCCTATTTTTGCCCCGGACGGAAAAGGGCAGGTAACCGTAGATTATGACGCCGATTGGCGTCCGAAAAGAGTAACTACAGTTCTTATGTCTAATGCCATCGATTATCGGCAGGTACCGGATAAATTTCGTTCATCTATCGAGGATCAGGCTCGCCAAATAGCTTTTGATTGTTTAAAGGACTGGGTGGATAACAAGACGAAATTTATTTTCAATCCTACCGGTGAATGGAACGCCATCAATTCCTGTTCCGCGGCGGATTCAGGCGTTACCGGCCGAAAATTAGTTGTTCAGCTATATGGAGGTTATCCGGGCGCCCAATTGGGCGGCGGTTCCATTGTCAATAAAACTCCGGAAAAGGTGGACTGCTCAGCGGCCTTTGGCGCGAGATATGTCGCCAAAAATATTGTTGCCGCCGCACTGGCAACAAAATGCTCCGTTCAGCTCGCTTACGCCATCGGCATCGCTCAACCGATATCCATTTATGTCAATACTTTCGGCACGGGGAAAATACCCGATGAAAAAATAGCGGCAGTTGTTAATAAGGTCTTTGATTTAACTCCCAAAGGAATGATTGAAAAATTCGATCTGCTCAAAGGCGATATTTATAAAAAGCTTCCTAAAACATTGTTTCTGGATATGAAGTATCTTTGGGAAAAGACGGATAAGGTTGATGAACTTAAGAAAGCTCTAAAATAATTCAAAAGTAAGCTCAAATATGGAGAGAAAGAATGGCTTATCTGGAAATTGACAAGTCTCTAAAATATAAAATCGCCGATATAACCCTTGCGTCGTGGGGTCGAAAAGAAATGCAATTGGCGAGAAATGAAATGCCCGGCCTTATGGCGGTGCGAAAAAAATACGGCCGCAAGAAACCTCTGCGCGGATTGAAAATAACGGGCAGTCTGCATATGACGATACAAACGGCGATGCTTATCGAAACATTAAAAGAGTTGGGAGCAGACCTTCGCTGGGCATCCTGCAATATATTTTCCACTCAGGATCATGCGGCGGCGGCGATAGCAAAAGATGGTTTGGCGGCGGTTTTCGCGTGGAAAGGTGAATCCCTGGAAGAATATTGGTGGTGCACCGAGCAGGCATTGACCTGGCCGGACGGTTCCGGTCCGGATTTAATCGTGGATGACGGCGGAGACGCGACACTGTTCATTCATCAGGGGGTGAAGATGGAGAAAGATCCCTCCCTGTTCAAACAAAAAATTGATAATAAGGAATTTAAAATCATCATTTCCCGGTTAGAAGAAGCAATAAAGCGTGACCCGAAAAGATGGCAAAGAGTAGCCGCTAATATTCGCGGGGTTTCCGAGGAAACCACCACAGGCGTACATCGCCTTTATCAAATGCAGGCGGCAGGCGAGCTTTTATTCCCGGCAATAAATGTCAATGATTCGGTGACAAAGGCAAAATTCGACAATCTTTATGGATGTCGTGAATCGCTCGCCGATGGAATTAAAAGAGCGACGGATATCATGATTGCCGGAAAAGCAGTTGTTGTTTGCGGTTATGGTGATGTCGGCAAAGGTTGCGCCCAGTCCATGAAAGGTTTTGGTGCGCGTGTGATTATTACGGAAATCGATCCTATTTGCGCCCTGCAAGCGGCGATGGAAGGATATGAAGTTAACACTCTGGAAGAAGTTTTGAGTATCGGGGATATTTTTGTTACCGCTACCGGCTGTTGCGACGTTATCACCGGCAAACACATGGAAAAGATGAAAGATGAAGCTATTGTTTGTAATATAGGACATTTTGATAGCGAAATCGACATGCACTATTTGGAGACAAATAGATCTTGTAAAAGAGAAAATATTAAGCCGCAGGTGGATAAGTGGAAGCTCAAGTCGGGACGCTCCATTATAGTATTAGCGGAAGGAAGATTGGTTAATTTAGGCTGTGCCACAGGTCATCCCAGCTTTGTCATGAGCAATAGCTTTACCAATCAATGCCTGGCACAAATTGAATTAGGCTCTAAAAAACATGGAATTGGAGTATTCACTCTGCCGAAAGTTCTCGATGAGGAAGTAGCCCGGTTGCATCTGGATAGATTGGGCGCAAGGATAACCAAGTTGAACAAAAAACAAGCAAAATATCTAAATATATCCGTGGATGGTCCCTTCAAGCCCGATTATTACAGATATTAATATTATCAGCTTATCGAAAATCTAAATAATAAGTTATCTTTTAGAGCCGTTTTAGCAGTTTAGTTTTCTAAAAAGACTACGTGCGCGCCTTATAGAATAAATAAGATGAGGCGCCGATAAATACAATATTAGCCGCCCAAGCGCCTAAAAATGGAAATATCACTCCTGAGCGTCCCAAAGATATGCCATACGCATGGATTATAAAATAAGAAAATCCGATAAAAATACCCATGCCCACGCTTTGCATTATGCCGCCGCTTCTTTCCGACCGCAGAGAAAAGAATACACCGATAAAAACCAGAATCACGGTAACAAAGGGGAAAGCTATTTTCCCATGCAGGTCGGCTTTATATCTGGTGACGTCATAGCCTTCATTTTGTATTTTTTGGGCATACTTGCGAAGTTCAAAATAGCCCATTTTTTCCGCGTCTTTTTGTATTATTTTAAAATCGTCCGGTTTTTCAGGCATATAAATTATTTTTTCCGGCGATCGTTCCAGGACAGGATAATTTTCGCCGTCAAAAGTTGTGGTGAGCAGGTTATGGAAAATCCACTGGCCGTCTTTCCATTGGGCGCTTTGAGCATCGATGCGCATTTTTAGCGTAAAGTCATCCAGATTTAAATAATTAATCGTTACACCGTGCAGGGTATTATTAGCCGTATCAAATAATTTAAAATTGTAAATCGCGTTATCCGAGCGGTACCAGATTTCATTTTGCTTGAAGAAGCCGAGAGTTTGCCGCTTTTGCACATCAATCTTTATGATATGTTCTGTTTTTTGTATTGACGCGGGTGTGATGAGCTCGCTGAAAAAAAATAAAAAAACAGCTATTACGCCGGCGAAAATCAAAGCGGGAAGCGAAATCCGGTAAAGGCTGATACCGTTGGCTTTCATAGCTGTAATTTCGTTAAATTTCGAAAATGAGCCGTAAGTCATTAACGTAGCCAAAAGGACAGCCGAAGGCAAAGTAAGAGAAATAATCATGGGAATTGAATAAACGAAGTATGAAGCAATTTGCGTTATCGTGGCGTTGTTACTCAGAAGCATTCGGGATTTGGAGAAAAAATCAACGACCACATAAAGTGCAATAAAAGTAATAGTAATCGTAATAAATAATTTACTGAATTCGCGAATAATGTATCTGTCGAGTATTTTCAACAATATAAAATCCTCAGTGACCGTAAATTTTACGCCAGAGAAACACTTTTGCCATATGCAAAAGGGATATTTCTTTATAGGCCATATAGAAGAGATAAGCACCCAGAAAAGCGTAAATCAAATTTGGCGTCCATACGCCGACCTCAGGTGAAAGATATCCGGTTTCGACCAGCGCTTCGCCGCCGATGCGTAACAGATAATATAAAGTGGCGAGAATGATGCCTACAGCAAAACCGCGGGATTTGACCGCACGATGACTTCTGATGCCTAAAGGCAGGGCTAGCAGTCCGAAGAAAATACAAGAAAGGGGAATGGAAAATTTCTTATGTACTTCTATGGCCAATTCGCGGAAAGATTTTTCATCAATATTTGAAATTTTCATCCTTTGCAGCAGTTCCCCCATGGTCATATCTTTACTCGTTTTTGATTCTTCACTCAATGCAGCAATATTACTTGATAAATCAAGATTAATATCATAGCGGTCAAAATCAATTTTGCGATAATTTTTAAAGTCTGAACTCACCGAATGTACCGAACCGTTTTCCAGCCTCATTTTAATGAGCATCAAATCCGGATTAGAAACAAGGAAAGCTCTTTTCGATAGAATAGTGTTTGGCTCGCCGATGATGCGGTTATCGGAAACGATAACGCCCTCCATATAATGGCCGTCGGACGATATTCTATCTGCGTAAAGGAGAAGGCCTTTAAAGTCGGCATTGAAAACTTTTTCTTTAATGCCGGCGCTCGCGTTTTGAGAGGCGATTTCGAAAAGCAGACTTTTAGTCGCAAAATTACTTTTCGGCAGGAGATAGTGACTGATGAATATAGTAAACATAAATGCGGCCAGAGAGACGATGGCCACAGGGTAAAAAATCTGCATTAAGCTGATGCCCGACGCTTTAAGAGCGGTTATTTCGTTATCTGCGGAAAATTTACCCATGGTAATGAGAATTGCGATTAAGAGAGCGACGGGTATGGTCAAGGTCATGAAGGAAGGCAAGAGAAACGTAATAATTTTAGCTATGGAGAAAAAACTAACACCCTTATTGACCATTAAATCCATGATTTGCAGGATTTTGCCCATGAGCAGGACAAAGGTCAAAACAAATAAAATCATGAAAAAGGATATAGCGATTTCTTTAAATATATACCGGAAAATTATTTTACGCATAAAATTATGAACTCATTTCGCTTAAAACTAACATGTATTGGTTTATTTTCACAAGTAAAACATGAAGGCTAATTTAAGAGGACAATTGTTTTATGGGACTCATGGGCGGTGAATTTCGGTGAGCAATATCATAGAACAAATTTGAAAGAAAAACAGCTCATTTGTTATAAACTCTTCTTAAATAACGATTCCAGTTTGTCTTTAGTGCCAGAATTAACTGCGCCGGGAGTTTTCGTTGTTTGTTTAAAACTGAAAAAATCACAAAAATTAGACCGGCTTTTGTCCAGCACTCTTTCGGCCTGAGGTTCGCGGCAGTCATTATAAGAGCCTGCATCATAAAAAAAGCAGTTAAGGCAACAATGCAAATCAGCTCCGCAGGAGGGGCATTGCGCTTGCCTGCCTACAAAAAAATCCTGCGCAATTTCTTTATTACATTTGTGGCAAATGTTCATGCACGTAAAAATACAGACAATGCCGAATAATTGTCAAGAAGCTTTGTTATATACAGTGTTCTGTTGGTATATTTTACTCGTACCTCTCTTAATTTTTGTTCAGATTAACAGCTTCACTTGCTAAAGCTCAATGTTTGACAGTTGTCAAAATTGAGAATTACCGTCTATTGATATGTTTTTATTCTTTCTTTTTTTCCTTCAAATACATTATCGAAATCATAAATATTAGCAATCCAAATACGATTAAAGCGATTCCTATATGAGAAATAGGCGGATATGTATAATAGCATTTAACGATTCCACCAGTTGTCCCCATAAAGCCAATTAGCATGCCTATTTTATTTTTCAGTGATAGTTTGTAAGATTTAGGTGAAGGAATTTTTCCTTTGATGGCATCGTCAATAGCATAATTTATGGTATGGGGTAATAAAAAAAGCCAACGAGCATAAGTATAATTCCAGGAATTAGGACTATATATTCAAACCAATCACTCAATAAATGATATCCAAAATGTTCAAAGACAGCTGCTGTAATCAATCCAATAACTGCAATCGCAGTGCCAAGTAGCATGAACAAGGTACTTATTAGCCTCGATTCCAGATAGCGTTGGAAAATAAAAATTAAACCCGATACAGTTAAAAATATGATTACAATTAACCCTAAAACCAACACAGAAGGAATCTCTCCTAAATTAAATATTTTTCATCCAGTCTTTTCCACCTAAAACACGTGCAACCATCATGCTGGAGACATTATCACCGATAGCGTTGACCATTGTTGCCGGAGCGTCAACCAGTGTCCCGATCATCGTAATAATCGGGAAGGCCTCCAGCGGAAATCCATAAAGAGAAATTATCAACAACTCACCAATTGTTCCGCCGCCGGGTATGCCGCTTACGACGACACCGGTTAAAAGCGCAATCCCTATTGCCGTGGCAATAGTTTCTACCCCGGAAAAATCCATATTAAATATGCCGAACAAGAAAGCAATTTTCAATATAGCGGCCAAACATGAGCCTTCCATGTGCATCGTTGCGCCGATGGGAATGACGACTTCGCTGATATCTTTCGGCACACCTGTTTTGTCGGCGGCATCCAGATTGGCGGGAATCGTTGCCATAGAGCTTCCGGTAGCCAAGGCAATAAGAGAGG
Organism: Deltaproteobacteria bacterium RBG_16_44_11; assembly: GCA_001797845.1. GTDB lineage: Bacteria > Desulfobacterota > Syntrophia > Syntrophales > Smithellaceae > UBA4810. Next base: position 20,505 of record MGQN01000047.1, on the reverse strand, counting down.
GAGGAATAATATTGCGCCAAAAACGGCGTACACCTGCTCTTTTGGCGGCAATAAAGGCATAAATGGTAAAGGCGATAAAGAAATATAGAATTGCTATCGGATAATAAACCAGCATCGCTCGAGCGTAGGAGCCGAGCAGTTCAGTACCGAAAACGCCAACCAGATAGGCAAAATAAGCGCAAAGGCCGATCGGCGCGTAATACATGATGAAGGAAATAAGCTTCATCATTACCTCACTTCCCGAGGAAAGAAAGTTGGAAAATACTTTTCCCCGAATGCCTGCGGCAGAAGTTGCCAGCCCGATTAAAATCGAAAAGATGATGAGCGCCAGCATATTTTTTTTGGAAAGAATATCGGCGAAATCGGCAGTGGTAAAAGCTTTAACAATCTGTTCGGAGGCCTTGAAGTGCTCCATGTTTATTCCAGCTCCCAGATCAATTCTGATGCCGGTTGCCGGCGGATGAAGTACAACGCCAATAGTCATGACAATCGAAGCGATAAGTCCTGTTACGACAAAAACAAAAATCATCGCCGACATGATTTTTCCCAGACGCCGGATATTAGTCATGCCGGCAACAGCGGAAGAAATGGAAAAGAAAACAAGCGGAATGATGGCGGTAAAGAGGAGATTAAGAAAAATGTCACCTAGCGGCTTTAAAACGGCCGCATCTTTTTTAAAAATTATTCCCAGAATGGCACCAAAAATAATGGAAATTATTAGAATAATTGAGAAGCCGTAAGATTTTAGAAAAAGGGGCAATTTATTTTTCATATTTTTTACTCAATGATAAAATCAAAATATGTGTTCGGATAAGGTTCATTTTTCAGTGTATAATGCCACCACTCCAGATCATAATTCTTAAATCCATGCTTTTCCATCAATGTTTTGAGCAAAAGTCTGTTTGCTTTTTGCTGACGGTTAATGTTTTTATTCGCCGTATTTGAAAGTTCGTGAAAACAATCAAAACCAGTTCCCATATCAATGCTATTATCCGGAAAACGTTTTTGGGTGGGCAGATAACATTCAGATAATTTCTGTCCGGGAATGTATTTTGGTTGTTTGGGGGCGGGTAAAGGCACAATGGTCAAATCAACAGTACTGCCGCGGCTATGGCTGGATTTGCTGTCGATGTAGCCGTCTTTAAATAAATTTCTTTTATCCACGGTCGGGTAAAACTCTTTCCTTGTTTTGACGTTGTCAATTTCTTTCGCCCATTTTACAAAGTGGTCAACCGCCCGTTGAGGTCGATAACAATCGTAAATTTTCAGAGTCAGCGAAAATGGTTCCAGTTCTTTTTGAACGTTAGAAAGCGCTTCGGCCGCTTCATTGGTGAGAATACATTTCGGCGCCAGATAACCGTCTACTCCTTCTCCGAGAAAATTATGCGGTCCGTAATAACGGATATCGAGCTGAATTTGTGGAATCACTTCTTTGATATCCACAAAGTTACTCTGCATTTTAGCCGCGCCAAAAGTAATACCGGCAAATTGCGGAAAACACAAAACGATAAAAAATAACAATGTAAATAAAATTTTTGACTTCATTAGTTACAATTCTCCGTTTAATTTTTAATGCCCATAATAATGAGCGGCAAAGACTTGGGATCAAGCCATGTAAGAATTTTAATGATGTTTTCTTCGGAAACCGCCACACAGCCCTCTGTAGTTACATCCTCTCCTCCCCAGACATGGAAGAAAATAGCACTGCCATAACCTTTTATAACCGGATTGTTATTATATTCAATAACAATTCCATATTTATAAAGATCATCGTCGCGTTTCATTTTTTCATAAGATTTGGCGGATGTTTTGCTTGCCTTTACCCAGCGGTTATAATCAGTAGAGTTTGGATCATCAATCCACAAATCGTCTTCTAATGCCTGACGATAGGGCATTTTTGTAATTGCGGATGGAGCATAGCCAAAAGTCTTCCTTAGAGCGAATATTCCCGACGGCGTTTTACCATCTCCTTCTCTTTTTTCGCCGGGCGGGGCAAAACCATTTTTGCCGATAACGGCATAGAAAGGCTCGAAAGCCATTTGCCAAATTCCAGATCGTTTTTCCAACGCGTAAACAATTCTTTTAGTAAAGAAAATATTACTATTCTCAATTACAAGAAGAAGCTGCCCGGACTTACCGAGGTTGCTTTCATAAGGAGCAATTAGAAAATTTATGTTATTTTTACTTACCGAAGGACGAAAAAAAGAACATGACGATAATGCAATAATCGTCAAGATAAAAAAAATAGTTATAATCATGTTGGAAAAATTTTTTGTACTCATGAAGATTCAATTCCTTACTGTTTTTTTAATCCAAAAAAAACTTATTTTCAATAAATAATGTAAGTTTCTACCAGTGAATGCATAAACTTATGGTCAAGGAAGTCATTAAGAAGTTTTTCTCAAAAAGTCACTTAAATTTCTCTGAACATAAATATCCGCTGAATGTAGACTTAAGCCACTAAAATATTTGATAAAATTAATATTTTGCCATGGAGATTATTTCTGAATCAATTAAAAGCGACTAATAATTAGTTATTCTTGACTTTTCCCTCTTTTTTGTGGTAATTAAAATTCTTATGGTAAACTTTAAAACTGGCAAGTCTTTGTGGAAACAAAAAATGTCGGGTAACTTGTTTACATTAATGGTTATTTCGCGCACAAATAGTGCGGTTAAAAAAATATCCGTCCCCGGAGCCTTAGCACGTGGTTTTTGTATCGTTGGTGCTTTGGCTTTTTTTGTTTTTTTATATTTTGTTTATGATTACGCAAGTATGAAAAGAGACAAGGCGGAATTACTTAGATTGAGAGTACAAACCAAGGAACAATCCTATCAAGTTAAGGAATTAGCTCTGAGAGTGGATGAATTTGCCGATAAGATGGAGGAGCTCAGGCAATCTGATAAAAAAATAAGAATATTAGCCAGTTATCAAACAGCAAGAGATAAAAAACTGCCGTTAGGTATTGGTGGAGCCGGCAGTACAGAAAAAAGAATGAAGGAATTATTAGATCAAGACCAGCAAAAGCTGATTTTCGGCATGCGTAAAGGCATCTCCACATTAAATGAAGATGCTAATCATCGGGCACAGAGTTTTAATGAATTATTAGCTTTTCTGCATGAACAAAAATCTATCCTTGCGGCTACCCCCTCTATTTGGCCTGTTAAAGGATGGGTCACTTCAGATTTTGGCATGAGGGAGTCTCCTTTCTCGGCTGGCGTTGAATTTCACAAAGGCATGGATATAGCGACCAGAATGGGAAGAGACGTACTGGCGACAGCGGATGGGCTAGTAGTTGAAGCTTCTTATCGTTCAATGGATGGCAATATGGTTAGAATTAATCATGGCCATGGTCTGGGCACCACTTATAGTCATTTATCGAAGATTATTGCAAAGGAAGGGATGAGAGTTAAAAGAGGTGATGTAATAGGCTATGTCGGCGATTCCGGCCGCAGCACAGGTTCGCATCTGCACTACGCTGTCTGGGTCAACAATGTGCCCGTCAATCCCAGAAGGTACTTGAGAAAATAATCGTTCAAATTTATTGAGAACATTGCATTTCTCGTCCTATGACGAGTTTAAGGAGCAAAATTAAAATAATTATTTACAAAAAAATCCGTCCCTTTCGGCGGAAGATTTTATTTCCAGTAAATTAAACTTTAATCCACCGGTGAACACGCCGGTTTTTTTTTAATAAGGTAATTAATGATAGAATTAATCCTCAAAAAAATTGTCGGAACAAAAAATGATCGCGAATTGAAGCGGTATTCTTTGATTTTAGAAGAAGTGAATAATTTTGAATCACTGATGATGTCTTTGAGTGACGAAGATTTGCGAGCGAAAACACCTTATTTCAAGGATAAACTGAACAAGGGCTCAAACCTGGATGATATTCTGCCTGAAACTTTTGCAGTTGCACGAGAAGTCTCACGCCGTACTTTGTTAATGCGGCCATTTGATGTTCAGGTAATTGGCGGCATCGTTTTACACGAGGGCAAAATCGCCGAAATGAAAACTGGAGAAGGGAAAACGCTGGCGGCAACGATGCCTCTTTATCTTAATGCGTTAGAAGGAAAAGGATGCCACGTTGTTACTGTAAATGATTATCTGGCCAAAAGAGACGCGGAATGGATGGGGCCGATTTACAAGTTTCTGGGTTTAAGCGTGGGTGTTATTGTTCATGGAATGGATGATGAAGAAAGAAGAAAAGCGTATCACGCCGATATTACCTACGGCACAAATAACGAATTTGGTTTTGATTATCTCCGCGATAATATGAAGTTTAACCTGGATGATTACGTTCAACGTGAATTTAATTATGCCATCGTTGATGAAGTGGACAGTATCCTTATTGACGAAGCCAGAACCCCTTTAATTATTTCCGGAGCTTCCGAGGAATCAACAGATAAATATTATAAAATCAATCAAATAATTCCGAGGTTAAAAAAAGATCGTGACTACACGATTGATGAAAAAAGCCGTACGGTTGTTATGACGGAAGAAGGTGTGGCTCACGTCGAAGGATATTTAAATGTTACGAACCTCTATGAACCAAAAAACATAGAAATAGTCCATCACGTCAATCAGGCGCTTCGCGCCCACACGTTATTCAGAAGGGATGTGGATTATCTGGTTAAAGATGGACAAGTCATAATAGTTGATGAATTCACCGGAAGAGTGATGCCCGGAAGGCGATACAGCGATGGATTACACCAGGCCCTGGAAGCAAAAGAAAAGGTTAAAGTGGAGAGAGAAAATCAAACTCTGGCTTCCATTACCTTCCAGAATTATTTTAGAATGTACAAGAAATTAGCCGGCATGACGGGAACCGCGGATACGGAAGCCGCAGAATTTAAGAAAATTTATAATCTGGACGTTGTCGTTGTGCCGACCAACATGCCCATGATTAGAAAAGACAACAATGACCTTATTTACAAAACAGAAAAAGAAAAAATTAAGGCTGTAATTGAGGAAGTTAGAGCACTGAATAAAGAGAAAAGACCTGTGCTGATTGGAACTATTTCTATCGAAAAATCAGAATTGCTAAGTAAATATCTTACCCGTGCCGGCGTAAAGCATCATGTTCTTAACGCTAAAAATCATGAAAAAGAGGCGGAAATTGTAGCCCAGGCGGGACAGCCGGCTATGGTAACCATTTCTACCAATATGGCCGGACGAGGCACAGATATCCGTTTGGGGGACGGAGTAGCTGATGTGGGAGGTCTGCATATTTTAGGTACTGAACGTCATGAAAGCCGCCGCATCGATAATCAATTACGAGGCCGTTCCGGCCGCCAGGGTGATGATGGTTCTTCGCGCTTTTATCTTTCGCTGGAAGATGACCTGCTGCGTATATTCGGTGCGGAAAGAATAGCGTCAATTATGGACAGAATCGGCATAGAAGAAGATCAACCTATTGAGCATAAATATATTTCCCGGGCCATTGAAAATGCCCAAAAACGTGTTGAAGGGCAAAACTTTGATATTCGTAAGCATCTTTTAGATTACGACGATGTAATGAATAGGCAAAGAAAAGTTATTTATGAACAAAGAAAAAAGGTCTTGCGTGGTGCTAACTTATGGGAAGATATTAATGAAATAGTTGAAGAAATTGCTGATGACCTTTTATTTGAATATATTGATGATAAAGGACGTGCCGAAGACTGGAACCTCAAAGGTCTGGATGACGCCATCTTCAAACAATTTAATTTAAAACTTAATTTGGCCGACGCGAATCAATTATCTTCTGCTGAATCTATTCGTCAGTTTATTGTTGAAAATGTCCATAAACTTTTGCGCGATAAAGAAAAAGATTTTGGCAAAGAACTTATGGATTACCTGATAAAAGTTATTATGCTGCAGGCCATAGACACTCACTGGAAAGAACATTTATTAGCCATGGATCACTTAAGGGAAGGCATAGGCTTACGTGGTTATGGTCAAAAGGACCCGATAAGAGAGTATCAGCGCGAAGGCTATGAAATGTTCATGGATATGATATTTCGCATCAAAATAGACACATTAGAGAAGTTGTGCCTGGTCAGGATACAGCGAGAAGAAGAAGTTGAAAGTATCAAACAAAAACAAAAACAAGATTATGTTTTAAGCCGCGGAGAAGATACTCCTCCCGCCCAGACAATTAAACGTGAAAGCGGTAAGGTGGGACGAAATGAACCTTGCCCCTGCGGGAGCGGCAAAAAATATAAAAAATGTTGCGGTGCATAGGTTATTCAAAATAGGAGTAGACTTCATGCAAAAAAAAATAAATAAATTTAGTGTTCCCGGTTTTTTGGCTAATGGAATTTCAGTAGGAATAAAAAGTTCGGAACAAAAAGACGTCGGATTGATCTATTCAAATATACCGGCGAGAGTTGCGGCCGTATTTACCAAAAATGCTTTCAAAGCCGCGCCTGTATTAATTAATACGGAGCGCGTAAAGAAGGGAATGGCTCAGGCTATCATTACCAATAGCGGATGCGCCAATGCCGCGACCGGCAAAGAAGGTTATAGGGATGCCTTAAGTGTTTCCGCTGAATTAGCCAGTCAATTAAATATCAAGGAAGATCTTGTATTATTGGGTTCAACGGGACTTATTGGGAAAAGACTTCCGGTTAAAAAGATAAACGCCGGCATCGGCAAACTTGTAAAAGGCTTAAAAGAGAATGGTATTGAAGATGCAGAAATGGCGATGATGACAACTGATAAATATCCTAAAATCGCCATACGGAAGGGAATCGTTGGAGCCAAAGACATTACCATATGCGGCATCGCGAAAGGGGCAGGTATGATTGAACCCAATATGGCCACCTTGCTGACTTACGTGATGACAGACGCTTTAATTGACGCCAAAGCTTTAAATACAGTGTTTCATCAGGCTATTGATGCCACATTCAATTCAGTAAGTGTTGATGGCTGCATGAGCACTAATGACATGGCCATTATTTTAGCCAACGGTTTAGCCGGAAATAATCCTCTGGAAAGAGCGCAGGCCCGCCTGCAGCGTTTTCGTGATATGTTGACTGATGTTTTAATGGAACTTTGCCAGGCGGTTGTTCGTGACGGAGAAGGCGCAACTAAATTTATTTCGATTATGGTGGAAGGTGCAAAGTCCCGCTCCGACGCGCGGCGCGCAGCATACGCGGTGGCGAACTCTAATTTGGTTAAGACCGCTTTTTTTGGCCAGGACCCTAATTGGGGAAGAATACTTGCCGCTCTTGGCTCTTCGGGAATACCCCTGGAAAAGGAAAGAGTCAATCTATCCATAGGAGATATATTAGTATTTTCACAAGATTCACCGGTTAACATTAATCTAAGTAAATTGAAAGAAGCCCTGCAAAAAGACAAAATCGAAGTGTGTATTGGTCTGGGAGGAGGCGATAAATCATATTGTGTTTATACAGCTGATCTTTCCTATGACTACGTGAAAATTAACGCGGATTATTCAACTTGAACTAATAAGCAAAAGGTATTGTAAATACTCAGATGCATGTATAGAACTGTTCTTCTTTTATGGTTCTGATCTTAAGTTAATGTTTAATATGCTGGTTATTACCGGAAAATTTTTAATAGAGCTTGAACATTTAGCTTATTTATGTTAATTGCCGCCAAACTTCACACATCCTTGGATTGCCGGTATGTTGCTTTTTCAAAAGTGTGCCGCGCAAGTTGAAAAGGATGGAGGAAAAAAAACAAAAAGAGGAGAAAATTATGTCTGCAATTTCAATGAAACTTTTACTGGAAGCGGGTGTCCATTTCGGACATCAAACAAACAAATGGAATCCCAAAATGAAGCCTTATATTTTTGGGGCCAGAAATAATATTTACATTATTGACCTGCAACAAACCGTAGGCATGTTTCAAACAGCTTACAATTTTGTTATTGACACGGTCAGCCAGGGGAAAGATGTTCTTTTTGTCGGAACCAAAAAACAATCGCAAGAAGCGATCAAAGAAGAAGCTCTGCGTTGCGGCATGCCGTATGTAAATCAGCGCTGGCTCGGTGGTATGTTGACAAACTTCTTTACGATAAAAAAGAGCATTGACCGTTTGAATACTTTGACCGCCATGTTTACCGACGATTCCATAAAGGCATTTCCCAAAAAAGAAATAACAATGCTTCAGAAAGAGAAAGAAAAACTGGAAAATGTCTTAGGGGGGATTAGAAACATGAAATCTCACCCAGCCGCAGTGTTTGTCGTCGATCCTAACCGCGAACATATCACAATTAAAGAAGCTAAAAAATTGAAAATTCCAATCGTTGCAGTTGTGGACACGAATTGCGATCCGGATGATATTGATTATATCATTCCCGGTAATGATGATGCCATCAGAGCAATTAAATTATTCGCCTCAAAATTCGCCGACGCGGTTTTAGAGGGGAAAAAACAGTTTGAAGAAAAATTATCTGCAGAATCTAATAAAAAATCGGAAGCGGTCATGGAATCAAAAGCAGGAGAAACAGATATCCCTGAAAGCGTGGAAATGGAAGGTAAGGCAGATGAAGACGAAAAATACAGCGATGAAAAATATAAATAATCAGGCACGTTCTTGAATTTTAGGAGGATAATAAATTGGAAATATCATCAGCAATGGTAAAAGAATTAAGAGAAAAAACCGGTACCGGTATGATGGATTGCAAAGAGGCATTGACGGCGGCAGGCGGTAATTTTGAAAAAGCTATTGATGTATTAAGAAAAAAAGGTATGTCCGCGGCAACAAAAAGATCTTCAAAAGCGGCTAAAGATGGAACAGTCAGTTCATATATCCACATGGGCGGTAAAATCGGCGTTATGGTAGAAATAAATTGTGAAACAGATTTTGTTGCTAAAACAGAGGATTTTAAAACAATGGTTAAAGATATCGCGATGCATATTGCCGCATCAAATCCACTGTATTTACGGCCTAATGAGATCCCGAATGATGCTTTAAATAGAGAAAAAGAAATCTATCGCAGCCAATTGCAAGAGGAAAAGAAACCGGAAAAAATCTGGGATAAAATAATAGAAGGAAAACTTAAGAAATTTTATGAAGATGTTTGTTTAACCGAGCAGAAATTCATCAAAAATCAGGATATTACCATAGAAACGCTTGTTAATAATATGATTGCTAAAACAGGCGAGAACATCATTATTCGCAGATTCGCGAGATTTCAACTGGGAGAGGAATTAAAAAAATAACTATGCCCGCAGAAAAAGGAAAGGCCGTTTACAAAAGAATATTGCTGAAATTAAGCGGAGAATCTCTTTTGGGAAAACAATCTTTCGGCATTGATCCGGATGTAGCCAACTTTATCGCTGAAGAAATAAAGGCCGTTTCTGATTTAAAAGTTCAGATCGGCATTGTTGTCGGAGGCGGTAATATATTTCGAGGCTTGGAAGCAGGTTCGAAGGGTATTGATAGAACTTCCGCGGATTATATGGGTATGCTGGCCACTGTTATTAACAGCCTGGCTTTGCAAAGCGCTTTGGAAGCTCATGGCATACCGACAAGAGTCCAATCAGCTATCGAGATGCAAGAAATCGCCGAACCGTTTATTCAAAGAAGAGCGATACGACATTTGGAAAAAGGGAGAATAGTCATATTTGCCGGTGGAACAGGAAATCCCTACTTTACCACGGATACCGCCGCATCTTTAAGAGCGATGGAAATCAAAGCGGATGTCATTATGAAAGCCACGAAAGTTGATGGAGTTTATGATAGCGACCCGATAAAAAATAAATCAGCAAAAATGTTTAAAAATATAAATTATATCGATGTGTTAACCAAAAACCTTAAAGTAATGGATGCAACCGCGATATCTCTTTGTCGAGACAATTTATTGCCAATTATTGTTTTTAATTTGCAGAAGAAGGGCAATATCCGTGATGTAATATGCGGCAAAAAAATTGGTACTTACGTGGGAGAATAATATGAAAGAGAATGTTTTTCAGAAGCTTAGAACTGAAATGGAAAAGACTATCGTTAATTTGGATAAGTCTTTGGGCAGGGTGCGAACGGGAAGAGCATCAGTTTCGCTGCTGGATGGAATCAAAGTTGATTATTACGGTACTCCGACACCAATTGCTCAGGTGGCTACTCTTTCTGTTCCGGAAAGCCGTTTGATTGTTATAGCTCCTTGGGATGTTTCTGTGATCGGAGCGGTTGAAAAGGCGATTCAAAAATCAGATTTAGGGTTAATGCCTGCCACTGATGGAAAAATAATACGGCTTTCTATTCCGCAATTAACGGAAGAACGGCGAAAAGAGCTGGTTAAAATTGTAAAAAAGATGGCGGAAGAAGGAAAAATAAAATTACGCAACTTTCGCAGGGACGCTAATGAAGAATTAAAAGAACTTAAGAAAAATAATAAAATGGCTGAAGACGAGCTTTTTGAAGCGCAGGAGGAGGTTCAAAAATTAACAGATAAATATATAGAAAAAACGGATAAAATCGTTACGGCGAAAGAAAAAGAAATAATGGAGCTATAGAATATTTGAATTTATATTTAAAAAACAAATGGGGAGTTCAAAAACTCCCCATTTGTTTTTGTGGTGTTTTACACACAAAGAATATATTGAGAAGGTAATTATTAATGCATAAACTTTTAATCAACAGTAAATATTTTCCGTTTAATAATAAGCAGCTCTTTGATTGAAAAGAATTGTCCTGTCTGTTAGACTATAACATCAATAAGGAGATAAATATTGGTAAAAATAGATTTAAATAATTTACCTCAACATATAGCTATTATTATGGATGGAAACGGCCGTTGGGCAAAACAGCATACAATCGGTCGAATTCGAGGGCACAAAAAGGGAGCACAAGCAGTAAAAACAACGGTGCGTGCATGTCGGGAAATAGGGGTAAAATATCTTACATTGTTTGCCTTTTCCATAGAAAACTGGAAACGCCCGGAAGAAGAAGTGCAGGCATTGATGTCCTTGTTGGAGGAATATTTAACCAAAGAAACAAAGCAATTAAAAAAACAAGGCATAAAACTTACCACTATCGGCGAACTTGATCGTTTAAATCCTGCAGTAAAAGAGCAGCTTTTACAGGCCAAGGCAGACACATCAAAGAATGTCGAAATGATATTAAATTTGGCATTGAGCTATGGCGGTCGGGACGAAATCATCCATGCGGTAAAAAAAATAGTCCGGGATAACAAAAAAAACAAAGTTGATATAAATGAAATCAACAATGATATGTTTAAACGCTATTTATATACATGCGGGATGCCTGATCCTGATTTATTAATTCGTACCAGCGGTGAGTATCGTATCAGCAATTTTTTACTCTGGCAAATAGCCTACACAGAGCTCTATTTTACAAATGTTCTATGGCCCGACTTTACAAAAGATCATCTTTTTAAGGCAATTGCCAGTTATCAAAAACGGGAAAGGCGCTTTGGACTAACCAGCGAACAATTAAAGAGACAAAATCATTCAAAATCTCTTTTAAATATTAAAAATAAACGGCATTAATTCAGGATTATCTTTGATGGAAAATGTATACGCAAAAAGATGGATAACGGGCATAATTTTGGCGGTAGTGATACTGGGCATTATTTTTTTTGGTTCGGCCGAAGTACTAGCCGCTGTTATCACCTTATTCATAATCGGCGGTGTATGGGAATACAATAATATTGTTTTTGGCAAAGGTTTTTTCAAAGAAAAAATTGAGGGTCTTATTTTTGCTTTTATTATTCCCTTAACGGTATTATGGGGGAGCAGTCAGATAGTTATTGCGGTGCTGGCTTTTTGTATAATGTCTGTTTTCATTTTATTTCTCTGGTCGGTTAAAGAATCAACTTTTGATATTTTAACTGTGGCTAAAGTAATCTTTGGTATCATGTACATACCTTTTTTGATGTCTCACTTCATATTGTTGCGAAAGATACCGGCTGGAGAATTTTGGATCTTATTCGTTTTGGTCCTCGCTTTTGCCGGAGATACGGCGGCATTGTATATCGGAAAATACTTTGGTAAGAATAAATTACTCGCTTTGGTTAGTCCGGGAAAAACAGTGGAAGGAACCATAGCGCTCGTTATCGGCAGTATTGCCGCATGCTTAATATATAGTTATTTCTTTTTACCGGAAGTTTCGTTTATACATATTTTTGTTCTTGGTTTCATCGGAAGTATTATCGGACAACTAGGCGATCTTTGCGAATCGGCTATCAAGAGGAATTATGGGCACAAAGACGCAAGTTCGCTATTGCCTGGTCATGGCGGTTTGCTTGACCGTATGGATTGTTTGGTTTTTATAGTACCTTTTGTATATTACTATCTGATATTTGTGATTGGTTAAATGAAAAAAATAGCGATTTTAGGTTCAACAGGGTCAATTGGAATCAGTGCATTGGATATTATTGAAAAAAATCCAAAGCGTTTTGAGGTTGTGGCGCTGGCTGCGGGTCAAAATGTAAGTTTAATAAAAAAACAAATAGAAAAATTTCATCCGCGGGTGGTTGCTTTAAAAAATAAGGAGAAGGCTCTTAAATTAGGCGAAATTTTAACGGTTAAAAATAATATTAAAATACTCTATGGAGAAGAAGGATTGAAAGAAGTCGCTTCGTGTGCCCCGGCAGACATGGTAATTTCCGCCATCTCTGGAGCCGCGGGCCTGATACCGACTTTAGCGGCAATTGAAGCGGGCAAAGACGTTGCCCTGGCAAATAAAGAAACAATGGTTATCGCCGGGGAAATAGTGACAAAACAGGCAAAACAAATGGGGATAAAAATATTGCCTATTGATAGCGAGCACAGCGCCATATTTCAATGTTTAGAGGGTCAAAAAAGAAATAACTTATCCAGGATAATATTAACGGCTTCCGGCGGTCCATTTGTTAATTTTACAAAAAAGGAGTTAAAAGAAGTTAAGCCTAATCAAGCATTGCGGCATCCCAAATGGAAGATGGGAAAGAAAGTAACAGTTGATTCCGCTTCTCTTATGAATAAGGGACTGGAAGTAATCGAAGCAAGATGGTTGTTTAACCTGGAATATAATAATATCGACGTATTAATTCATCCGCAAAGCATCGTACATTCCATGGTTGAGTTTATTGATGGAAGTATCTTGGCGCAAATGGGAATTCCTGATATGAGAATACCTATTGCTTATGCTTTAACTTATCCGGAAAGGATAACCAATGATTTGCCGCCTCTAAATCTTTTGGAAACGGGGAATTTAGAATTTTATAAGCCGGATATAAAGAAGTTTCCCTGCCTTGCTCTTGCTTATAATGCAGGTATATCCGGAGGAACTAATCCTGCTGTTTTAAATGCAGCAAATGAAGTTGCCGTGGAAGCTTATATAAACGGTAAAATTAAATTTACTGATTTACCAAACATAATTGAAAAGGTTCTTGCTTTACATGATTCGGTAGAAAATCCTTCTTTAGAAGAAATTCTTCAAGCTGATCATTGGGCGAGAATTCAAGCAAGTCAAAACATAGAAAGGAAAATATCTTGATAGGAATATCCATTATTTCCGTTATAATTTTGTTGGGAGTATTGATTTTTTTCCATGAACTAGGTCATTTTCTCGTGGCGCGTTTTTCCGGAGTCGGTGTGCAAAAATTCTCTCTGGGATTCGGTCCAAAAATAATCGGAAAGAAAATAGGCAAAACAGAATACGTTCTTTCTTTGATTCCCCTGGGCGGTTACGTCAAGCTTCTGGGTGAAGCGGAAAATGAAAAGCTGTCGGAGGAAGACGAGAAAAAGTCTTTTTCCAAGCAACCGGTTTGGAAAAGAATAATGATTATTTTTGCCGGACCTTTTTTTAATTTTTTGTTAGCGGTATTAATCTTCGTATTTGTCTATATTTATGGCGTTCCGACGCTTAGTAATATAGTTGGCGAAGTACAAAAAGATTCGGCCTCTTATCAAGCAGGAATTGTCCACGGGGATAAAATCGTTTCCATCGATGGCCATAAAATTGTTTATTGGGATGATATAAAACCATTAATAACCGATAGCCAAGGCAAGGAACTTGAAATAGCTGTGGATAGGGGTGGAAAGATAAAGCAAATAATTATTAAACCGAGATTATCAAAAACTAAAAATATTCTTGGAGAAGAAGTATCCGCTTATCTTATCGGAATAAGTCCGTCGGACAACGTTATAATTGAAAAAAGAAATCTTTGGGAAGCGTCAATAACGGGGTTACAAAAAACCTGGCAATTTAGTAAGCTTACGATAGTGGTCTTTGTAAAAATGCTGAAAGGAGATGTTTCACCGAGAAACCTGGGTGGGCCTATATTTATTGCTCAGGCCGCTGGAGCTGTCGCCAAAGAAGGAATTGTTCCCTTTCTTTTTTTGATGGCGCTGCTTTCTGTGAACTTAGCTATCATTAATCTTTTCCCCATACCGATTCTTGATGGCGGCCATATAATGTTCAGCATCATTGAGCTTATTCGTCGTAAACCGCTAAGCCAAAAATGGCAGGGAATATTCCAGCAAATTGGCTTTGTGTTTTTAATAATGTTGATGATATTTGTTATTATGGTTGATATTGAAAGGATGAATTTCAAATTCGTTAATGAAATTGTGAAATACTTTAAATAAATTATGTTGACCCTGGCTTTTGACACTACTTCTAAAACCGCGGCTGTGGCGCTGTTGAAAGATAAAGAGATACTTTATGATACCATCGTCAATACAGGTTTAAATCACTCGGAAGTCATTTTGCCGGCAATTGACCAGGCGCTAAGGCGCGAGAGCTTGAAAATAAACGATATTGATTTATTTGCTTGCACAATAGGGCCTGGTTCCTTTACCGGAGTGCGCATTGGCGTCAGCACTCTCAAGGGACTGATCCTGGCAACCGGTAAACCTGCCGCCGGAATTTCTTCATTGGCGGCACTGGCATTAAACGCCGGCAAAACTTCAAAATTAATATGTTCCATGATGGATGCCGGAAGAGGGCAGGTATACGCTGCTTTTTACCGGTATGATAAAAATGAATATTTAGAGCAGATTGGTGTGGAAAGGGCCGTTCAACCGAAAAATGTATTATTAGATATCGATGAAGAAATAGATTTAGTTGGTGACGGAGCCATTAACTATGCTGATATTATATGCAAAAATAAAAAAATAATAATTGATCCGAAACTGCCAAAATATATCAAGGCTTCATCTGTTGGTATTTTAGGTATTAGGAAATTTCATCGGAAAGATTTGCTAAATACAGAAACATTAACTCCTGTCTATCTGCGTCCGGCAGATGCTCGTCCGAAAAAAGCATTGTTTGAAAATTGATAATTAGTGGTAATTAAGGAAGAAACATTATTGGTTTATAACAATTCATGAACAAACCTATATTATACGAAAACTGTTTATCGACGGAAAAATCAAGGCTGAAGGCTTTAAATACCATTCTGCAATGGATTCAAGTGCCTTTTAAAAAAAATGATTCTATCGGTATCAAATTACACTGGGGAGAAATCGGCAATAAAAATTTCTTACCGCCGATATACGCCAGAGAAATTGTCCGATGGTTGAAAGAAAATAATTTCAATCCCTTTGTTTTTGACAATACGGTTCTTTACTCCGGCGGAAGACGTGATGGGAAACAATCATTAAAAACCGCAGAAACGCATAACTATAGCCAGGATTATTTAGGCTGTCCCGTAAAAATAGGCGATGGCCTTGATGGTAAAAGTGTTGTTGATTTACCCGCTGGTTTTAAAAATTTTGAGAAAGTTCAGGTGGGCAAAATCGTTCATCAGGCCGATGGCTTTATTATTTTCTCCCATTTCAAGGGTCATATGGAAACCGGATTTGGTGGTGCGATAAAAAATATTTCCATGGGCTTTGCATCCCGGGCGCAGAAACAACGTATGCATGCCGACGCCAAACCAAGCCTCCTCGAGGCTAAATGTGTTCAATGCGGCGAATGTGTAGCGGTTTGTCCTACCGGTGCCGCGACCATGGAAGAAAATGAATATCCTTCTTATGATTTGGATAAGTGTATCGGATGCGCGCAGTGCATTGCCATGTGTCCGGAAACGGCGCTCAAAATAATTTGGGAAACCGATATTAAAATATTTCAGGAAAAGCTTGTGGAGACGGCTGCTGCGGTTTGGAAAATAATTAAAAATAAAACCGTTATTATCAATGCATTGCTTAATATTGTAGCCGAGTGCGATTGTTTGCCGGGAAATCATCGCTCCATTGCTGAGGATAAAGGTTTTATCGGAGCTTATCATCCGGTTACGGCCGATGCCGAATCAATTAAATTGGTAGGCGCTGATTGTATTAATCAAGCGCACCGGAATATTCCCTGGGGAAGGCAATTTGAATATGCCCGGCAAATCGGTTTTGACGGCTGATGCGTATGAATTCTGTACGAATTATTTTGTTATTACCCGTATTTTTCTTTTGTCTTGGATCAGCCCTGACCGCTGATGAAGTTCGGCAATGGCAATCCTACGCTCTTCAAGGGAAAACAAAAGCACCCATATCAGATATAAAAGTCATTAACATCTTCCCTCATGATCCTGATGCCTTTACACAAGGCCTTGTTTATCACCAAGGATATTTATATGAATCCACCGGTCGCAACGGAAAATCGTCTTTGAGAAAGGTGGATATTAAAACAGGAAAAATTATAAAGATAATTAATTTGGCGCAGGAATATTTTGGTGAAGGAATAACTATTCTCGGCAATAATATTTATCAGCTTACATGGCAAAATAAAACCGGCTTTGTTTACAGTCTGAAAGAATTCAAGAAAGTGAGCACATTTTCATATGAGGGGGAAGGCTGGGGGATAACAACAGACGGCCAATACCTGTTTATGAGCGATGGATCAGCGGTTATTTCCTGTATTGACCCGCTGACTTTTACCGTTCATCGAAAAATTATTGTTCACGACGGACAACAACAAATCGGCAATCTCAATGAGTTGGAATTTATTAAAGGAGAAATTTGGGCAAACATTTTCCAAAAAGACCTGATTGTGCGTATTTCTCCGGTGACAGGCAAAGTTTTAGGGTGGGTAGATTTAAGCCTTCTGTATTCCTTAATTCCCCAACATAAAAATATAGATGTGTTGAATGGAATAGCCTATGATCATAACCGGGACAGGATTTTTGTTACCGGGAAACTCTGGCCGCAGATTTTTGAAATTAAAGTAGTGATTAAAGATCAAAAGTAAATACCAAGAGGCTGTTGAAAAACGCTCATTTGCTGTGTTGCACTGCAAGCCGCACCGCTCAACGTATATCCATATACGCCTCGCGGTTCGGTTTTTTACGCGCCTTGCATCTGAACATTTTTGAACAGCCCCCAAACATAGGGTTTTTCAACGACCCCACAGTGTCCAGTTATGTCTTGCCTTGATTCTCGTTGTCACCTACGAGTCCGCACATGCTACCAAAAATAATTGGAATTTACTTCCTCAGCGTACTAAAAATAGAATCAATATCACTATCGCTGCACGAATCAGAACCGCGTCCCGAACTATAGCCTTTAAGATCATCTGGCTCATCAGGTTGTTGTTCTTCTTCTAGTTCGTTCGCATGAGTTTCCAGCGCTTTTATTGTATCTGACATGTCTACTTTGAACTGCTTAGCCAATTTCTCTATTTTATAGGCCTCATCACGGTAGTAATCCGGGTCTTCATAATGAGAATCCCATACGTCTTGCTCAGCATAGTCAATGAACTTATATTTCATGCTGTCTACAACATCTTTAGTAATAACCTTTGGGAAAAGGCCTTTAAAGTCACAAAAACACTCTATGCTATCGAGGGAACCGATGTCATCTGTTAGATAGTTCTTTACTCGATCCAAAAAAGCAGAACTTAAAACAGATAAAACCTTTTCTGCTTTTTTTAGTTCTTTTAAAAACCGTACAAGATCATCGCGGTCATACACATGCTTATCAATCATTCTCTGATTAATAATATCTATCACCTGTTTAAGCAGCTTCATAGACAAATCGTTTTTAAGCTCGAAAGCAACAGAAACCACCAGCGTTGCTCTGGCTTCAAATGTCATATCCCATATGTCCTTATATATGTTCCCTTTACCAACTTGAATATTTCTCAATCGACACATCCTAAAATTGAGACTCGAAAACAGAGCGTGAACAAATTCTGAATTATACTTCACCAATGTTTTTCTGAATATTAGCGATGCACTTTGTTCTTCGCGAAACTCCCAAAGAGCCATATGTTGGTCAAAAAATGTAGCCGTCCGAAAAAGGGCGCGCAACAGCTGCTCATGGGAGGCTAGATAGTCGCGAAGAAAGTCTCTTATGGATGGATTATGAAGTCGTATAATTGTTCTGTCGTTGGATTTTTCTGTGACGATGAAATTTCCTTCCAATTCTTTCAGAGCATGTAAAAAGTCATTGGGTGAGGTTTTGAACTGATACTCTTTAGCTTGTTTTAAATGATAAGCTAAGAAAGCTTCCTGTAAATCTTCCAAAAAGACTTGCTCAGGCATACTTGTCATTACCATTAGAACACTTCGTGAGCCATCTGAAAGTTGTTCCTCAAAAGCATGCCGCCATATTTCTAGTGGATTGTCTAAATTTGACATGAAGGATTTAAAATAATCATGGGGATGGATGTATTGAAGACGTGGATATTGCGTCATCAAATCGATTATCCTTGGATTGTAGTTATGATGGTCAATTATTTTGAGATAATGACGTCCATTAAGGATAGCGTTTTTAAAAGCAACGGGTATGTCAGAAAAATAAATGTGATTATAAAGAATTTGTGCACGATTAAGCCGATTATATTTTGTTAAATCGATTATGCACGTCTCGGCATCAAATTTCTCTCGGGAAAGTTTTTCATAAATCATTTGCGCTTGATGAAGGATATATTCTCTTGTAGTAAGAATAAGTTTTGACACTTTAGATTTGTATATGGCATGGATGAAATCTATGAGCTTTTGATCCTCGTTTTTATTCAGCTTCTCAGAAAGAGCTGCCTGTCCCAGAAAATCATCATAGTAAATGACCCTTTTTTGTTTAACATAATCAAGCGCTGTTGCTTCTGATATATCGCCGTTAATTTTAACAATTTCATATCCCAACTTTACATAATGTAAAGAAAGCATTTCTGCTAGTATCGTTTTACCGATACCTGGTATTCCTGCGATGATACAGAAATTATATTTATCGAGAATCGTAAGAGCTTCGGGATAACTTTTATTTTGCACATAATACTTAGCATGCTGTTGGATCTTTTCAAGGGCATCTCGTGAAACATTCTTTACCTTGCCATGTAGTATTTCCTCAAGAACAGAAACGCCAGAAAACCAGAGCTTAAAAGTATATCTTTCGATTTTAGGATATTTTGTCAACAGTCCATTTAAATCGTCTTTACCAAATATGTCTCCAGGAGAATGGATATAAGGCATGTGAACTTTTACAAGTTCATCTTTTTGTTTGGGAGTTAGTCCTATAGAAGTTGCCAGTATATAGCGCTTAGGTTTGAGCTGTTTTACCTTTTCCAACTCATCTTTCTTTACTTTGCTGAGTAACAGTTTAAAGGAAGACTCTGCATAATGCTTGCATTGAATAATCAAAGTATTATCTTGGTTTGGACAATACCTTAAATCTATTCCTCCATCGCGGCCTGATTTAAAGCTTTCCAATCGCACCTTTAGCTCTTCTTGTAGAAGATCTCGAACTAATATTTCAAAATCGATTGGCGAAAGTGTTTTGAAATCGTAATTAGACATTTATTCTCTCTTCATCAAATAATTTCGGCAAGAAGAAGTCGCGAGTTTTACAAAGGGTTTTTGATAAGACATTACTTGATCATGTTTGAACTATAATAATTTCGGGCTTGTATGTCAATTAAATATTGATCACAAAATCTAAGGTGTGGTGCCGATGTTAGTCGTCGAGCGTGAATTCGATAGCGAGCGCATTCTCTATAGCTTGCTGTGGAATAAGCGAGCGAATACTGAATGATGTTATTCCTTATGAATCGAAGATTCTTTGCGGCTTGCTGCGAAGAACTTCAATTGTGTTTATTGCGGATTAAAGTGCTGCCTTTTCGTCGAGGTTGACGATTTGTGGAGTACAGGAAGAAATGAGTGCTTGAAAATATCTACAAGTCCGCACATGCTACTTGAAAGATAAATTGAAGATTACCATTTAAACTTTAGTATCTGAGGTTGCTAATGAGTCAAGCAAAGACCCTTTGTTCCCTAAGTAAAAACTTGCCCCCGGTTACAAAGCCTTTTTTTCTAAACATGCAGCTCTATATATCTTTAAATTCGCATCAATATAGTCTGAAAAATTATATTTTATCTTATTATTGTAGCGAAACGGTCCCTGCCAACTACTTATAATTTTACTAATGTCAATTTGGGCTGTTTCGGTCTCATCCAAATCTAAGACAATGGGCTTATTCCCTGCTGAGACTTCCGTATATTCAGTATATTCATCCATAACCATCGTCTTATCTGTTATTAAAGGTGTTCCTGACCATAAAGATTCGCACACAATATTTGAAAAGTCTTTTATAGGATTGTTTTGAACAAAATATAAGAGATA
>MGQN01000046.1:61479-62324 GCA_001797845.1 Deltaproteobacteria bacterium RBG_16_44_11 | reverse complement strand
GGCGGACGCGCCGCGGGCACAATCACTGCCGCGGCATTTTTGAGTAAATTTATCGGAGATTTTCCCTGGGTGCACCTGGATATCGCCGGTCCGGCATGGACTTCGAAAGATAAAACTTATATACCCAAAGGGGCATCGGGAGTGACTGTCCGGCTGCTGATTGAATTTTTACGTAATCGTGCCGGTAACTAGAACATGCCGCCGCTTCTGGAAATAAAAGATTTAATGACCGTATTCGATACGGCGCAGGGAAGAATTAAAGCCGTCGATGGCGTATCGCTTAGTGTCAATTTCGGTGAAACGCTGGGAATTGTGGGCGAATCAGGTTGCGGGAAAACAATGCTCGCTCTTTCGATTATTAGGCTTATCCCCGCCAACGGTAAAATTCTTTCCGGCGAAATATTATTTTCCGGCAGGGATTTATTAAAGCTCTCAGCAGAAGAAATGCGCTCCAAGCGAGGCAGTGAAATTGCCATGATTTTTCAGGAGCCGATGACTTCATTAAACCCCGTATTTCGCGTCGGTGAACAAATAGCGGAAACTATTCGATTACACAAAAAACTTTCGGCAAAAGATGCCCGTGAGTTGAGCGTAGAACAATTGCGTGAAGTAGGAATACCCTATCCGGAAAAGCGGGCGCGGGATTACCCTCATCAACTCAGCGGCGGTATGCGCCAACGGGTGATGATTGCCATGGCTATGTCCTGCCATCCCCAACTGCTTTTGGCTGATGAACCCACAACAGCGCTGGACGTCACCATTCAGGCGCAAATTTTAGATTTGATTTCCGAACTGCAAAAGAAGAATCAAATGACGGTGGTTTTGATCACGCATGATCTCGGCAT
>MGQN01000046.1:53648-61455 GCA_001797845.1 Deltaproteobacteria bacterium RBG_16_44_11 | reverse complement strand
TGCCGTGATGTATGCCGGAAAAATTGTGGAAACTTCATCGGTGGAACAAATATTTGCTAAACCTTCGCATCCATATACTCAGGGTTTAATCGATTCGATACCGGCAAGATGCGCGGATTCCGGAAACGATAGGCCCAAATACCTTAAAACCATTCCGGGTTCTGTTCCCAGTTTATATAATCTTGCTCCGGGGTGTCGTTTCTATGAGAGATGTTCTTACGCCGATGGACGGTGTGCTCTCCAAGAACCGCCTCTGGAAAAAAAAGAAAAAGGTCATTTTGCCGCGTGTTGGAAATCAGCAGAAATACAAAATCGAGGAAATATAAATTAGAAATTACAGATGCCCCAGATATTAATTGATATTAAAAAATTATATAAACAATTCAATCTGAGCAGCTCTATTTGGAGTTCAAAAAAGAGAGTCATTCCTGCGGTAAATAACGTCGATTTACAAATATATAAAGGAGAAACTTTAGGATTGGTCGGTGAATCCGGCTGCGGCAAATCCACATTGGCGCGCCTGATAACTTTGTTGGAAAAACCATCTTCCGGCAGTATTTATTTTAAAGGCGAAAATATTTTTACGTACAACAGGGAAGAGCTGAAATTCTACCGCCGCAATGTGCAGTTGATATTCCAGGATCCTTATTCTTCTCTAAATCCTCGTAAATCCGCGGCCGGAATAATAAAAGAGCCGCTTGTCATTCATAGAATCGGCAATAAAGCTTCACGTCAGGAAGCGGTGGTGGAATTAATGACGAAAGTCGGCTTAAGTAAACAGCAGGCCAACCGCTATCCTCACGAGTTCAGCGGCGGGCAAAGGCAGCGTATCGGAATCGCGCGGGCGCTGGTGTTGAGACCTCAATTAATTATTGCCGATGAGCCGGTATCGGCTTTGGATATGTCCATCCAGGCGCAAATTTTGAATTTGTTAAAAGATTTAAAACAGGATTTTGGTTTGACCTATTTGTTCATTTCACACGATCTTAATGTAATCCGCCACATGTCCGATCGTGTTGCCGTCATGTATTTAGGCCGCATTGTTGAATTAGCCCAAAATAACGAGATATATAATCGCCCACTTCATCCTTATACACGAATGCTGCTTTCGGCTGTGCCGTCTTGCGTGCCTGACGGTAAAAAGAAAATCGCGTCGATAAAAGGAGAAGCGGCAAAAGAGAACGATAACGGGTGCGATTTTCAAAACCGCTGTCCTTACCGGGTGGAGATTTGTTCAGAACAAACACCTATCCTTAAGGAAGTTGATAATTACGGATTTTGCGCCTGTCATTTGACAGGTTCAATATGAAAAGGGAAGTGATAACAGAAGAAAAAATTTACATTGAAAACGATTCGCTGATAATTGAAGGGCTGCTGCGCAAAGCTTCCCCGGAGCGAGGCGCGCTTATTTGTCATCCGCATCCCCTGATGGGCGGTTCCATGCATAACAATGTGGTGGAAGCGATTGCGGAAGCGTTTGCCGCGGAAAATTTTACTACATTAAGATTCAATTTTCGAGGCGTTGGCCAAAGCACCGGTGCTTATCATGAAGGCACAGGAGAAGCCCAGGATATTATTGCCGCTCGCCGGTATTTGGCAAATAGCGGATTGTCAAAAATATATTTTGCCGGCTATTCCTTTGGTGCATGGGTGGGAACCAATGTAATTATACGAAATAACGGGATATTTACAGGATCGCTATTCGTTTCACCGCCCAATAAATATTTTGATTTTGATTGGGCAAAATTAAACAATAATATCGGTTTAATTATCTGTGGAGATCAAGATCAATTTTGTGATCCGGAAGTTATAAAAAGGCAAATTAAGGAAATGAAGACAAAACTGGAGATGATTTCCGGAGCCGATCATTTTTATATGGGAAAAGAAAAAGAACTTACGGATAGTTTGCGTAAGCATATTATTAAAAAAGAGATATAAAATTGCGAAAAAAAACTTGATTTTGAATAAAAATAGTGCTACGGCTTAAAGCAACGTGAGAAAGCCGCAATATTATTACGGATTATTAGGGCGGCGATTGTCAGGAAATTGTTAGTGTTGAGTTTTAGAAGAAAAAAATTAACCGCAAAGAATTCTTGAAGGAATAAATAGAATTCGTGCGGTTTTTTAGTTTCTCGCCATATTTTATCCGGCGGGAGGCAAATATTTGAAAGGGGGGTTTTAGCTTTGGCAGAAGGAAAAGTAAAGTGGTTTAACGAGAAGAAGGGTTTTGGTTTTATTGAAAACGATGAAGGTGGAGATGTATTTGTGCATTATAGCGCCATTGCAGGAACAGGATTTAAGACTCTTTATGAGGGTCAGAGAATTCGCTTCGATGTTGAGCAAGGCAATAAAGGTCCAAGCGCAACAAATGTTCAGCCGCTATAATAATTCCAATTAAAAGATTAATTTGAATTGAAAAATGCCCCAATATTGGGGCATTTTTTTTAATGAGACTCAAACATTACAAGTGTAGCGAAGTAATGTTTGTTAGTCGAATTAATCCTAGGAACGAAGCGACTAGGATAATGAGGATCAAATTTCCAAAACGTAGCGAAGTTTGAAGCGTTAGTTGAATTATCCCAGGAGCGAAGCGGCGGGAGATAATTAGAAACAAATTTTCGAAAAAGAGTACATAACCTAATAACCTGATAACCTGAAGGTCACACAAGGTCACGCACGCTTAAAGTTACAGCCGCATTATCCCGCTGTAAATAAAGTTTCCAAAAATGGAAAAGCACTAGCCGACTTGAAAACGCCGTAACTCCTTTTTAGCGTAAAAAAGGATCAAGAAAAAAGCTAAAATGTTAGAGATGGGTATAGCCAGCCAGGCCCCCATAATCCCGATTGTGGACGACAAGGCGATTAATAAAGGAATAAGCAAAACGGTGTCGCGGAAAAAAAGCAAAAACATGGCCAGTGTTCCTTTACCCAGTCCAAGAAACATGTTTATAAAGACCAGCGTAGGCGCCATAAACACAAGAACACAGACGTATATGCGCAAAGCGGGTGTGGCCATAATTGTCAGTGCCGGATCGTTGGAAAAAAGAGAAACAATATAATCAGCAAATATTATCAGGATTATCGATGAAAGCAAAGCAATCGAAATGGAGACTTTCATGGCGACAAAAACTGATTGGGTGAGCCTTTGGTAGAGTCCGGCGCCATGGCTATATGCGACAATCGGCATTAAACCAAAGCCGATTCCGTATAAAATCATGGTAACCAGACCGTTGACACGAAAGCATATTCCCAGCGTCGCGATAGCCATTGAGCCATATTGCGCCAGAACATGATTATAAATAATTAAAACCAAACTAATAATTAGATTGGAAACAATGGAAGGGAAGCCGGTGGCGTAAATAGAATTAATTATAGAAATATTCGGGAAAATATATTCTCGTCGCAGTTCATATTTTGAAGATTTTAATCGCAAAAAATATACGGAAAACATGCCGGCGAGAAATTGCGAGATAACTGCCGCGAGCGCCGCGCCTTTGATTTCCATGCGGGGAAAAGGGCCGATGCCAAAAATCAAAAATGGATCAAGAATCGCGCTGGAAATTGAAGCAACTAAAACGACATACATGGATAAAAGAGGCCTTCCTTCCGCGCGAAGCAAATTGTTGGACATCATCGAAAATAAAAGAAAAGGAGAGCTGAAGACGATGATAAGAAGATAGTCGCGGCATAAAGGCATTATCTCATCTGTGGCGCCGAAAACTTTCAGAATGAAATCATGAAAAAATAAAATTAAAACAATAATGAATAAGCCAAAGAAAAATGAAAGAAAGAATATTTGACCGGCTGTTTGTTTAGCCTGGATCAATTTACCGGCGCCGAACATGCGGGCGGAAAAAGAACCGGCGCCCACGCCGGTGCCGACACCAATCGCGGCAAAAATCATCTGAATGGGAAAACAAACGGTAAGAGCAGCCAGCGCCTGCGAGCTTAACCGGGCCAGCCAAAAAGTATCGATAAAGTTGTAAACGGACATGGCCATCATCGCTATAATTGACGGCCAACTCATCTTCAAAATCAGCGGGAAGATTGCTTCTTTGCCTAAATCAAGTCTTCTCATCATTTTTATATAGCCATTATTGGCGAAATATTATTAAATGGTATTAAATATAGAACTTTATTTCACTACATGCAAAAATAATTATTTTCAAGGTAATAGTAAAATATGGCAAAAAATCTAATCGTAATTTTGGGTCCCACGGCATCAGGTAAAACTGCCCTGGCGGCTAGACTCGCATATGATCTGGGGGGCGAAATAATTTCCGCCGATTCCCGTCAGGTTTATAGGGGAATGAATATCGGGACGGGTAAAGATTTGAACCAGTATAATATTGATGGCAAACAAATCGCCTGTCATTTGATAGATATTATGGAACCCGAGAACGAATTCAGCTTATTTGAGTTCCAAAATAGATTCTATGAAATATTTATCAAACTTACCCGGGGAAAAATATTGCCGATTCTGGCCGGCGGAACAGGTCTTTATTTGGAATCTGTGCTGGCCGGGTATAATATGCCCCCAGCGCTACCGGATGAGGAATTGAGAAAAGAATTAACTAAAAAATCGAAAAGTCAGCTTCAAGAGATGCTTATGGTATTAAAACCGCATTTGCACAACCGCACAGATATTGATGACAACCAGAGGTTAATCCGGGCTATCGAAATTGAAATGGCGCGGCAGATCAAAGAAAACGAGCAACGGGAAAAACCGGACATTGACGCTGTCGTATTCGGCATTCGCTGGGAAAGGCTGCAGCTGCGCCGGCGCATTGAGCTTAGGCTGAAAGAAAGGCTGAACCAGGGGATGATGGAGGAAGTAAGCAAACTGCATGATAAAGGTTTATCCTGGGAGCGTTTGGATAGTTTTGGTTTAGAGTATCGCTATATTTCTCAATATCTGCAAAACAAAATGTCTTTTGACGATATGAGAGCAAAATTAACTACCGGTATACATCAATTTGCCAAGAGGCAGGAAACATGGTTTCGCCGGATGGAAAAAAAGGGAATAGCCATTAACTGGATTGAGGGGAATAATTATCCCTTACTACGAGAAAGCGCCATGAAATACCTGAAATGAAAAAATCTTTGTTACTTGATACTTATTTGCGCAATTACTCGGTGGGTGAAAAGTGGAATTTAATTGCTCAAAATACGGAAAATATCTCTCAGGTTGTTGTCATACCGGCTTACGCGGAAAACGAAAACATTTTTTCCACATTAGTCTCTTTAGCTCTCAATCAACCTTCATCTTTGGAATATTCCTTTATATTATGTGTTGTTAATAATAAAAAAGATTCACCGGCAGCAGATGTCAATAATAATCAGGACACGATGAAGTGTCTGGAAGCGCTGGTGAGAAAAAAATCTTTAAGAGAATTCAGCGCCGAGCGGGAATTATATCAATTGTTGCTCACCTTGGCCGATTCAAAATTGAAACTGGGTTATATTGACGCTTCCTCCAGCGGATACGAAATGTCCTCCAATACCGGCGGCGTAGGAATGGCGCGGAAAATCGGCATGGATATGGCGTTGCGCCTGCTGGGAAACAGTTCTTCGCTGCCGAATCTAATTCTGAGCCTCGACGCTGATACCCTGGTCCAAAACAATTATTTATTTTCTATAAGAAATTATTTTACATCAAAGATTAAAACAGCCATTGTTGCTTATGAACATCAAATGCCGTTAAATTATGAAGAACAAGCTGCGCTATGCTGCTATGAAATATTTTTACGGTATTGGGTATTGGGACTTAGATATGCGAAATCTCCCTGGGCATTCCATTCCATAGGTTCAACGATCGTAACATCCACTGAAGCTTATCTTCAAGTAAGAGGAATGAATAAACGGAAGGCGGGGGAAGATTTCTATTTTCTTAACAAGCTTAATAAAATAGGAAAAGTTCAGTATATAAAAGATATATGTGTTTATCCCTCAGCGCGTTCTTCCACACGTGTTCCTTTCGGCACAGGTAAAAGAATATACCGTTTCCTTTCCGGTAGTGAACAGGAATATCTTTTATATGATCCACGGATATTCGCCATATTGGCCGCCTGGCTGGAACTTATGAAAACGCCATTGAAATATGCTCCGGAAGAAATTTTGATAAAGGCTGAGCAAATCCATCCTTCGTTGAAGAATTTTTTGAAAAGTTGTGGCTTTACCTCTGCCTGGTCAAATATTCGCCGCAATACAAAAGACGAAAAAACGCTTATCCGTCAGTACAATGACTGGTTTGACGGGTTTAAAACATTAAAATTAATCAATTATTTTACCAGAGAAGTTTATCCTCAAATCAACATGTTTGAAGCACTGGAAAGAATTCTTTCCCTGCATGGTCAGGGCGGAAAATTGAATATAAGTCCTGGTAAAACTATTCCAAACCTGGAGGAACAAATAAAGATAATGCAATATTTACGGAAAATAACGTAGAGATAAATATATAAAAGATTGTAAGGCAGGATAATCTCCTTGACGAAGGCGCGTTTTGCGTATAGCTTCACTAAATAAAAAAGCGTTGGCGAACTATTTTCGGGAGGAATTTCATGAAAAATAAAATTTATATAAGTTGGATAGCAATTTTCATTTTAATTATTTTTGTATCCGGTTGCGGAAAGGATGAAGAAGTAAAAGAAACTCCCGCCACGACGGATGAAATAAACCAAACACAAGCTCCCAGCGAAAAACCGGCAGAGCCGGCAAAACAAGCCCAAGCCGGCGATATCGCCGTTAGCGTTGACGGAAAGGCATTAAAGAAGGCACAGCTGGAAAAAGAGATTAAAGCGGTGATGAATACGCATAAAGACAAGATTCCTAAAGGTCAAAAAAAAGAAATTCAAACCAACATTAAAACGCAATTAGTCGAGAATTTTATTATACGCACAATTTTAGATGCGGAGATAGAAAAGAGAAATATTCAAGCAACTGAAAAAGAAATTAATGAAGCAATCGAAAAAATAAAAGCAAGTATTCCGCCGGATAAAAAATTGGAAGATTTTCTTAAAAGCAATAAGGTAACGATGGAGAAATTTAAAAATAGTTTGGCTTCAGATATTAAAGTAAAAAAGATTGTGATGATGGAGCTCGGCAATAAAGCAAAGCCCACAGAAAAGGAAATAAAAAAATTCTATAATGATAATAGCGATAAATTTACCATTCCGGAGAATGTGCACGTCCGCCACATTCTTTTAACCATTAATGAAAAGGATGATGATAAAATCAAATCCGAAAAGAAAGAAAAAATAGAAAATTTGCGCAAACAAATCATCGGGGGGGCCGATTTTGCCGAAGTTGCCGCTAAAAACTCCGACTGCCCCAGCAAGCAGAATGGTGGTGATTTAGGCGCTATTAGGAAGGGACAAACAGTAAAACCTTTTGAAGATGCCGCATTCTCGCAGGAGAAAAATGTCATTGGTCCTGTTATAACTACCGATTATGGTTATCATATTATTCAAGTATTGGAACACAATCCCTCAAAGAAAATAACTCTGGAAGAAGTTGAAGAAAGAATTTCAAATTATTTGGAACAACAAAAACAAAATGATGCTTTTGCCGCACTCATGAAGAAATTACGGGCAAACGCAAAAATAGTTATATATTAACGAAACTCAAATATTGTACAGGCGAAGCGCGGTAAAAATTTGTTGAACTAAATTAATAAAAAACAGACATCGCGAACGCATAAGAGCAAAATTAATATTAAGCATATTTGTTCAATCAATTCCCAGACCTTTATTTAAAACTGTGGTCGCTGTCGGGGAAAGAGCAGTTTTTAACTTCCACGATATAAGTT
>MGQN01000046.1:46989-53573 GCA_001797845.1 Deltaproteobacteria bacterium RBG_16_44_11 | reverse complement strand
CCCAGCATATCGTTAATGACAAGAACTTGCCCATCGCAATGAACACCGGCGCCGATACCGATAGTGGGAATAGCCAGTGAATTAGTTATTTCGTCAGCGAGCTTTTCCGGTATGCATTCCAAAACCAGCGAGAAGGCGCCGGCTTCTTCCAGAATTTTGGCATCTTCAATAATTTTACGTGCCGCATCTTCATTTTTCCCCTGCACCTTATATCCGCCGAATTGATGGATGGATTGAGGAGTAAGACCGAGATGAGCCATAACCGGAATTCCCGCAGCGACGATTTTCTGTACCGTTTCGGCTTGATTTCTCCCGCCTTCTAATTTAACCGCCTGGGCGTCTGCCTCCTGCAAAAACCGTCCGGCATTAGTAAGCGCTAATTGCGGGGAAATTTGATAAGACATAAAAGGCATATCGGCAATAATCAAGGAGTTATGGGCTGCCCGGGAGACTGCTTTCGTGTGATGCAGCATATCTTCCATAGTTACGGGCAATGTGGTATCATAACCTAAAACAACCATTCCCAGCGAATCGCCGACCAGAATCATATCTACGTCGCATTCATCAAGAATAGAAGATATACCATAATCATAAGCCGTGAGCATCGCGATTTTTTCTTTTTGCACCTTCATTTTCCTTATATCCGCAGTTGTCTTACGGGTGTTTTTATTTTGAGTGCTCATGTTTTATAGCTCCTTTCAACAGTTCATTGATTATTTTTGCCTGCCGGGCATTCAAACTTCCTTTTTGTTTTGCCACCTGGACCGCAACCGCTCCTAATGAAGAGTACAATAAAGAACATTGCGGCATAACTTTATTGATTGCCGCGATGTGCTTTTTAATCGTGCCGAAATCTCCGCGAGCGATAGGTCCGGTAAGGGATTTAGTGGAACCGGAGCGTTCGATGTTTTTGAGACTGCCGTAAACCAGGGGAAGGTAAGCTTTTTTTGCCTTTTTTTCATCAATCCCAATTGCCTGGTAAATTGATTCCACCGCGTTGAGCAAACAAACAAAGTAATTGGAAGCCAGGCAGGCGGCGGCATGATAAAGCGGCTTTTGTTTGTCGGAAATAAAAATGGGAATGCCGCCCAAATCGCGCACAATATTCTTCGCGGGTCTTTTGGCTTTTTCATCAGCGGTAATGCCGAAATAACTTTTTGGGATATTGGAAATGGCATTATCAACCGAAGAAAAACTCTGCAGTGGATGAATACTGGCAACATACGCGCCGGCATTTCTGGCCGCATCCAGTAGGTCTAAGCCGCCGGCGCCGCTCATGTGAAAAACAAATTTACCTTTTATTGCTGGAGAGCGCGAAATTTCCCGGCAAGCTGAGGAAATGGCGTCATCGGGTGTGGTAATTAAAATACAATCAGCATTGTTTAATGCTTCGTAAAGGTTGCGGAATGTTTTACCTCCGGTATAAGGTTTGGCTTTCTTTAAAGCAGGGAGGGATTTATCGGAAACGGTGGTAATTTGATGACCGGCTTCCCTCAATAAATGGCCTATGGCCGTTCCGACCATGCCCAGACCAATAATAAAAAAATTGTAAGAATATTTATTTTTCATAGTCATTATCCCGCGTCGCTTCGCTCCTGGGATTGTTCGACTAAAAAATTTCAATGCACTTCGTTTTTGAAATTTAAGTCTCACAAAAAAAGGCCTTCCGCAAAAGGAAGACCTTATGTCCGACAGTTAAGTTAAAAATCTATACCGTCTCAGTCAATCTAGGGGATCCAAGCGGTGTCATTTAAATAACATAAGCGAAGAGCGTAGTCAAACTATTTTTAACCACGGGTATCTGCGATACCCTCCGCGTGGCGGGATAAATTCAACTAACGCCTTAAACTTCATTTCATTCGTTTTCGGCGAGTTTCATTAACCACGGGTATCTATTATACCCTCCGCTGTGCGGGATTGTTCAACTTACCAATTCCAATGCGTTTCGCTTTCGGAATTGGAGTTTCACGAATAAACAAACTTGAGTTTGTGGCGACACTTCGCTATATATAGAGAAGGAGAATTCATGAAACAAATTGATTTAATGATTTTTGATTTCGACGGCACCCTTGCTTCGAGCGGTGCTGATTTGGCTTTGGCCGTAAATTTTACTTTAAATAAACTTTTACTCAAACCAAGGACGCAACAGGAAATCATCAATTTTGTCGGCGATGGAATCAACAAATTAATTGATAGAGCGTTGGGGCGGGATAATCTTAAATACCATGAAGAAGCAATGACGATTTTTAATGATTATTATCGTGAGCATCTTTTGGATAATACAAAGCTTTATCCTCATGCTTTAGAAGTTTTAGAAAAATTTGCGGATAAGAAAAAAATAATTCTCACCAACAAACGTCATAAATACACTTTGGCCATAGCCCAGGGATTGAATATAGCAAAATATTTTGTGGAAATAGTGGGAGCGGATTCGACGCCTTTTCAAAAACCGGACAAGCGTTTGATGGAGTATTTAATGAATAAATATGGCCCAGAGAAAAAAAGGACTATAATTATCGGCGATGGCGTAAATGATATTATGCTGGCAAAAAATTCGGGTATATTGAGCTGTGCGTATTTGAATGGACTGGGTAACAGGCAGGAATTGCTCTCCCTTAACGCGGACTATTATTGTGAAAGCCTTATGGAAATAAACTCATTGTTCTCATAATTATGATTAATAAAGTCAAAGAAACCATAGAAAAATATAATCTTTTAAACAGGGGCGATAAGGTGATTGTAGCGTTATCGGGCGGGTCTGATTCCGTGGCGCTTTTAGTGGCTCTTGTTCGAATTGCCCCGCAAATGGATTTGAGTTTAATAGTTGCCCATATTAATCACAACTTGCGGGGAGAGGAATCAGATGAAGACGAAAAATTTTGCCGCGATTTGTCCCGAAATTTGGGGTTGGTATTTGTCTCGGAAAAAATGAATAAAACCGGAAGCCCTAAGGGGCTTTCGCCGGAAGATTATTACCGGCGGCAAAGATACCTCTTTTTAAACAAAGTCGCGAAAGATAATCAGGCTGAAAAAATCGCCCTGGGACATCATTTACAGGATCAGGCGGAGACGGTTTTGCTTAATTTATTGCGGGGGAGCGCTTTGGAAGGCCTCAAAGGTATTTTACCTAGGCGTGATGGCAAATTTATACGTCCGCTCATTGAAGTATCCAGAAAACAAATTATTAATTTTTTGAACAAATCCGGAATTGCGTATCGTCAGGATAGCTCTAATGAAAATAATAAATATCTGCGCAATAAAATTCGCAGGAATTTAATTCCATATTTAAAAAAAGAATTTAATCCGAGAGTTGAAGAAAATTTGGCGAAAATGGCGCAGATACTGCGCCAGGAAGATGAATTTGTCCGGCAGCACGTTTTCTCCGCCATGGAATCGTCATATATTCAAAGGCAACCAGACAGGATTTCTCTAAACATTCAATACATCAGCAAATTACACCAGGCTATTCGTTTTAGATTATTTAAAGCGCTTTTGGAGAGTTTAAATCCGGAAAAAAACGGTTTTTCCTCCATCCATATAAAATCTCTGGAGAAGCTAGCACGCGATCAAGAATCGGGAAAAAGAATTTCTCTTCCTTTTTCCATTGTAGCAAGTCGTGAATATGATAATCTAATTCTGGAAAGAAAAAATATCCGGACCCCAAAAATTAAATACGCATATGAGATGAGCGTTCCCTGTTCTGTATGGGTTAGCGAAAAAAACATAAGCGTACGTTTACAAATCGTTACTCGAGATTATATTGATTTTAAAAGCAATATAAAAGTCTATATGGATTTGGATAAAATCCGGAAGCCTTTGATCCTGCGCAATAGAAGAGAAGGGGATTGGTTTGATCCCCTTGGTATGCCCGGCCGGCAAAAAATAAAGGCATTATTTATTGACCGTAAAATTCCGCGCGATGAACGAGATCGTGTAATGCTTATTGCCGACGGACTTTCTGTTGTCTGGATTGAAAACATGCATTTGAGTGATAGGGTTAAAATTACCGGGGAAACAAAAAATGTTCTTGAAGTAGAAATTGTGAAGTCGTAAAAGTCAATGTATTCAGAAAGTTTGGTTTTTCAGCAATGGGCAGAAATTATTTGAGTTTAATTAGATATTATTATAAAGATTATATCAGTTCGCTTTCTTCGGCTAACTTTGTTGGCTGCGCCTGCACGGCGCATGCTGGGTTGTCGGCTTCCTCAACGTATGCGAAATACGCTTCCGGTGCCTCCTCCTTGCCGCCTCGTTATCCTTTGAAATCGAAAGGGTATATATTTATTTTATAATTAATTTTAAGGAGAAAAATATTGAATCAGTCTTCAAAAAATATAGCTCTAATTCTTACTTTGCTGCTCGTTTTTTTGCTTGTTTGGCAGCTCTTTAATCAGCCTAAAACAGCTCAGAAAGATTTAATTTATAGTGAGATGCTGTCTTATCTGGATAAGGGCGAGATTAGCGAGGTAACCATTCAAGGCGATAATATTATTGGCAAGTTGACCAATGGCAATATATTCAAAACATACGCTCCCAAAGACGATAAGTTGGTGGCGCAATTTCGAGAAAAAAACATCAAGATTACCGCCAAACCTACAGAAGATTCTCCTTGGTTGACCGTTTTGATTTCCTGGTTTCCGATGATTCTTCTTATCGGTGTCTGGATTTTTTTCATGCGGCAGATGCAAGCCGGTGGCGGCAAAGCAATGGCCTTTGGCAAGAGCAGAGCGCGTTTAATGACCGATAAATCGAAGAAGGTTACTTTTGCCGATGTTGCCGGTATTGATGAGGCCAAAGCCGAGCTGGAAGAAGTTATTGATTTTTTAAAGGATCCCAAAAAATACACAAAACTGGGGGGGCGAATTCCCAAAGGATTGCTGCTTATCGGCCCTCCCGGGACGGGAAAAACACTTTTAGCCCGTGCCATTGCCGGTGAAGCGGAAGTGCCTTTTTTGAGCATCAGCGGTTCCGATTTTGTGGAAATGTTTGTTGGCGTCGGAGCGTCCCGTGTGCGGGACTTGTTCGCTCAGGCCAAAAAGAACGCTCCCTGCATAGTTTTTATTGATGAGATTGACGCTGTCGGCCGCCATCGCGGGGCCGGCCTTGGCGGAGGTCATGACGAAAGAGAACAAACGCTTAATCAATTGCTCGTGGAAATGGATGGCTTCGAATCCAATGAAGGCGTGATTCTTATTTCCGCAACCAACCGTCCCGATGTTCTTGATCCGGCGCTTTTGCGCCCGGGGCGATTTGACCGGCAGGTTATCGTGCCGCTTCCGGATATAAAAGGAAGAGAGAAAATATTTGAAGTTCATTCACGCAAGGCGCCGATAGACGAAGATGTTGATTTCGCGATTTTGGCGCGGGGAACACCGGGCACTTCCGGGGCCGACATAGAGAACCTTATTAACGAAGCGGTACTCAACGCCGCCCGGGCAAACAAAGAAAAAGTCAATATGAACGATTTCGAATTTGCCAAAGATAAAATTTTAATGGGCACGGAAAGAAAAAGTATGGTGATTAGCGATGAAGAGAAGCGCAACACCTCTTATCATGAATCAGGCCATACCCTGGTGGCGCGCCTGATTCCAGGAACTGATCCGATCCATAAAGTTACGATCATTCCCAGGGGCAGGGCTTTGGGTCTGACCCAGCAGCTGCCGATTGATGAAAAACATACCTATCCCCGTGAATATTTAGATAATAACATTGCGATTTTATTGGGCGGACGAGCTGCGGAAGAAATAATATTGCATGATTTTACCACCGGTGCGGGCAATGATATTGAACGGGCAACCAATTTAGCCAGAAAAATGGTCTGTGAATGGGGTATGAGCGATAAAATAGGGCCGCTAAGTTACGGCAAAAAAGAAGAACAGATTTTCTTGGGGCGTGAATTTGCCACCCACAAGGATTACAGCGAAGAAACGGCAAAGAATATTGACGCGGAAGTTGTTTCTATCGTTTCGAGAAACTATGAAAAGGCGAAAGAGCTTCTCACTGACCATATAGAAATACTCCATAAGATAGCCGGAGAACTTCTCGAAAAAGAAGTTTTAAACACAGCGGAAATTGATGCCCTCATTGGCGACGCCTTGCCTAAAGTTCAGCAGGCTGATTTAAAATAATAGCTTAATAAAGTTACTTTGGTTCTTGTCCGGAAAAATATTTAAGTTTATTTTGATATCGGTGTTGTCGTTTGAGAATAATTAGAATAAAAAACTTGGAAGAAGCCGCGGTTATATTCAATAAAATAGGGGTAGATCCATATGGTATTGACGCCATGGCGCAAAAAACAATCAACGTCAATATTCTGCTGGAAAAACAACCCTGTAAAATAGCGAATATCATCAAGCAGGAGATGTTATCAATTGGCGGTGACGCCGCCGTGGCGCGGGGGAGTGTGTCATGCAGTGCGCCGGCAAGCGATATTTTAATTATGGGCACGATAAAGCAGATTTTAGCTCTAGAAAAAAAAATTGAAAAGCAGCCTTTTGGTTTGGATTTAATTGCCCGGAATATAGCCGATATATTAAGCAGCATTAACCGAAAAGAATATATTTTGAAAACATCCCGCCGCGAAA
>MGQN01000046.1:41463-46935 GCA_001797845.1 Deltaproteobacteria bacterium RBG_16_44_11 | reverse complement strand
CGTTTTCCGACGGAGGGCTTTTTTATTCTCGTGAAAAAGCTATTGAACATGGATTACAGATGACTGCCGAAGGCGCCGATATTATCGATATTGGCGCAGAATCGACACGGCCTGGTGCCAAGTCTGTTTCGGCTAGTGTGGAATTAAAAAGAGTGCTTCCTATCATCGATGGTTTGGTAAAAAAATCAAAGATACCGATATCCATTGATACGAAAAAAGCACAGGTTGCCAGGCACGCCATTGACGCCGGCGCCGAAATAATCAATGATATAAGTGCCTTAAATAATGATAAAGAGATGGCGAAAACCGTCAAGGAGACACACGCCGCGGCGATACTGATGCATATGCGGGGCAAACCCAAAAACATGCAAAAAGGCAATTTGATTTATGCTGATTTGATGGGAGAGATTTTAGCGTATCTGAAAAAGAGCAGCGAAAAAGCCATCAACGTGGGTGTGAAAAAGGAGTCTCTGATTATCGATCCCGGAATCGGTTTCGGAAAAACTCCGGAAGATAATTATAGAATTATTAGAAATCTATCCGAATTGAAGGGATTGGGAATACCGGTAATGGTAGGAACATCACGGAAGTCTTTTATCGGAAAAGTAACCGGCGGAGAACCGCGCGAAAGAGGGGAAGGCACCGCAGCCACGGTTGTCGCGGCAATAATCAACGGGTGCAATATTGTCCGGGTACATGATGTGGCCGCGATGAAAAAAGTTGCTTCCGTGACCGATGCAATTATTTCCGCTTAAAAGGCAAAACAATGATTTATGGGATTGGGATAGACCTGGTAGAAAACGAACGTATCGGAAAGATTATCGGAAAATGGGGGGAAAAATTTTTATCAAGAGTCTTTTCGGCTAAAGAAGTGGAATATTGCAGCAAACACATTCAAGCCCAGATACATTACGCGGCCAGGTTCGCGGCGAAAGAATCTTTCTTAAAAGCTTTAGGTATCGGTCTGGGGATGGGCGTGAAATTGAGAGAAATAGAAGTTGCGCGCGATATCAAAGGGAAACCCGATCTTGCCCTGTGGGGCGGAGCAAAAGCACAAATGGAAAAACAAAAAATTACGAAGGTTCACTTGAGTTTGACACATACTAAAAAATACGCTACTGCTTTTGTAATATTGGAAAAAAAATAAAAGATGGAATACCATCACTCTTCATGAACAGAGAAAAGGCGAAGATTGAAATATTATCCCCTAACGCGAATAAAACTATAGAGGTAGCGCGACTTCTTGGTTCAAAGTTAAAAAAAGGCGATATCCTGGCACTATCCGGTGAACTTGGTTCAGGCAAAACTTGTTTTACAGCCGGGCTGGCGCGAGGGTTGGGAGTAAGCGAAAACTATCAAATTACCAGCCCGACGTTTACATTGATTAATGAATATAAAGCCAGGTGCAATCTTTATCACTTTGATCTTTATCGCCTGAATGGTTATTCCGAGTTCGAAGATTTAGGATATGAAGAGTATTTTTCCGGAGAAGGTGTTGTTGTTATCGAGTGGGCGGAAAAAATTGCCGATATTCTCCCGCCGAGCGCTTTTTTTATAAAATTTGAATATGTTGATGAAAACAGCCGTAAAATTAATATTCAGGGACCAAAAAAAAGACTGAAAGAATTGGCAATAGATATGGGAATGGAGGTTGGTTAAAAATGGCTTTAGTTGTTCAGAAATTCGGCGGAACATCGGTCGCGAATATCAAAAAAATTAAAAATGTTGTCCAAAAAATAATTCGCGAAAAAAAAGCCGGGCATGATGTTATTGTTGTTTTATCGGCAATGGCCGGTGAAACGGACCGGCTTATCGCTCTGGCTCATAGCGCTTCCGAATCGCCCGATGAAAGGGAATATGATTCTTTAATATCCACGGGTGAACAGGTTACTGTAACACTGCTGGCGATAGTTTTAAACTCGATGGGGTATCGCGCAAAATCTTTTTTAGGTTTTCAGGTTCAAATAAAAACGGATAAGGCCTATAAAAAAGCCAGGATAAAGCATATAGATACTGAAGCTATCCGGAAGGAATTAAAAAAAGGCGCCATCGTTGTTGTTGCCGGGTTTCAGGGTGTGGACGATGATAATAATATTACCACTCTCGGACGCGGCGGCTCCGATACGAGCGCAGTAGCGCTAGCCGCGGCGCTAAAAGCGGATCATTGCGACATTTATACCGATGTGGATGGTGTCTATACGACAGATCCGAATATCTGCAATAAAGCCAGGAGACTGGATAAAATATCTTATGACGAAATGCTGGAAATGGCCATAACGGGCGCGAAGGTTTTACAGCCCCGTTCCGTGGAAATGGCTAAAAAATATGATGTTCATGTTTATGTGAAATCAACCTTTTCTGATCAAGGAGGAACGCTTGTGACTAAGGAGGATAAGGATATGGAAAGAGAAATAGTTTCGGGGATAACCTATGATCGTGACCAGGCTAAAATTACGGTGGTTCATGTTCCGGATAAACCGGGAGTGGCCGCCGCGTTATTTTCACCATTATCAGATAATAATATCAATGTGGATATGATTATTCAAAACGCCAGCCTGGAAGGATTTACCGATTTGACCTTTACGGTTTCCAAAAAGGATTTAAAGGAAGCGCAAAAGATAGTCGAGGCTACGGCCAAAGCGGTTGGGGCGAAAAAAGTTGAAGTCGACGATCAGGTAGCCAAAGTATCCGTAATTGGCGTAGGTATGGCGAGTCATTCCGGCGTGGCGGCGAAGATGTTTACCACCCTGGCCAATGAAGGCGTCAATATTATGATGATCAGCACCTCGGAAATTAAAATATCCTGTGTTATCCAAAGGAAGTATACGGAGCTTGCCGTGACGGTTCTTCATGACGCTTTCGGTTTAGAAAAGAAAAAATAACTTCATGAATATTTCCGAGGGTCAAATAAAGGGACTAATCGCTTTATGCTTAACTCTGGCGATTATTCCCTTTTTCAGTTTTTTTTACAGCTTGTTTATCAGCTATAAAGCTCCTGCCTTAACCGATCAATTCAGCGATTATCTCGCCATAGAAATAGTAGAAAAAGATAAGATTAAAGGAATTTATTTTGTTCGTCCTGAAACTTCCGCCCGGCAATTATTGGCATCAACCGGAGGCATAGAATTTTCGAAAAAAGATTTCCCCCTCAAAAACGGGATGCAAATAATAATCAACGCCGCTGCGGAAAACGGCACTGTTGCCATTTCCGAAATGAATGCGGCCAAGAAGCTGTCTCTGGGGTTGCGGCTTGATATTAACAAGGCAACGGAAAGCGAGTTGATGTTAATAAGCGGAATTGGCGAAGTAACGGCAAAAAAAATACTGGAGTTGCGCGCAAAATTAGGACGATTTCGCGCCATTGAACAGTTGATGTCGATAAAAGGTATTAAAGAAAAAAAATTAGAAAAGTTCCGTAAATATCTGTATGTAGAAAATCAAAAAAGATAAAATTGTTATTTAAATGACTCGTAATAACTCATAACACGTCTGATGTAGTTTTGAGTTTCGCGGAAAGGCGGTACGCTGTTGTTATATTTGGCCACAGCTGTTTCGCCGGCGTTATAAGCGGCAAGGGTAAGTTGCAAATTACCCCTGTAGGTATTAAGGAGATAACGCAGATAACGAACTCCGCCTTCAATATTATTTTCCGGATGAAAAACATTGTCCACTTGCAGCGCGTACGCCGTTGCCGGCATTAATTGCATCAAGCCCCGTGCCCCTACCGGTGAAACGGCCTCATGATTAAAGTTGGATTCCGCTTTAATGATTGCTTTAATTAAGGCAGAATCGACTTTAAACTTTCTGGCGGCTTTAGAAATAATATGATCGTATTTATTTACATCTATATTCGACTGGAAAAGAATGCGCTTCTCTTTAAGTATTAGAACATACTTGGCATGAGGAATAGAAGGGACGTTAGTTAAATGTAAAACGCCGTCATCATCAACATATTTGTAAATATCGGCATAAACGGTTTTTGTTGTTATAATCGTTAAAACAGCTAAAACCGTAATAAAAACCGGGATGAATAAAACTACACCATGCTTTATCCCCGATATGTTATCGTCATTTTGCATGTTTACATTATACTTTATCGGCAATTTTAGTTCAAGTATTATTTAAAAGCTAAAATTACCGCAAGATATAATGTTTGCACAACAATTTGCTGATCATTTTTTATCCTGAGCGGGATAAAACTGGGCCAGAACGGGCGTTGGATCGGCCAGTCCTCCGATGGAAGAGATAGGATATTTGAAACCTATTTTAGCCAGTTTTTGCATTCCGGAGATAGCCCGCTCCAGTTCTCCCGGCGGCAAAGCGACGACAATTTCATCATCCGCAACCTGTCCCATTGATCTTTCGCCAAAACAAGGAATCGCGAGTGCCGGTTTTCCGGTGACATAGCACTGAGCCAGCGAATCGGCGCACGCGCCCTCCCCAATAAAAAAGAACTGGAAGCGTTCATATTTTTCTTTTTGCAATCCGCACAGGATCATCATAATCTGAGCAGGATTGCCGTAGATAGAGACGACTTCCGGTTCAAACTTTTCTTTATAAAGGGGAGCAGTGACGATGGCTTCCCCGACAGGAAGGCGCGGTGTTTCGCGTTGCTGTTTTAAAGCATCTTCCGGCGAACCAAACCAGGTATGTGAGAGCATTTCCGCTTCAGCCTGCATGCTTTTTTCTGATGCTTGGCGCAAACCATGGAGACGGGTACAGCGGACGCCGATAGGATCCTGCTTGGTAATTCCCACGGTTTGCCCCAGCACTCTTACCAGAAATGGAACCTGGCAATAGGTGAATCCCCGGTTTACGCGAACTACGTTTTTAATTTTATCCAATTCT
Source organism: Deltaproteobacteria bacterium RBG_16_44_11 (assembly GCA_001797845.1). Classification (GTDB taxonomy): domain Bacteria; phylum Desulfobacterota; class Syntrophia; order Syntrophales; family Smithellaceae; genus UBA4810. Next base: position 42,087 of record MGQN01000046.1, on the reverse strand, counting down.
TCGGCTTTTTCCAGTCTCCTGAATGCGACCGGTTCCGTTCTGAGCTTCAATAAAGTTTTAAACTCATCGGCTATTTTCGCCCACACTGCCATATTATCTCCTTTCTCTTTTATAAAAGTTAAATAGTAACCCCACCGTCTACCGCAATAACCTGCCCGGTGACGTAACTTGAAGCATCAGATGCCAAAAAGATTATGGCCCCGACCATTTCTTCCGGTTCGGCCGGCCTGGCCAGCGGAGTTCTGCTCATCGCAAAGTTGAGAATGTCAGGGTTCCCCCAAAGGGCTTCGCTGAATTTTGTTTTTGTCAGGCCGGGAGCCACGGTATTTGCCCGGATATTGTATGGAGCCCATTGCTGAGCCATCACTTTTGTGGCCATAATGACACCGGCTTTGCTGATAGAGTAAACCGGTAATATGTCGGGGGAAATTCCGGCGATAGAGGCAATGTTGATAATTTTTCCTCCGCCTTTTTCCTTCATGATTTTCGCTACTGCCTGGCTTAAGAAGAATAGCCCTTTAAGGTTAAGGTTCATAATCGAATCCCACGCTCGATCGTCTATATCCAGAGCAGAAGCCATGGAGGGATTAGTGGCGGCATTATTTACCAGGATGTCGATTCTGC
>MGQN01000046.1:37946-41367 GCA_001797845.1 Deltaproteobacteria bacterium RBG_16_44_11 | reverse complement strand
TCTCTGCCGCTACTTTTTCCAGATCTGGTAGTTTGCGGCTGGCAATCGCCAGGTCTGCCCCGGCTTTAGCCATGCCTATCGCTGCCGCCTGACCGATACCACGGCTGGCTCCGGTAAGGAGAACAACTTTATTTTTCAAAGAAAAATCCATTTTTTACCTCCTATATTTGTTCAAATTAATTTTACATCGCATCCGTGTAGAATGTTAAAAAGCTCTTTTTCTTTCTTGCGCATCGTATTTGATTCTTTTTTTGTCGTCTTTTCATGATTGTACCCAAGCAAATGTAACAGGCCATGGATAATTAGAAAATCAATTTCCTGGGCAATGGATAGCCCGCTTTCGAGGGCGTCTTTTTTTGCCGTCTCGACAGAGATAACGATATCGCCTAAAATCTGAGGATTAACATCGCCGTATTCATCTTCGCGCAGAGAAAACGAAAGAACATTGGTCGCTTTGTCTTTACCCAGATATTGTTTATTTAATTGCTTGATTATTTCGTCGTCAACAAAGCAGAGGCTGAGTTCCTTGTCCGCGCAATCAAGTATTTTCGTGATTTTTCCAACTTTGCCGCGAATTTTATGCCTGTCTATTTTAATTTTATTCTGATTGTTCTTAATTTGCAGGTTCATTAATTGCTTTTTTACCGTTTGTCTCTTTTTGCGGATCTTCGGGATAATCGATGCGATGGTGAAAGATTCCGGTTAGAATCTTGGTAAAGGTTTCCGCTATTGTATTGAGGTTTCTTAGGGTCAATTCGCATTCATCAAGCTGGCCGTCCATATAGATACGTTCGATTCTTTCTCGTACCAATGAGCGGATTCTGGCCGGTGTTGGATTGGAAAGAGTTCGTGATGAAGCTTCGATAACATCTCCCAACATAACGAGACCTGCTTCTTTTGTCTGTGGCTTAGGACCGGGATAACGAAAATCAGTTTCCGATAAAGCGTTGATAGAGCTGTCCTTATATTTTTTGGCCTTGTCATAAAAATAGCTGACAATACTTGTGCCGTGATGTTCGCGAATGACGTCTATAATTTGCTGTCCTAATTTTTCTTTTGTCGCCAGTTCGTAGCCATCTTTTACGTGGGAAATTATAACGAGACTGCTCATTTTAGGCGATAGTTTATCGTGCCTGTTTTCTGCATCATGTTGATTTTCAATAAAGTACTGCGGTTTGGTTAGCTTGCCAATATCGTGATAATAGGCGCTAACTTTAGCCAGAAGAGAATTAGCGCTGATAGCTTCACCGGCCGCTTCCACAAGGGAAGCCACGATAATGCTGTGATGATAAGTCCCGGGAGCTTCGATAATCATTTTTTGAAAAAGAGGTTGATTGAGATTAGCCAACTCCAAAAGTCTGATGTCGGTTATAAAACCGAATAAACTTTCAAAAGCGGGAGTAAATCCGGCGACAAGGATGCCGGTTAAAATTCCTCCGATAAATCCCATCATCAGCTTTAGCAATAAATTATCAAATAAATTTCCAGTGAGAAAATTTATGCAGACAATCGCCGCCATGTTGATAATTCCCAAAAAAACGCCTACTCTTAAAAAAGCGGAACGTTGATGGGTGCGAACAATTCGATAAGAAGCGGCAAGTGATCCTAAGAAGCAGTAAAGAGGAAAAGTAATTTTTTCTTCAAAAAGGAAAGCAATCAAAAAAGAGGTGAACACAGTGAGAATCAAAGAAACATTTCTATTAATTAAAACCGCTATAATCATTGCTCCCAACGCGAAAGGGATGGCAAAGTAGCAGGCATCTACTGATATGGAAGGGAACGCTCTGTTGACGGCCAACGAAATAAAGATTCCTATCTTAATAAATAATATTTGTAATACGGCAACAATGCCGAGAACAAGAAAATCAACATTAGAGCGGGTGGAAGGCTTAATCCAGTTTCGCGTGCGCCAAAAGTACAAAACTATGGCCAGAAAAAAAGCCGTAAAGAAAATTCCCACAAGGACCGCAAAACTGGAAAATTTAGTATCTCCGGTAGATTTATAAAAAGCGTCTAACTTAATGACCTCAAGGTATCCTAATTTTTCTCCTTCCCGGACAATCATTTCATTACTTTGTACTTTAAAAAGAACCGGTTTTGCCTCTTCAATGGCCGCAAGTTTTTTCTTTTCCGTCGCTTCCTTATTAAGGGTAAGGTTCGGCTCGATTAATTTTTTGGCCAGCGAAAATATCACTCTTCTGGTCGTGGCGTCATAACTCACGAAAACAGCATTCACTCTTCTGAGAAGCGGCGGGTCTATTTCCTGGATATTTAAAATAGCGGAAGGGTTTTTAATTTCCCGTTCATTTTGAGTATCTAAATCTCTGAGAGTAATACCTTTTTCCTTTTCTGATTTGCTGAAAGGATTATTGGTTATAAATTTATTGTCATAATATGGAGAAATTAAACGGGAAAGCGCTTGTTGTACTTCAACCGAGAACTTTTGTTCCTGTAAAACATAAAATTCTTCCGAACTTAAGGGAACACCTAAGTTGGCTTCTAAACTCCTTTTACCTTTTTGTGATTTGCTTATATCAACCGAGCCTGCTTCCGGCGGCTTTTCCTTCTGCGAACTTTTGTATTCTTCAACAGCGTAAGAAAAAGCTTTGACTAGCTTTGTTCTTATTTTACCGGCAACTTTACGATCATAATCATAAACCGGTCTGACATTTTCCGCGACGGCATTTTTTTTATCTTCGGTTGCCTTTTGATCTTCGACCAGGAATTCACGATCGGCTTTAATATCGTGGGCGGCAATCATACCTTGTTGAAATTTCGGCGCGGAAAAATGGATTTCCGGCGCCAGAATGATGGCCATGGTTAGACAAAGAATTATAACGATAATCCATTTTTGAATATTGCTGTTTTTCAGGAAGGCAAAAGTAATTTTGCGCCCTTCTAATAATTCTTTGTAAATATTTATTGCCTTACTTTTTATTGACTCTATAAAGTTCATATAATTTATTTCTTGAAGTTGTTTTTTCTTTCCTTATCCGAAACAGCATAAGCTTTGATGACATCCTGAACCAGCGGATGCCGCACAACGTCAATTTCTGAAAAATGGACAAAGCGGATGCGATTGATTTTTTTCAAGAGAAGTTCCGCCTCGATCAAACCGGAAACTTTTTCCAGAGGCAGGTCAACTTGGGTAATATCTCCGGTAATTACCGCTTTGGAGCCGAATCCCAGCCTTGTTAAAAACATTTTCATCTGTTCGGAGGTGGTATTTTGCGCCTCATCCAAAATAACAAAAGAGTCGTTGAGCGTCCGGCCGCGCATAAAAGCGAGAGGTGCGACTTCAATCAATCCTTTGCTTATCAGCGCTGCCGCCCGTTCCATATCCATCATATCATAAAGCGCGTCATATAAGGGGCGAAGATAAGGATTTACTTTCTCGGCCAAATCTCCCGGCAGAAACCCT
>MGQN01000046.1:37416-37778 GCA_001797845.1 Deltaproteobacteria bacterium RBG_16_44_11 | reverse complement strand
TGCGCGATGCTTTTGGGCGTAATGATTCTTTTTTTTGAAGAAATGAAAACAGTGTCAAGGAATATGCGTGCCAGTTCGAATGATATATCTTCGGTAAGAATGCGATGGGCGTAGTCAATATCGGAAGGAGCAAGATGCCATCCCTTGTCCATTATCGAATAAAGCTGCTGCAGCAGGGTGCTTATTTTGCGAACATGGCCGTCCTTGCCGGAGATGGAAATATTATTACCCCATGCTTTTATCTTGACCTCTTCAAGCTTTTCGATAAGTTTTAAATTCTTATCGTGTTCACCGCAGAGATTTTTCAGCAGATTATGATCGTCAAAAGAAATTGTTTCTGTTGATGCATTTTTAGTAGCTTG
>MGQN01000046.1:35171-37401 GCA_001797845.1 Deltaproteobacteria bacterium RBG_16_44_11 | reverse complement strand
AACCTCTTAAATACCATTTTATATAAATCATTATCATTTTATCGCGAGTAAGAGCTTTTTATCATTTCGGTATAACCAAAGCAATACAATTTACTCCTGCAAGAATACATGGGCGAACACCTTGGCGTTACCCAGCATATTTTCTATGGAGCAGTTTTCATCCGGCTGATGAGCCGTTTGATTGTTTTTCGACCAGACAGCAACCGCATAATTTTTTTCGCGAAAGTAAGCGGCGACGGTTCCCCCTCCCACGCCGCCGGCATAAGCTTTTATTCCATAAACAGCGCTAGTAGCTTTATGCAAAGATTGAACAATCAGGGCATCGGGGGAGGTGGGTTTTGGCGCTTGCAAGTATTGCACGGGAGAAATCTCTATTTTTACTTTAAATTTGTCTTCCACACCGCGGACTATCTTTTTTATTGCCGCCATAACATTCTGCAGGCGATAACCGGGAAGCAAGCGGCAATCCATATAAAAAACATCTTCACCGGGAATGGTATTGATGTTGCCGACATTTGGTTCTTTTTTTGTCGGTTCAAAAGTGCTGGCCGGAGGGTCAAAAAGCGCGTCGGATTTGGGGAATGCTTTTTTAAGTGCCGCAAGCCCTGTCACCAGATGGGATGCTGCGGCAAAAGCGTTATTTCCCAATTGCGGTTTGGAGGCGTGGCATTGCTTTCCTTTGGTTTTAAAGCGAAGCCAGAGCATGCTTTTTTCAGCGACTTCGATCAATGTTCCTTTACTATTTCCGGAATCGGGAACAATAATCAAATCGTTGCGGCCAAACGGTTGATTGGCGCATTCTAGCATATAGCGCAGTCCCCACCTGCTGGATGTTTCTTCGTCGGCTACAAAAGCCAGGCCGATGGAGTTGGCCGGAGTAATTTCTTCAGCGAGAAGAGCTTTGGCGGCAAAAATAGAAGCGACCATATCCTGCTGATTGTCTTCCACGCCGCGGCCGTAAATGCGTCCGCTCTTTACGTAAACGCTGTAAGGATTACGGCTCCAGAGATTTAATTCTCCCGGAGGCACGATATCCAGATGAGTTAAAATCCAGATAAAACGCGATTTATTTTTACCGGCAATAGTAGTCACAAAATTCGGACGGATGCCGGAAGGCACGTTCTTATCGCGCGCGTTATAATACCGAAAATTCTTAAAACCCATTGCGCTCAGGCGCTTTTTCAATAGATTAGCTTTGAGAAATTCGCCCTCACCGCCGTTTTCCGGCCCCAACGCCGGCACGGCGCTAAGAGCGATTTGCATTTCAATCATCGCCTTGCGGTACGATTCAATCCGCCTGGTTATCCTTTTAAATTTATCCGCGTCCATCATAGTAGTGCCTTGGGGGAGAATTAATCTTCGGGATTTATTAAAACAGGATCGGCGATTTTCGATGCCGGTTTATCAAACTTTTTACTATCGCCTAAAATCAGGACAATGTTATTTGTCGTATGCAGATATTTGGCGGCGAGTCTATTCACATCTTTAAGCGTTACGCTTTCGATTCTTTCGCGATAACTGGTAAGAAAATCCGGCGGTAATTTTTCAAATTCGATGTTCATTTGATGTTCGGCAATATCTTCGGAACTGGTAAAGGAAAAAATAAAGCCGTTAATGATCGATGTTTTAGCCCAGGAGATTTCTTTTTGGGTTATCGTGTTGGCCTGTATATTATCCAGCACGGAATTAATCAGCGCGAGGGTTCTCAACGTTGAAGATGTTTTCGTAAAAGCGTAAATGCCGAAAACGCCGAACAAAGGCCGCGCGCGGTAAAAACTGCCGGCGCTGTAAGCAAGACCTTCATTGTTACGCACAGCATCGAAAATCCGGGAAGGGAAACCGCCGCTTCCGGCAATGAAATCAAGAACGGTAAAGGCGTAAAAATCGGGATCGGTTTTGCTGGGAGCGAATTGGCCGGCGACAATCGTGGATTGAATTATTTCTTTATCAAGATAAAAAATCCCGGAGTTTGGTTTTTGCGGCGGTGGCAGCATGCTGATGGCAGTGCCGCTTCTTTCCCAGCTTCCGAAATACTTTTGGAATATATTTATCGCTTGTTGACTGGTTATATCTCCGGTTATGGCAAACATGATATTGCCCGGCTGAAAAAACCGGCGGTGAAATTTGATTAAATCATCGCGTTCGATATTGGCCAGTGTTTTATGTGAGAAAAAGCGTCCGCGCGGATCATCGTGGTAGATAAGGCGATTGAATTCCCGAAAGGCGAGTC
>MGQN01000046.1:22711-35159 GCA_001797845.1 Deltaproteobacteria bacterium RBG_16_44_11 | reverse complement strand
CCTGCAGCCGGCGCAAATCCTCATGCTTTAACTGCACCGCGAGTTCAAGTTTCTTTTTTTCAAAGGCGGGCGCGGTAAGTATTTGTGCCAGAAGGTCAAGTCCTTCATCAAGGTCCTTGTTCAAAATGGAAAAATCAACCCCGGCTGATTCCATAGACATGGAAATTGCCGCTGACGCGGCCAGATAATCAAAACGCTTATCCATTTCCTCGCTGCTTAGCTTTGCTGTGCCGCCGGTTCTCATCACGGAGGCGGTCAGTTCCGCGACGCCCTCTTTTCCTTCCGGGTCATACATTGTTCCTGTTTTAACGACGGCATGAATATTAACCAGCGGCAGTTCGTGATCTTCCAGAATATAAAGCACAATGCCGTTATCGAGAACAACGCGCTGGGCCTGCGGTAGATTAAATTGCAGGGCGGGAAATTTAATTTTATCGGGAGAAATAAAACGGGAATCCGCTGCGTACGCGCCGCTATATAATCCTTGCGCGAAGAATAGCGATATTATTAGCAGACAGATTATTTTCTTTGACACGTTGATTGCTTTTGAATTCATAGGATAATCTTATTCTTTCTTTTTTTCCAAGACGGCGATGGTGCGGTTTTCCTTGTTTAAATAAATATTAGCCGCCTTTTGAATATCGCTGGCTGTTACTTTATCGATCTTGTTTAGATAATCGTAAAAATATTTGTAATCGCCCAGCAATACTTCGTAATACGATATAATTGAGGCAATTTTAGAATTAGAATCGAGACTCTGAATATGTTCCATCCGCAGTCGATTTTTCGCTTTGGCTAATTCCGCGTCCGTTACCGGCTGCGTTTTGATCTTTTCAATTTCGCGCAGAATGATTTCTTCCAGCTCAACGGTGGTATGAGGATGGCGGGGTCCGGCGAATATCGCGAAAAGGTTAGGGTATTTGTTAGCCGGTAATCCATTGTAGGCGCTGACACTTTGAGCTATTTGCATCTGCGTGACAAGTATTTGATATAACCTGCTTGTTCGCCCCTTGCTCAGGATTGTCTCCAGCAAATCGAAAACGTAATCATCATAAGCCGGAGCGGTGGGCTTGTGAAAGCCGATAATCATCATCGGATTGGCATCAAAAATAACATCCACCCTTCTTTCCGCTGTTTGATTGGGTTCCGCGGGGATGATACTTTCTTTTTCCCGGGAAGCCGGAAGGCGGCCAAAGTATTTTTCCATCACTTTTAGAGTTTCTTGCGGATTGATCGCTCCCACAACCGCGATAACCGTTTTTTGCGGCGTTTTATATTTTTCAAAATAATTTTTCAGCAAAGTCGGGCTTAAGTTCATTAAATCTTCCGGCCAGCCTAATATCGGATTTCTATAAGGATGGGTTGTATAGGCTGTGCTCATGAATTGTTCATACAGCTTGCCGTCCGGATCTGTTTCGACACGTTGTCTTCTTTCTTCCATGACCACATCGCGTTCCGTGTAAAATTCTCGAAAGACGGGATGAAGCAGGCGATCCGCTTCGATTCTCGCCCAGAGTTCGATTTTATTGGCAGGAAGGCTCACCTGATAAGTGGTCACGTCCTGGCCGGTGGAAGCGTTCATATCCAGGCCGCCGTTTTGGGTGTAAAGGCGGTCGATTTCATTGGGGATGAAATATTTTTTATGCTCTTCCTGCAATTTTTTCAGCCGGGCGGTGAGCTTTTGCTGTGTTGTAGCATCGGCTTTTTGGCTTTTTCGCTTTTCTTTATCCAAAGCCATGCCCGTTTTTTCGATAGCGTCCAATATTTTCTTTTCCGCCGCGAAATTTTTAGTGCCGATGGTGGTGGTGCCTTTGAACATCATATGTTCCAAAAGATGCGCGGCGCCGGTTTCACCTTGTGCTTCATCCACTGCGCCGACGCGATGCCGGATGTAGAGAGAAACCGTCGGGCTGATATGACGCTCCAGTATTAAAACCGTTATGCCGTTTTTTAATTTTGCTTTGACGACTTTCTTTTCCAGGTCAAAGCCGGAAGCGCCGGCGGTAAGGCAAAGAAATGCCGCCAGAATAAAAAATAACTTGCAAATTCTATTCGGCTTTAACATCGTCAATTCCATTTTGTTGTTTTTTGGGAAAGAAACGAAAGATAAAATAAATAATTCCCACCAGACAAACTAAAATTAAAAGAGAGGCGGAAAAAAAATACATCAGGAATTCATAAGGATTATTCAGAGAGAACGAACCCACCAGCGTGTTGATGCCGATAGCTAAAAAAACCAGCGAAAGCAACAAAATCAGCGAATTTTTAATCCAGATCAGAATAGTCATAATCTTAAAAATCCATTAAAAAGTCATTCCCGCGAGGAGGTTGTGTCGTAATATCTTTGCGAGGGAGTGCAACAACCGAAGCAATCTATTAGCTGTTTGCTATTACGTGGATTGCCACGTCCGCTACGACGGACTCGCAATGACATTAATGCTCTATCATTCATTCTTCAGCGCCGCCTTCAGTTCCGTATAAGCGGCAAAACTAAAATCATCACTCCGGCAGGGAAGCATTGAATTGTTATGATATAGCGGTTCGCCCTGAATGTCAAAGGGGGATGCAAGCAGAGCTTGGGCCCACATTTTTGTGCCGGGAATGGGCGAGTATTCGGCAAGCATCGGTTTGGCTCCGCATTTTCTAACAAAATCAATGCTGTCCTGGACTTCCACTGCACTCTGATGGGGAAGTCCGCAGAGAAGATAAATTCCTATATCATCTGTTTTATAGCCCGCTTTTTTTAAATGACGCACGCCTCTTTGTAATTCTTCGTTTACGACTTTGCCTCCCGTTTGTTTCTGTCTTTTGAAGTCGGATGTTTCAAAACCGAAGCGGATAGTCTTGAATCCCGAAGCATAGAGCAATTTGCTTAACTCCCCGTCTATTTCGCGCAAATGTAATCCGTTGGGGCAATGGAACTGGCAGGATAGGTTTCGCCTTCGGAGTTCATGTAAGAGCGGAATAATCATTTTTTCCGGCTCAACAAGCAGGGCATCATCATAAAAACTGAAATTCTTTACGCCGAATTTTTTTTGCCAGTGTTCTATTTCGTCGGCGACTTTTAGCGGATCGCGCCGGAGAAATTTTTTGTTGAGAATATGCGATGAACAGTAACTGCACCGATAGGGACAACCGCGGGAAGTGGTAATAGGCAGTTGCTCTACCTTGCGGATTAAATCGAAAGCGGGGTAGGGGTAGGAATTCAGATTTTCTTCATTGGGCATAAACAATATTTTTTCGCCGAATAGATCTTGTAGCAATTTCAAAACCGGTTTTTCACCCGCACCGGCAATGACAAAATCAGCGCCGGAATATTTTACGGCATGCCGAGAACACAAAGTCGCGTATTTGCCGCCGAGCACAATGGGGATTTTAGGCAATACTTCTTTGATTATTTTAATGGCTTCGAAAACTCCGGGATACCAGTAAGTCATCATCGAAGTGATTAAGACAATGTCCGTGTCCCGATAGTTGTTTAGCTCTTCTCCAAATATTTCCGGTGTAATCCCGTAGCGGCAATAATTTTTAGGCATTATTTTTAAGCTATCCGGTTTGGGTATAACCTGCCGGAAGAATTTGCCGCGGCCGTAAGTGTGGCGCGCCGGCCGTTTGAGGCCGCAGGCCTGCATCGCGGGGTGATACGGGTCAAGGCAATCGATAAACTGGACTTGATGGCCGTTTTGACGCAAAAGGCCGCCTAAATATAGAAGGCCCAGAGGTTTCAGCCAGAAATCGTACGCCGCGAAATCGTGAATCCAGGGATTGATCAGAAGAATCTTTTTGCCCATGACGAGCATTTACCACAGCCGACTATGATTTACAAAACCAATAGAGCACTTGCATTTTGAGGCGTGAAACCGTTTATTTTTTAATTGACTTTCAATATCCGGGGCGTATATTGCTTGAATAGCAGGAAGTCATTGGAAATATTACTGTAATTAAATAATATTAGGTGCAGAGAGAATGAAGTGGTTTATTGATTTTTACGGTAGGAGAATACGTTTTACTGATGAACGGCTGAAGCATATTGAACTTGACCATCCCGAAATGTCAGGCCAGATTGATAAAATACAAGAGACTTTGGCAAACCCCGAATTTGTAATCAAGTCACGAACAGATTCGGAGGCGGAGCTTTTCTACAGGTATTACTCAAAAACACCTGTTGGAAAAAAGTACTTATGTGTTATAGTTAAGGCAAGAGATGACGACTTTTTCATATTAACTGCATATTTTACAGATACAATAAAAAGAGGTGAAACGTTATGGGCGAAGGGATAAAAGTTTGGTACGATAAAGATGGGGATTATCTGGAAGTCCTTTTTCAACAAAAAGCCGGTTATTTCAAAGAAACCGAGAACGATGCGGTAATGGAAAAAGTTGACGACAAGGGAAACATAATCGGTTTTTCTATATTGAAAGTCAGTTCATTAAAGCAAGAAAAGCCCCTTTCCATTGAGTTGAAAAGTCACGTTGCCTAAATATAGAAGCCCCAGAGGTTTCAGCCAGAAATCGTACGCCGCGAAATCGTGAATCCAGGGATTGACTAAAAGAATATTTTTACCCATAACGGCTGATCTATATTTGATTTTGCGGATATTGTCCAATAAAGTACAGCTCGGTTATCGATTACACCCATAAACAAACGATTTTGAAAAATCTTTATGTTGTGAATTACTATTTGAAAGATGTAACGCCGGAAATATCCGGCCCATCACATCTGGATTTAAAATGTGAATGAGGCGGAAATCGCCCCAAACTGCTGTTCATCCTTCTGCGTTTTAAACTCCTTTGTCCGATAGACATGGGAATAGGTTATTTTGACTTGATGAATGATCAACCCTATGCCTCCGATAAAATCGGCGACGAAATACTCCTTGTCAACGCTGTGGCTGTCCCGAAAAGTGTTTCCGTCAAGTAGAATATTGCGTGCGACAGCTTTCCCGTCAACGCCAAAGAAAAGATGCAAGCCGATACGGTGAAACAGACGAAAGAAGCGGGGATCGGTATCATCGAGGGGAGAACTGCTGTCTGACCCGGGCGAAATCGGATACGTCCCAAAATCGTTCGGGATGTTCCAACCGAAACGCACCTGGCTGCCCAGATTAGCCCCGATATAGGCATTGCCGGCGGCCAGGCCGGCGTGGGGAACGCAGTCGAATCCAAACCCTTCCGAATTTATGATTTGCAGTGTTTTCCACTTGCGCTCATAGTATAGGTTCAGGATGGGTTCGTCGTGGAGTTGATTTTCCCAGCCATTGGCCTTTTCAGAACCAATCCATCTATGAAACTCAGTCTGACAATCTTCTGCATAGGAATGGCGTCCAACGATGCCGATATCGAGTTCCAGGGTGTCCATTTTACGCAGGTTCCTGCTGTGAAGCCCCAGTCCCAGATAGGTAACTCCCGCATAAGGCCGGTCATCTACGATCAGATCGGTCCGCTCCATGTCCTTCGGTGTGTACATGTTTTGCCCAAATGAGACAGAAACCGTGCGCTGGTCTCCCGGATCGTTGATCAACGGCAGTTGTTCGATAAACCGCTGGAGCAACGACAAAGTCACAATATCGCTATAGTTCGAAAGATCCCGGGAAAACCAGGAGATTTTCATTCCACTGGTATAATAGCGGTCGGTGTCGAAAATAGTATCATTCTCTAGATAAAAGGTCAGGGTGCTCGCTTTTCTCGCTTTTTCATCTCCGGCAATGGATGTCCCAGGCAGGAAGAGAAGGATGAGAATGAAGGCAATCGTCAATAACGGTTTTGGGTTCATTTGCTCTCCATTTAAAATACTGACCAGGACACGTAAATAATGGCTTGCATGCAAACCGGTAATACCACAACGGCCGATTATTTACAAAAATATAAGGCGGATACCTTGGGAATCCATTTATTTTGCTGTTGATCAGTGCAAAAAAATAATTGAAATAAAGAAAATTGCGAGTATATTTAAGTCCATGGTTTTAGAATGAATTATTTCTTTGCCTGTATTTTAAAAAAGGGCGCTGACCCTAATAAATGACCCTAATAAATCGAACTGTGGCACATCTTATTATTTAAGAATTTAGGTTACTGACATTAAAAAACACTAAATTTAGAAAAGGTTAAAGTCAGACTTGACCCTTTTGTTCTTCTTTGCTGAAAAGTGCGGCAGGCGATTGCCTGCCGCACGAGTGAATTATTAGCCTTAGATTTATTTAAAAATATACCGGATGTTTGGATGATGCCCACCAATTTTAACATCTTTCTGCTGTCCTGTGTTCGTACCAATCTCTACCATTGAAGCGGCAATCATATAAGCAAGTACAATGCGCAAATCTGATAACGTCCCTTCGCTTTGCACGGTAGTTTTCCAAAGTTGTGACTTTGTTTTTGGATCTTTCAAATCGTATGCTTCTACCGTCAAACTTCTCATATAGGTTGTATTGCGGACTGTCTGTGTTTGCGGAGGCACAGTATACCACATCCATCCAACAGGATAGCTATATCCTGTAGAAGTTACGACGGTCTCGGAACTTGTCTGCGGGTTTCCTATCCCATAACCCAAACGAATAAGCAAATTCGCGCCTTTTATATTGTTTGTGCGTAAATATCCTTTTTCATGCAGGGAATTTTCTAAGTATCTGGCAATTTCCTGAAATTCCAAATCATCAGCGCTGACATTTTGAATAGCTGATGTTATGAAGTAAATTTTGCCCTTTGACTGCGCGTCGGCAGCGGCAAACGAATTAATCTTCACCGCTATAAAGGCACCAGCTGCAAGCATTCTTGGATCAGGAGGTGTTTGAGGTGTTGATGGCGTCGTGACACATCCGCTTATTATTAGTGAAGAAATTATACCAACAAAGATGATAGATAGTCCACAACCTTTGAATCTGTTCATATTATCTCCTTTTCATTTATTTCAAGCTAACAATGTTTATATGTATCTTGTATAATAACCTAAACAACTCATAATTTGAGATATAGAATATTACTTCTATAAAACTGTGAGTCTTATGTCAATTAAATACTGACACGAAATATTAAGCACGGATGTTTGTCATCTAGCGTGAATCGTATTTATTAATGAAACTCAAATTCCGATAGCGAAACATATCGGAATTTGTTAGCTGAATTAATCCCGCCACGCGGAGGGTATAACACTCCGCAGCTTACTGTGCAGTCTGTTTTCAAAGCAGCTTTGGAGTTTATACCCGTGATTAAGGATTGAAGTCCTGCATGCTCGACAAGGATGATAATCTGTTTGTTACAGGAAGAAGTTAATACCTGAGTTTACACCAGTTAGATGTTCAAATATCGGCCCAAACACCGATTACGGACACAGACTGGTGAATGTCGTTATCGCCGCTGTCATTTCATCTGCCGTTAAATACGCGCTGTAGCTTTCACGCAAATATGCTGCGCATGAAGTATCACCATAAGGTGCCGGATTACAACAGCGATCGCGCACCCATTGGGCGGGATATCTGGCAGCGAGCAGTGCCCGATGTCGGTGCGAAAGGCAATCTTTATTTGTTCCGCAGACTGCCGTGTTCGCGGAACTTTCGTAGAAAGAAAATGGAACCAAAAACTCTTCAGTAGGTGTCATTCTTAAATCTGCGCCGTAGATATCGTCCCCGTGCGGCATGACACGCTGCAGGGCCGGCCAAACGGCTGACGAATGGTTTACCTCATACCATTCCGCGTGGGATGTTATTTCTCCCGGAATGTTGAGGCTTCTCAGCAAACCGATGGTAATTCTGGCCATGCTCTGACACCCTACACGCGATATTCGGGTACATCCGGTTGACCGCGGTAAACACACCGTCAACGCGTTATAAAGTGTGCATGCTGTATCCACGAGGTCACCATCATACCCGCGAACGCCGTGCAGAAAACCATTATGTGTATCGGTAGTGCGCAAATCGTTGAGGACGAGATTAACGGTACTTATAATGCTGGGGCCGATGAGATCATTATCTGCCGCATAGCTGTAAGCTTCCGAGGGTGAATAATCAACAATCCAAAAAAAGCTGTCGTTACTGCGTCCGTCGAAAAGCAGTTCTTTGGCGAACAAACCCCGCAAATCCTCCTCGTTAAAATCATGCAATCGCCAGTTTACCCTTCTGTTCTTATCCAGCCAGACGGCGTGAGCGCATTTAGCCGCGTGAATCCTTTTTAGTTCAGTATCCGTAAGCACGATTGACGGACATGATGCGGGTTCAACGCAGGCGCGCGATGCCGCCGGCTCGGCAATGGTGATTTCTTCTGTTTCTTCGAGCTGATCGATATATTCCCAGAAATAGTCGAGTGTTGTTGCGTCAAGGGCATTAATAGTGGCGTTGGCTACCAAGGGATTATCGTAAAAATACGCGCAATAAGATTCCGGAGGGCAATCGGTGACAACGGTAAATGTATGGCTGTCCGTATCATCCCGGACGCACCAGCCGCTTACGCTCACATCGGCGGAAACAGAAAGAGTATTGCGGCCCAGTGGCAGGTTGTATCGTGTTGCCGTCCATTTTTCATTACTTCTGTCATACCGAAAGGCTGAGGTGACATCCAAAGAGTTGAGCTGGGCGCGAAATGAACTTCCGTCGGCATTTCCGCAACCCGTATGTGCCACTACAAGATCATGAGGAGTGCCGATGTTTGGCTGATCGTAGTCGGGATTGATAATTTTGATGTAACTGCAACCGGAGAATAATACTGCGATGAGCATGAGGACTAAGAAAGTTATACGGAGGTCAATCTTCATAAAAGTTCCCCCTTCTTTATAGTTCCTGCCATACAGGCTAGCAAAGGAAACAGGAGGGGTCAAGAAGGAAAGAAAGACTTTTTTGAGATAAATTTGGTTAATGCCCGCTATTGATCAGTGCAAAAAAAGAATTGAAATAAAGAAAATTGCGAGTATATTTAAGCACATGGTTTTCGTGAAACTCCAATTTCGAAAGCAAAGTGCATAACCTAAAGGTCACGCGTCGGAATTGGCAAGTTGAACGATCCCGCACAGCGGAAGGTAATGAGACTCAAACTTCAAAAGCGAAGCGAATAGAAGTTTGTTAGCCGAATTATCCCGTGTAAGCAGGGATATTTTACCCGTGATTAAATGTGTTTAAAAAACAGGGCGCTGTCCCTATTAAACCAAAAATCCTGCATATTAATTGAAATCGAAAATTTGTTGATAATAGTTACTAAGAATTACCGTTTTAAAGAAAGTATGTCCGCAAAAAATCCTGAACGCTCACTTTCAGGAAGGATGTCGCAGAAGCCACCTACCAGCTGTTCAACAATGTCCCAAGACTACAGAACATCAAAGTGTAAAATAAGAGGTGGCTAAAATTACTTCAGCCACCTCTTTGAAGATATTCAGGAAACTGTAAAGACTTCCGAAAAATGTATTTGAAAATCAGAACAAGTAAGAAACACTCAATAAAATATTGTGGGCGCCATAATTCATCGATGTAGTGGCAGGCATGTAATTGAAAGAATTGTCATAATTAAATTTCGAGGTGGCAAGATACTTATAAGAAAGGCCCATGATAATATTTTTTGTGATATCAAAGTCCATTCCAATCATCCCCTGATAGGCAAAGACACCTGCGGAACCACCGGTATATCCTCCAGGTATAAGTGATCCTCCGACCGAGGCCGCAGAATCATCTACTTTGACTAAGGCATATCCTGCGCCGGCTCCAATGTAAGGATGAAATCTCCCCTGCGGATAGCGAGCCAGTAAATTCAGCATAAAAACATCCATATTTACATTTCCGCTCATATCCACATCGGAAGATTCTATGCCTGAGTTTTTCAACTTATCCATCCTGTTAGTTACATGATTATATTCAAATTCTATGACCATAATTCGTTTGGTAAACGGTGTCAGCCAACCAACCTTGGCTCCGTAAAGATATCCATTGTTCAGGGTGGTGTCACCATTAAAGGTTGGACCTCCGGCAATTGCAATTGTTGTTCCCATGTTGCTGGGGAACACATATCCGCCGACAAGGCCGACATAAACACCTAATGTATCGTACTGCTTCTCTTGGGCGAAGCTAATTGATGAAAAAGAAAATATAATTAAGAGAACAAAAATGGTGTAAGCAATCTTTTTCATAAAAGTTCCTCCTTTTTTTGTTAGTTTCTGCTCTGCAGGCTAGCAAAAGAAGCAGGAGGGGTCAAGAAGGAAGTAAAAGACGATTTTTGAGATAAATTTGGATAATGCCTGCTGTTGATTATTGCAAAAAAAGAATTGAAATAAAGAAAATTGCGAGTATATTTAAGCGCATGGTTTTCGTGAAACTCCAATTACGAAAGCAAAGTGCAGCGGAATTGGTAAGCTGAACGATCCCGCACGGCGGAGGGTAATGAGACTCAAACTTCAAAGGCGAAGCGAATAGAAGTTTGTTAGCCGAATTATCCCGTGTAAGCTAGGGATATCTTACACGTGATTAAATGTGTTTTTCAAAAATGTATTTAAAAAATAGGATGCTATTCACTAGTTGTGGCAAAGTAAGAAAGATATAGCGTATGACTGATGATGAGCTGAGAAAGCAAGCTTGGGATTTCTTTCAGATGCAAGCAGGGCAGCGGTTAGCCACATTCAATTTTTATATTGCGATCTCCTCTCTGCTTTCAACTGGCCTTGTTGCGACCTTCAAAAATGAGATAGACTTACCATATGTCGGTATTGCATTCGGACTGCTGCTCATCCTCTTTTCATTCATTTTCTGGAAGCTCGATCAGAGGAATAGCGATCTTATAAAGGGGGCAGAAGCATCGCTCAAATTCTTTGAGGCAAAGGCAACGTTGGAAGATGCAGATGGTGTGCCGCATGTTGCCAAGAGATTTACGCGCGAAGAATTCGACACACGTAGAAAAAACGATCAAGATCCCTGGTTATTTTGGAAAAAACATTACAGTTATTCTCAATGTTTTAATTATGTCTTCATAATTTTTGGGTTTGGCGGTTTTGTTGGCCTCGGGTTTTTAATAGCGAAGCTGACCTAGAAATGATCCGATACTTGTTAGAAACTAGGGACAACTGCCCCCTGATATTCTATGGTAACCTCAGAATATCCAATAATTCGAATAGCACTTTAGTTCAATACTACAATTAAGTCTTCGTAAATATTACTTATTTTTATAGAAAATATTTATTTTCGAAAATCACAATTACCATTTGACATAATATCTTACATGCTGTAAGTTAATCTAACATTAGTTAAGAACTATGGAGGTAATTTATGGAATTAAATAGAGAAAAAGTTTTACAGGTAGTAGTGAAGGCGCTAACCGATGCCCAATATGAAATGGAAGATAGTAATAAAGAAATTATTGAAAGCACTAGACCGATCGGCGATTTAAAATATTTTGACAGCCTTATGAGTGTTGAAGTAACAAGCGATTGCCTTGATTCATTAGGATACAAAGACCCGCTTAAATTTCCAAGTCTTTTTATCGATAAAGATAGTAATGCCCTAACTGTGGGTGATGTCGTAAATAGAATTTTACAACTGTTTAAATAAAAATAAATTATTAAGGATGTTTTATGACAAACAATGAAACAAATGAAAGTCGTAATCTCATATGTTCAAGATTGAGCATTGCGCGAAATCGCGCAGGCTTATCACAATCACAAGTTGCGGCCAAACTCGATCTACCGCGTCCATCAATTTCGGAAATAGAAGCTGGAAGGCGACGAGTTTCGGCTGAGGAGTTAATAAAATTTTCGGAACTTTATTTTGTAGATTTAGAATGGCTTGCAGGCAAAGGCGAGAATCAAGTAGATCCAATAAGGGACGAACTTTATTTAGCTGCACGAAACGCAAAAGGTCTCAAAGAAGAAGATATAGAAAAGATCATTGATCTATTGACTTCGCTGAAATCTGAAGGAGCAAAATAGTGGAACGCTATAATCGAAAACCACTTATACTGACAGCCGCTGCGCATGCTGCGCGCGTTAGAATAAAGTGTGGCCTAGATCAGCGAGCCTCGATCGATACGATTAGGGTCGCAGAACAGTGCGGTTGCGAGGTTCGATATCTGTCACTCCCTTCCTTAGAAGGTATTTATTCTCCCAAACCACGCTCAGTCATAGTTGTTGGATCAGAGCGTCCCGCAGGCCGACGTGCGTTCACTTGTATGCATGAACTTGGACATCATGTATTCGGGCACGGCATGTGCTTGGATGAATTAAAAACTGGTAAAATAAGCAATGCATATGACCCCAAGGAATTCATTGCTGACTTATTTGCTGCGAATATCTTAATGTCTAAAACCAGCATTCTCTATGCCCTGAAAACGCGGGCATTAGATCCCACGAAGCTTGATCCAATACATATTTTTCGATTGTCGTCATTTTTCGGCGTTGGTTACACTACATTAATTGATCATATGGCCTTAACACTTGGGTTATTAAACCAACATCAACACGACTCATTAAAAAGAATAAAACCCAAAGATT
>MGQN01000046.1:15322-22685 GCA_001797845.1 Deltaproteobacteria bacterium RBG_16_44_11 | reverse complement strand
GATTATTGCAGACTCATTTTGGCAGGGTAGGGCTGTTGATATGGAAATAGGTGATCTTCTGGTACTCCATCAGGGTGCAGTCGTTGAAGATAACTCACGTATGATGAAAAAAGATTTTGTTGACGGCCAGCCCATCTATGTCGCTGTCTCAAGAGGCTATGCCAGGGCTTTTCATGAGCATAGTGGTTGGGCCTTAAATATTCGCATTGCACCAAAACAATACGTGGGATTAGCACAATACAGATTTCTTGATAATCCGGAGGAGGTTTTCGTATGATGAACATAAGCCCTATTCGGGGTAATAATCTTTCAAAAGCTTGGGCAAGCACATTTATTAAGTGTATGGATACACCGAGAGGTATTATGGCACCAGCTATTGTTTCTTTTGATGTTATAGAGGATGATAATTCTTGGCAGCTTGAAACACCAGAAATTCGTCAAGCATTAGATAGTCAGCTAGCAGTCTTTGGCATTATTTCAGCTAACCAGAGCAATATTGAAACAGTCGCAGGTACAATCTTTCCCGATTCTATCTGGAAACGTTGTGGCGGTAATCGTGACAAGCTATTTGTGAAATATGATAAAATATGGCCATTTGTTAGCAAATGCAGACTCAATAATCATGGGACTTATTTCCGACGTCTTACTTCTTTTGGAGAAAATAGTGTAAACCAACTCAAAGCGATAATTGACACATGGCGCGCTGGAACGCATCGCCATAGTGCGTTACAAGCCGGCATCTTCAATCCCGCCGTTGATCATTCAATGGCACGTAGACTTGGATTTCCATGCCTGCAGCAAGTAGTTTTTCATCCGATAGGGACTAATGGTTGTGAAGGTCTGACCATTGTTGCATTTTATGCAAATCAATTATTACTCGAAAAAGCATATGGTAATTATCTAGGGTTGTATCGCTTAGGAAAATTTGTTGCCAGCGCAATGGGCTTGGATCTGAAAGGTGTGACCTGCATAGCATCTAACCTTTCCTTAAGTAACCATGGCAAACAAGAATGTCATCGCCTTTTGAGTAAAATGAAGCAGGTATTATCTGATGCCGACTAAAAAAATAATTTCTAGTAATTTACCGGGGCATTTGTTTGTTTTTGAGGGCATGGATGGTGTCGGTAAAAGCACATTAGCAAAAGGTGTTGCAGAAGAACTACAGAAAAACAAAATGGATGTTTTGCTTTTTAGCTTCCCCGGGCACGTGCCAAAAACCTTAGGCAATCTTGTATACGCCCTGCACCATAAACCACTGGCTTATAATATAGATAATATTTCACCTACAAGTTTACAACTGATGCATATCGCCGCACATATTGATTGTATTGAAAATAAAATATTGCCCTCTCTTGCCAAAGGAATAACAGTTATCCTTGATCGGTATTGGTGGTCAACTGTCGCGTATGGCGTTATGTCGGGCATTAAAAGAAAAATCCTTTATTCCATGATAGATCTTGAGAGGCTTGCATGGAAAGGTGTAAAACCATGTAAACTTTTTCTTATAACGCGCGCTAAACCATTCAGGATAGAACTGTCACCCAAACAATGGGCATCATTATCCGATGCTTACCAAGCTTTATTCATGGAAGAAAACATTTTTTATCCTGTTGAAATAATTGAAAACACAAAATCACTAAAAAATCGTATAGACCTTATTGTGACACATATACAAGGGCTGTCTGCCAATAAACCAAAGGGAAAGTATCTGAGAAAGTATCTGACATGCAAACAAACAGTTTTATCTTATCCTGTAAATAAGACTTATACAGTGAAAAAGATAAATTATGCACACTGGCTACCTACAAGAACAACGGAGGTGTTCGACACTTACTGGCGCTTTGCAGTTGAGAGACAGTCAATATTCTTTAAGCGAATAGAAAAGTCAGAGCCACCATGGACTGACGACAAAGTTTTGCAGTGTTACAAATTTACAAATGCATATCGCGCCTCAGATAGAGTAAGCCAATTTCTAATCCGCCATGTCATCTATAATGGACCACAAGAAGCCGATGAAATATTTTTTAGGATTATCCTATTCAAAACATTCAATAAGATTGAAACTTGGCAATTACTTGTCGATAATTTGGGGCATATTTCGTGGCGTGAGTTCGATTTTAGGGCCTATGATAAGATTTTAACAAGTGCGCAAGCCGCTAAGAAGAGCATATATTCAGCCGCCTATATTATGCCGTCAGGTGGACGAACCTTTGGACACCAAGTTAAGCATCGCAACCATCTACTACTAATACAAAAAATGATGACAGACGCTCTACCTGCCAAAGTTAGCGATTCAAAATCTATGCAAGCAGTTTTTAATTTACTCCGCGATTATCCGATGATTGGCGATTTTTTAGCATATCAGTATGCAATTGATATTAACTACAGTCCATTAACTAATTTTAGCGAGATGTCTTTTGTTGTACCAGGCCCTGGGGCAAAGGATGGTATCCGTAAATGTTTTTCCAATTTCGGAGGCCTCACGGAAGTCGACATAATGAAACTTATGGCTGACCGACAAGAGGATGAGTTCAACCGTTTGGGCCTCGAATTCAAAAGTCTTTGGGGCAGAACATTACAATTAATTGATTGCCAGAATCTTTTTTGTGAAGTTGATAAATATGCCAGAATTGCACATCCAGAAATAAAAGGCGTGACAGGTCGTAGTAAAATAAAGCAAACATTAAAACCCAACCATGTAATGATATCATATTTTTATCCCCCAAAATGGAATGTTAACGAAGCTGTGAAAAAAACGCTTGATAATAAATAATATTTTTAAAGGAGTTTAATGTGGAATGGCATAAGCCACCATTTAAGTTAAAAGAGATAAAGATTGAGGTTACACACGATTGTATGCTTAGTTGCGTACATTGTTCGAGTCTTGCAAGTGAAGTTACAGGGCGCAGTATAGCATGGTCGTCATGCAAAAATATCCTATGCGAGGCTGAAGCTATGGGGATTGAGACTGTCGCTTTTTCTGGAGGGGAACCATTATTGTGGAA
Organism: Deltaproteobacteria bacterium RBG_16_44_11; assembly: GCA_001797845.1. Taxonomy (GTDB): domain Bacteria; phylum Desulfobacterota; class Syntrophia; order Syntrophales; family Smithellaceae; genus UBA4810. The sequence continues at coordinate 19,680 of MGQN01000046.1, read as the reverse complement.
ACATATTTTTAAAGCAGTAGATCAAGCAGTCCGATCGGGTATTAAAGTTTATGTTTATACAACAGGTAACGTTCCCAACGTGGAAAACCTTTTACGGCAATTACATGAGGCTGGCTTATCCAAAGTAATGTTTAGTCTTTTGGGGACTAATGCTGAGCAACATGAGAAAGTAACCAAATCTTACGGTAGTTATAATAAAACGATCGCAACAGCAGGTTATTGCGTAACAATTGGCTTACAAACAGAATTTCATTTTGTTCCTTTGAATCATAACTTTAAAGCACTTCCAGAAATAGTGAACAAGGCGCGTAGTATGGGCATTGATAGAATTAGTGTACTGCGGCTAGTTCCCCAAGGTCGTGCAGCATATATAAGGCATTGGGAACTCAGCCGTGACCAAAACTGCGAACTGCGCAGAATAATCAAGGATCTGCGCAATGATAGTTATGATATCCGCTTAGGTTCCCCATACAACTTCTTTATGCTTAGCGAGAAACCGGAATGTTGCGCTGGAATTGACCGAATTACAATAGGACCAGATTTGAGGATATTTCCTTGTGATGCATTCAAACACATTTCTCCTGATGCTATCGGTGCCTCTTCTGACTATTCTAACTTACGTGATTACTCTCTTGCTGAATGCTGGGAGAAATCCTCCTATTTAGGTGTAGTAAGACAATACTTAACATCAGATTTTGCCTCTGAATGCTCTGTTTGTAAGAATCTATCAGACTGTCGCTCAGGATGTATGGCTCAAAAATTTTATGCTTTCAACGAGCTTAAAAAAACCGCGGATCCAATGTGCCTTTTCAGTAATAAAATGTGCGAAGAAAATATTGGTGCAAAACTGTGATCGAATCTTTTTTCTTGACAATTGCAATAGATGAACCATATTAGTCCTCACCAGTCTTAGCTCATCTAACGCCATTTTATTTATTAATTAGAAATTATTTACAGAGAAACCTCATGTCCGACAAAATAAAACTAAACGAAGTAGATAAAGTCGAAATCACGACATTGATTGATAACTACATTGACGGCGTAGCTATGGATGGATCAGATATTATATCCAGAGCCTATCCGATAAAGGATGGAAAAATTAGTAACTCCATTCTGGCAGAACACGGCTTTTCGGCAATTGCTACAACGCAGACAAATAATAAGCCTCATTCCGTCTTGCTCGATTTTGGTTTTTCCGCTGATGGAGCGGCATTTAACGCGCGGGCACTGGGGATAAATATGTCCATAATCGAAGCGCTGGTTCTTTCCCACGGCCACAGCGATCACACAGGAGCGCTGGAATCACTGACAAAATTAATCGGCAAAAAGAAAATAAGATTATTTCTTCATACGCAGGCTTTTACCAAACCAAGATATTTGAAATACGGTGAGGATATTAAAGTCAGCTTCCCGGAATTATCCAGAAAAGAAATACAAAAATTAGGAATCGAAATTGAAGAATCGGCAAAGCCGGTAACTCTTGCGGACGAGAGTATTCTATATCTGGGCGAAATTCCGAGGCTGACAGATTTTGAAAAGGGCATGCCCAACGCTTATTATGAGGAAAACGGCAAGGAAATATTCGATCAGAATCTCGACGATACATCCTTGGTGATGAATCTGAAAGGGAAGGGGTTAGTTATCCTTTCCGGCTGTGCTCATGCCGGAATTATCAACACGGTTCACCACGCGCGCAAAGTTACCGGCGTAGATAAGGTTCATGCCGTCATGGGCGGCTTTCACCTGACCGGCCCTAGTTTTGCGCCGATCATCAACAGGGTAATCGAAGAGCTTCGCCAAATTAATCCTGACTATATTATCCCCACCCACTGCACCGGAAGAAACGCGATTAATGCCATCGAAAAAGAACTTCCGGCAAAATTCCTGCTCAATATGTCCGGCACTAAGCTGACGTTTGTGTAAATGGAAAAAATCAAAGGACACCTCCCAAATATTAAATGACATTTGCCAATATTCTGGTAAAATGATCCAGTATAATTGAAGCGTTTCTGCATTTCATCCAAGCCTTGAGGAGAAATTTATGCAAAGACAAATTTCTGTAAATCTTGGCAATCTATTACTATCTTTATCTGAAATAACGGATATAGCCAATCCCTCCATCGCCCAACATCAACAAAGAACGGCTTTTATCGCTATGGAAATAGCCAAGTATGCCGGAGTAGAGGCGGATCTGCTGGAAAATATTTTCACTGCCGCCTTACTGCATGATATCGGAGCCATCTCCATAGAAGAAAAACTTGCTATCCATAGTAGTGTTGAGCCAATGGATTATACTCTGCATTGTGTCCGGGGGGAGTTGTTGCTGGAGCAAACTCCCTGGCTGAAAAAAATATCTAAAATAGTAAGGCATCATCATAAAGAATGGAAAGATTGGCAGGAATCAATCAAAAATCCGGATGTATTCGCCTCCCAGATAATCCTTCTGGCAGATTATATCGAACGCCTGATTGATCGGAATAAATATATTTTACATCAGGATAAAAATATTATTGAGAGAGTGAACGATATAAAAAATAAGCTTGTTCACGAACAAATTGTCAATTATTTTATTGAGGCTTCCCAACGGGAAGAATTCTGGCTGGACCTCGTATCGCCCCGCTTATATCCGGTATTATTGCATAATGGACCGTATAGGAACGTGGAAATTGATCTTAAAGGAATTGCTTTAATAGCTGAAGTTTACAGGGATATTATCGACTTTAAATCCCCCTTTACGGCAACTCATACAACAGGGGTTTCTGCCTGCGCGGAAATACTCTCCCAGTTGTTCGGCCTAACCGAGTTGGAAGTAAATCTTATGAAAATAGCAGGCAATCTTCACGATATCGGCAAATTAATCGTTCCCAATAGTATCCTGGAAAAGCCTGCTAAATTAACTGTGGATGAATTTGCCGTCATGAGATGCCATACTTACTATACCTTTTATGTGATCAATACTATCGGCGGCCTGCAACATATTGCCGAATGGGCGGCTTATCATCATGAAAAATTGAATGGAAATGGTTATCCCTTTCGTTGCAAGGCAGATGAAATCGATACAGGGGCCAGGATTATGGCTGTTGCCGATATTTTCACGGCAATATCGGAAGATAGGCCATATAGGAGCAGTATGAATAAAGAAGATGTTCATAAAACTATAAAAACTCAATCCGATAAGAAACTATTGGATTCCCGGATAGTTGATTTGTTATTCGACAAGTATGATACAGTAAGTTCATATGTTAAAGAAAGACAATCAATAGCAAAAGATTTTTACTCGAGCCGTTTTTTAAAAGTGTCGGAACAAATCAAATAATGAACGCAGGCTGATTTAGTTCATTCTGTTACTTAATCATCACCAGCAGCATTTTGAATCTGGAGGCAGCTTTGAGCGCGTGCGGCTTATTTGCAGGCATAATGATCATTTCACCTTCTTTTACCTGATGCGCTTTTCCCTCAATAATAATCTCGGCCTGACCTTCCAGTAAATAAACAACAGCGTCAAAAGGAGCAGTATGCTCACTCAAACCCTCGCCCTGATCAAAGGCAAAGACAGTCATCGTTCCCGCGGGCTTGCGGATAATCTCCTGACTGATAACCGAATGCTCCTGATAGGAAACCATGTCTCTGAGTTTTAGGACATTGGCCAGCAAATCTTTCCGGATAATATTATCGGTCATTTTCTTTCCTCCTTAAATCTTCATCAGGCCAAAAAATAGCCTGCCTTCAGAATGAATTGTTTTTGCAGTTGGATATTAATATCATATTTTTTATTTTTGTATAATATGTATCGGCATGGTGTTTATTGTTTTAATCAAAAAGCAGATTTGACTTTTACAGAGCAAAAAGATAAAAATCCTGAGGTGATTCGTATATAATTTTAGTGGAAGTATCCTTAATTATTACATAAGGAGTAAGCCATGGATAACAAAACCCACGAGCATCACCAGCATCAAGCCCACCATGAACACATGCACGGGCAAAACGCCGCGCATTCCGAAATCCAGCATAAACAAGAAACTCATCAAATGAAGCCGGAGCAACATCGCGGCCATGGCGGCGGTCATGAAGACATGATCGGAGATTTCAAAAAGAGATTTTGGATATCGCTTGCGGCAACCCTGCCCGTTTTGCTTCTCACACCCATGGTTCAAATGTTGCTCGGTCTTGGAGAAACTCTGCGCTTTAGAGGCGATGAGTACGTTCTTTTTATTTTGGCATCGTTTATTTTCTTCTACGGCGGCTGGCCTTTTTTAAAAGGGATAATAGAAGAGTTAAAAAACGCGCAGCCAGGCATGATGACGCTGATTGCCGTCGCCATCACCACGGCGTACTTATACAGCTCTGTGGTTGTTTTC
>MGQN01000046.1:14774-15311 GCA_001797845.1 Deltaproteobacteria bacterium RBG_16_44_11 | reverse complement strand
TTCGATATTTTTCTGGGAATTGGCTACGCTGATCGATATCATGCTTCTGGGGCACTGGATTGAAATGCGCTCGGTAATGGGCGCTTCCCGCGCGCTGGAGGAACTCTCCCGCCTCATGCCCTCGGATGCGCACAAGCTCATAGCCGACGGCAGTATCAAAGATGTGCCCCTGCAGGAATTGAAGCTCAATGACATGGTAGTGGTAAAGCCTGGCGAAAAAATACCGGTTGATGGTGAAATTCAAGAGGGGGAAACTTATATCAATGAAGCGATGCTCACCGGTGAATCCAATCCGGTGCACAAAAAGAAAGGCGCGGAAGTTATCGGCGGTTCACTAAACGGCGAGGGCTCGATTACCGTGCTGATTAAAAAACTTGGCAAGGATTCCTTTTTGGCGCAGGTTATTCAATTGGTAGCCGAGGCGCAGGAGAGCAAATCAAAAACGCAGGATATGGCAAACCGCTTTGCTTTTTATCTGACCATCGTCGCGATAACAGTCGGCATGCTGACGATTTTCGTCTGGTTTTTCATCATAAA
>MGQN01000046.1:13152-14667 GCA_001797845.1 Deltaproteobacteria bacterium RBG_16_44_11 | reverse complement strand
TGGCCTTTTAATCCGCAACAGGGCGGCTTTTGAAAACGCGCGAAAAATCGATGCGGTGATCTTCGATAAAACAGGTACGCTGACGCAAGGCAAATTCGGCGTGACGGATGTACTGATTTTCGATAATCAGCTCGAAAAAGAAGAACTGCTGGAGTATGCGGCATCACTTGAATCGCACTCCGAGCATCCCATCGCCAAAGGAATAGTCGCGGCGGCAAAAAAAATCATCCCGCCGGAAGGATTCCAGGCCATTCCCGGAAGCGGCGCTCAAGGTAAAGTCAACGGCAAAAGCGTGAAAGTAGTCAGCCCCCGATATATAAAAGAAAATAATTTGCCTGTTGATGATAACGCAGTCGCTAAATTTCATGAGCAGGGCAAAACGGTTGTCTTTGTCCTGCTGGAAGGCAAAACGGCGGCGGCGATAGCGCTGGCGGATTTGATTCGTCCGGAAGCAAAAAACGCCATCGCCGGTTTACAGGCAACCGGCATTAAATGCATGATGCTTACCGGCGACAACCGGCTGGTGGCCAAATGGGTCTCCGACGAAATCGGCCTTGATGAATACTTTGCCGAAGTTCTGCCGCAGCAAAAAGCGCAAAAAGTAAAAGAGGTGCAATCCAGAGGATATGTCGTGGCGATGACCGGAGACGGCATCAACGACGCGCCGGCGCTGGCGCAGGCGGATGTCGGCATTGCCGTGGGCGCGGGCACGGATGTGGCGATAGAATCGGCCGATATTATTCTGGTGCGCAGTAATCCGGATGATGTTTTGGGAATTATCGAACTGGCTAAAGCCACATACCGGAAGCTGGTGCAGAATCTGGCCTGGGCGACGGGCTACAATGCTCTGGCCATACCGCTCGCGGCCGGTGTTCTGTATAACACGGGAATTATCGTCAGCCCCGCCATCGGCGCGGTTTTGATGTCGCTCAGCACTGTAATCGTCGCCATTAACGCGCGTTTGCTGAAGTTGAAAAAATAAACACAATCAGGTAAAGTTTTGTTGGCCTATAAATAAATATTATCAAGATATCAGATTGCATTGGCAGAAAAGCGATCAATACCTTTGGAGAAGAATATCCGGGGAAATTCCTGCTCAATATGTCCGGCATCAAATTGATGTTTATATAACCTTGACCAAAATACAAATTTATCATATCATTACGTTCAACTAATCAGAATATACAGAACAAAAATATTTTAGACACGAAGGAGGCTGTTATGGAAAAATATTTGTTTATGAAGCCGGTTCTTCAACTGATTTCGCAGGGCGATTTCTTTAGAAAAGCGTTTGCGATGTTTCTGCGGGCACTTGCTGTAGTTACCGTGATTGCCGGTCTTGTGGTCTGGGTAGTGATTTGGAAGAATGTTTCGGGGCAATCTGCTACGCAGATTTTGGGCATCATTATTTTTCAGATTTTATTTGTTATAGCTATTTATATGGTGGTTCATGCCCTGCTTATTAGGGCCGATGATATCACCAAACTGCCCAACGCTGATTATACGGTCATTCCC
>MGQN01000046.1:12159-13116 GCA_001797845.1 Deltaproteobacteria bacterium RBG_16_44_11 | reverse complement strand
TATGCGTGTTTTACGGCTGTTATTTCTCTGGCCGGTGGTATACTTATCTGGTTCATCGGGGGCAATGCTTATTATTTTATTCGAAAAGCGACTGTTTCTATGCCGGGCTATGGCTCTGGCTCTGATTTTTTAGGCGGGTTAATATTTATGGTAGGCGGCTGGTTAATAGCTTTTTTTGTGCTGGCGGTCTTTTATTTCCTGGCCGAGACGGTTGTTGTTTTGGCGGATATCGCCAAGAATACTAAAATCACCCGGCAAATCGCTGAAAAGCAAAGTAAGAAATAAATAACTTTTTAATTTTAAATTTATGCTAAAGCGTGTTCGCGATTAAAGCCGAAATATCAACGGCACTTCGTGAACACGCTTTTCTTTATTGAATCCGCCTGCGGCGGACTGTGGAATCGATTTCCAAAGCTTGCTTTGGAGTTCATCCCCGTGATTCCTTGATTAAATTGACTTAATAGGCCATTTATGTTAGCTAAACTGACTAAATCAAGCTTTATTAAGTATGCAAATAAATTATTTTACGGCCGTGAAAAGTGAAAAAATCAACATTGATAAAAATATTTTTAAGGTCTTTTTTTATACATACGGCACTAAATTTCCGGCGAATGCAAAACCTGGGCTTTGCGATGGCGATAATTCCTCTTATTCGTGAATGGCAGTTGCCTGAGAAAGATTCAGAAGTAATGCTGACCAGACATTTGCAAATGTATAACAGTCATCCCTATTTTTCCGCCCCGTTAATCGGTTCCGTTATCTGTTTGGAAGAAGAAAACAAAGGCAAAGGCGATGCCGCAGATGTCGTCGCGGTGAAAAATGGGTTGATGGGTCCATATGCCGCGATAGGAGATACATTTTTTTGGGGCGCGCTGAGGCCTTTTGCCGGAATAGTCGCTGTAATTTTGGCCCTAAAGGGTTTAATAATAGCGCCTATCGCTTTTTTATTAATCTACA
>MGQN01000046.1:11726-12098 GCA_001797845.1 Deltaproteobacteria bacterium RBG_16_44_11 | reverse complement strand
AGGTATTGAGTTCGTCCGGGCATTGCATTTACCCCGCGTTGCCGCGATAATCCGCTGGTTATCTCTGATCATCCTGGCGATTACTGCTGGTTTGCTGTCATATAGCGGGTATTGGCCTTTTATGGAGATTCCCGGCCTGATGATGACGTTAGCGGCAATCGCGGCTTTTTTGTTTTCTCTTTTTTTGATTAAAAAAGATGTATCGCAAATTTATATACTTTATGGAGCTGTTGGAATATTTTTTATTATTGCTTCCTTCAGAGTATTAATTAGTTGATGGAGATTAAAAAACTAAAATTAAAAAACAAATTAGGGATGCACGCGCGGGCGGCGGCCGCTTTCGTCAAAGTGGCCGAAAAGTTTAAGGCGGAA
>MGQN01000046.1:5601-11694 GCA_001797845.1 Deltaproteobacteria bacterium RBG_16_44_11 | reverse complement strand
CGGCAAAAGTATCCTGGGTATCCTTACGCTGGCCTGCCCCTTCGGCGGAGAACTAACGGTGAAAGCCAAGGGTGTCGACGCGCTAGCCGCCATGGATGCCTTGGAAAATCTGATTGAAAATAAATTTGGAGAAGAATAAGCGATAAATGACGTCAGAACAATCAAAAAAAACATACGCACTTAAAGGAATAGGTGTTTCGCCAGGTGTTGTCATCGGCAAGGCTTATCTTTTTGATCCGCTGGACAGCCAGATTTCATTTTATAAACTTAAAAGAGCTTCGTCTATTCCTAAAGAAATCCAGAGGTTTAAAAAGGCCTTAAAAGAATCAGAAAAACAACTATTGGAAGTTCGGGATAAGCTAAAAAAATCAAGAGTTACGGAACCTCTGTATATCATTGACGTTCATGTTCTGATTTTAAAAGATAAAAAATTCAGCAACCGTACAGTCAAATATATAAGCAGATTAGGCATCAACGCGGAATGGGCGGTGCGTTTGACGCTTGACCACTATAAGCAAATCTTTGAGGGAGTCGGCGATGCTTATATACGCGACCGCATCAGTGATATCCAATATGTTGTCCAAAGAATTTTGCGCAACCTTTCCGGTGAAAAAAAAGAAATTGTACTGGAAATCGGCGGCGAAGTAATTGTTATCGCGTCGGATCTTTCTCCGGCCGACACGGCGCAAATGAAAATGGATAAAGTTATCGGCTTTGCCACCGATATCGGCGGCCGTACTTCACACACAGCCATTGTTTCCCGCGCTATGGAATTACCTGCGGTGGCCGGCCTGGGTAATATTACTCATCTGGTGAAGACGGGAGATGAAGTAATTGTCGATGGAATTTCCGGTATGGTGATTGTTAATCCCTATCCGGAAATGATAAAAAGATACGAAGAGAAAAAGCTCCACTATGCGGCGGCTGATGATGTGTATATGAAATATGCGAAACTGCCGGCCGTTACTACCGATAATTATCTTGTACAAGTGGGTGGAAATATTGAGTTTGTTGAAGAAATACCTTCGGCAATCACGCATGGCGCGGAGTATATCGGACTTTACCGGACGGAGTTTATGTATATCAGCCGCCACGATTTACCTTCGGAAGAAGACCACTTCAATAACTATTTGCAGGTCGTCAGTGCCAAAGATTTGCTTTGGTCGACGATTCGAACATTTGATCTGGGCGGTGATAAACTTGCTCCCGATCAAAAACATGTCAAAGAGCTAAATCCGCAAATGGGGTTGCGGGCTATTCGCTTTTGCCTGAAGGAAGTTGAACTTTTCAAAACGCAACTAAGAGCCATTTGGCGCGCCGGTGCGGTAGGAAAAGTGAAGATTCTTTTCCCGATGATTTCGGGCATAGAGGAAATTCGCGAAGCGAAAAAATTAATGGAAGAAACCCGCCAAGAGCTTTTGGCGCAAGGCGCGAAAATTGCCGCGAAGATGGAAATAGGCGCCATGATTGAAGTCCCCGCCGCAGTTGAAATTGCCGATCAACTGGCGCAGGAAGTTGATTTTTTCAGCATTGGCACGAACGATTTAACTCAATATGCTCTGGCCATTGACCGGGCTAACGAGCGCCTGACTTATTTGTCTGAGCCGCTGCATCCGGCAATCTTAAGAATGATAAAAAGAGTCGTGGACGCAGCTCATCATGCGCATATTCGCGTGGCGATGTGCGGTGAAATGGCCGGAGATCCCTTATACGCATTGATTCTTCTGGGGCTGCAGTTGGATGAATTAAGCATGAACCACCTGGCCATTCCGCGAATTAAGCGCGTCATACGTGAAGCAAGTGTTAAAGAATCTAAGTTATTACTGGAAAAAGCTCTTACCTTTAACACAGCAACGGAAGTGCGTGCTTATGTGCAAGATTACATGACAAAACGTTTTCCCGATGAATTTCAAAAGGAAGAAGATCAGGCATTGCTCACAAACAATAGAAAAAAGCCCGCGGGAAAAATTAACCGTTAACTGCTGTTATATAAATTATATGCTAAAGAAAGCGCAAATTTTTACCATAGCTTATCGTAAAGAGCTTTATTTATGATGAATAAAATCAAAAAGGCAAAACAATATCTGGATATGAAATATTATTCCGGACGCATTTACGCCAAGCAAGATTTCTTGCGTTTTCATCTGGCAAAAATATTCCTTTCACGGATTTCCATTGCCGACGAATATGTAGAAGATATTAAAAAACTCTCCACACAGGGACTTGTGGTTTACGCCATAAAACAAAGGAGTAAGCTCAACAGCCTCATTGTTTATGAAGTAACGGGCCGAAAAGGACTTTCGCAGCCGGTATATTGCCATGGGATGAATATGTCTTTTTGGCAGCCACTGCCGGAGATGATGAAATATCTGTGGGCTTCTTTTTTACGCCGCTTCGGGAGAAAACTAAAAGCATGGTTAGGCAAGCTATCATACCTTGAACGCATAATTGCCGGCAAAAACAGCATTGTTATACATTTAGGCGAGTCTGAATTCATTGAAAGCAGATCGGCCGAAAGCGGGATAGCAAGCTTAATTAATGTGCAGAAAACGGTTGATTTCCCGATTTATATTGTGCCGGTTTTAGTTTCCTACGGCCGCAGACGGGAAAAAGAAGACGAAAGTCCGATTAATATCCTCTTCGGACAAACGGAGCATACGGGAGCTTTGCGCCGTTTGATTACTTTCATGCGCTATTCCAGCAAGGCCTTTGTTATTCCGGCGGAATCCGTTAATTTATCCGAATATTTAAGTAAAAGTAATAATCGTCCTCAGGAAGCGATTGTTCACGAACTACGCGGCGAACTGATTGACCGCATTGACAGGGAAAAAACCACTGTGGTTGGACCGGTTTTGAAGTCACGCGCAGAACTCATCGAGATGGTTTTAAGTGATATAAAACTAAAACAATTTATTGACGATTATGCAGTAAAAGAAAAAACGACCGTGGCTGCGGTGGAAAAAGAAGCCCGCCGGTATCTTGAGGAAATTGCCGCCGATTATAATGAAACATTTATTCAGCTTTGGTTAAAGGGCCTTTCCTGGTTGTGGAACAATATTTATGATGGTCTGATGATTGATCAGGAGGGCTTGGTCAAACTAAGAAATATTTCCAAGAAAATGCCTTTTGTGGTTATTCCCTGCCATCGTTCACATACTGATTATCTTTTGTTTTCTTACGTATTATATATAAATAATCTCCAACTGCCTTTTATTGCCGCCGGCATTAATTTATCTTTTTTCCCGATGGGTTATATTTTTCGCAGGTCCACCGCTTTTTTTCTGCGGCGTGGCTTTAGGGGCAACGAAGTTTATGCCGAAGTGCTGGCAAAGTATATTGCTATACTGCTGCGTGAAGGTTTGCCTTTGGAATTTTTTATTGAAGGCGGCCGTAGCCGTACCGGCAAAATGGTTATGCCCAAGTATGGTCTTCTTTCCATGATTATTCAGGCTTATCAGGAAAAATACTGTGATAATTTTGCCGCCGTTCCCGTTTATATCGGTTACGACCGTGTCATCGAAGAAAAATCATATCTCAAAGAATTGGCCGGAGCGCCCAAGTCTTCGGACAATACAGCCGAGATAATTAAAACCAGCAGAATACTACGCAAGCGCTTTGGTCGTGTTTATATAAATATAGGCGAACCGATTATTATGAAGGATTATTTGGAAGCGCAAGAAAAGCAAATCGAACAAATGACGCTTGATGAACGGCAAAGTCTTTATCGAAGAATCGGTTATGAAATAGTTCTGGAAATTAATAAGGTCTCCGTGGTTACGCCTTTATCTCTTGTTGCCGCCGTAATTTTGAGTCATGAGCGCAGGGGAATATCTCACGATGAGTTAATGGATGTTTTAATTGAATTCTATGAATATCTTACAATGAAAAAAGTCAGATTCACCGCGACTTTTGCCCACCGGGAAAAAGCAATAGCGGAAGCGCTTAATATCTTTACACAATCTGATATTCTCACAAAAATTGAAGCAGAAGAAGACGAAGCGGAAGAAATGCAAGAGGTTGTTTATTCGCTGGATGACGAAAAGAGACTCTATTTGGAGTATTATAAAAATAATATATTGCATTTCTTTGTGCCTTTGAGTTTTGTAGCTACTTCCATGGTCAGAAGTAATGAAGATGCCATGTCGCTGGGCCGGATCATGGGGGATTATAAGTTTCTCAAAAGGCTTTTATGGAATGAATTTATTTTTGAAGAGACAAAAGATGATGTCGATGAAGTGAATAACGTGCTGGCCTATTTGTATAATAGAAAAATGATCAAGCCTGAAGAGCGCGAAAACGAGGTATGGATAGAACTAAAAGGAAGAGGCCAGATGAAATTGAAACCTTTCGCCGGCTTAATCCACAATTATTTGGAAGCATACTGGGTGGTCATTAGAAGCTGTTCGTATTTAAAGAAAAAGCCTCTGGAAGAAAAGGATTGGTTGAAAAGAATAAGAGTTCTTGGTGACAGGCTCTACCGTAAGGGCGAAGTTTTACGCTCAGAAGCACTCTCTCAATCAAATTACGTCAATGTCATAATATTTCTCGAAGAAGCGGAACTTATAACCGCAATTGTAAAAGAAGAAAAAGGCGGCAAAAAAGAAATCTCTTACGCTTTGACGGAAAACAGGGCGGAAATGGAGGTTTTGCGCCGCCGGTTATTCAAGCTGATGTAGAAAAATATTTGCATGTTAATCATGAACACATGACATGAAAGGTTGATAAATATGAGTTTTAAAAAATTTATATTTATTTTGTTGATTGCCTACGCGATATATTTTGCGCTTATTTCCATGGGATATGTAAAGAAAGACTTTGTGGTGGAAGATGAAAGCGCTACATTTTTGCAAAAAATTATTGCCCTGATTACACCGCTGAGCCCCCAGGAAAAGGATGAGGGGATAAGGGAAAAAGTAGCGGCTTTGAATCTGGAATTATCGGTGGAAAAAGGAAATCTTAAACGCTACGAAGAATGGCGGGCAGACGCTGAAGCGAATCCCCCTGCCTGAGAATACGCGAGACAAAAGCTCCGTGCCGAGCTGGAAAAAGACCGCCGACCGAAAATGAAGGAAAAAATTGAATATTTGAAAAAAGAGATTGTCAAGCTCAACGATAATTAGAATAAATTACGGCGAAATACTGTTTAAACGTAAACGGGCTGGCACTTTACAAAAGATCAACCCGTTTATTGTAATAAATTCTTAATTAATTATTTCTTTATTGCCTTCGGCTTTTGTTTGATGCTGTAGAAAGCCGCCTTGCCGCGGTAATTTGCGGCGTCGCCCAGCTCTTCTTCAATGCGCAAAAGCTGATTGTATTTAGCCAGTCGCTCCGAACGGGAAACCGAGCCGCTTTTAATCTGGCCGCAATTGGCGGCAACGGTGACATCGGCCATGAAGGTATCTTCCGTTTCTCCGGAGCGGTGAGAAACCACGCAAGTATAGCCCGCTTCTTTGGCGCGTTCAATCGTCTCCAGCGTTTCTGTCAGCGTTCCGATTTGGTTGAGTTTAATCAAAACGGAATTGGCCACACCCAAAGAGATGCCTTTTTCGAGCCGCTTTTTATTTGTGACAAAAATATCATCGCCGACAATTTGTATCTTAGAGCCGAGTTCATCGGTTAAAAGCTTCCAGCCGGTCCAGTCGTCTTCCGCCAGTCCGTCTTCCAGGGAGATAATCGGATATTTTTGAACAAGTTCGGCGTAGAACCTGACCATTTCTTCCGCGGATTTTTGCGGTTTCTTTTCCGCGGACAAAATATACTTGCCCTTGGAGAAAAAGGAACTGGCCGCTGAATCCAGCGCGATCATGATGTCTTGTCCCGGACGATAGTTTGCTTTTTCGATGGCGGTCATAATGAGCGAGAGAGCTTCTTCGTTGGATTTCAAATTAGGAGCAAAGCCTCCTTCATCGCCGACGGAGGTATTATAACCTTTGCCTTTGAGCACTGCTTTTAGGCAGTGAAAAATTTCCGAGTTCATGCGGATGCCTTCTTTAAAATTGGGCGCGCCCACGGGCATAATCATAAACTCCTGAATGTCCACATTGTTGTCGGCATGCTGTCCGCCGTTTAAAATATTAGACTGCGGCACCG
>MGQN01000046.1:0-5549 GCA_001797845.1 Deltaproteobacteria bacterium RBG_16_44_11 | reverse complement strand
TATTTCTGCCGCCGCTTTGGCGGAAGCCAGGGAGACAGCAAGAATCGCGTTGGCGCCTAGTTTGCCTTTATTGGCTGTTCCATCGAGCTCAATCATGGCAAGGTCAATTTCACGCTGGTGACGGCAATCCATGCCGATTATTTCCGGACCGATTTTATAAATAATATTTTTTACGGCGGTTTCTACGCCCAGGCCGTGATACCTTTTTTTGTTGCCGTCGCGCAGCTCGAGCATTTCATGTTCGCCGGTAGAGGCTCCGGAAGGAACAGCCGCTCTACCCATAATACCTGAAACGGTTACGACTTCGGCTTCAACTGTTGGTTTTCCGCGGGAGTCCAGAATTTCTCTGGCGTGAATATTGATAATTTCCGGCATAAATACTCCTTTTTTTTTGCTTCTATAGCAAAGCGCGCGCGGTATTTCAAGCCGATATTTGAAGTAACTTGATTATCATCAGAAACTCGGATAAATAAAGACCTGAAAAGTTTCATTTCTAAAGTGATAATTGGTTTTTATAGATGAAAAACGTAAAAAAAGAAAAAAACACGAAACTTTTTCTCCACTTAAAAAAATGGATGGAAAAGGCCATTTTGGATTTCCAGATGATTGAAGAAGGAGATAGGTTGCTGGTCGGCGTATCCGGAGGAGCGGACAGCTTTGCCCTGCTGAATTTACTGGATTCACCGATGATATTCACTCCGAAGTTTTACCTTATTGCCGTCAATATTGATATGGGCTTCGATATTACTTACAGCGGCTACAATACACTGGAAAAATATCTGCAAGAAAATAATTACCGCTATGTGATGGAAAAAACGGATATTGGCCTTTTGGCGCATAGTGATTATAATAGAAAAAACCCTTGTTTCTTGTGTTCACGGCTGCGGAGGAGACGAATTTTTGAAATTGCCGCCTCCGAAGGGTGTAATAAAATTGCTTTTGCTCATCATCGCGACGATATTATTGAAACGCTTTTGATTAACATGTTTTATGGCCGTGAAATCAGCACGATGATGCCTAATCAAAAGATTTTCGGCGGTAAACTGCATATTATTCGGCCCCTGGCCTATTTACGGGAAGAGCTTATTAAAAAATATCAACGGGAGCGGTTTTTCCCGACCGTGGAAAATAATTGCCCAACGAGTAAAAAATCAAGAAGAATGTATGTGAAAAACCTTTTAAATGAACTGGCCAGGGAAAATAAAAATATCCGGGACAATATTTTTAAAGCCATGAGTCACGTAAAACCTGATTATTTATTGCCTTTACAAAAAAAGAAATAGCAATATTTGTATATAAATGTAAAAATTAACTATGGCTAAAGAAAATACAGCACAAAAACTGATTGCTTCCAACAAGACGGCGCGTCGCGACTATGAGATAACGGATATTTACGAAGCCGGAATGGTCCTGACCGGCACGGAGGTCAAGGCGCTGCGCGCCGGCAAAGCGAACCTGAAAGACAGTTACGCGCTGGTGAATGACGATGAAGTATTTCTCAGAGAATTGCATATCGGCCATTATGATCACGGCAACCGCTATAATCATGATCCTCTGCGGCCGCGAAAGCTTTTACTGCACAAGAGGGAAATCAGTAAACTCTACGGCAAATCACGGGAAAAAGGTTTATCATTGATCCCATTGAAGCTTTATTTCAAAAACGGCAAGGTTAAAGTAGAAATCGGCATCGGCAAAGGCAAAAAATTGTACGACCGTCGTCATGATATCAAAACGCGGGAAGAGCGCCGCGACATTGCCCGCGATTTCAAATCGAAGCTCATCAAAGTTTGATGTTAAATAAATAATAGCAAGTAAGGATTAATAAAAAACAAACGAGAGGCATGATGATGAAATGCAGAAAGATACGGAAAGTCATCAAAAGTAAACCGACTCTGGAAGGGGCCGGCGTTCATTTAAAGCGGGCTTTCGGTTTCAGTGAAGTTCCGCTGTTGGATCCGTTTTTGTTACTGGACGATTTTCGATCCGGCAATCCCGGCCATTATCTTAAAGGCTTCCCCTGGCATCCACACCGGGGGATTGAAACAATCACTTATATGCTGGGAGGAAATGTCGAACACGGAGACAGCATGGGGAATAAAGGTGTGATCGGTCCCGGAGATGTGCAATGGATGACTGCCGGGAGCGGCATCATCCACCAGGAAATGCCCCAAGGCGATAAAACAGGCTATATGGGAGGATTTCAGCTTTGGGCTAATCTTCCGGCATCGCATAAGATGATGCCGCCGCGTTATCGTGACGTAAAAGTGAGCCAAATTCCGGAAATTTCCACAAGCAGCGGTGTGAAAATAAAAATCATTTGCGGCGAGATTGAGGGAACAAAGGGGCCTGTTCATGATATCGTTACCGACCCTTTCTATTGCGATGTTACGATTCCAGCTAAAACGGAATTTACACATCCCACCAAACCAGGGCACACAGTTTTTGCCTATATTATCGAAGGCAAGGCCAGTTTCTGTAAGGAAAAAAATCCGTTTGTCTATGAAGTCGAAGGGGTAAACTATTTCGACATCCAAAGAGATGCATATTTAACAGACGGAAATCTTGTTTTATTCGATAATGGGGAAGAGATGGTTGTTTCCACTAAAGATAAACATGTTCGTTTTCTTTTAATATCCGGTAAACCCATCGGTGAGCCGGTTGCCTGGTACGGCCCTATTGTAATGAACACGCAGCAAGAATTGCAGATTGCTTTCGAAGAATACGATAACGGTACGTTTATAAAACATAAAAGACTAAGTTAAAGTAGGGAAAAAAATTCGGGTGAGGTTATTTTAAGATAATTGTTAATTTTGTTTCCTTTGACAAATCAGTGATAAATTAATATATTACAATCAAATAAATATCAGGGGGGCGTCACGGTTTCGACGGGGACATTTGAAGTTGTAGATGCGTACCGAGGTTCCTACAGGCCTCGTTAAACAGGTAGGAAACATATAATCGCAGACAACTACGATTACGCCTTAGCCGCTTAAGACGGCTAACGTCCTGCACGGTTTTCCTGTTGGCTTTGTAAGGACGTCATTAAGACAGGATAGCCAAACTCTCTTCCTGAGGGAGGGCGGCGAAACACTTTCAGGATAGCGCGGTGCGATCCGGCCTGAGGGAGCAAACCAAGCGTGAAGGTTCTAAAACGAAGGCTATGTACGTAGATTCTCCAGCGGAAGGTTTTCGGACGCGGGTTCGACTCCCGCCGCCTCCACCAAAAAGTAATTTAGTTAATTAAGCACATCATTTTATTTGTCCGATGATGCTTGGAGAAATTGTTTACAGTTCCTCAAGGAGTGAATTATGTGGGAATATACGGATAAAGTCAAAGAGCACTTTCTCAATCCGCATAACGTTGGCGAAATAGAAAATCCCGACGGAGTGGCCGAAGTCGGCTCGCTGGCCTGTGGTGACGCCCTTAAACTGACTTTTAAATTAGATGAGAAAAAGCGAATCAAGGAGGCGAAGTTCAAAACATTCGGTTGTGCCAGCGCTATCGCTTCTTCTTCCGCGTTGACCGAAATAATCAAAGGAATGACCCTGGAAGAAGCTCTCAAAGTCAGCAATCAAGACATCGCCAAATATCTCGGCGGTCTGCCGGATGAGAAAATGCACTGTTCTGTCATGGGAAAACAGGCGCTGGAAAAAGCAATAGAAAATTATAAAGGTGTTCCGGCGACCCAGACCGGCGCGAAAATTATTTGCGAATGCTTCGGCGTTACCGACAAAGAAATCGAGCAAGCTATTCGCGAGAACAACCTGAGCACCATCGAAGAAGTTACAAATTATACCAAGGCCGGAGGCGGTTGCGGAGGCTGTCATGAGGAAATTCAGAAAATAATTGATCGAGTGAAGAGTGAACCGAAAGCGGACGCAAAGCAGAAACTTACCAATATCCAGAAAATTCGATTAATTGAAGAAACGCTGGAGAGAGAAATCCGGCCATCGCTGAAGCATGATGGCGGAGATATAGAGCTTATTGATGTTATCGGCAATCGCGTAATCGTGGCCACAAGAGGCGCCTGCGCGACCTGTAAGGCTTCGGATATCACTTTGAAAAACTTCGTTGAGCACCGTTTGAGAGAACTCGTATCGCCCGATTTGGTGATCGAGGAGGTGCCTTCATGAGCGTAATCTATCTGGATAATAATGCCACAACCGAAGTAGCCAAAGAAGTACTGGAAGCTATGCTTCCTTATTTTCGCGATTTGTACGGCAATCCTTCCAGTATGCATACCTTCGGCGGTCAGGTGGCCCAAAAAATTCGTGAGGCCAGGGAACAGGTGGCCGCTCTAATCGGCGCGTTACCTGAGGAAATTATCTTTACAAGCTGCGGCACGGAAAGCGATAACGCGGCTATCCGGTCGGCGCTGGCGACACGTCCGGATAAAAAACATATTATAACAAGCCGCGTAGAACACCCCGCTATTCGTGCTTTATGCGCAAATTTGGGGACGCATGGATATAAGATAACGGAACTGCCTGTTGATAAAAATGGTATTCTCGATCTGGAAAATTTGGAAAAGAGCATGACGCCTGATACGGCAATAGTCAGTCTGATGTGGGGGAACAACGAAACGGGAGTAATATTCCCGGTGGAAGAGGCGGCGGCTATGGTGCATAAGCGTGGAATTCTGTTTCATACCGATGCCGTCCAGACTACCGGAAAAATTCCGATCAATATGAAAAAAAATGCCATTGATATGCTTTCTATTTCCGGGCATAAACTGCACGCGCCCAAAGGTATCGGCATCCTCTACATTCGTCGCGGAACAAAATTTTCTCCTTTTCTCATCGGCGGTCATCAGGAAAGAGAGAGACGCGGCGGCACGGAAAACACGCCGAGTATCATCGGTTTGGGCAAGGCTTGTGAACTCGCCGCGAAGAATATGGAAAAAGAAAATACTTACGTCAAAGGTCTGCGGGATAAACTGGAAAAACAGATTCTAACAAAGATTCCTCAAAGCCGCGTTAATGGAGACACGACTAATCGTTTGCCCAACACAACCAATATCAGTTTCGAATATGTCGAAGGTGAAGCAATCCTGCTTTTGATGAATGAACACGGAATCTGCGCTTCTTCCGGATCAGCCTGTACTTCGGGATCTCTGCAGCCTTCGCACGTTCTGCGTGCCATGGGCGTTCCCTTCACTATGGCGCACGGTTCTATCCGGTTCAGTCTGAGCATTTATAATACGGAAAAAGAAATCGATTTTGTTATTGATAAGATGCCGGCAATTATTGAGCGGTTACGGGGCATGTCACCTTACTGGAACTCATCGCAGCCTGCCTGCACAAACCAATAAAGGAGCACATAATTAATGAAGCGACCCCGGCAATACAAAGAATGCAAAAACGAAGTTGATTCAGCCCAAAATTTTAGAACAAAAATTCCGGATATCGTCAATAAGCTCGTATCATCCTGCAATAAAGATGGTTGTTTCGATCATGTCAGCGCGGAACCAATCCCTAATAGGGAGTCAATCGTTGATATTCTGCGGCGTGCCGCCCGCATCCTTTATCCCGGCTATTTCATCAGTACG
>MGQN01000045.1:17661-24093 GCA_001797845.1 Deltaproteobacteria bacterium RBG_16_44_11 | reverse complement strand
AGAAGGGCTGCGACAAAAATCGCTGAATCTTTCTGGCCCTGCTTACGGTTAGTTTATCGGCTTCGGAGAGCTCATCCATACCCAAAATAGCGATAATATCCTGTAAATCTTTATATTTTTGAAGCGTTACCTGAACCTGTCTGGCAACGGAATAGTGTTCCTGACCTAAAACATTCGGATCAAGAATACGCGATGTTGAATCTAGAGGGTCCACCGCGGGATAAATACCGAGTTCCGCAATCGGCCGGGACAAAACGACCGTTCCGTCAAGATGCGCGAAGGTTGTCGCCGGGGCGGGATCGGTTAAGTCGTCGGCAGGCACGTAAACGCACTGCACCGCCGTAATCGAACCTTTTGTTGTTGAAGTGATGCGTTCCTGTAATTCGCCCAGGTCTGTTGCCAATGTGGGTTGGTAACCGACCGCCGAAGGCATACGTCCCAACAACGCGGAAACTTCGGAACCAGCCTGAGTAAAACGGAAAATGTTATCGATAAATAAAAGCACGTCCTGACCCTCGACATCACGGAAATATTCCGCTGCCGCCAACCCGGTTAAAGCAACTCTGGCTCTGGCTCCGGGAGGTTCAGTCATCTGACCATAAATCAGTGCGGCTTGTTTTATAACACCGGATTGCTTCATTTCCAGATAAAGGTCGTTTCCTTCACGAGTTCTTTCGCCAACACCCGCAAAAACTGAAATTCCACCATGATGCAGAGCAATATTGTGAATCATTTCCATCATAACGACTGTCTTACCGACGCCGGCGCCGCCGAACATACCCATCTTACCACCGCGGGGGAACGGCACCAGAAGGTCAATAACCTTAACGCCTGTTTCCAGAACGTGAACTGAGGTATCCTGCTCCAGGAATGACGGTGATAGGCGATGAATAGGCATGAAAGTATTGGCATTCACCGGCCCGAGGCCATCCACGGGATGACCGACAACGTTTAATATTCTTCCGAGACATTCTTTTCCCACCGGCACCATGATAGGAGCTCCGGTATCCTTGGCTTTCATGCCGCGCACAAGACCGTCGGTAATATCCATAGAGATGCAGCGGACAACATTGTCTCCCAGATGCAGCGCAACTTCAACGATCAAATTATCTTCCTGATCATTGATAGCCGGGTTAGTAATTAAAATTGCATTTAAAATGCTGGGCAGTTTTCCCTCGTCAAAGGCCACATCAACGACCGGACCGATAACTTGAACAATCTTTCCTATATTCATAACTATCTCCTTGCAAATAGTCGTATTATGAAATTTTATCCGCGACAAATTGCCGCGAAAATGTTATCCCTTCGCCAGAGCCTCGGTACCGCCGACGATATCCATCAACTCCGCCGTAATTGCCGCTTGTCTTGCTTTATTCATTTTGAGAGTCAAAGAACTAATTAACTCTTCGCAATTGTTGGTCGCGTTGTCCATGGCTGCCATTCTGGCGCCGTTTTCGCCCGCTGATGTTTCCAGAAGCGCCCGATAAACAAGAACATGGACATACATCGGTAAAAGTTTTTGCAGTAGGGCTTCTTCCGATGGTTCATAAAGGTAATCCAGGCGCTTATCGGAATCAATATCCACATCCTGTCCGATGGAAGGTAAGGGGAATAATCTCACCACTGTCGGCCTTTGCACGGAAACATTGACAAACTGATTATAAACCAAATAAAGTTCGTCATACTCTTCTTTGATAAAAGGCGTAATTACCTCATTGGAAATGGAAACAGCCAGCGTCATATCGAACTTGCTTAATACATCAACCCATTGCCCGATAATATTTACTTTTTTACGGAAAAAGTCTCTGCCTTTACGTCCAACATTAATTAATGAAACATCCTTCCCTTCTTTGCTTTTATCTTTAATAAATCTTTCCGTTGCTTTGATTAAGTTTGTGTTAAAGCCGCCGCACAGACCGCGATCTGATGTCATGCAAATTACTCTTATCCTTCTGGGATCGCGCACAGCCAAAAGCGGGTGCGACACGCTTTCTACACGTAAAGCGAGACTATTCAGAACATCCATGAATTTGCCGGCATATGGCCGGAAATTTTCCATTTTCAACTGCGCCGATTTAAATTTTGACGCCGCAACCATGTTCATGGCGCGCGTGATTTGCTTTGTCTTCTGAACAGCGCTGACTTTTCTTTTAATGTCTTTAAGCGAGGCCACCGAAAATTCTCCTCAATTGCTAATTTTGGACTTAAGCCATTCGTCCCTATTACCTGAACTTCATCATGAAATTAATATTTTAGTTTAACAATCTATTCCGCCACAAAAACAGAATCAAAAGCCGTCATGACTTCCTTCATCTTTTTTTCCAATTCGGGAGATATGACTTTCTTATCTTCTATTTCTTTCAAAATATCAGGATGCTTACTTTCGATAAAGCTCAAAAGTTGCTGCTCATATACACGGACTTTAGCAACTTCGTATTTATCAATAAAGCCTCTTGTTCCCGCAAATAACACGACGATTTCCTGCCCCAGAGACATCGGCATGAATTGCGGTTGTTTGAGCAATTCAACCAAACGTACGCCTCGATCCAGCTGTGCCTGGGTTGATTTGTCCAAATCTGAACCGAACTGGGCAAACGCTGCTAGTTCACGGAACTGGGCAAGATCGAGTTTTAAGGTACCGGCAACCTGCTTCATTGCTTTCACCTGGGCGGCGCCGCCGACACGGGACACAGACAATCCGACGTTGATGGCCGGACGAATACCGGAGAAGAACAAGCTCGGCTCCAGATAAACCTGGCCGTCAGTGATCGAAATAACGTTGGTCGGAATATACGCGGAAACGTCGCCGGCCTGAGTTTCAATAACAGGCAATGCCGTTAATGACCCGCCACCCAGTTCTTTGCTTACGCGCGCCGCTCGTTCCAGCAGACGGGAGTGATTATAGAAAATATCCCCCGGAAAAGCTTCACGCCCGGGAGGACGCCTCAAGAGCAATGAAATCTGCCGGTAAGCCACAGCTTGTTTCGACAAATCATCATAAATAATCAAAGCATCTTGGCTACGATCTCGGAAATATTCACCAATACTACAGCCGGCGTACGCGGCGATGTATTGCAGAGTTGCCGGGTCACTCGCGCATCCGGCAACAACGCAAGTATAAGACATAGCATCATGCTGTTTCAATTTCTCCACAACTTGTGCCACGGTGGATTTCTTCTGACCGATAGCGACATATATGCACTTAACACCTGTATCCTTCTGCCGAATTATCGCATCGACACAAATTGCCGTTTTACCGATTTGGCGGTCACCGATCACCAATTCGCGCTGTCCCCGGCCAATTGGGGTCATGGCATCGATAGCTTTGAGGCCCGTGTACATTGGTTCGTTGACCGGTTGGCGCTGAATAACACCCGGCGCGATCATTTCAATACGCCGATATTCGTTAGTTTCAATAGGCCCTTTGCCGTCCAGCGGTTTGCCCGTCGCATCGATGATACGACCGAGGAGTCCTTCACCTACCGGCACTTGCGCGATCTTACCTGTTCTTTTGACAATGTCACCTTCCTTAATGTGGGTTACTTCACCCAAAACGGCGACGCCGACGTTATCCGCTTCCAAATTGAGAACCATGCCTAAAATGCCGCCGGGAAACTCCAGAAGTTCCATCGCCATTGCGTTTTGCACGCCATAAACTCGAGCGATACCATCGCCAACGGACAACACTGTTCCCGTTTCGCTTATATCCAGCTTTTTTTCATAGCTTTTAATTTGCTCAGAAATGATTTGACTGATTTCTTCTGCTCTAATCGTTTCCATGCGTTATCTTGCCTCCCCTAAGAGATTTCTCATATTGTTCAACTGGCTTTTGACGCTGCCATCGTAAAGTGTATCGCCAACACCAATAACTATGCCCCCTAAAAGACCGGGGTCTGTTTCTACCGTAATTTCCACTTTCCGTCCGGTTATCTTTTCCATATTAGCATTGATATAGTCTTGCATCTTACGGGAAAGGGGAAACGCGGTTTTTACGTTAACTCTGACTTTTTTTAATGCTTCATCCATTAATTGCCGGTAACAGGCTTCGATGTCCGGCAGAGAATTGATTCTTCTTTTATCGACGAGCAATTTTAAAAAATTGACCGTCATGTTGGAAAATTGAAGCTTGCTGATTATCGTTTCCACCAGCGCTTTTTTGTTTTCCTGTTCAAAAATAGGATTGGATAAAAATTCACCCAAAGCTTTATTCTGGGCAATTATTGAAGAAAATTTGTTAAGTTCAGTATGATAGCGTTCCAGATTTTTTTCTTTTGCCGCGATTTCAAAAAAAGCGCGCGCGTAGCGTTTGGAAATATTGCTGATCAATTTTTACTCACCACCTTGTCCATATATTCCTTGACCATGGCTTCATGATCCTGCTCGGTAATGTTCCTTTTTAAGATTTGTTCCGCCATTTTCACCGAAAGCTGCACAGCCTCAATGCGTAATTGTGAAGAAGCCTTTTGTAACTCCTGCTCAATGCGCGCCTTGGCGTCTTCTTTCATTTTTTGAGCGACTTTTTGAGCGTCTTCAATTATCTTTTGTTTTTCGGCAACTCCCTGCGCCTTAATCATTTCGAAGATGCCGTCAATTTCCAGAGACGCTTTATCTATTTTTTCCGAATACTCCCTGTATTTTTTCTCGGCTTCATTTTTTTGTGTTGATGTATTTTCCAGCGATTCTTTAATGTCTTTGCGACGGTCAACAAAAAAAGCTTTGATTTTTGCCGCCAAAAGCCAATAGAGAAAACCAACCAGCACGATAAAGTTAAATGTTTTCCAGGCAAGATCCGTCCATTTTTTTGAATCATGCCCGCCTTCGCTGCTGGACGCGTAAACAGCGCTTACAGATAGAAGAACCATAAATACCAAAAACAATAATGGCCGCCACGGTAAGCTCAACAGTTTTTTCATTGAACGCTCCTTCCCAGAACTTTTTCAGCGATCTCTAATGACAACTTCTGGGATTGATTATCCAAAATTAGCCGTGCCGCCTGCATTTCCTTATCCATCTTTTGTTGAAATTCCTGTGTCAGCAAAGGAATTTCCGCGCGTACTACATCAACAATACTTTTAGCCTGACCGTTCCCTTCCTGGATTATTTCTTTTTTTAATTCGGAAGCACTGCTTTTGGCCTGTTTAAGCTTCTCTTCATATTCGAAAGCTTTTTTATCGACGGATTCATTAAACAGCTTGATTTCGTTTTCCAGTTCTTCGAGCTGTTTTTTGCGCCGGTCAATTATATTAAGAATCGGTTTATAGAGAAGAAGATTGAGTATATAAACTAAAACCAGGAACGTAACCATTTGGATTAAAAGCGTATAATCAGGAATGACGGTAACCATTGTCTGCCTCTTGCATTTTTTCATAAAAAAAGCCGAGTGCTGAACATTTCTTTTGTTCGCTCGGCCGATTTCATTAGATATGCATTACCTCAAAAGAATAAATTTTTTATTGTTAAGGGTGTTTTGATGTATAAAGCAGAGGAAACCTTACCGCAGAGGAAACCTTACCATTGATACCCAAAACCTGGTGGGTTACTAATCATAACAGGGAGAGCTTGTCAAGCTTTTTTATGACCGGCAGTCTAATTTTTCATGACGGTAAATGCCTAAAACAATATTAGGCAAAAAATATAATATAATATTGATATTATTGTTCTTTTTAGAAATGTTATTTATAGGATCATGTCTTTAGATTTAACCCGTCGAATGATCGTTTTTCGTCTTCCCGGCTGTCTCGGACATGTGGGATTTACCTTGAAAAAACGCTCCTTCTTCCATGATAAGCACCGGAGTGTGAACGTCACCCAAAAATCTACCGCTCGAATGAATATTCATTTTTTCTTTGGCTTCGATATTGCCTTGCACTTCACCGCTTATATAAATGCTTTTAACCGCGATGTTGGCTTTAACCAGCGCTCCTTCCCCCACAACTAATGACCCTTGGCCATGAATTTCACCTTGAAAATCACCATCAATACGCACAGATCCGTTAAATATAAGCTTTCCTATAAATTCCGCTCCTTTACCTAAAATCGCCTTGATTTCTTCGCTTTCTTGTTTTTTTTCCCACATAATATTCTCCTTAAATTAGGTGTTCACATATTAAATTATAGTAATCTCTCTTTATTTGCCTTGATTTGCCGGCAACACCGCCAATATAAGTTAAAATTTAATGAAATGACTAGCGGTGCAAAATAAATTTCCGCACATTGACATTCATCAGCAGTCCTATTGCCGCCATTAAAGAAACCATGGCCGAACCACCATAACTTAGAAACGGAAGCGGAATGCCAACGACCGGCAATATTCCTAAAACCATTCCTAAATTAATAAAAACTTGCCAGGAAATAAGCGCCGTGATTCCAAACGCTATTATCGTGCCTAAAAAATCTTTGGCATGCAAGGCAATTTTTAACCCCCAAAGGATA
>MGQN01000045.1:15307-17629 GCA_001797845.1 Deltaproteobacteria bacterium RBG_16_44_11 | reverse complement strand
GCCGATAAAACCCCACTCTTCCGCAAAAACGGAAAATACAAAATCGGTTTGCTGCTCCGGTAAAAATTTTAATTGTGTTTGTGAGCCGTTTAAAAAGCCCTTACCGAAAAATCCTCCCGAGCCGACGGCAATCATGGATTGAATAATATGATAACCGGCGCCCAAAGGGTCTTTAGCCGGGTTGAAAAAAATAATCAGCCTTTCTTTCTGGTAATCTTTTAAAAAATGCCAGGCTACCGGTATCAAGATTAATACGCTGACCGACGCAATGGTAAAAGATTTCCAATTCACTCCGATAAAGAAAATAATGGAAGCGGCAATAATTATTAAGATTAGTGACGTGCCTAAATCCGGTTGTCTTAAAATCAGCAAAAAAGGCAGACCAACTATCAGTATAGGAATTAAGAGTTCTCTTAATTTGTAAGCTTCATTAGATTTATGATCGTCAAAATAACGTGCCAACGCGAGGATAATCGCCAGTTTCACTAACTCTGAAGGCTGAAAGGAAAAGCCCCAGATAGCGAACCACCTTTGCGATCCGCGCATTGTAAAACCATAAATATATACAAGCACCAGAAGCGCAACGGAAATTCCATAAAGAATGTAAGCGCCTTTGCTAATGAAGCGGTAATCGATGAAAAAAGCAATCATCATTACGATTAAGCCCAGCACGATCCACTGAAGCTGCTTGAGATAAAAAGGAATCTGTGTTTCACCTGCGCTAAATCCCGCGGAATAAATATTTATAATGCCGATAGCGCATAGAAGCAATACAATCGTCAGAAGCATCCAGTCGAAATTTTGAAAAATGCGGCGGTCAAATCTTAAAAAAATCATAAACTTTCCTAAATAGTACAGTTAAGTATCATCTAAATAATCAATGGATTGTTTTACTTATTAGCCGGCTTTGCGCCACAACAGGCGGCTTTTCATCTTTCTCTTTTTTTTCAAAATAAGCATCCAACATTTTACGGGCGATTGGAGCGGCAATCGCACCGCCATGCCCCGCGTTTTCCACAACTACTGCTATAGCTATTTCCGGATTTTTTAGGGGCGCATAGCATACAAACAAAGCGTGATCTTTTTGAAAAACACCAATTTTTTTTTGCCTGCGGATTCTTTCATTTTCGGGCATACTGATAACCTGTGAAGTTCCCGTTTTGCCGCAGACATCACAATTTAATCTTCTGGCCGCGCCCCCGGTACCTCCTTCTTCATTAACAACACCCCATAGGGCATGACTCAAAATATCAAAAGTCTTTTTACTTAGAGGAAGGGTTCCTGTTTTCATCGGCGCAAATTCTTTATGCATCTTTCCATTGGGAGTCTCAATACGTTTTATCAGGTACGGCCGCCACAAAGTTCCGCCGTTGGCAAAAGCGCTGTAGGCATTGGCAAGCTGCAATGGGGTTACTAAATTATATCCCTGCCCAATTGATATAGATATCGTTTCACCGGGAAGCCAGGGCTGCTTCATTCTGGCTAATTTCCATTCCTGCGTCGGAACTATGCCTGTTTTTTCATTGGGCAATGAAATACCGCTTACTTCCCCTAATCCAAAAAGCTTGGCGTATTTAGCGATTGTATCCACTCCTAATAGTCTGCCGACATTATAGAAATAGACATCGCATGATTCAACAATAGCTCGGTGAAGGCTGATCTGACCGTGGCCGTGTTGCTTCCAGCATCGAAAAGTTCTATTACCCATCTTGAAGAAACCGTTACAAAAGAATTTTGTCTGGGGAGTTATAATTCCTTCTTCCAAAGCGGCAGCCGCCATAATTAGTTTGTAGGTTGAACCCGGCGGATATTGTCCGGAGATTGCCTTGTTGGTCATAGGAGCCAGGGGATTATTCAACAAATTATTCCATTGATCAGAGGAAATTCCTGTATTGAATAAATGAGGATCGAAAGAAGGTGAGCTTACCATGGCCAGTATTGCGCCATCACGCGGGTCCAAAGCAATAGCCGCGCCGGCTTTGCCTTCCATGGCAAGCCAAGCGGCTTTTTGTAAATCAGAGTCTATGGTCAGAATAACATTATAACCGGAAACAGGATCGATGTGGCCTAAATTTTTAATTTCTTTTTCATGAACATTCACTTCAACCAATTCCGCGCCGTTCCGGCCGCGAATGTAAGTATCGAGAACCTTTTCCACACCGTGTCTCCCTGAAATATCTCCCAAAGTATATTCTGCTTTACCCTTTTCCAAATCATCTTTGCTGATTTCTCCCGTGTAGCCGATAACCGGCGCCATTATTTCTCCCGTTAGATATAAACGGACAGGTGAAACATCAATATAAACTCCGGGCAATTCGAGGG
>MGQN01000045.1:0-15293 GCA_001797845.1 Deltaproteobacteria bacterium RBG_16_44_11 | reverse complement strand
ACAGAGACTTTTTCCATGCCCACGTTTTTCTCCAATTTTATTGGCATATACGGTCTTACTGTTTTAGAAAGAGGAGATTGCTCGTCAAAAGCAACTTCCAGGGATTTCTTCTTGTAGAGAATTTTAAGCCTATCAATTAACTGATCGTGATCCTTTACCATGCCGGGCATATAAACTACATCAAAAGACGGAAGATTATCCGCCAGCACGACTCCATTTTTATCCAGAATCAGGCCGCGTAATGATTGAATTTTGCGAAAACGGACAGAGTTGCTTTCCGATCGTTGCTTCAATTCCTCCGCCTTGATAATTTGTAAATACCAAAGTCTGATCAGCAAAAGAGAAAAGATTATCAACAATAAAGCAAAAACGATTTTAAATTTCTTCTGCTGATATGCGGGTGCTTCCGTCGCGTTCAGGACGGTGAAACGGTTTTCCATAGAAAAATACCTCTACCCGATACACCAGGTAAAAAAATAAAGGAGCTAACAGGCCGACAACTAAGGCCTGCGGCAAAAAAACAAAAAAAACACTGTTTAAGATATCAAGTTTTAATACTAAATTATAAAACAACATTGCCATAATTTCTTCCAGAAGAGCGCAAAAAAAACAAAACAAGGCTATAAAATACATTTTTGTTGCGTCCATAAAGAAAGAAGCAGCAAACGAGCATAGAAAGATAACCACATAAATAAGAGTAAATAATCCCATAACCGAACCGGCAATGCAATCAAATACAAATCCAAGAATAAAGGAGAAGATAGAACCTCGAATTAAATCAAGACGAAAGCCGGCGTAAACAACGGCAATCAGCGATATTTCGATAACCAAACGTCCGGAAAAGATCATATCGGCGATGGTTGTTTGCGTCACGACCAGCAATATTGATAAAAGCGGTAGTAATAAATAATATAACATGATTATTTACTTTTCTTTTCCTCGGAAACTAAAATCAATACTTCCTCTAATTGGGCAAAATCGGCAAAAGGAGCGACTTTAATTTTCAAAAAGAGGTCGTTATCCTGTTTTTCCACATAACTAACCTTGCCAATCAACAGGCCTTTGGGGAATACGCCTCCCATACCGGAAGAAATTATAGTATCACCAGCCTTAACATCCTGATTTTTAATAATATATTTTAATATGCCGCCGCGGAAGCCGGCACCACGGATAATTCCTTGAAGCCGTGTTCTCTGTAACATGGCATCTGCATTGCTGCTTTCATCAATAAGCAGCAACACTTTGGATACATGCCAGGAAACATCAATGAGGCGTCCAATCAATCCCGGCGGGGCGATAACCGGCATGCCGACTTTCAAGCCATCAACCGAACCTTTATTAATCAATATTGTTTTAGAGAGAGAGGCCTGTTCTCTGGCGACAACAAGGGCGGAAATGAATTGATAGTTGAAATCATTTCTCAGGGCAAGAAGTTTGTTAAGCCTCTGTGCTTCCAGATAACCTTCTTTATATAAAATTAACTCAGCTTCTAGTTCGTCAATTTTTTTATTTAGATTTTTATTTTTTTCTTCGAGACCGACAAGAAAAATATAGCGCTGCCAAGCGTTACTTGTGCTTTTAATAGAAAAACTTAATGCATTTTCTGCGGGAGCGGCCGCCTCTAATATAATTTTTCTGAAGAATCCCCCGCCCGTATCATATTTTACATTATAGGATAACATAACCCCAGCTACGATAAGAAGAAAAACAACAAAGATAACAGACTTATAATTTCTTAAAAAAAACATTTTTTACCTAATTAAGAAAATAATCATAAATCCGCGTCAAGAACTGATTACGAGAAACGAAGATATGCAAAAGCATTTTATAAACAGCCGTTTCTATGTTTGGACAGCAATCTCTTTAAGCACTTCAAGTTGATCCAGGGCCATGCCCGCACCTCTGACTACGGCAGAAAGAGGATCATCAGCGATAGTTATAGGTAAGCCGGTTTCTTCTCGAATTAGGACGTCAATGTTTTGCAAAAGAGCTCCGCCGCCCGTAAGCACGATGCCCCGGTCAACAATATCACCGGCGAGTTCCGGCGGAGAATTTTCCAAAGCGTCTTTAATCGCGTCGACGATTAAAGTAAGCGGCTCGTTAATGGCTTCTCTGATTTCTTCCGAATTACTTTCGATTATTTTGGGAATTCCCGCAATTAAATCGCGCCCTTTTACATCACCAATTTTAATTTCTTCGAGAGGGTAAGCGCAGCCGAGATCATATTTGATAGCTTCAGCTGTTCTTTCCCCGATGAGTAAATTGTATTTGCGTTTCATATACTGAATAATCGCCTCATCAATTTTATCACCGGCAACTTTTACTGATTTTGAATAGACAATGCCGGATAGAGAAATAACGGCGACCTCTGTTGTTCCTCCACCAATATCAACCACCATGGAACTTGTTGGTTCCGAGATGGGCAAACCGGCACCGATCGCCGCGGCCATCGGCTCTTCAATGATATAAATTTCCCTGGCTCCGGCTGATTCCACTGTTTCTCTTACAGCGCGTCTTTCTACCTGAGTTATTCCCGACGGCACAGCGATAATAATCCGGGGACGGACCAAAGACTTGCGGTTATGAACGGATAAAATAAAATACTTCAGCATTGCTTCCGTTACATCGAAATCGGCAATAACGCCGTCGCGCATCGGCCTAATGGCCATAATATTGCCCGGCGTGCGTCCCAGCATGACTTTAGCTTCATTGCCCACAGCAAGTATCTTTTTTATTCCTCTTGCGTCCTGGTGCACGGCTACAACAGAAGGCTCATTTAAAACTATTCCCTTACCCTTAACAAAAACCAGGGTATTGGCTGTGCCGAGATCTATCGCCAGGTCATTGGAAAATTGCCCCAAAATATAATCGAACAGCATTTATCCTCCAGTCTTTTTATCCATTTGATATAAATTTCCTTTCCCACAGAGTTTTTTTCTATACCGTATTTCCCAGCCCTAATCAACGCCTTTTTAAATTATATTTGCATTTTACAGATGACTGTAATAGAAACGTGGAAGTTTTGGTTGGTATTATTTAAAGTCATTATTCTTTCGAGGTGAGTTTATGCTGAAATTTTTTCGCAAACATGCACGTGGCTGGTTCATGCTTTCCATTATTGCCATCATTATTATCGTCTTTGTTCTTTACTTTGGTTCCAACAGAGGCAGCCAAACAGCGTCTGTTATAGCTATCATTGACGGGAGAACAATTAACGAAGCTGAATTTC
The DNA here is from genome assembly GCA_001797845.1 of Deltaproteobacteria bacterium RBG_16_44_11. Classification (GTDB taxonomy): domain Bacteria; phylum Desulfobacterota; class Syntrophia; order Syntrophales; family Smithellaceae; genus UBA4810. The sequence continues at coordinate 12,064 of MGQN01000045.1, read as the reverse complement.
GCGAAGAATATGAAAAATTATTGGATATGGTGAGACAACGCTATGGCGCGAATCTTTCTCCGGAGATACTCAAACAATTGAATCTCAAACAAAGGGCATATAATAGCCTGATTAGCCGGCATGTCATTATTTCTAAGGCCGCTGACTTAAAGGTGCAGGTATCCGATGAGGAATTAAAAAATATAATTCTGTATATGCCGGCATTACAAACAGACGGTGTCTTTGATGAGCGTAAATACCGTCAAATGCTCCGCTATAATAGGGTATCCGCGGAAGATTTCGAAGCCCTGCAAAAAGTTAACCTGATGGCCGCAAAAATTGAGTCAATCGTCCGTGAAGGGATTAAGGTTTCCGAGCGGGAAATTTACGACCTGTACGTCTTGCAAAATCAAAAAATCAACGTTAATTTTGTGCAGATTTCTGGCCAGAATGTAAGACAAAAAATTACCCCGACATCAGCACAACTGGGAAACTATTTAAGCAGCAACAGCAATTTGTTTCGGCGTCCCGAACAGGTCAAAATCAAATATTTATATTTTTCCAGTGAAGCGTTTTCACCCGCCGGCATCAGCGATGCCGATATTCGTGATTATTACAATCTTAACAGAGACAAATACAGGAAAAAGGATGGCAAACAATTAGCGCTGGCCGATGTAAAAAATGACATCATCAAAGGATTCAAGAAAACCAGGGGAATGCAAAGCGCCTATACGGAAGTAAAGAAAGCGCGTAACGTTATATATCAGGAAGACAATTTCGAAGAATACAGCAATAAAAACAACCTGAAAATTAGCAATTTGGACTTTTTCCCCCTCAATAAGCCACCGAAGGAATTTGTCTCCATCAAAGATTTTGCCGCCGAACTTATGGATTTACAAAAAAACGAGATCAGCAAAATCTTTGTTGCTGAAAACGGCTATTATCTTTTGAAAGTCATCGATAAAAAGCCGGCTTATTTACCGCAATTAAAGGATATTGAAAGCGAAGTTAAAAAACATTTTATAGAAAACGAAACGAATCGACTGGCCGCTAAAGAAGCTCAGGAAATATCAGACCGGCTAAAAGCGGGAGAACCGTTCGATAAAGTTGTGCGCGAAAAAGGATTAAAAGTTAATGAAACGGGATTCTTTATGCCGGGTGCGGCTATTCCCAAGTTGGGATTTAGCCGGGACGCGGCCGAAACTCTTTATCAGCTTTCCGCCGGGAAACCCTACGCGGAAAGCCCGCTCAATATTAATAATACCTATATCATTTTAAAGCTCAAGGACGTCAGCAAGCTGGACATGAAAGATTTTGAGACAAAAAAGGACGCTTATAAAAAAATATTGACATCCATTAAACGGGAAGAAGCTATGCAATCATGGCTGGAAGGCAATAAAGCAGCCATGATCAAGGGGAAACGAATTAATATTAAACGAGAAGCAAAGGATTTATAGGCATTAATCCCTACTCGCTTCGCTCGCGGGATAATTCGACTAGCAGGTTTCAGCGTGTGACCTTTAGGTTGTTCACTTCGTTTCTGAAACCCAAGTCTCATTAAAAAAGGGAAGCATCACTATGTGATTCTTCCCTTATCCAATTGGTGGAGCTGAGCGGGATCGAACCGCTGGCCTCTTGAATGCCATTCAAGCGCTCTCCCAGCTGAGCTACAGCCCCGATTATCTTTGCTGATTTGTGCAGCCCCCTTAACACGCGCCTCAAAGGCTTGTCAACAGATTTTAGCTTGACTTTCTTTCCGCCGACTATATAATCGCTGCCCGTGCCGGAGTGGTGAAACTGGTAGACGCAGGGGACTCAAAATCCCCCGTTCGCAAGGACATGTCGGTTCGATTCCGACCTCCGGCACCAGTTATGAAGAAAAATAATATTTCAGTATTTGACTACTTATTTCCCTTTTAATGAAATGTTCCCCGAAACAGAAAGAAAAAAATTATGGAAGAGCCGCTTTCCTGCCTGCGGTGCGGCAAGTGTTGTTTCGTCGATTTGACTGCCTATGCCCGAGAAGAGGATTATGACCGCTGGCGCGCCGAAAAAAGGTATGACATCCTGAGCATCATTGAATACCGCCATCTTGTTTGGGCGGGAGATCGCATGATTTCCACCGAAACCGGCGATTATCCGCGAGAATGCCCTTTCCTGTACAATGTGGGAAAAGAGTTGCGCTGCTCCATTTACGAGACAAGGCCCCTGGTTTGCCGTGAGTATCAGCCGGGATCGTCGGAGCTGTGCCCTCAATGGAAAATCAACCGGCTCAATAAGAAATAAGCAGTTTATCTTATTAGTTATTCCGGTCGTAGATGACCTTTAGGTTACGAAGGCCGGAATCCAGAAGCTTTAGTTATTTTAGTCAAGTGTAGTGCAGGGCATATTATGTATTTCCGAAATTGCTTCTAAGCAACAAGCCGTGTATGAACTTCGTCTGATATTTTTGACCCAATGGTTTTTTCTGTAATTTTCAGATCATAACTAGTTTGCAGATTAAGCCAAAACTGCGCTGTCGTTCCAAAATAGCGTGCCAACCTCAGCGCGGTATCCGGTGTAATGGCACGGCGTTCACGCACAATATCATTAATACGCGGCGCCGGTACTTTAAGCTCCATCGCCAAAGCGTGAGCGCTTAATCCCAACGGTGCAATAAATTCTTCCCGTAATATTTCGCCGGGGTGAATCGGACGCATTTTATTTTTTATGGTCATAATACTGTCTCCTCAATGATAATCTATTATTTCCACATCAAAAGCATCGCCATTAACGAAGCGAAAACATAATCGCCATTGGTCGTTAATGCGTATACTAAAGAAGCCTTTGAGCTTACCGCTCAAGGTTTCAAGCCGGTTACCCGGCGGCATACGCAAATCTTTCAGCGCGCATGCATTGTCCAGCATTTGAAGCTTTCGTTCCGCGGTATTGGCAATGGCTTTAAATCTACGCGGGCATTTTCCCTCAAATAAAGCCTGAGTGTCCTTACAATGGAAAGATTTAATCATGATGTATAATATAACGCTACGCGTTAAACGTCAAGCAGATAATTATTGAAAAAACGATAGTGGTGACCAGAGTTGATAAGTGTTTGAGAGACTGTTAATGGTCAATTGTCAAGAGTAAAGATGCGACCCCGATTACCCCCCGCCTTTGAGGCGGCCCGCCGCAATAATTAAGTATAGGAATTCTCACATAATATTCCGCGATGATGTTCTGGCCATCATAGACGTAATAAGTAGTTTAATAATTAAGTGATATGGTTCCTATAATTATTTTCTAAAGTATTCTTTCATGACTGCATCATATTTTTTAACGCTTTTGTTTTTATTAAAGACAGCATCTATGTCTTTGCTGTCGAGAAATAGAGGCGTTTTTAATCTCTTCACTATTCGAGTGATTGCGCTACTGTCAAGATTCGATAATGCATCAAGAAAGCATTTAGGATTTTCAATACACAATTTTTCTATTACTTCGCTAAAGTATTCAATAAACTCAACACCAGTGCTATCTATCTCGATGAGTTTTAGAAAAGCAACTGTATCACTAGTGGATTGGCAATTAACCGCATTTTTTTCTGCTTCTGCGAGTATCTGCCAAAATTGCTTGTAGTCGTTTTGATATAACTTATTAAAGTTATTTTTTAGATACAAGAGTCTACTATCCGCATCAGAATTTTTACAGCAGCTAAACAAAAAGAAAAATGAAAATAATGAAATAAATAGTATCATAATGTTTTTATTCATCATAAACTACTCCTAATCTTGTCATTATCTTTTTAATGTCACTGTACCAGTCTCACCTTCTGTTAGGATCTCCCAAACCTCTGAACAAGTAAATGGTCTAAGAGTTATACATCCAGCAGACCCTCTGCTTGTTTCACTATAACCACAATGAATATTAATACCAGTCGCAAACCAATTATTATTTTGTTCAGGATTAGGGCCAATTGTTGGTATTGCCCCTCCATTTCGCAGACGAATTCCATTTGTTCTACCACGATGACCAGTCGCGCTATAAACAGCGCTATAAGTGCCTGGCGCAATCCCTGGATTGCTATTATTTGGATTTGGCCAGGAGCTCCCCATCACTGTAACAAACTGATCACATTTGCCCTCAACGAATACTAATGCACCATAAGTTGGAGAATTTCTTGTTCCAAATTCAATAACATTTACTTCAAATAAACCAGACGGGTCTGTATTGATTACCGGATTATTTCCAACATAAACATAAAGGTTAACATCACCCCCGTCGAACCCAATCGGGTCTTTAGTTATGAAACGTCCTGCCTTTGCATCGTAATACCTTGCCCGATAATAATACAATCCCGTTTCTTGGTCAAATTCTCTGCCGGTGAACGTGAACGGCTGTTTAATAAAATGCGGTTTCAGGCTCATATTGCCGAAAGAGTCGTAGTCGTACTTTTGAACGACATTTCCCATGTGACTGGTTAAGGTAGTAATACTTCCCAGTCCATCAGCGTGATAATAAATCCAGTCTCTTTTGATTTCCGCACTTAACGGCTCGTCAATATTTGGCCCGTGGATGTAACTGGCAATTAATCTGTTGTTTTCATCATATTCGGCGATGATGTTCTGGTCGTCATAAACATAATAAGTGGTTCAATAATTAATTGTTATTTACAAATAATTTAACTGTAAGTCGCTTAAGAAACAAAATAATCTCTGCAAGATCTATAACTTTTCTAAAGTATTAATAAGTAAAACAATCTTATCGGTTTCAGCGCTGTCTTGTTTTAAATATTTCAAACGGGTTTTTAGATATTTTAAGGCAACATCTTTTGAAATTCTCGGATAAGGAACGTATTCATTTATTTTCCAAAAACCTTCTATTTTTTTTAATTCAAAATCAACCCTGTCAGCATAAATCTTTTTTTCAAAAGAATAATCACTGCAAAAACGCAATAGGACATTATAACTAATAGTAACTATTGCCGTATTTTGTTTAACTTTCTCATCTATTATTTTATAATCTGAAATTATTATAAAACAATCCCACCCGGGTTCATCTTGATCTTCTTCCCATGCCATGAGGTTACGTAATTTATCATAATTGCCTCCAGGAATTCTGGCACCATTAAAATCTAAGTCGCAATACTTTTTTACTGCAATAACTGCCGAATTTGAATATGCCGGATTAGAATTAATGCATGAGAAAAATATCATGCTTAGGAAGAATGCGACAAATACAAATCTCTTAGTTAGTCGGGCATTTATCTTTATCATATCTGTAGCAACTAAAGCTTCCCTTAGGTGAGCCAAACCACTTAGCTTCTCCATATCTAACTCCTTTACTAGTTGTAGAACTCAAAATATAGTAACCTGATTTTGGGGGATTAGGGTTGTAAATCCCCATGTGTCCTTTAAAAAGTGCGACATCCCCCGCCTGGCAACTGGGGACTGCTTTAAAATTTGGACTGCTGGTGAAATACCAAGTATTTAAATAATCATATGGGAAGCCAGCATCATTATAAGCAATATTAACAAAATGAGAGCAGTCCATTACTGAATATGGTGTTCCTATATATTTTTCTCCAGCCGCAATTATTCTTAATCCTTCTTGTACGGAAATCAATTCTAAGCCTGTTGGGTCAGTATAGTTCACCGCATTATTTCCCACATAGACATATAGATTCACATCACCCCCGTCGAAGCCAATCGGGTCTCTGGTAATGAACCTTCCTGTTTTCGCATCATAATACCTGGCCCGATAATAATACAAACCTGTTTCAGGGTCAAACTCTCTTGCGGTGTAGGTAAAGGGCTGTTTAATCCATTTTGGTGTGGGCCGCATATTGCCGAAGGAATCATATTCATATTTTTGAACGACATTTCCCATGTGGCTGGTGAGCGTGGTAATTGAGCCAAGGCCGTCTGCATGATAATAAACCCAGTCGCGGCGTATCTCCGCGGAAAGCGGCTCGTCAATGTTCGGGCCGTGCACATAGGAAGCAATCAATTTATTGTTTTCATCGTATTCCGCGATGATTTTCTGATCGTCATAAACATAATAAGTGGTACGGGGCTGGAAAGGTTTCCCATGTTTGCCTTTATCCTTATCGCCTTCTTTCCCTTTTCCCTTGCCTTTGTCATCATCTTCCGCGTCTTCGTCTTCAAAGTCCGCTCGTCCTACCGTTTTGGAGATTCTTCTGCCCAGCGGGTCATAAGTAAATGATACTTCCTTGATTTTATGGCCTTTTTGTATTTTTACCTCGATTAACCTGTTTTCATCATCATAGGCGTAAGTGGTAATTAACTTCCATTTGTTTTTGATTGTCTGCGTCTTTTTGATCAGATTGCCGTTTAAGTCATATTCATACTGATTATCTCTTTCCCAAATAATGCGCCCTGTGGAGGTGAGTAATTCATTGCCGGCATTGTAGGAGTAAGCATCCCGGCTGTGAGGGCCGGTTTGACGATTGCCCACGGGGTCGCATTGGCAATCAATATTGAGTTGTCAATGGTCACTCGAAAGTAGTTGAAGAAAAATCTCCGATCGCCAAAATGTCAAGATAATTAAGTGCTATACCCCCCGAATTCATTTCGTCAGTTGTCTTTATTCGCATCAATGAAATTTTTCAAAGGTCCATAGCGCGAGTAATCCGGTATATTTTTCTTAATATATTCCACATATTCGAATATATATTCTCCTCCTATGTCATCTTTAGATATCAAATAATTGATAATTTCTCTGGCAGCAGGTTCTTTTGCATAATTCTTTGTGAGGATGTCAGTAAACACGCTAGAGAAAGAACCATAAGTTTTCAGAAAAACGGGGACAACCCTATCATTCGGAGGTATCTCTCTAAATAGAATTTCATTCATTTCAAATAATATTCTTCTTGCATCGCCTGGATCACGAAAGAACTCCAAGACTAGTTTAAGTCCATCTGCGGGTTTATTAAAATAATTAACCATACTTTTAAGGCTGACTATTGATTTGTCCGTAGCACATGAATAGTTTGATAGATATTCATACGCGAGATTGTGATTGCCCGACTCAATTAATCGAAAGACATGAAATGTCAACGCGCTCATATAAAATCTATACGATTTATTTATTTTATCTAAATCTCGTATCTTTTGAGAAATCACTTTAGACTCTGGACTGTTAAGAAGTCGATGAATCTCTTGTTTATTCTTCGAGTAAATATCAATGTCAACCAGACAATCCCCTCGTGAATTGAAAGGAAGACAGAGGATTACCAAAATGATAAAATATATAAATAGCTTTTTCATATTTATTTTATCCTTATGTACTGCATGCGGTCTGTTCTATGAGTTTCTTCAAATGTCCCTGTTGCATCATCAGTTGTCCTGATGCAGCCTTCAGTACAGTCCCAAGGTCCTGAACGACCAGCATGTACACCACAACCATCACATCCAGGAACATTAAATATCCAGTTACCATGACTGCCGACCTTATAAACAGGTTCCTTGTAGCTAGGCCATGAAAAAGAATATGTTTGTCCTATCTGCCATTTTGATGGTTTGTTCCCACAAACATTGTTATATGCTGTCCAACATCCTATTTCACAATTGTCACGAGAATATAGACATATTGAGTACCCACTCGAATAAAATTCCAAATAAGACTTTCCGGTTGAATCAATCAAATTCACAGGATTATTTCCTACGTACAAAAACAGATTATAATCGCCGCCTCCAAACCCAATCGGATCTCTTTGCAAAAACCTCCCAGCTTTGGCATCATAATACCTGGCTCTATAATAATACAAACCAGTTTCAATATCAAACTCTCTGGCGGTGTAAGTATAGGGCTGGGTAATCCAGTGCGGATGCGACTTCATATTGCCGAAGGAATCGTATTCATATCTTTGCACGGCATGTCCCATGTGGCTCGTTAGCGCGGTGATACTTCCTAACCCATCGGCATGATAATAAATCCAGTCGTTATGTATTTCCGCCGAAAGCGGTTCGTCAATATTCGGGCCGTGAACGTATGATGCAATCAGTTTGTTGTTTTCATTATACTCCGCAATGATATTCTGCTCGTCATAAACATAATAGATTGTTTTTGGATAATGGTGCTTATTGAATTTATCTTTTTCTTCGTCTTTTCCCTTATCGTCATCGTTCTTGTCGCTGTCTTCATCATCGTCTTTGTCAACGAACTCTTCCTTGTTCACAGTCTTGGAAATCCTTCTTCCCAGCGGATCATAAGTAAAGCTGATTTCTTTTACTTTGTGGCCTCTCTGAATCTTTACTTCGGTAAGCCTATTTTCATCATCATAGGCGTAAGTGGTGACGATGTTCCATTTGCCTTTTATTGTCTGCGTCTTTTTAATCAGATTGCCGTTTAAGTCATATTCATACTGGTTATCTCTGTCAAAGATAATGCGTCCGGTGGAGGTGAGTAATTCATTGCCGGCATTATAGGAGTAAGCATCCCGGCTGTAGGGGCCGCTCTGACGGTTGCCCACGGCGTCATAGCTGTAGTTCTCCGCTTGATATTTGTTTATCGCCTCGGCAAGCTTGCCTTTGCCTCTTTTTTCCGGCTCCGCGGCCTGCAGACGATATATCGCGTCATGGCGTCATAACAATGTTCAATAATAAATATCATGTTTTTAGAATTACCCATTTCTCTCTCTGTAATTTTTGTTCCTCTATTTGTCATTTTATGCTACATTACATTTAATAGTAATAGCGGTAAACAGGGGAACAAATCTTAACCTGTTGAATTAAGGCAAAATGCTAGACAATTAATTCATCAGCAAAAGGACATGCATGCAAAAAAATATCCTTAGTTACGTAATACTTCTTGGATTGTTGACCGCTGGCTTTGGTGTAGCAGGCGGTGGTTTGGACTCAAAAAAAAATATTGAAGAAGCTAATAATTACCAACGATATATTTCGCCGCGACTATCCGAAAAAATTATTAAAAATCAAATAAAATGTGATCACCCTGCTCATTTTGAGGACATTTTTCGTTATTTTTCGTTTCATATAAAAAGGATTGATAAACATCCAGTAGAATTAGCAGAATTCGGATTTGTAGCTTCTTTCCAGAATCATGAGTTTTTAGTCCAGAGAAAGGGAGAGACACTTATCAAAGAACGTTTGCCAGTAGTATTTAACATGCATCCTATATGTCTAGGCATCGACAAGTTGGCTGGCGTACCCGTGATCATGGTGGTGAACAGATCAAGGGCTTCTACAGGGCGTTGTTTTGTTGCAATCTATATGCTTGACGGAACGCCACTCTATAGAAATGTGCTGGCGAGATGGCAAGTTAATGATATTGGCAGAGATAATAGCACAATAGATATTTTAGGTTACGGTGAAACTAGAAGATTCACTATACAAAAACAATAACCGTTGCACCCAGACGATTGTGGCAAAAATTTGACCCTGATACACGTCTTAAATAAGGTAAAATCCCGTGTCAATTCATATTTATCAAGATTCCATACTGTATTTATTCATTGCAATGGTCGCATACCACCTTCTGCGCATTAAAGTATGCTGGCCATGCGCCTACTGTTACTGCAAGATAGTAAAGGTTTGCTACACCAGTACAAAGTGGAAATGAAGGTCCTGATGTCATGCACACACCCATCATATTACCGAAAAACTCAAGATCGCATATAAGTTTTGAAACCCCACAATAAGAAGAATAACAGTAGTCATGAATTTCACAAGGGCCGGTGAAGTCCCATAAACCCCAGTCATCGGGTACAATTGGTTCATTCCAATCGGACCCACACGCTAAACCAAGCGGATCAATATATTTGAGAGGATTGTTTTTTGCATACGCATAATGGTTCAAATTCTGCGGATTTCTTATGAGCTTTTCGAATGCCGGTAAGAAATTTTGATATGTCGATGAAATCCCTCTGCAACTTCTATAATTACCGATAGCTGGATGCAGTATCGGATCTCTCTGCAAAAACCTTCCCGCCTTCGCATCATAATACCTGGCCCGATAATAATACAATCCTGTTTCCTGGTCAAACTCTCTGCCGGTGTAAGTGTAGGGCTGTTTTATCCAGTGCGGATGGGGCTTCATATTGCCGAAAGAATCATATTCATATCTCTGTACAGCATGACCCATGTGACTGGTTAAGGCTGTAATTGAACCTAATCCATCCGCATGATAGTAAATCCAGTCATTTCTGATTTCCGCGGAAAGAGGTTCGTCAATGTTCGGGCCGTGGATATAACTGGCGATTAATCTATTGTTTTCATCGTATTCGGCAATGATGTTCTGGTCGTCATAAACATAATAAGTTGTTTTTGGATAATGGTGCTTGTTGAATTTATCTTTTTCTTCGTCTTTTCCTTTATCATTGTCGTTATCGCCGTCTTCTTCATCATCAACGAACTCTTCCTTATGCACCGTTTTGGAAATCCTTCTTCCCAACGGGTCGTAAGTAAATGATACTTCCTTGATTTTATGGCCCTTTTGTATTTTGACCTCAATTAATCTGTTTTCATCGTCATAGGCGTAAGTGGTGACGATGCTCCATTTTCCCTTTATTGTCTGCGTCTTTTTAATCAGATTGCCGTTTAAGTCATATTCATACTGGTTATCTCTGTCAAAGATAATGCGCCCGGTGGAAGTGAGTAATTCATTGCCGGCATTGTAGGAGTAAGCATCCCGGCTGTGGGGACCGCTCTGACGATTGCCCACCGCGTCATAGCTGTAGTTCTCCGCTTGATATTTGTTTATCGCCTCGGCAAGCTTGCCTTTGCCTCTTTTTTCCGGCGTGGCGGCCTGCAGGCGATATATCGCGTCATAAGCGTAATTGATGGTTTTATCGAGATCATGCGGCGAAGATGCTTCCTCTGTTTTTGTCAAACGGTTCCCGACATTATCATGCGTATAACTGAAAGAGTCGATGATTTTATTGTGATTATTCTTATGCGTGATATTGGTAAGCCTGCTATTCTGATCGTAGGCGTAAGTAGTGAAAGTGCCGTTAGGCAAAGTCCGTTTTATTCTGCGATTGAGGGCATCATAGGTAAAGGTGTAATTACCTCTATTGGTCAATATCTTCGTCATTTGGTTATTGGCGTTATATTCGTATTTAATCGTCTTGCCGTCCGGCGTAGTCATGGCTGTTCTGTTTCCCGCCACGTCATATTGATAATCAATATTGTGCAGGTTGGAATCGGTAACACCGGTAAGGCGGTTGGCGGCATCATAGCTGTAGTAATAGGCGATATTCTGATTGGTGGTGGCCACAATCAATTAAGTGTTATTTCCCCAGAATTCGCCCGTCACAAAGGGGTTAAGTTTCCCGAATCATAATCTCTGTTTTTTTCCCATCATCATCTACCCAAAACAATCTATATTTTTTTTGGGCATCGGGCAATTTAATAGACAAAGTTTGTGGTATTTCTTTAAATGTTAATTCACCAAAAACATAAATGATGTTGCCTTCAATCTTGTAAGATGCCTTTATCCAATTGGAAGATGCTCTTGTATAACCAAGGTATATTTCAATTGAATCGGCGTTCTTTATTGCTGTCGGTTTTTCTATAAAATAATCATATTTTACCATGTTTTCTTTACAGCCACTGCTAATGAAAGGAATTATCAATATAAAACAAAATCTGAATATCAATTCGTATCTAAACAACAACCGGGTAATGCCCATGATCTTACAAACCTCCTACAATTATTAAAAACAGGTAGGCTGCGCCAACCTGGATTAGGTACAGAATCGAGACAGGAGAGAATATCTTCGCAAGTTGCACATTCGCATTCTTGACCAACTCCGCTTCCCCATCGTATTTCGCCGGATTCTGATTTAGTTGTGCTCCAATGATAAACTTTTGGAACACCTGCTACCTCAGCCGGGTCAGGGCGAATCACCTGCCAATTTCTATTAGGCCAAAATCCTACTGATTGACCACCATAAACAATCCATTCGTGCCCTGCGTTAATTCCAGAACTCATAAGCGCTTCAGTTCTGTATACATCAACTTGACACGCTGTACCACTTGGATCAACAAAGTTTATCGGATTATTTCCCACATAGACATATAGATTCACATCACCCCCATCGAACCCGATCGGATCTCTCTGCAAGAAC
>MGQN01000044.1:77721-79771 GCA_001797845.1 Deltaproteobacteria bacterium RBG_16_44_11 | reverse complement strand
CATAAAAAGCAAGCTGGGAAGATATCATCCGAACCCGCTTATATGAATCTGGAATAAACAAAGCTTCAAAATCAAGGGTTAATTTAGCTTTTATCTCCGTTTTTCTAGCGGATGTCTTTCTCGCAAAGCTAATTTGATTGCCGGTCAGCTTATTAATTTCCTCCCTGAAATCCGTTTGATTTTTGCTGTAAGGAACCGCTCTTTCCACTTTGCCTCCTGCTCGCGTCACTTCCTCACTAAATATTTTTACCATTTCTTCGCCGTAATCATCTTTAGGGTAGAGAACAGAAAATATCGCACAATTCAAATTATTCAGGGCATATTTAACTATCGCCCTAACTTGTTGCGTGGGCGTCAGAAAGTGTTGGAAGATATATTCGCTTGCCAATGTTACATCTTCTTTGGAGGTTATTAAAATCAGGGGGACTTCCCATTTACTTGCTTCACGGGCGGCATCCAGCGCTTCCGCTGTTCCCGTAACAGCGATGATCGCCATCACATTTTCTATATTGGCCAAATACTCGATGGCTTTTTTTGTTTCTTCCGGCAATCCATGGGAATCCTGTGCAACGACTTTCCATAATGCTTTATTTTTTTCGTCAAACATGCCCGCGGACAACAAAATTGCATCCAATGCTTTGCTTCCCAACTCAGCATGAGGCCCGGATAAAGGCAGCACACACCCTATAGTATCGCGGTTGACTTTAGACAAAAAAGGCGCAGGGGACACCGGGGCGGCCTCCGGCGGTTTGACCTCCGCAGGGGGAGCCGGGGCAGGCTCTTTAACAACAATTGTTGGTTTGGCACAACAAGCAATAAAAATAATCACAAACAAGATAATTATTTTGGCAACTATTTTATGGTTTTTCATTTTTCCTCCTTGATAATAGTCAGCAGATAATCACGGGCGCTTTTAGCCAAAGCAGGGTTTTCCAGTAAAATAGAAACTTCATTATTATACTTCAGGGCTGCTGAAGTAAGATTATGACTTCCCAGAAGAACCATTTTCTGGTCAATTACGATTAATTTCGTATGCGTTGTTCTCTTAGGTGAATCTAAATAAACCTTAACTCCTTTTTCTTCAAGATTATTTTTGGTCCGCTGGTTTTGCTCATCGAGCTTTTGATCGCGGTTGCCCGTATTTTCCAGAATAACTTTAACTTTTACTCCTCTTCGCACTGCCTGCGATAAATGAAGCACCACCTGGTCGGGGTAACTATCTTTGTGCGCGCCAACTTTAAAGGAAAAAATTGATATGAATATTTCGTCCCGGGCATCATCGATTGCCTTAATCAATGCCGGGAAATAATCCTTGTTTGTCAAAAGAATAATCGTGCATTCAGGCTGATCAGCTGGAAATGTATTTTGCCGTTCTTCCGCAATAACTGAAAAAAATCCGGCCATTACTGAAAATACACTACAAAATATTATAATGATTATTTTTTTACAAAAAGCATCTCTGCCCATTTTCTAAAGCTCTCTTTAATGTGGTAAATATCCTATAATATTTTTTAATGCCGGTCGACATAAAAAAAGCCCGAATCCTGGATCAGGATTCGGGCTTTTTTTAGTTAAATATTTGCTATTTTACCTCTTCAAAGTCCGCGTCTACCACATCATCATCTTTTTTTCCTGATGCCTGTCCGGAAGCGCCTTGTTGCTGTGCTCCATCGCCGGCGCCGGGACCACCCTGTCCGCCGGCCGTTTTCGCATACATGGCTTCCGCCAACTTATGCGAAACGTTCATTAATTCATCCTGCGCTTTTTTGATGGCTTGGGCATCGTCACCTTCCATAGCTTTCTTCGTTTTGCTTATCGCCTCTTCAATTTTTGTCTTTTCCGCCGCATCGACTTTGTCACCGAATTCCTTAATATTTTTTTCCACACTGTAGATCATGGAATCCGCCTGATTTCTCGCCTCAATTAATTCCTTGCGGCGTTTATCGTCTTCCGCATGTGCTTCCGCGTCACGCACCAGTTTTTCAATTTCCGCTTCGCTCAAACCGCTGGACGCGGTAATTTTAATGCTCTGCTCTTTACCCGTGCCCAA
>MGQN01000044.1:77001-77709 GCA_001797845.1 Deltaproteobacteria bacterium RBG_16_44_11 | reverse complement strand
CAATATCAAGAGTTACTTCGATTTGCGGCACGGCGCCCGGCGCGGGCGGAATACCTGCCAGTTCAAAACGTCCCAGCGTTCTGTTATCCGCCGCCATCTGGCGTTCGCCCTGAAGAACATGGATGCTCACAGCCGGCTGGTTGTCGGCAGCGGTCGAGAAAATCTGACTTTTCTTGCTGGGAATCGTTGTATTCTTTTCAATGAGCCTCGTCATCACTCCGCCCAACGTTTCGATCCCTAAAGAAAGCGGAGTGACATCAAGCAGCAATACGTCTTTCACATCGCCCGCCAGAACGCCGCCCTGAATCGCGGCTCCAACAGCCACAACTTCGTCCGGATTAACGCCCTTGTGCGGCTCCTTGCCGAAGATTTCTTTCACCTTCTGCTGAACACGCGGCATGCGCGTCATACCGCCGACCAAAATTACTTCGTCAATATTTTTAGTGGAAAGATTGGCGTCTTTTATCGCTGTCTGGCAGGGACCTACTACTTTATCAATCAATTCTTCCACTAAAGATTCGAGCTTAGCCCGCGAGAGCTTAATATTCATATGTTTGGGACCGGACGCGTCCGCGGTAATAAACGGCAGATTGATGTCCGTTTCCATCGTCGTGGAAAGCTCCATCTTCGCTTTTTCCGCCGCTTCTTTCAGCCGTTGCAGGGCCATTTTATCGTTTCTCAAATCAATGCCCTGATCTTTTTTAAACT
>MGQN01000044.1:70997-76988 GCA_001797845.1 Deltaproteobacteria bacterium RBG_16_44_11 | reverse complement strand
ATCCATTACGCGCTGATCAAAATCTTCGCCGCCCAAATGGGTGTCGCCATTGGTGGACTTTACCTCAAAGACGCCACCGCCTAATTCCAGAATGGAAATATCAAAAGTCCCGCCGCCCAGGTCGAAAACGGCGATCTTTTCATCCTTCTTCTTATCCAGACCATAGGCCAGTGCCGCGGCCGTCGGTTCGTTGATGATACGCAAAACATTGAGTCCAGCGATCCGGCCTGCGTCTTTTGTCGCCTGTCGCTGTGAATCATTAAAATAAGCCGGCACGGTGATCACGGCGTCCTTTACTTTTTCTCCCAGATAGTCCTCGGCGGTTTGTTTCATTTTGGTGAGAATCATGGCCGATATTTCGGCCGGAGAATAATTCTTTTTCCTTATTGTAACCTGGGCATCGGCGTTGGCGGCTTCCGTTATTTTGTAAGGACTAATCTTGACATCATACTGAACCTCTTTTGAATTATATTTTCTACCAATAAGCCTTTTGACGGCATAAACCGTGTTTTCCGAATTGGTGATGGCCTGCCTCTTTGCCACCTGCCCCACTAACCTCTCTCCGTTTTCCGTAATGGCAACAATAGACGGTGTGGTACGATTGCCTTCTTGATTGGCGATAACGACCGGGTCTCCTCCTTCCATTATGGCCACACAAGAGTTTGTTGTCCCTAAATCAATCCCGATAATCTTTCCCATTTTTTACCTCCTTATTCTCCATTGTCCGCGATTTTTTCACATATATCATTTTCTTTATTTGCTTTTTTACAAACACAGACTTTCGACGGTCTTAAAAGTCTGCCGTTGAGCAAATAGCCTTTTGCTATTTCGTTTACTATTTTATTCTCCTCGTGTTCGTCGCTATGAATTTGCATCATTGCTTCATGATAATTGGGGTCAAAATCGGTCCCCGAACTTTCAATTCTCTCTACTCCGTGCTTTTTGAGACAGCACAAAAGTTGTTCCTGAATTAATTTGATGCCATCTTTAAACGCTTCCACGTCCGGGCTGCCGGTATGATCCATGGCCCTATCTAAACTGTCCATAAAAGGTAAAATATCTTTGATCAGCTCTTCGGAGCCGTATTTGATTGTATCAGCCTTTTCTTTAGCCGCCCTTTTCTTATAATTATCCAATTCCGCGGCGGCACGGACAAACTTCTCATAATTGGCCGCAGCTTCTTTTTCCTTTTCTTCCAGCTTCGCTTTCAAGACATCTATTTCTGAAGAAGTTCCTCCCTCTACAGCATCATCCGCAGAACCTGCAGCTACCTGAGAGTGTTTAGCAATATGTTCTTTTTTTGTTTTCAATCCAACCTCTGAAAAATTTTCTTTCTATTTTAAATCCGGCTTCTGGAATAATTTCATGTCCACCAACTCGCAAATGGCATGGCCGGCGGTAATATGTGTTTCCTGAATACGCGCCGTACTGGAAGAAGATACGTTAATAGGAAAATCAACAATTTTGGCGATGCTTCCGCCTTCCTTGCCGGTAAAAGCAACTGTTATCAGTCCCATCTTTTTGGCCATTTCCAGACCCTTCAGGACATTGGCGGAATTGCCGCTGGTGCTTATGCCCCAGGCAACATCTCCCGGTTGCCCTATAGCTCTTATTTGTTTGCTGAATATTTCGGAGAAGTCGTAGTCATTGCCGATACTAGTAATAACGGAAGTATCGGTGGTGAGGGCAATAGCCGGGAGCGGCGGTCTTTCTATTAAAAAGCGATTTATAAATTCCGCGGCAATATGTTGCGCGTCGGCGGCCGAACCTCCATTTCCGAATAGTAAAATCTTATTCCCCGCTTTTAGCGCGGCGGTGAGCGCGTCAATTACATTAACCAGTTTACTTAAATTTTCATTAATAAAAGCTTCTTTGACGCGGCTGCTTTCTTTAAATATTTTTACTATATTATCCTGCATGCTTACCTATCCGGAGTTCTTAGTATTTTCCTTAAGCAAATCGCAGTTAATATATTTACAGGGATTACCCATGTCAAGGGCAGTGAACGATAATTTCTCATCTTTTGAGGCAGATATTTCAATCATAGGCAGACAAAAGCAGGCCGCAGAGCGTCTTGGCGAAAGAGCCGCTTTACAAGAAAAATTTCGTAAATTTATCCAAAAACGAAAACACATAAAATAAGCAATGATAACAGCTTGTTACGCTATTAATTATTTAGATAAGGAGAAAATAATTTATGAAGATAAAGAATCTATTAAAAAGCCGCTCAACGAAAATCTCTTCGCCCTTATTCTCCAAGGACGAAAAGGACGAAGGGGTAACATTAATTATATCCTTCATCGTAAGCGATCATATCCAAATGCAGGGTGGCAATATCTTCCACATCAAGGTTTAGTTCTTCGCTTGATTTGGGCAATTCCACAATCTTTATATAGCGGCGGCACTTATTGCAGACGTCCACACGGTGGCGTTCCTCTCCTTCCACCGCAAAATAGGCTAATGAATGTTGTTCATCGTTGCCGCAAAAAGGACATTTAATCCGGAGAAAGTGCCATTTAAAGCCGCATTGGTGGCAAAAGAGATAACGCTTGCCATCTTCACCCTCTCTTATTTCACCAATTTTTGGTTCTTTACCGCAAATGGGACAATAGCCCTCCGACCAACCCGCTTTCTCGACAAGAGCACCGTATTTTTCGGCAACATTCTCCAATTCCGGCCTTAAACTTTCTTCGGTAAACAGATCGATCAAATCAAAATTTTCTTGATCTTCGTTGGAGGGTGACAACACTTCTGTTTGGGCATCATTTTGAACTTCCTCCTCCCGGCGATCAAAAGAAGCTCGAATCATTTTTTCCCAATCAAATTCCTCTTTCTTAATGAAACTGACAATGCTTTGCCCCACTTCGGGCATTCTTTTTTCCGCTATGGAAATGAGCGAATTAAAATATTGTTTGGGACGCGATAAATCATATTGCTTTCCAGCTATATCAATTAAGGGAAGACCTCCTTCCATTTTCTGCGCTATTAAATTCTCTTCCACACGAAAAATGGAATCTTTCATGTTTTTTCGGTATTCCTCACGCAAAATCAGAATGTCCGCCAAAATATCCAGAAGGTCGGTATAATGAGGATTAGTTGATTTATAATCCTCTATTGTTTTTAAAGATTTACGCAGTGTTACAGCCATGTTTTATACTCCTTGCCAAAAACTTCATTTTCAACACAAGGCGTCTATATCCGCTTTCCTGGGTATCTTCAAGGAATATTTATTCTGCGCGCGCTTTGAGGCGAATATTAAAGATAATGATCGCTACAAATAGCGGAGTAATTGCCATATCCCGATATGCTTCGCGTATGGGATTAATTCAGCTAGCAGATATTACTGCGCTGCGCTTGTAATATTTGAGTTTCATTGTCCCGCATCGCTTCGCTCTTGGGATAATTCGGCTTGCAAGTTTCAGTGCACTCTGTTTCTGAAACTTGGGCCTCATTAACCACGGGTATCTACGATACCCTCCGCCTATGGCGGGATAAATTCGACTTGCAAATATTACTTCGCTGCGCTTGTAATATTTGAGTCTCATTTAAAAAATACGAAAGTCATTACAATGAATAAGACAACTAGAATAGGAATGGAATATTTAAACATATAACCAAAGAAGCTGGGCATCTTCACGCCTGCTTCTTCAGCGATAGATTTAACCATAAAATTGGGCGCATTGCCGATATAGGTGTTGGCGCCCATGAAAACGGCTCCCACGGAAATGGCGGCCAGATAGGGAATTTTTTCCACAATCAACCGGCCAACCGCCTGTGCTTCGGGCATGCCGGGATAAAATTTGCCCAGCGCGCTGTTGAAGAAGGTCAGATAGGTCGGAGCGTTATCTAGGAAACTGGACAATGACCCGACCGCCCAAAAATAATGCGCCGGAGTATTTACTGATTTTATTAGCCATGCTAACGCTCCGTTTTCGCCCGCTTTCAGAATCGCCAGCGCGGGAATAATGGTTATAAAGATACCGGCAAAAAGATAAATCACCTCCAGAATCGGCGCCCATCCGAACTCGTTTCCTTTGCGTACCTCATTTGATGTTAAGGACAGGGAGAGCAAGCCCATGATGATAAGTACGCCATCCCTGATCAAATTCTCGATAGTTTGATGAATGCCAAGAATATTGATTTCGCCCAGCTTAACCGTTCCGCTGAACAGCACCGCTGCAATAATGCCCGCCAAAAAGATAAAATTACGGGAACCTTCAATGCCTAAAGGCTCTGGCTCGGAATCAGGCGCGGCAATTTTGCTTTCTTTTTTGAAGTAGTAAGAATCCATGATGAAATAGAGCGCGAGCAGAACAACACTGGCAAACGCCATTTGCGGCAGGATATGCATTGTCCAAAAAAACGGAACGCCGTGTAAAAAGCCAAGAAACAAGGGTGGGTCTCCCAGCGGCGTCAGCGCGCCGCCAATATTACTGACCAGAAAAATAAAAAAAACTATCGTGTGCACTTTATGGACGCGCCAAGCGTTTGATCTCAAAATCGGACGAATCAAAAGCATGGATGCGCCGGTTGTGCCGATGATTGATGCCAATATAGTCCCGATCAACAAGATAACCGTGTTCACCGCAGGCGTTCCTTTAAAAGTGCCTTTGATGTAAATACCACCGGAGACGGTAAACAAAGCCCATAATAAAAGAATAAAGGGAATGTAATCAATGATAATAATATGCGTTATTTCATGAACGGCGACTACCCGGAAAAAATACAAAAAAGGCACGGCAAAAACTAACGCCCAGAAAGCGGATATTTTAGGAAAATGATGATGCCAAAAATACGGAAAGACCAACGGCATCAAGGCGATAGAGAGCAAAATGCCGGCAAAGGGCAATGCCGACCATAAAGGCAACATTGTGCCGATTCCAGCTGTTGCGGATTCCGGCGCATACGCGGCGGCAAAGCCATAAACCGGAAAAATCAATATGGACAGCACAAGCAACAAAAAGCCATTCCTTAGCTGTTTCATGATTTTCAATATGTTTGAAAGATCTTTTTCCGCTTCCAGATATAAATTTTCCATTATCTTATTTCGCAAACTCGAGCACCGGAGCAAATCTCTTTTCATTAATGACTTTATCCGCGATAGAGTTCAGGAGTTTATTGTCCGAACAAAACGCCACACCGATGCCCGCGTGCTTTACCATACAAATATCATTTTCACTATCACCAATTGCAATAATATTAGCCGGTGGTATGTTATATTTTTTTGATAAATCGATGAGCGCGTTTGATTTACAGAAATTGTGATTGCATCGGCTTTGGCCCGTCTTTATAAAATAGGATAAAACCTTCACTTCTCCGGTGGCCGTTGACTTGGAAAATTCCAGTTCATTGGCAATGCTGAAATGAGCTCCGATTTTATTGGCGATATGCGAGGCAACAAAGTTATAACTATCGGAAATAATACCGATAATATATTCGCGTCTTTTTAATTCCGAAACGACTTCCGTGGCGTCCTCGACCAACGGAATCGAGTCGGCGACTTCGATTAGTTGCGCCAGGTTTAATCCTTTTAGCAGTTTGGCAATCATCTTTGTTATGAGATAGCTCTCATTGTTGTTGCTGATAATATCCAGCAATTCTTTGCGGAAATGAAATTTCTCCGCGGCATGATATATGAAGCGCCCCTGCAAAATTGTGTTGTCCATATCAAACACCACCATTTTTTTAAGGCCGATCAGACTCTCCTTCACGGCAAGATCCATCTGATCCAAAATCATTGTCGTAGTCTGTAATGTATCGAGGTTAAAATCCGGATTGAGCCTTGCTCTTTTTAAAATCGCTTTTGAAACTTCACGGGCCATAGGAGCTAACTGCTGCCATTGTTTCATTTTGTTTTCAATCGCGCCGATATCTATTTCCTTAATTTTAGCTCCCATATTTATCATGTCCAGCAAAATGCCGATGTCAACTCCATAGTCATTTTCAAAATCGACCTTTTCCAGAAAGCTTCTCCTGCCGGCAATCATTCCA
>MGQN01000044.1:68818-70960 GCA_001797845.1 Deltaproteobacteria bacterium RBG_16_44_11 | reverse complement strand
ATAAACTCAAGAGTGGTTTTGCCGCTAATTCCGTCACGCGGCCGGCCTGTCTTTTAAAGGTGCTTTTTACAAAGTCATAATCTTCTTCAAGAATTGGTTTGACCAGCATGTCAATCAGATTATGCTCATAATTTTCGATATCTGCGTCAATATAGGCAACAACATCATTGGTTGACACCAGCAGGCCGTCGAGCATAGATGCGCCTTTGCCTAACTTTGTGCTCATAATTACACTGGCCCCTGCTTTTTTGGCGAAGTCTACCGTATTGTCAAAAGAATGATCATCGACAACAATAACTTCATTAACATGTTTGCACTTCTTGGCAATGCCGATTACCTTGGCAATCGAGCCCTCTTCGTTCAACGCCGGTATAACAACACTAACCATGCTGATTCTCCTTTACAATGTGACCCGGCACTTCCGATAGCACAATCCTTGCTAAATGAAAGAAGCTCCCATCGAACAAACAAATTCAACTCTTCATATCAGAAACAGATTGCCAACCATTATTCGAGATGCCGGAGCAGAGGATATAATTTATTGCTGTGTTTATGCAGACTATAAAAACGTTTTCCAAATCAAGATTAATATAAAATATAAATACGGCTACATAGTTAGAAAGAATTATATATAATCACCTATATAAGTCAACCTTTTATGATTTACTCCCTAATCTTATAAAAATATATCATCGGCAGATTTATATATTTGTTTCCAATCCTAATACTTGTTGACATAAATTGACTACATCCTTATACTTTTTATAAATTAAAGGACTATATAAACCAAAATGGATTTTAGCGTTTTTTATAATTCTGAAGCATTCAAACTAATTATTATTCCTTTGTTAATTTTTCTGGCACGTATTTGTGATGTCACGCTGGATACCGCCCGCATTATTTATGTATCGAGGGGCATGAAACTTTTAGCCCCTATTATTGGATTTTTTGAAGTTCTTATCTGGCTGATATCCATCACCCAAATCATGCACAACCTGACCAATGTCATATATTATATTGCCTATGCTGGAGGCTTTGCCGCGGGGAATTTTATCGGCATTTACATCGAAGAGAGAATGGCCATTGGTACAGTCGTCATTCGAATTATTACCCAAAAAAACGCTTCGGAATTAATAGAATTTCTTAAATGCGATGGCTGCGGAGTGACTCATATAGACGCACAGGGAACTCTTGGACCGGTAAAGGTGGTTTTTACCATTATCAAAAGAAGGGATGTTAATCGGGTCATCGATATTATCCGCAAATTCAATCCGGCGGCTTTTTTCACCATCGAAGATGTCCGTTCCGTTCGCGAAGGAATATTCAGAAAAAAACCCAAACTAAAAAAACCATTTATTTTTCGGCTAAAAAAGAAGCGCAAACAGGGCCATTAAATATACGCTCAAAGATTTAACTCTTAAGGAATCTTGTCCTTGCCGGACACATGACAGCATCTTTTTTTCGAAACCTGTTTAGCAAATCATTTATTCATGATTTACCAATAGCGAATGAGCATAAGGCACCACACAGCAATCTTCACCCCCCGAGCTGCCGAAACTGTTGTTATTGTTTAGCCGAAGTTTATACCCCTTTTAAATTTTCTCACTAGTTGCTATATTAATAATTAACTATCATTTATGTTTAAAATAGGTACCCGGTATTCAAATATGAGAATCATTTATGTGGCCGATATTCACGGAGCTTTTGACCGTGTTAAAACTTTGTTGTCCGAAACAGTGGCGGATGTCTATATCATTGCCGGCGATCTCATCGATATTCCCTTCTACAACATGAGTACGGCCATCAACTATCATGAGCTTCAATCCTATTTTCACGGCTTGCGTGTTAGGATGCAAAAAGAAAGTATGGTCATCGAAGATTTTGTGGATGAATTGCTCGATACGCCTAACATTTCTGAAGATATTGAAGAAAAAGGTACAAAATATCAGCAGTACACGATTCGCGCTCGCCGGGTACTTCAACAAAAATACAAGGTTTTGGAGAATATCCTGGCAATGAAACAGAACTCCCAGCTATTTGCCTTGCCCGGCAATTATGACATGGATTTGAAATATACGTCGCTCCATGAACGCGACCTCCACCTGCACTGGCATGACATGCACGGCTTAAAAGTTGCCGGCT
>MGQN01000044.1:43081-68716 GCA_001797845.1 Deltaproteobacteria bacterium RBG_16_44_11 | reverse complement strand
ATATAATTGTAAGCCATCAACCGGCGCACGGTATTCATGACCGGATATATCAATTCGGGACTTCCGGCTCACCGGCTCTGCGCTATTACTGCGATAATAATCCCGTCCTTTTGTGTCTGACCGGCCATGTTCATATGGACTGGGGATTCCAGATCAGCGAGGAGACCATCTACCTCAATCCATCTAATTTCGGGGAAGTGACAACCCTGACCGGCGGCGTTGCGGAAGGCGGCTTCTCCTACACCATCGAAATAGAAAGCAGGCATGTTTCCAAAATCATCTTCAAGAAGCTTGTTGAAGACCGCATCCATGACATTGCCGATTACAATCTTCAAAAATCAAGACACTGGCAGAAAACAATCGTCGATAACGAGCGTTACAAAGCCCTCAAACAGAGCGAGAACTTCGATTCAAAAACCGAGAAATACTCTCACATCCCGGAGGTACAACTCTACAATGAGATCAAACAGTTCTACCGCATGTTCCAGACGGAAGAAACAGAAGAACGCTTGGGCAAACTCGAACAGATTTCCCATCTAATCGAAGAAGGAATTCACGATGATATAGCAATGGATGTCATGGGTTCCACAAATATGGGGCTTTGTGAAAATACTTCCGATATCGACTTTGTGGTCTATGTCCGGTGTGATCCTGATTTTGAAGGAGACATCAATTCCTGCGAGCAATATAAGAATGCCGAGAAGATCATTGAGAAGATTTTAAGCCCCCGATATGCCTTCCAGATTTTGGACACCATTGATCTCAATGTTGTAGAGAAATCCATCAGGGAGAAAAATTATGAAGATGAGATGACCATGCGCTTTGTTGCCTATCGCGCCATCTGTCGGCCGATTAACTATCGCTTCATTGCTCCAGTGGAGGATCTGTTAAATCAGGACATGGAATTCAGGGCAGAGATTGAAGGAAGCATTCGTTCTTATTTCCAGATATTCATCAATACGTCGCAACATACCCGTTCCTTCAAGAAATATGAAAGCCGGATCAAGGACATCGGCATTAAGACTCCCGAAACTATTCGGCTGAAGATCAAAGAGTACTTTGAACAAAATACCGACAAGAATGAGTGCGCAGTAAAACCAGAAAAGACTAAGTAATATTCATGGCCATTGAAATAATCCGGAGCTCATCACGTGATACCATAAATCAGTAAATTGGCTCTGTCGATGAGGATATGACCGAATACTTTTCGTGTAGTATCCTCGTTTATCTGCTTGACAGGTCTTTTTATTTTGCTAAAGAATACACATTATCGTAAAAAAACCTTGAGGAGGCTACATATGGGCTATAGCAACATTACTTTGTCAACGAAGGATTTCATCAGTACCATTACTTTAAACCGTCCCCCGACAAACTCTGTCAACCTCGGCATTCGAGAAGAATTAAATCAGGCGATTACCGAGATCGAACAAAGCAAGGACACCCGAGTCGTGATCATCACCGGCGCGGGAGAAAAAGGTTTTTGCGCCGGCATGGACGTAAGCGATTTAGCAAACATCGCCAAAGGCCCGAACGGCAACGACATTATGAACCGGATAGAGCGTTCCCCCAAACCTTTCATCGCGGCGATAAATGGCTATGCGCTGGGCGGCGGCTGTGAAATCGCACTTGCCTGCCACTTTCGTTTTATGGCGGATAACCCCAAAGCGCTCATCGGGTGCCCGGAAGTAAACCTCGGCATCACGCCGGGCTGGGGCGGCATTCAGCGCCTGCCCAGGCTATTGGGAAAGCCCAAGGCGCTGGACTTGATTCTTTTCAGCAAGAGGCTTCCACCGCAGGAAGCGCTGGCCATCGGCCTTGCAGATAAGGTTTTCCCCGCGGCCGACTTAATGAAAGAAAGCATGGCTTTTGCTCAGGCGCTGGCCAAGCGGCCTCCTCTTTGCGTGAGCGCAGTGCTCGAAGGCATGAGCGTAGGATTGGAAAAAGGTCTGGAAGAGGGTCTTCGCGTTGACAAGGAGTGGTCAAGCAAGCTGGGCAAGAGCAAAGACGCAGTAGAAGGAATGACCGCATTCTTCGAAAAGCGCGAACCGGTATTCAAAGGAGAATAACGGCAGGCAGTTGTTGGAGTAGACTGCTCTACTTTTACACCTCCGTCCTCTCCTGAATAGAGGGGACGGAGGTTGTGTACGTTATTCATTCGCGTTTAATTTTCCTGATAAATTCCGAGCAATTTTTATTCACTTAATAAAAATTAAGGCATACGCATCAGTGAGATAATAATGACAAGACATCACGTTGGCCTTGATTATTTAAAAACCTTCATCATAGTGATGGTTGTTGCCCATCATTCCTGCCTTGCCTATACTTGGTATGCGCGGTTCGATCCGGTTAATTACCTTCTCTCCACCGCTCCAATAGTCGATGTGAACCGCTGGGTAGGATTCGATTTATTCATCTTGTTCAATGATGTCTTTTTTATGTCCTTGCTGTTTTTTATATCAGGTCTCTTTGTCTGGTCCAGTATTGTCCGCAAGGGTACAACCTCGTTCTTGCGCGGTCGCGCCGTGAAACTGGGTATCCCGTTTATTCTGATCGTTGTCTTCCTGATGCCTTTAGCGTTCTACCCCTCATATTCAATGACGGGTAAAGGCGTAAGCTATTGGGCTTACTGGTGGCAAGGTATCGCCACTAATCAATGGCCAGTAGGACCATTATGGTTCGTATGGCTACTGTTGTTGTTTGATTTTGGCGCAGCATTACTGCATAAGTATAAACCGGACTTGTTAATTTCTCTCTCCAGGCGCTCGGCAGTGGCGGTAAAGCGACCCGGTCTATTCTATGCGGTACTTATCGCCGCCAGTGCAATCGTCTATATTCCGTCGTTACTTATATTTGGCAACGAGCGATGGATTTCTCTCGGCGGTCCACTCGTATTTCAGGCCAGCCGGTTTCTTCACTACGCCGTATATTTTTTTGCCGGTGTGGTGGTTGGTGTTCATTGCTTTGACCGCAGTCTGCTTGGTGAGGAAGAATTGCTGGCGAAACGCTGGAAGTTTTGGATTCTAGCTGCGTTGGCAATTTTTTTGGTTGTCGTGTTCCTTCAAGTAGCGCTTTTTCAACGACCGAGCGGCCTTTCTCTGGCAGCGAAACAAAGCATATATGGACTCGCCATTGTGTTTAGCTGCAGCGCAACCGCATTCGGGTTTCTCGCCTTTTTTCTGCGGTTTGCGAAAAAACAATTTCGCATCATTGACAATTTAGCCGATAACGCCTATGCAATCTACCTCGTTCATTATGTATTCGTGACCTGGATACAATATTCGTTATTGAATGTTTTCCTGCCGGCATTGGGGAAAGCCTGCATCGTTTTTACAGGAACATTGCTGGCGAGCTGGCTGCTCTGTTATGCCCTCCGTCGTATTCCGGCAGTTAACAGGATCGTATAAAAGATAGGTATATCGATCAAAAAAACAAAAGAGACAGCGCTTCGGCGATACAGGCCGGTTTATCCTGACCATCAATCTCGATTGTATGTGTGGTCGTCATCAGGATTCGTCCGGGGCCTTTATCTTCCACGGCGGAAATGACCATTTTCGAGCGCACGCGTGATCCCACCGGAACAGGATTGATAAACCGTACTTTGTTCAAACCGTAATTAATACCCATCTTCATTCCTTCCGGCGAATATTTAGCCGATTTACTGAATATGGGAATAAGCGAAAGGGTTAAAAAGCCATGGCCGATGGGACCGCCGAATGGCCCCTTTTTTGCCTTTTCGATATCCACATGAATCCACTGATGATCATCTGTGGCATCGGCAAACCGGTTGATTCTATCCTGGTCAATCAGCACCCAATCGCTGATGCCGTTTTCCTGACCGACCATTTTTTTTAGTTTTTCCGCAGATACTAGTTCAGGCATTTCAAATTCTCCTTTTATTATTTTTATTCATTCAAAATCCAAAGTGGTTTTTCGCCTTTTAACACCCTTCCCAAATTATCAAGAGCCATATTCATGATACGCATACCCGATTCCCGGGTGGAACCGGCCAAATGGGGTGTTAAAATTACATTTTCCAGACCAAAAAAAGGATGCTTCTTCGGTGGCGGTTCCTCAGTAAAAACATCTACGGCAGCAAAAGCAATCTTTTTGTCGCGCAGAGCCGCAGCCAGAGCCTCTTCATCGACCAGTGCCCCTCTTCCCACATTGATAAGGATAGCGGTTGGTTTCATCAGCTTCAGCTTTGCCGCGTCAATAATTTTAGTGGTTTCTGCAGTGAGCGGCAAATGAATGCTTACCACATCGGCGGTTTTGAGAATTTCTTCCATGGATGAGTAAGCGACATTGTACTTTTTTTCATCCGCGGCATTTAATCTGACAATATCGTAATAAAGTAGTTTGAGTCCGAAGGGCGCGAGGCGTTCGGCCACGGCGCGCGCCGTACGGCCCATGCCCAAAAGTCCATAGATTTTGCCGTTTAGTTCGAATATTCCCGTCCTTTGCGCTTCGGTAAAGAGCCACTCGCCTTCGTGAGTTTTGGCGTTATAATAGGGCAAATTTTTCAGAGAGGCTAAAGCCAGCATGATTGTATGTTCGGCCACGCCGATATCGTTTGCTCCCGGCGTATTGGCCACGGGAATACCGAATTCTTTACAGGCGGAAATATCAATATGGTTATAGCCCACACTCGGCTGCTGGATGAGTTTGAGCTTCTTGGCGGTTTTGACCACCGCGCGGGTTATTGGCGTAATGCCGGTGTAATCCCCCAAAACGATGTCCGCGTCGGCGATTTCCTGAACGAGCTTATCCTCGGAAAATTTATGAACATCAACGACAGTGAAGTCAATCCCGGAAACTTTGGTCTCAATCAGGCTTTTCAAGCCCTTGCCGGAAAGAGGTGCGGTATTTAATATTTTCATATACCCTCTTTAATTTTTTTGTAAAAATTAGGTATGCATCGAAAAGCATTTCGACAAACCTGGCCATGAACGAAAGCTTATTTTTTCTAGCCTATTGGCGAATCAATGTCAATATGTGAGAAACTTCTACGGTCATTTCCAATACTTAAATTTTCTTGACGGCCGTGAGCCTTCTTCATATACTCGGCACACTTAAAAAATAAGGTCTCATCAAACATAAAAATAAAGAATGATACTTAAAACAATTTTTTAATCATATGGGGGAAATATTGTGAATGGTGCGGAAATAATTTTGCAAACGGCTAAAAATGCCGGAGTCGAAATATGTTTTGCTAACGCGGGAACAACTGAGTTGCCGCTGGTGGCGGCATTTGATACCGTAAGCGGCATTCGCCCTGTCCTCGGCCTTTTTGAAGGCGTTTGCACGGGAGCGGCTGATGGTTTCGGCCGGATGACACAAAAACCGGCCATGACTCTGTTACATTTAGGTCCGGGATTCGCCAACGGCATTGCCAATTTACACAATGCGCGGCGCGCGAAAACTCCGGTATTCAATATCATCGGCGAGCACGCCTCCTGGCATCTGGCAGCAGACCCGCCGTTAAACATGGATATCGCTTCGCTGGCCAAAACGGTATCGGGATGGCAAAAAACCAGCCGTTCTGTAAATTCATTGGCCAAGGATACAGCGGACGCTTTGAAGGCAACCTTCTATGGACAAATTTCCACGCTCATCGTTCCCGCCGATTATCAATGGGCGGAGTATGAAGGGAAAAATATTGCTCTGCCGGAATTTGAATTTGACTCTCTTGACCACAAGAAAATTCAGGCCGCGGCAAAGCTTATCAAGAAATCAGCCAAGCCGGCGCTGATTCTGGGCGGGCGCGCTCTGCGCAAAGAAGCGCTGGATGCGGCGGCAAAAATCAAAGCGGCCACAGGCTGCGATTTGCTGATGATTACATTTCCAGCTTATCTTGACCGCGGCGAAGGACTTCCCGTTTTGAAAAGAATCCCTTATTTTCCCGAACAGGCATCTGCGCTATTAGCTGAATACGACGCTTTTATTATGGCGGGAACAGATGAGCCCGTTGCCTTCTTCGGCTACAAAGGTGGAACCAGTCTGATGCTTGCTCAAAATCAAAAGAGACTGCGGATTGACACGGACAGGCAAGACACCGCTTGCGCGCTTGAGGCACTGGCCGAAACCTTAGGCGTATCCACAGCTACTAATACCGGCTCCGTACTGGCAAAATACGCGTTGCCGGAAATCCCTTCCGGAAAGTTGAACTCTCAGAAATTGTGCGCTGTAATTGCCGCTCTTCAACCGGATAATTGTATTATTGTGGAAGAAGGAGTTACCGCCGGCGCGCCTTATTATACAATGGCGCAAACATTAAAGCCGCATTGCCATCTGTCGCTTACCGGCGGCGCCATCGGCATGGGCATGCCCTGCGCTCTGGGCGCGTCGCTGGCCTGCCCGGATAGACAGGTAATAAATATCGAGGCTGACGGCAGTGCCATGTACACCGTACAGGCCCTGTGGTCACAGGCTCATGAAAAAGCGAATGTGACTACGATAATCTGCTCTAATCGAAAATATTTTACTATTGAATTCGAATGTCGGCGCGCCGGTTTTGCATCCTTGGGAGCGGCCGCCCAGGCATTAATAAACATGGATAATCCTCCCCTCGATTGGATTAGCTTAAGCAAGGGAATGAATGTTGCTGCTGTTTGTGTCGGTACGGCGGAAGAATTGGCTAAAGAATTAAAAATCGCGCTCAATGAACCGGGGCCTCATTTAATTGAAGCCGTTCTCGGAAGATAAAAACCATGACGCTTCCCACTACTATGAAATACATTGACCATGGTCAGGGCGGCCCTGCTTCTTCAATGAAGTTAAAAGAAGGTCCCCTGCCCCAACTTCAACCCGGATGTGTTCTTATCGAAGTCGCCTATGCGGGTATAAACCGGCCGGATGTATTACAGCGTGCCGGAGCCTACCCGCCTCCTGCGGGAGCATCGCCTGTTTTGGGATTGGAAGTAGCCGGAAAGATAGTTGCCGTAGCCGATGACGATGCCAACAAAGATAGCCGAATGAAGACGGCTTGGTCTAAACAGTGGAAAATTGGTGACGTGGTCTGCGCGCTGACTCCGGGGGGCGGCTATGCCGAATACTGCGCCGCGCCCGCTTCTAATTGCCTGCCTGTTCCCAAAGACCTGACGCTGGCCGAGGCGGCGGCTCTGCCGGAGGACTATTTCACCGTTTGGACAAACGTGTTCGACCGCGGCCGTCTGCGCGCGGGAGAGAAATTTCTGGTGCATGGCGGCGCGGGCGGCATCGGCATTACAGCGATTCAACTAGCCAAAGCCTTCGGCGCGGTAGTTTTTACTACCGTCAACGGAGCAAATAAAGTAGAGGCTGTAAAAAAACTCGGCGCGGACTTTATCTTTGATTACAAAAAACAGGACTGGGCGGAAGAAATAAGAAAAATTTGCGGCAGGCAAGGGCTCGACTGCATTCTTGATTTTGTCGGCGGTGGATATATCCAAAAAAATCTCAAATTATTAGGTATGAACGGCAGGCTGGTGCAAATCGCTTTTTTGCAAGGCTCAAAGGTTGAACTCGATTGCATGCCCATCTTAACCAGAAGCTTAACTTTCACCGGCTCGACATTGCGGCCGCGGTCGGTTGAGGAAAAAGCCGCCATCGCGCAAGCCCTGTTGAAAAATGTTTGGCCGCTTCTGGAAGCCAGAAAAGTGGGTACATTGATTCATGCAACTCATCCTTTATCCGAAGCGCAAAAAGCTCATGAGTTGATGGAATCTTCCGAGCACATCGGCAAAATAGTGCTGAAAGTAATATGAGCAATAATTCCGGTAAATCAGCATTAGTCGTTGAAGGCGGGGGAATGAGAGGAGTCTTCGCCGCGGGAGTTCTTCATGCCTTCGGTAACGCCGGATTTGATCCTTTCGATTTATATATTGGCGTTTCCGCGGGGGCGTGCCATCTGGCCTCGCACCTGGCTGGTCAGAATAACCGGAATTTCGATATCACCCTTCAATACTCATTAAAATCCGATTTCATTAATATCAAACGTTTTCTGCGCGGTGGCCATTTGATGGATTTGGATTGGATGTGGGAGCAAACCATCAGCAATTACCGGCTCAATCTAAGCTACTTATTTAACAAATTGCGCTCACAAAATAAGGAATACATCATTGTTGCCACATCAATGGATACGGGCAATGCGCTTTATCTTCATCCCGATGAAAAAACGCTGGAGGATTATTTAAAAGTTTCCAGCTCAATACCGGTCTTTTACCGGAACATTCTGGAAGTAAACGGCGAAAGAGCTACGGACGGTGGCATTGCCGATGCCGTTCCGGTGCGGGAAGCCTACCGTCGCGGTGCGACCAACATCACCGTTATCCGTTCCCGGCCATCAGATTATGTTAAAAAGCAAAGTAAGCTTATTTTCATCTTATCTGTTTATTTTCGAAAATATCCGCGGCTGGTGGAAAAATTCAAACAGCGGGCAAATAATTATATGGATGCCGTACACTTCATTCATCATCCACCGAAAGGTATCCGGATAACTGAACTTGCCCCGCCTAATAATGTCGACATCGGCAGAACAACACAAAACGAAGCCGTTCTCAGAGCTACTTATGAAATGGGCATTGATTACGGTAACAAATTTTTAAAGAGGAGGAGAGGAATATGAAACGTTTATTTGTAGTTTTCTTTATTTTCTTCCTTGGTTGTGCCGGACCGGGCGGTCCATTGCCTGAAGTTATCGTCTCACCACATGAACCGGCGGATTCAATACGAGAGGCTCGTTCTCGCTTCAGACCGTATCTGAAAACAACTACAACGCTGCATTGCCTGCTGGTCGGAGGTCCGGTGAATCGCGGTCTTGCCGGTGGAGGGCATCCAGTATTTTTGAATTATCTAAACCCGCAAACAAATCAACCGCACTTGCGTCTTATCGGAACAGACCTTGGCTTCGCTTTTACGCATCAGGGCTCAAATATCATTCTTTTTGGCGATACATGGCCGCTGCCGACGGCAGCCTATGACGATTCGCTAGCCACTTTTCCGCTTCAGGAGCACGGTGCATGCCCGATTTTGACATTCCCTGCCGAAGCCGAACCGCCGGAGAGCCTGCCCGTAAGGCCTATAATGGTATATCATAGAAACACAACCGGCGAGTGGACACCTTACCCGATGGGAGCCCTTAAAACTCCCCTGGCAGGATTCAGTTCTGGCGATGCTGCGTATGGCATCTTCGGCGTAGGAGTCCGAACTTGTCCCTGTGATGCCGGCGATATATGCTTAGGCGGATTTTGCTATGCCCCTGCCGGTCACGTGCGCGCGCTGCCGCGCTCTATCGCCGCAGCTTCGCCTCTTCCGGATTTCTACGAAGAAAGTCTGCTCAACTTACGCGATTTTGTAAATATTGCCGTGCGCGTGGTTCCCCATTTCGATCCGGAAAATCCTGCCGCGAATGTGTATCATCTGGATCCCACCGTCAGCTTCGATGAGCAGGCAACTCAACCGGCACTTCTCGTCTGGGGAAAACCGGCATTCGGTAGTCTGTTCAGCACCGTTCCCACCTATCTGATGTATTATGATCTTTCCGCAACCGGAGAAGATAGATGGCTACCGCATTACTATACCGGAACTATAGGAGGTATTCCGCAATGGTCGACGGTTTCCAGCTCTGAAAAAATCGCTCCGGGATTGGCGCCCGTCATAACGGCTGATTCTGAAACCATTGAAGACATGTCGATTAAGCAGCCTTGGCAAATATCGGTAAGCTTTGTTCCCAGTATGCACAAATGGATTATGCTCTACGGCTGCCGCCCGCCGGGAAATGCCCGGGGTATCTCTTTTGCCGATAATCCCAAAGTAGGTATTTACATGCGGGAAGCTGATCACCCTTGGGGACCATGGTCAGCGGCGCGTCGTATCTGGAGTGCGGTGGCGGATGGCGGTCATACCAGTTTCATGTTTCATTCCGTCAAAAACCCAAACGCCTATGATTATGAGCTGAGTGGCGACACTTATATTTCCGATCATCCTACGCCGCGTAACAACGACTATAACTACGGCTATGAATACGGCGCAAGCATCATCGATTCGCTAACCTGGTACGATTCCGCAGCCGGCAAAACTCATCTCTATTGGGCGATGAGTACAGGAAATCCTTATCGTGTCGTGTTGATGCACACTATACTGGAATATTCATTTCGCAGTGTGCGATGAGGCAGTAAACTATGTTTTTTATTGTGCTGGTTTCTTGATGTACTGCATTGTTCCGTCTTGGATAACGCCAACGCTGGCCTGCGCCGGATATTGCGCTTCCAAAACAGCAAGAACTTCCGGCCATGTTCTGACTACTATCACATCATCGGGATGACCCAACCAGGCTAAATCCGTCGGCGCCGGATGAGGATTCAGGACAATTAAATTTTTCATTAAAGATTTAATATATCCTCTAGGACGAAGCCGTAAATGTTTCCCCCCGTAATCCGTACCCCAGGAGCCGAAAACATAGTGTGGAACTTGCCCTTCCGGAGCGTCACAGATAATCACGGCTGTTCCCGCCGCTTTCGGCTTTAGCAGCCTTCTGGCCAAAAGCAAGGCGATTCCCGACTCATTGGCTTTGGCATAAGTATTAGCAACAACAATATCGTAGTTCCCGTCGGAGAATATCTCGTAAGCATCTTTGGCTTCTTCAGCGCCCTGCTTATGGGTTGCGCGAAACGAACCGGCGTAGAGGCTGGCGATTTCACCGCGGCGGTTTATCAAACAATCAACTTTGAAATTAAGTCCCGCGATGTCTCCGGCCGCGTCGCATTCGGTGCGCATTATATTGTTATCGAAATTGCCTAAACCATGTCTGGAAGGATCGATATTAAAATGTTCATGAAACTGCTTGATTGACTCGATGCCCGCGACACCGGGAAAAATTATTTTAGCACCGCCGCCGAATCCGACATGCACGTGAGCGGTGACACACCCGATGCCTATTTTTAAATCACAAGTCATAAACTCCCGGTTGAACCACACTTCAATACCGCCGGGAGTTTTTCCCGCGTGCAATGTATTTTGAAAAGCGTCGTGATTATATACCGGATAATTTTCAACTATTTTGTCCCCCAGTTTTTTTCTGGCGGCAAGCATATCGTAGGTGCCGTGACTGCCCAGTGCCCAGATAAACCTGATTTGTTCTTTTTTCAGTCCAGCCTGATGCAATGCGTCCAAAACATAGGGCGCCACCGTTTTGACCGGTGTTGGGCGTGTCATGTCGTCAAATACGATTACCGCTTCTTTTTTCCCGCGCGCCAATTCAGCAAGCTTAGGACCATCGATGGGATTATTTACCCTTTCTTCAATTTGTTGGGGAGATAGGACAGGTTTTTCCAGTCCCGGAGACGTGAGATTATCCACCTGCCATCTGTCGGGAAAAGAAAGTTCTTTTTCTTGATTATCGTACCAAAGGCGAGAGGGAACTTTGATCGTTTTCAACCGCTTTCTCCAACTTTTATCATAAGGCTATTTCATCCACATTGCCATCGGCAAAATCTAAGAATATAAGACGGTTACGAATAGGGGTTCCGATCCCGGTAATTATTTTTATTGCTTCCTGTACTTCCCAGGCGGCTATTACCGCGGGAGTTGCCGCGGGATTGCCCGTGTGAGTTTCCATCCCGTATTCGTTTTCCTCGGCAGATAAACCGCAAATAGCGTTAAGCCCTTTATCTCCGGGAAAAACGGTCAACAACTGACCGCACCAACCGGCTATTGCTCCGTGAACAAAGGGAATTTTTAATTCATCGCAGGCACGGGCTACGACCCGGCGGGTTCTCAAATTGTCCAAACCGTCAAGCACCACGCCTGCATCTATTATTAACTTTTTAATGTTCTCGGAATTAATTGTTTTATTAACGGCAGAAACCTCAACGGCGGAATTGATTTTCTTAACCCGGGCCGCCGCGACTTTAACTTTTGATTTTCCCAAATCCGCTTCCGCAGCCATTATTTGGCGATTGAAATTAGATTCGGAAAATTTATCATTGTCGATAATGATTAAACGCCCTACTCCCGCCCGCGCCAGCAACTCGATAACCGTGCCGCCCAGACCACCCGCTCCGCAGACGGCTACAGTGGAGCGAAGCAATTTTAATTGTCCTTCAATGCCGACAGTACCGATGCTGCGTATATAGCGCATGGGAACTACATTCTGTTCGAGGCAGGATATTTCGATCCCCCGCAGGGGGATTCTTTTTTTGGCCGCGATAAGGCGCACGCTTTTCAAGTCTATAACCCGTATTTTTTTCTTGTCGGGCGTCACTAAACTCTTGCTAAGCTTATGAATTAATATATGAGCAGGTTGACCTTTGGCCATACTTATACACTTAAATGTGGAATTGCTTCATCCGCCGCAGCGGATTCGCCAAGACAACAGCAATATTTTTTCAACAACTATATGCTTTGCAAAATTCCGCTTCAGGCATTTTTTTACCCCGTTAGAGAAAGCCCCCAGCTCCTGTTGGGGGGTTAAAGTCCTGTAAGACAGATGGCGGTTTAATGCCGCCCTCTGAAACCGCAAAGCGCCCGTTGCTCTAACGGGGTTTACTTTTTCCCCGTTATAAATGTTGTTGCTCCTGTAAACCAGAGAGCTTGAAGGGTATCGCCTTCAAAAACAACCCTGCCATCATAAGAAGCTTCCATGGATTCATTGAGGTCCTCGGAAGCCATAACCTTAAAGGCGGTATCTGCATCTTTCCAGACCAAAGCAACGTCGAATTCTTTTTGATCACCGCCGGGAACTGATGAAAATTTCCCGTTGTCGAAAATAAACATTCTTCCTCTTTTACCATCGGCGGTTTTAATCAATACCTTTGTTTTTTCTTTCTTTATGTATTCCTGAAATTCAGGATTCTTTTTGGACGCTTTTTTAAGTTTGAGATAGAGAATAAAAAGTAAAAATGTAAATTTCATATAATCCTCCTTATTTAGCCTCCGGCTACTTTGGGCAACAGGTCAAGCTTGTCGCCGTCTTTAAATGTTATCTGTTCATGCAATTTTATGTTTTTACCGTTGAGCAGAATATTGCTGTTGTCCCAGATGGATTGCTTTTTACCAACTCCCATGGACTTAATCTTTTTCTCGAATACAGGACCGAAATTAGTTTCCACGTAATTTCTGGCCTCATCAATACTTTCCACCTTGACAGTTACAGTTCGCGCGCCAAGTAAAACTCTCCACGGCCCGATAAAATTAATGTTAATGGCAGGCAAAAATATTCCCTCTGTTCATAGCATCTTCACGATGCTGTTATTTTGCCCCAAGATCTACGGCGATTTCCGGCATGTCCAGGCTTTCCAAACATTTTTTCGATGGCTTACCGCTTAATTTATCCCAATCTCGAATGGCATAGTACTCCGGCAGCATCTTTCCCATGTTAGGCACATGACCTTCCTGCCCACTATTGGGAATCGGCCTCACGGCCAGCTCGGGTAATTCGTCATCTTTGGCGGTAATGCCCAGCTTGCAGGAAAGGGCGCGCTGCATCTGGAAGGTGCGTTCCCCGGCCTTCAGTAATTCATCCATGGTCGTATTCCAGCCTGTGGATGCGTTAATCATATCGATAAGCATGTTGAAGGGTATGATGGCAAAATGACAAATCCCCAGTGAATCAGTCAGATTTCTGAAATTCTGCCCTTTTACAACACCGATAGCTTTATCATCAGCCCAGCGGTCAGTTACCTCCACATCAAGGTCAGGATGAACTACTCCGCTGTCCACCTGATAGGCATCATTTTTATTATGATCCGCGCCGCGCGGTGCGGTCGCGTAAACAATGCCCATGGAATGGTAGGCTCTCGGATCGTGCATCGGAAATTCCAGCCCCTTGGTTTGCACCGCCTCTCCAGAAGGTCGGCCGTATTTTTGCGCCATCTTCTTTGTTCCGCCCGCCAACACAGCACCGAAGCCCTTGTTTTGGCCGATTTGATGCGCCAACTCAATTGCCGCGTCGATATTGCCCCAGGTCAGCTTTAATCCACCTGTATCTTTCTCTGAAATTACTCCGAGATTATATAAATAGAATGCGTAGGCGGCGCTGGCACCACTGCTGATCGTGTCGAATCCATATGCGTTGCATAATTCATTCAAATATACGGCAGTGGACATATCAATATCCAAACCCATCAATGCACCCCAGGCCATAAGGGTTTCATATTCCGGCCCCTCCACCCGATCATATAAATGCTTCCCTTCTTTGATCTGGAGAATTTTGCGGCAGCGTATCGGGCAGCCATAACAGGCGGTGCTGTCCGTCTGATATTTTTCTAACTGCTCGGCGCCGCTTATTTTGGACGATTCCGGCAAAGTGGGAGCGGTGTAATAATTTGTGGGGCCATCGCCATAGGAAATAGCCGAATCAATCCACCCGGCCGTGCCGGTTTGGTGCATAATCATGGACAGGAAACCTTCTTTGACCTCGGTCATAGCTTTACGCGAAGCTTCGCGGAATTTTTCCGGATCCGCCATGGGAAGTTTCGTTTTGCCGCGCACCGCGATCGCCTTAACCTTCTTGGAGCCCATAACGCAGCCCAATCCCGCCCGTCCCAGGCAGTGTCCGTACTCGGACATAATATTGCCGTAGGGAACAAGATTCTCCGATGCCGGCCCGATACAGGCAACCTGCACGCGATTATCGCTATATTCTTTTTTGATTTCTTCCTGAGTTTTGTAAGTATCTTTTCCCCACAGATGGCCGGCATCTTTAATTTCAGCTTTGCCATCCTTAATGTAAATGTAAACCGGCTTGCTTGATTTACCTTTTAAAATTATACCGTCATAACCGGCATTTTTGAGTTCCGCGCCGAACCAGGCGCCGGCATTGGCATCGCCGTAATGTCCGGTGTAAGGAGATTTTGTCGCGCCGCCCCAGCGGCTGACGCTGGGTCCGCTCGTTCCATTAAGGAGACCGGGCATAAGAATAAGAGGATTATCCGGGCCCAGAGGATCGGTTTTTTCATCGACCATATCGTAAAGATAGCGTGCGGCCAAACCGGTGCTGCCGATAAAATCGCGTGCGTATTTCTCATTGAGGGGCTCATCCGTAAGTTTACCATTTGTAAGATCGGCAATCAGAATTTTGCCGTGATAACCGTTCATTATTTCCTCCTTGATTGCATTTTCTTAGAAATCTATGCTTTTGCCATCGTAAGCGTATCTGTATATCTTTTCGAGATCTTCTTCGCCTGGAACGCGGGTAACCGTCATGGTCATGATTTCATTGAGCGCCCTTTCGACAAGGGCGGGTATTGCTTTTTCGTATGAACTTTTTTCGATACCACAATCTTTAACGGCCGCCGGCTGGCCGATTTCTTTAGCCAGAGCGCGTATTTTTGCAACCAGTGCCTGGGCACATTCTTTATCGGAACCATTGGCAACACAACAGTAGCGCGCCATTTCGGCATATTTGGCAGTTGTTTCTTCGGCACCGTTAATCAGATATTCCATCGTATAAGGCAGGAAAAGACCCACGGCACGCCCGTGGGGAACATGGAAAATTGCGCCGAGTGAATGCCCGGTGCTGTGCGCGAGGCCGGCCATGGAATTACCGAAGGACATACCGCCCAGCGCCGCGGCATTCATCATTTCCGTGCGGGCTTCCAGATCAGAACCGTCTTTATAAGCGCGGGGCAGAAACTGCAATGTCAATCTGGTGGCGATTAATCCTGGCCCAAGAGTCATACTTGTGCCCCAGGCGGAGGTGTATCCCTCAATGGCATGGCAGATAACGTCCATTCCGGTGTCCGCCGTGATTTGCGCAGGCATTCCCATAACCATCACCGGATCAAGAAGGGCCACATCCGGCATGCTTTCGGTTGTACCCAAACCAAGTTTACGGTTATCCTTTGTGTCACTCAACACTATAGCCCATGTTGCTTCCGAACCTGTCCCGCTGGTGGTGGGAATTGCCATTAATCTTGCTTTCTCTCTGAAATTAAAATCTTCAAGCACTGACAGCGCTTCCGGTTCCAGTTCCGGCCGGGCTAAAAGCAGAATAGTAGCTTTTGCGGCATCCATACAGGAGCCGCCGCCGATACCGATCACCCAGTCAGGCTGGTAAATACCCACGGCCACGCCGGCTTTTTTGATTGTATCCATAGAAGGCTCCGGCTCCACTTCATCAAATATTTCCCACTTGATATTCTTTTCATCCAGCTTATTTGTAACAAGCTTTACCAGCCCAAGCTTGACGATATTTTTATCGGTAACAATAAAAGCCTTGCTACCCTTCACTTGCAGAAGATAATCCAGAGAATTATCCCCGTAAACGATCAAAGGACAGGCGAAATTCCACATATAAACCTCCAGTTTTGCGGCTGATGATTAAATTATTAATCCAGCCATTCGGTTGTAACAAGCATTGTGCAGTTGGTTAGTTCATTGGCAGCCTTGGTGTAACGCATGACTTTGGCCATATCACCGGTCAATTTTGACTGTTTGGTGATCAGCGCTTTTGTCGCGTCAAGTTTTTTGGTGGCGATTTGCTTCCAGATATTATATGGAGCGACGATAGTAAAGGCCGGTTTGTATTTGTTAGAATCAGTTACAATCTCACATGCCCGGCATTTGCCGTGATAAAGATCGATATACATGTAAGCTGTTTCCTTGACCGGACCGCCCGGCTCAGTGATAAAATAAAAATCCCCTTCCCACGTTTTAGCAGCTTCTTCATAAGCCTTACTGTTATTAATTGCTTCCTTGTAAAGATCACACCATTCCTGAGATAAATACTTAGCCATAGCTTAACCTCCTTGTTATTTCTTAGGTTTTTAGTTAATTTGGGGGTGTAAAATCACCTTCTCTGGCTGCAAATTTTATATCGAAACGCTACTTATTTATATTCCGGGTTCGAATAACTGTCAACAGTTTAGTGTTTTTATTAATGCATATGATTATGCCACGCCTTCTTAACTGCAAAGTGAAAGTGTCAACCTCCTAGGGAATAAATATGGAATGAAACACACCAAGAAGGGGTGTTTCATGAAATTAAATGGACAAATCATCCAGTTGATGCCGACAGCCAGTTGTTTTCATTTGGTCAAGGCCAAGGTGATTGTTGATCGCCGGCTTGATGGTTCCTGGCATATATATCATCGAGAAGCCGGAGAAGTTCCTTGTAAACTTTTCGAATTGTCTTTAAAAAATTGGGCGCGCTGAGATGACATTTTCACGTTGCAATAACACAAAAATCCTTTCTTGCTTTTCGGCGCGCAACATGATGCCCGTGCAATATTTTAAAATATTTCCAAAAAGCGGCATTGATTTTTTTCAATTTTTCCGCTAAGTAAGCAAAAAATGATTAAATCATGGGTATGAAACTCAAAGCAAGCTTTGGAAATCGATTCCGCAGCTAAATTTTTTACTATGGCCGAAACGAAAAAAGATCATTTTATTAGTTTTTATAAAAAAATCCTGGAGCCATCCAAAGAGCTCTGCCAGAAAGATTTTACGCTTTCCGGATACAGCTACGGCGAGGTTTTTGAGTTGGCCGCGGGCATAAAGAATAATTTAGCCAGGCGCGGCGGAAAAAACACTCTTTGCCTTTGCACGGAAAAGAAAGCTGTCACGGCCGCTTGTGTTCTGGCTTCGCTTGCCGGTGCCTGTCAATTGATATTGCCTTATTCTTTTTCCGCGCACGCCCTAACGGAAATGTATGAGGCCGTCGGTTTTAACGCCGCTATCGCCGATCATCCCGAGGAACTGCCTTCGGGAGTGGAAGTAATCACTCCTCTTCCTGGAAAAATATCCGATATTAATCCAAAAGAAATCCGCAACCCTGACGAACCGTTTCTCCGTCTTTTTACCGGGGGTTCCACCGGAAAACCCAAGGTTTGGTCAAAATCGCCCCGTAATTTGCTGGCCGAGGCTTTTTACTTAAAAGAAAAATTCGCGTTATCGGAGGAAGACCTGTTTGTTTCCACCGTACCGCCGTATCATATCTACGGATTGCTTTTTTCCGTTTTGGCGCCCTTGGCGGCCCGGGCGCAAATTCTGCCGGACATTTATACCTTCCCGCAGGAAATCATCTCTACGATCAACAAACACAAGGCCACCGTCCTGATCAGCGTGCCAATTCATTACCGCGCCTTGAAGGTCGATAATTTATCCGCTCCTACCCTGAAAGTCGCTTTTTCTTCTTCCGGCGTGCTGAACCGCGCCGATGCGTTGCATTTTCAGAAAAAAACCGGCTTGGGCATAACCGAAATTTACGGCTCGACGGAAACCGGGGGCATTGCTTCGCACAACATCAGCGAACATGCCGAAAGCTGGAAGCCTTTTGATATTGTTTCCTGGAAAATTGACGGGGAAAGACTATCCATTAAATCCGATTTTGTCTCCCCAGAAATGAAACGGGATGCGGATGGTTTTTGTTTGACCGGTGATGAATCCCGGGCAGACAAGGATAATCGCTTTGTCCTTTTGGGGCGCGCGGACGGCATTGTTAAAGTGGCCGGCAAAAGAGTAGACCTGCTGGATGTACAAAACAAAATCAAAACATTGCCGACGGTGCGAGATGCCGTTGTTGTTTCTTTGCCCATGGAAAAGGGACGCGAAAGCGTGATCGGTGCTCTGGTTGCCTGTGATCTTACCGAAACCCACTTGAAAAAGCTTTTGATGGATATGCTGGAGCCTTACGCCGTGCCACGCCGCATAAAGATTGTGCCGCATATCACGATGACAGCGACCGGTAAAATTGACCGCCAGAAAATCGAACAAATATTTCTTACTGAAAAAAATAAATCTGCATAGAATTTTTTCGCAACTTCAATATATTCCTAACCTACATCGAAATCACAAAAAAACTACCGGCCATCTTTAATTTTTATCTTCAATCGTTTCAAGCGGTGTGATAAAGATTCTCTTTCCTTATCCGAAAATGTATTTTGCTCACTCAAAGCGTTTTCCACTAAAGTTTTTGCCTGATGATAGTCACGGACGCGGTGCTCCATCCATTTGGCCAGCTCTGAGACGGCGGAAAAATCCACAGGCGAAATATCTAAAACTTCCTGCCAGATTTGTACAGCTTCATGCCCGCGCCCAGTGCGCTTGTATAAAAAAGAAAGTTCTTTTTTGGAAATTACGGATAGATCGCCCCCGGATCGCTCATCGAATATGTTTAGAATTTTTACAACCCGGTCGGCGTCGCGACGCTTCAACAAAAGGCGGGCTGCGGCCAGGTAATCGGCGGCATGTGAATTTTGCATCGATTCCCGCGCGCAAATAATTTCGGTCAGGTGAGCGGTGAGCGTGGCCATGGAAATTACATCCAGCCGGTTGTGTTCAAAAATTGCCGCCAGCAGCCGGCCGTCTCTATTTTTCAACCAATCGAAATAACGCTGGGGAATTTCCCATCCGGGGATATCGTCTTCGCGATAAACTCCCAGGACTTCCGCCTCCAGAGTCCCTAACCGGCTGTTTTCCAGGCGGTGCCCCAAAATACGGCGCGAAGGATGAAGTAAATCCAAATGCGGAAGGCTTGCCAGATCGCTTTTCAATCGATTCAAAATGAAGCGCGTCGAAAGCAGATTAACATCAAATGCCTTGCCGTTGAAAGTAACCAGGAATTTCTTCTGGCTGGCTATATCGGAAAGGTAAGCGAGCGCCGCGCGTTCTTCGCTGAAATCGCGCGCGAGAATTTGCCGGACATGGAAACAGCCTTCTTCAAACCAACCCAGGCCGATTAAAAAGGCCATCGTGCCCGTGCCTCCGGCAAGCCCGGTGGTTTCCGTATCTAAAAAAAGGCCGTCGTCGCACTTGTAATTGCCGATAACCGGATCGTTGGCTAAAACCGCGGCCGCTTTCATGTCCAAGCCGAAGGCCTCCGCGATATTGCGGCATCCATGCCGACATTTGCCGGCAAGGGTGTCACTGACCAGAAAAAATTTTCCGTGTTTATTTTCCATCTCCTCGCCGGGAACTATTTTTTCCAGGTGTATCGTATT
This sequence comes from Deltaproteobacteria bacterium RBG_16_44_11, assembly GCA_001797845.1. Classification (GTDB taxonomy): domain Bacteria; phylum Desulfobacterota; class Syntrophia; order Syntrophales; family Smithellaceae; genus UBA4810. The sequence goes on along the minus strand of MGQN01000044.1, from coordinate 48,800 downwards.
GTCTGGAATATTACGCTGGGAAGCAGGTTTAGAACTTTGAGTCCGTCGCGAGATGATGGCATCCATCTTTCGGCGCAATTCATCAATTTGCGCCTGTTTGGCTGAAGACGTGACAGGCTTGCTGTTTTTTTCTCCGGTCAGGCGTTTTAATTTATCAATCGAACTCATGACTTAATAATTTCCCTGCTGTAATCTTTCGCTTTCTTCTTTATCTTGTCATTACCCGGCTCGACCGGGTAATCCAGTATTTTTATAATTGGGTTGACAGTTTTACCGAGGCAACGACTGGATTCCCGTTTACACGGGAATGACAAAAGAAATATTTCATTTTCCCAAAACCAGTCCGATGATTTTCGGCACAATTTCTTTGGCGGTTTTGCCCACTTCCAATGTCGGCCCCACGCACGACGGGCAGCCGTAAGCGCACGGGCACTTTTCAACAAGACTTTTGGCGGCAGAGAGCAGTTTGGCGTGTTCGCGATAGAGCAGTTCGGAAAACCCAATGCCGCCGGGATAGGAATCAAAGATGAATATAGTCGGATCGAATTCGTCAATTCGCACGCCGGCTTTGTCACTCAATATTTCCGGGCGGCCGCCGGCAAAAGAAGTTATGACTCTTCCGGTTTTACCCTGGCTGACAAACCATTCACCGCTTTTATCGCCCAGCGACCGGTCGATATCATGAGCGTCCGCCATTAAAAACATTGCCGCTAAATGATGCAGAGTATAGGCCAGACCGGACAAGCCATCGATAATTTCCGCGGGCGTAAAATCGAGTCTGCGCAGGCTGTCGCGTGGGATGGTAAACCAGTAGCTGGTCGTGTGCATGTCCTTTTCCGGCAGATTGACATCGCCATAGCCTAGATTTTCGGAAGTATAAAATTTAATTTTTTTGAAGCCCACGACTTTGCGCACCACCTGCACTTCGCCGTGTTCCACAATAGCCCCGTCATCTTTATGTTTATCAAAAGAATCGATCACCCGCACATTGGTGTAGGTCATGGCGTCGGTGTAGTAATCGGAATCCACCTTGCGCACATAAGCTTTTTTGCCTTCCAGATCGAGTTTGTCCACGTGATATTGCTCGGAGGCCAGCATATAAATGGCCTCATCGTGCAATGCCGTGAAGGCGCTGTCCCAATCCACTTCGGCTATGACTTTGTGCTTTCCCGTAACGGTTGTATCCACAACCACAACATTTTCCGGATTAATGGAACGCAGGCTTACTTCATCCGCCGGGTAACTTTCCGCCGCCCAGTGCCAGCGGTCATTCGTCTGGTGCAGTACTCCCTTTTCTTCAAGATATTGCAGGAAATCTTCCAGCTTCTCACCGCCGAAGGATTCTCCTTTTTCAAACGGCAATTCAAAAGCCGCGCTTTTGATATGATGTAGTAAAATAAGCAGATTGTCCGGATTGATGCGGCAATGCTCCGGCGACAACGCGAAAAAGTAATCGGGATTTTCCATGATAAATTGATCTAAAGGATTACTGCGGGCAATAAGTATAGCCAGGCTATGCCCGCTGCGGCGTCCCGCGCGTCCGGCCTGCTGCCAGGTGCTCGCAATCGAGCCGGGATAGCCTACCATAATGCACGCTTCCAGATTGCCGATATCAATACCCAGCTCCAGCGCGTTGGTGCTGATAACGCCCATGACTTCGCGCGTCCTCAGCCCGCTTTCGATTTCGCGCCGTAGATTCGGCAGATAGCCGCCGCGATAACCGGTAACAAAATGATCGTCCTGCGGCTTGACGCGTATAAATTTATCTTTCAGATATTTGGTCAGAACTTCCACGTTTAAGCGGCTGGTGGCAAAGACAATAGTCTGAATGTCGTTTTCAATGAGAGCTGAAGCGATTTTACGCGCTGGTGTCATAGCGCTCTGTCTTATACCGAGTTCGCGGTTGACCAGCGGCGGATTGTAAAGAATAAAAGTTTTTGCTGCGGTAGGCGCGCCGCTTTTGTCCAAAAGTGCCACCTCGCGTTCCAATATTTTTTCCGCGTGTTCGCGTGGGTTGGCCACGGTGGCCGAACAGCAAATGAAGACGGGATTAGCCCCGTAAAAACGGCAAATCCGTACCAGCCTACGGATAACATTGGCAAAGTGCGAGCCGAAAATTCCGCGGTAAATATGGAGCTCATCAATAACGATGTATTTTAAGTTGGCAAAGAGTTTTTGCCACTTGGTGTGATGCGGCAGGATTCCCGCGTGCAGCATGTCGGGATTGGTAACGACTACATGCCCCAGCTTGCGAATCGCCTGCCGGGCGTCATCGGGCGTATCGCCGTCGTAGGTATAAGTTTTGATATCGGCTTTCAGATCGGTAATCAGGTTGTGAATTTCGTGCATCTGATCCTGCGCCAGCGCCTTGGTCGGAAAAAGATACAGGGCACGGGTTTCGGGCGCCTCCAGAATGCTTTGCAGAACGGGGAGATTATAGCAAAGCGTTTTACCGCTGGCCGTAGGCGTCACCAGCACAACGTCTTTACCGTTGCGGATAAAGCGAATTGCCTGCGCCTGATGTCTGTAGAGCCTCTCTATGCCGCGTTTTTTCAGGACAGAGATTAACTGCGGATTAACCCAGGAAGGATAATCTTCCCAATCGCCTGCTTTGGCCGGTATTTCTACAACCGCCGCCGCATTGTTATTAAAGCTTTTATTTTTCTTTAGGCGGGCAACCCATTCATCGAGAGTTAATTTTGTCATATACTTTTATAACCTTCAGCCTGTCTTGCTTTCTATTATAAATAAAATGTAAAATATCACAACAGCTAGTTGCAGATAACAATTGCAAAAGTTAAATTGTTGAGGTAAATTAAGGATATCAAAAGAAGAAAGAGCTATATCAATCTGCTTGAATTTATGATAATTATTAAACATGCGTATGAATAAAAAAATTGTCCGGAAAACCAATCTTCATAATCCGCAATCCGCGAAGGAAGACCTCTTATACTGGTTGAGCCGTCCCGCGGAAGAGCGAGTTGCAACCGTCGATTACCTACGAAAACAATATTATGGAAGTACAGATAGACTTCAAAGAGTTGCTCGAGTTATTCAACGGGCATAAAGTGGAATACATGATTGTCGGGGCTTATGCTCTCGCCTTTCATGGCGCGCCGCGTTTTACGGGTGATATTGATATCTTGGTGCGTCCATTTCCCGAAAATGCGCAGAAAATTTTATCCGCTTTGACCGATTTTGGGTTCGGTTCTCTGAATCTGACCGTTGGTGACTTTCAAAATCCCAATTTTGTCGTTCAACTGGGCTCACCGCCTGTCCGTATCGACCTTATTACTACAATAACAGGAGTTACCTGGGAACAAGCTGATGGGGGAAAACAAGAAGGTTTATATGGCGATGTTCCCGTTTTCTTTCTAGGTAGGAAACAATATGTCGCCAATAAACGCGCAACCGGCCGGAAAAAAGATCTGGCAGACCTTGAAGCACTTGGCGAAGAGTGATTGGAAATATGTGATTTTTGTCTCGAACAAGAAATTTGGCAGCTCTATAGTTTTAATCATAGTATCGAAAAAACTAAGTTCATATATTATTTGTTCGGCAGGTGTTTGGAGACCTTTCGTCGTATCAACGTTTTTGCGAAAAAATGAGAGGCGGCAAGTTTGTTGGCGGGGAAACAATGATAAACGAAAACAAACGGGCAATGGCGCGAGAAATTGCAAAGCGACATTTGGCCCAAGGTGATGCATCAGGGTGGTTCGAGGAACTATATGCACTGGCAAAAGGTGATGCTTCGGTCATACCATGGGCGGACCTGACACCTAATCCCCAACTGGTTCACTGGCTTAATGAAAACGATATCAAAAGTGCTGAGAAAATAGTGCTCAAGGTTGGGTGCGGTCTGGGAGATGATGCCGAAGAATTGGCAAGCCGTGGATTTAACACGACAGCTTTTGACATATCGCCAACGGCCATTGCCTGGTGTCGAAACAGATTCCCGGGGACTTCTGTTCACTACTTCATAGCTGATCTATTCACAGCACCCGGAAACTGGCACGGTGCGTTCGATTTAGTTATAGAATCTTATACGCTCCAAGTTCTGCCGCAGGAAATTCGTAAGGCGGCAATAGCTGAAATTGCGCGTTTCGTCAAACCGGGCGGAATTTTGCTTGTAATTGCCAGAGGCAGGGAGAATACTGATCACGAAGGCAAGATGCCATGGCCGCTCACGCGTGAAGACCTGGCTGGATTTATATCGTGCGGATTGAAAGAATTGTCATTTTCGGACTACATGGATAATGAAGATCCCCCTGTTCGCCGATTTAGATCTGTTTATATAAAGGATGTGTAATAATAATTCATTCTACCGTACCACTAAGAAGAAAAGGTATGAATAGCTTCCAAATTAGCAGAAGGAGGAGCATAGACCATGAAAGTTCTTATCTTTGGCGCAAGTGGTTCCGGCGGCGGCAGCGTTCTTCGGGCATGTTTTTCCTCGCCGGATGTCAAGGAGATTCACGCGATTACCAGGCGTCCGCTTCGCTTCACCCATAAAAAACTTCGTGTGTTTATACACAATGACTACCTGGATTACGCGCCGGTCGAAGAGGCTTTCGTGGATGTCGATGCCTGCCTCTTCTGCCTGGGCATCTCCGCGACGCAAGTCTCAGAGGAGGAATATCGGCAGATTACGCACGATTTCGCCTTGGCTGCGGCGGGCACGCTGCGAATACATAGTCCAACTGCGGTATTCCACTTCATCAGCGGTAAAGGTACATGCATGGATAGTCACTTTATGTGGGCGCGTGTGAAGGCGGAAACGGAGCGTGATCTCATGGCTCTGGTCAATGCTCTCTGCTGGCGTCCCGGATTTATTGACGGTGAATCATCAAACAGCAGTCCGCGGATATACCGGATATTGCGACCGATGTTAAGACTATTGAAACCATTCCGCGGCCTCTATATAAATGGACAAGATCTCGGGCGGGCCATGTTGAAAGCTACATCAGAAAATATTCGCGGGCGGGTTATTGAAAACGCGGAAATTCGAGATCTTGCTAATCAGTAGGAAGTTGATCATGACAGTACATATAGTTCGTCTGGGGACAAAGAGAGTTCCCAATGAAGGTATTCGCATTGGAACGGTCAGGCGCCCGCCTCGCGGCGTGCCTAAAAGAGAGTATTCTTCTCAGAATTGGTATGATGTCTGGTTTCCCAATCTTTCACCCAGCCTCGAATTAATAAAGCTGGGACAAAATGCCGATACGGAAAGTGAATGGAAATCCTTCATGCGAAAGTTCCGCGCCGAGATGACAACACCGGAAAATAGCAGAACTCTTGATTTGCTTGCCGCTCTCTCGCATCAATCCAACTTTTCCATCGGTTGTTATTGCGCTGACGAAAAACGCTGTCACAGATCAGTACTTCGTGCGCTGCTTTTGGAACGAGGCGCGAAAATTGATTGACTGTCACTTAGGATAAGATAATGGAATATGTAATAAATAAAATGATGCCTAACGATTGGGAGCAAGTCCGCCGTATATATCAGGAAGGTATAGCCACCGGGCATGCTACATTCGAAACTGAAGCTCCGGATTGGGAGAAATGGAATATGGCACACCTGCTTAATTGCCGATTGGTTGTACGAGATGCAGATAAGGTCATTGGATGGGCTGCCTTGAGTCCGGTTTCCGTACGCCGCGTATATTCGGGCGTGGCAGAGATGAGTTTGTATGTTAGCAGTTCAAAGCACCGCCAAGGT
>MGQN01000044.1:36228-43032 GCA_001797845.1 Deltaproteobacteria bacterium RBG_16_44_11 | reverse complement strand
ACTGCAGGCGGGGATATTTCCGGAAAACAAAGCAAGTCTGGCTCTGGTGAAAAAACATGGGTTTCGCGAAGTCGGTCGACGTGAGCGGTTAGGCAAAATGACGCACGGTCCTCTTACCGGGATATGGCGTAATGTTATTCTACTGGAACGACGAAGCCAATCGGTCGGGATAAAATAGAATGGAGTTGAAATGATGAAAACAGTAAGAATATTTTCGTTAATATTGATCTCGGCGATGGTGACGGGATGTCCTGTCGTTTCGAAAAATATCGTCGGGCTGGAAGATTACAAATTGGACGCGCAAAAGATAGACGGCACCTGGATAAATCAGGATGGTGCCATGCTGATCAAAACTCTGGAGCCGGACAAAGGTATCATAAAAATTATTTTTCTAGAGGATAAGGAAGATGTTGAAACAGCAAAAATAAAAATCATGAAGGGGAAATCATGGCTGTATTTCAACATACTGCCGGAAGAGGGCGAAAAAGAGCCCGAATATCTCTGGGGCAGAATCGAAATAGAAGAGGGCAGAATTATTTTCTGGCATGCATCCAACGAGGCCTTTGCCAAAGCGGTTAAAGAGCGCAAAATTAAGGGAATTATAGATAAAAAGAAGCAGTTAAACGGAAAATTGTCTTTTGAAACATCTACCGTAATCCTTACCGACAGCGCGAAAAATATCGTTAATCTGGTTGAATTATCGGAAAAAACTTATTTTGTTTGGGATGATCCCACGGTGATAATTAAACTGACAAAATAAATCACAAGTAATTAAAAGAAAGATTTTTTATGTTTTGCCCCAAATGCAAAAGCGAATATCGTGAAGGGGTTTATAAGTGCGCGGATTGCGGTGTTTATTTGATCGACGCACTGCCGCCGAAGAGCGAAGACGATATGCGTTATGTGGATATGATTGAGATTTTCTCCACATATAATCAGGGTGATATTGCCTTTATCAAGTCTGTGCTTGATGGTGAAGATATCCATTATTATTTCCAGGATGAAAATACCAGTAAGCTAATAGGGGTTCTTCATGCACGACTTATGGTATCAGTTGACGAGGCCGCGAGAGCCAGAGAACTTTTGCAGGAGTTGGGGTTTTTATAACGTGCTGATCAACGGCGACTGAAAGCCGTCCGCTGTATTTGCGTGTTATGTGCTTTTGTCATATTTAGTCATGAATTCATTTTGCGATTTTTCAAAGTTTGGATATTTACCAAAAACATATATTATTCTATTTCCAAGTTTGGGAACCCTAAGCCGAAATGGACCTGCCCAGTCCTCTTTTGGAACAATAAATTGGTGGTCATCTGGAAGGTTTTCCTCAAATACCTTCCAACAGTCTTCAGATATAAAAAGATTGTATGCTTCATCAGGATATTTACTTGCAATCTTCCAGAAATCTAATCTTCCTGGCCGTAGAATAAAAAACCAATACAAGAAGACAAGAATTGCCACTACTATTAATACTTTCATTTCTTGTTCCTTACATAACGCCGCTGCTGTAAGGAGTGCGCGTTTTTTTGCGCTTCTCTACTAGCAGCATGTTAAGACTCATAATGTGTTTTACCAAGAGCGTAATTATTCTATATGAACAATTTTATTAGATAAATCAGCTTTTACGTGAAATGTTTTCTTATTTTTTACTAAATTGAAAAAGGCATTATGGCCATCTTTATGAATTTCAAAATAATAATAGGGTCGTGGATTAAAATACAAACCACCAGAAAATTTTTCTTTGCCTATGATTACTTTATATTGTTGAGGGAAGTAATTATAGTTTTCAATTTCTCCTCCATATTGATTTGGGAAAGTGAATTCTGCTCTTTTGTTTATTTTAATTTGCCTTTCTGCCTTGCGATCAAATTCGATGATAGACATAATAGCTTACCTTTGAATATGAAACCATATCGAAAAAATCAGCCGGAGCGTAGCGATCGGCTGGATTGGTTTGTTATCTTTTTATTAAACATTTTACAATTATAATTGCGCGCTTATTCTGTTATATTATCCATGTTAAGCAACTTAAAATCATTAAAATATTTTTTATTTCGTATGGATATTTTAATTGAATTTTCGGACCAATTTGAAATTTGCACAGGATGAAGAAATATTGCATAAACGTAATAAAACAATACTAATCCAACAGCTAAAACAATAGGTAGTGTGTCAATCAAATCTTTGGCAACAGTTTCTAATCCAAGAAGCCTGAATATAAGATGAAAAAGTGCAAAGAATATTGCCCACAAAATTAACCCAATAACTAGAGAACCCAAGAGCGAAATGAAGTCGAATGGTTTGTATAATAAATCACATAATCTCTTATGTTTTGTGCATACTGGAAACGTGAGACTGTATGTCTGTGTTGTATATTGTACTACCACAACATAGTATTGAAAATTTGATAAATTTGTTTTGCTTGCCGCAGACCAATCCGTGGTTTCTTTATTACATAGCACGCAATAATTTGGCCATTTAATTTGTTGATTCAATCCTAATAAAACTGACCCCATACATAACTCCTCTTAATTAGATAACGAAAAAGTCAGCCGGAGCGTAGCGATCGGCTCTAGCGACTTGTTAGGAACTTTTTTTCCTTTTTAAATAAAATGGTAAACCCACCAACGCGCTAATAATTCCAATAATAAAAGAAGTTGTTATCACAGCAATAATAAAGAATTTGTCTAAGTAACCAATATGGATAAAAGCTGCAACTTGAAAGGCAACACAACTAATGATGACGGAAATAACTAAGGCGCGAGAAAAGTTAGCGACCACAGCATGTGTGGCAATGCTAACGATTATTGAAATAATTATTAAGACTAATATGCCTACAGTTCCTTCATCCATATTTTTTCGTTCCTAACGAAAAAATCAGCCGGAGCGTAGCGATCGGCTGTAGCGGCTTGTTAGGGTTGGGTAAGTTGCGGTTCATTGTCATGAGCTACAAATGCCGTGTTCAACACCTTAATTTGCGATTCCCGCACTTTCAATTGAAACGTTTTAATTACTTTCCATTCGACTGCGCCTCCCAGTAGTGCCTCAATTACGATATCATAGTTTTGCGCCTCGAACACGAACCCAGATCGGATCCTTTGAAACTCGCATATCATAAGCAAAGCTTGCCCCTTGTGTACAGCAAACGGAGTAGCCAAAGCCCTTCCCTCGACCGTGCCCAATTTCTCTACAGTTGCGCTAAAATGTAATGCGCTGTGTGGTCCACCGCGATCTGGAAATATTAGCCGAAGATTATCAACTAATACTGGCAGTGCGCCATGATTGAAGAATATTATAGGGAGTTCGATCATTAACTTATTTTGAGAACTCACTGCCGCATAGGTTCTAATATTACTAATCTTAAGAGATCCCTTCCGCCAGTTCATCCACCAAAAACTGAAGATGGTGAATGTCAGAGCAAAGATACTTAATGCCAATGCGGTTACGCTCATGTATTCTCCTCAATGCCCTAACGCTAAAATCAGCCGGAGCGTAGCGATTAGATGAATTGAACTTTTATGATATCTTTAAATAGAATCGTTCCTATTTACACATTTGAAAACTTTTTACTTGTATTTGATAGCCACACCAATCATGCCATGTTGAGGTGCAGATTCACGTGTAACGATTACTGCATCAGCCCCTAATTCACAAGCTTTTCGTCGGATTTTTTCTTGTTCTGCCGCTGGTGGAGTACTTCTTGGACCTTCGGCTGAAATTGTTGCGATTTCAAAAAAGGGACGATCCGGCTTGGCGATCCGGAAAAACTCAATAGGGCAGTCATTCGGGCGTGGCGTGGCCTTGACAGGGCTACCGCTTGGCATTACTGAAACAGAAACACATCCGCTCATTGTGGTGATGAGAAAGCACGCTAAAATTGTGATCAGCTTCATTTGACCTCCTGAAAAAGAGATACCAACACTGATACTCATGTGTAACTTTTTTTGTGGGGAAGATGTAGCATAATAGTTAATATACATAGTTGGTATTTCCCATGTTTTTTTGTAATTTTACTTTATTCAACAAAAAATGAAAAGGGGAAATTGCATCGTAAAATTAGAAGGATTCGATTATTTTATTGGATGTTACCCCTTTTCAGCTGAAGCTACACCTTCAGACCACGGTCTTCAGTCTCGTTTTATTTCCGCATTTCGCCCGGTCGTCCGATAATTAGTGCTTAAGATGTTATTTGATTGTTAGATTCGAAATATTTTTCAACTTCTTTATATTTGTAGTCAAAATCTTGTATTTTGACATCTTTTTGGCTTGTGTGAGAGTATTTAGCAACGTAAAGAAATGTTGTTATAAACCCCATGTAAAGCTTATTAATGTTGCTTTGATTTGTCTCTGATGAGTGCTTTATTGCAGAGGATAATTTAAAACTATGGTAAGCATAAACAGCGATTATAATCGTAGCTATAGCCATAAGAATTTGCGCGATTATGGACAATATTTGCATATCATATCTCCTTTCTTTCTTGTTTTAATTTTTAGACTTAACAATGGTTGCATGAGAGTGTACTTTGTATCACAGTTGTCAATTTTAATTCCGCTTTACATAAGCATCTATTTTATCTCCGCGTGATAGCTTTGCAGTGATTTTGCCCGGCCATGCCCCTGGCGGAAGGCGGCAATGCCCTTTGCCGCGGCGACTGCTGCGGCAAGGGTTGTAATATAAGGTATTTTATATTTTATCGCCGCTTTACGGATGTAGGAATCGTCATATTTACTGAGACGCCCCGCCGGTGTGTTAATTACCAGTTGAATCTCTCCGTTTTTGATGGCGTCAACAATGTTGGGTCTTCCCTCGTGCATTTTGGAAATTTTCTCAACAGTAATTTTATTTTCGGTTAAAAATTTGTATGTTCCTTCGGTAGCTTTGATTTTAAAGCCAATTTTTTTAAATGCCCGGGCCACTTCTAGTATGCCGCTTTTATCTTTCTCCTCTACAGTTATAAGCACGGTACCTTCCGCCGGAAGCACTTGCTGAGTTGCTTCCTGCGCTTTGTAATAAGCAAGGCCAAAAGAATCAGCTAATCCCAGAACTTCCCCCGTGGAGCGCATTTCCGGCCCTAAAATCGGATCAACTTCGGGATACATGTTGAAGGGGAAAACGGCTTCTTTCACGCCGAAATGCCGGAAGACCTTATTTTTTAAATTCAGGTCAGAGAGCTTTTTGCCCAGCATTACTTGCGCGGCCAGACGCGCCATGGAAATGTTGCATACTTTGGAAACCAATGGCACGGTGCGTGAAGCACGGGGATTAGCTTCCAGTATATAAACAATATCGTTCGCGATCGCGTATTGAATATTCATCAATCCCACCACACCAAATTCCACGGCAATTTTCTTGGTATAATCGTTAATCGTATCGATGTGCTTGGCTGGAATACTTATCGGCGGAATAACGCAGGCGGAATCACCGGAATGAATGCCGGCAAGTTCGATATGCTCCATTACCGCGGGGACAAACGCGTCGGTGCCGTCCGAAATGGCATCGGCTTCCGCTTCGATGGCGTTTTCCAGAAATTTATCGATCAGGATAGGACGCTCCGGTGTAACACCGACAGCGGCGGTTACATATCTTTTGAGCATTTCCTCATCATGGACAACTTCCATGCCGCGCCCGCCCAAGACATAAGAAGGACGAACCATCAAAGGATAACCGATACGTTTGGCGACGGCAAGCGCTTGTTCCAGGTTACTCGCCATTCCTGAAGCCGGCATGGGAATACCCAGCTTATCCATCATTTTTCGGAAGCGGTCGCGGTCTTCCGCGAGATCTATCGTTTCCGGCGAAGTGCCGATAATCTTTACCCCGGCGCGGGCTAGCTCCGCCGCTATATTTAGCGGTGTTTGCCCGCCGAATTGACAAATCACGCCCTCCGGTTTTTCTTTTTCGTAAATGCTCAAGACGTCTTCGACAGTCAGCGGCTCAAAGTAGAGTTTGTCGGATGTATCGAAATCCGTAGAAACTGTTTCCGGATTGCAATTTACCATGATGGATTCAAACCCCTCATCGCGCAGGGCAAAAGCCGCATGCACACAGCAATAATCAAATTCGATGCCCTGGCCGATTCTGTTGGGCCCGCCGCCCAGAACCATAATTTTGCGGCGTGAGCTTACGGCAACTTTATCCGGTGCGTTGTAAGTGGAAAAATAATAGGCTGCGTTTTCCACACCGCTGACCGGCACCGCTTCCCAGCATTCGTTGACACCTAAAGATATTCGCTTGCTTCTTATTTCATCTTCTTTCCTGCCTAAAATTTGCGCCAGGTACCTATCCGCGAACCCATCTTTTTTTGCCTGAATTAACAAATTATCGGGAAGAGTTTTATCCCTGAAAGCGATTATCTTTTCTTCCAGCTCAACCAGTTCCTTCATCTGTTCGATGAACCACTTTTTAATATAAGTTCTGGCAAATAGTGTTTCTACGTTGGCTCCTTTGCGCAGGGCTTCATACATGATGAATTGTCTTTCGCTGGATGGTTCACTCAGTAACTCCATGAGTTCATCAAGAGATTTTTTATTGAAATCTTTGACAAAACCCAAACCGTAGCGCGATTTTTCCAATGAACGAATCGATTTTTGAAATGCTTCTTTATAGTTTTTGCCGATGCTCATGACTTCGCCGACAGCGCGCATCTGTGTACCCAGTTTATCTTCCGCTCCGGGGAACTTTTCAAAATCCCAGCGGGAGAATTTTACAACCACGTAATCTCCCGAAGGCGTATATTTATCCAAAGTTCCTTCACGCCAGTAAGGAATTTCATCCAGAGTGATTCCGGCGGCCAGCATTGATGATAT
>MGQN01000044.1:35886-36210 GCA_001797845.1 Deltaproteobacteria bacterium RBG_16_44_11 | reverse complement strand
ATGAGCGCGACGTGCGCGGATTGATTTCAATCACCACCACGCGACCGGTTTGGGGATCATGCGCGAATTGGATATTGGTTCCGCCGATGACTTGAATCGCTTCCACGATATCGTAAGAATACTTTTGCAGTTGTTTTTGCAGTTTAGGATCGATGGTCAGCATCGGCGCGGTGCAATAAGAATCGCCGGTATGCACGCCCATGGCGTCGACATTTTCGATAAAGCAAACGGTAATCATCTGATTTTTCGCGTCGCGGACGACTTCCAGCTCCAACTCCTCCCAACCTAAAACGGATTCTTCCACCAGTATCTGGCCGATTAGGC
>MGQN01000044.1:30052-35826 GCA_001797845.1 Deltaproteobacteria bacterium RBG_16_44_11 | reverse complement strand
CCATGGTATAAGCCGGGCGAATAACAACCGGATAACCGAGCTGAGCCGCTATTTTCTCGGCTTCTTCCACAGTGACAGCCGGTTCACTCTTGGGCATTTCAATACCCAGTTTGTTCATGGTTTCTTTAAAAGCGATTCTATCTTCCCCGCGTTCGATGGCGTCCACTTGAACACCGATTACTTTTACGCCGTGTTTTTTTAAAACTCCCTTGCGGTGCAGTTCCGAAGTGAGATTCAGTCCGGTCTGGCCGCCCAAATTGGGAAGGATAGCATCCGGTTTTTCATTTTCAATAATTTCTGTCAGGGTTTGAAAATTTAGAGGTTCGATATAAGTAACATCGGCCATGCCCGGGTCGGTCATAATCGTTGCCGGATTGGAGTTAACCAGAACAATTTTATAACCTAACTTGCGCAGTGCTTTGCAGGCCTGAGTTCCCGAGTAATCAAATTCACAAGCCTGACCGATAACTATGGGGCCTGAGCCGATAATCAAAACTTTCTTTATATCTTTGCGTTTTGCCATTCTTTGTCCTTTTTATGCGTAATAATTTCAAAATTATTTTCTGTTTTTTATATGCAGCAACAAATTATTTTTTATATTCTGTGTCCACAGTAATGCCGATGCCGCCGCGCACGGCAAATTCCGCGCTGACCTTACACCAGCGCGGTTTAAGTGCGGCTACCAGATCATCCAAAATTATATTGGTGACATGTTCGTGAAAAACACCCTCATTGCGGAAAGACCATAGATATAATTTTAATGATTTGGATTCGATAATTTTCTTATCCGGTATGTATTGGATTTTTATTTTGGCGAAATCCGGCTGACCCGTCTTGGGACAAACACAAGTAAATTCTTCTGTTTGCAGGGTAATTAAATAGTTGCGTTTGGGATGGCGATTGGGAAACGTCTCCAGCTTGCGCAACGGCTTCGTCGCTTTGCCCAGCAGAGTCAAACCGGACAGGTCATTTCTTTTTGTGTTTTTCGGCATCATTTTACCCCGGATAAAAATAGTATATTCGTTTACCGAAAGTAAGATATAATATCAAGAAGATTCATTTGAGGAATAGCATTATTTTTCATTTCGTTGAGTTTTCTAATTTCAGCTGTCTGATTAAAAAGCTGTCCAGCTGGTTGGCAAATGCCTGACGGTCTTTCTTGCCGAATTCAGCCGGGCCGCCTGTCATCGTGCCATTATCTCTTAGTTCATTGAGCAAATTCCGCATCGCCAGCCGGTCTTTGATGTTGTGCTCCGTATAGAGTTTGCCGCGCGGATTCATCGCAAAGGCTTTTTTGGCGACTACACGGTCGGCAAGCGGAATATCGGCTGTTATCACGAGGTCGCCCGGCTGCACTAACTGGGCAATGCAATCATCGGCCACATCAGGCCCCTCCGGAACCAGGATCAGGGATATATTTGTCAAGTTCTCGAGACGCAACGGTTTATTGGCCACAAAGATCAAAGAAACATTTAATCGTAAGGATGCTTTGATCAAGATATCTCTGATAACATTCGGAAACGCATCCGCATCAACAAATATCTGCATAAAACCTCTGTTTGCATTTGAGCATAGCAACCTATGTGTCGTGTCCTATACCATTTCGATTTCAAAGGATAACGCGGCAGCAAGGAGAAGGCTCCGCAGACGTATTAATAATACGTTGAGGAAGCCGACGACGCAGCCAACAAAGTTAGCCAAAGAAATCGAATTGGTATCAGATAATTTCTTTGACCCTGCCGACAATCCCGCCTTCCAGACGCACCTTGATTCCATGCGGATGAGTACCTGATTTTGTAAGAATATTCCGCACAATGCCTTCGGTCAGATTGCCTGTACACTGATCCTGCTTCTGCACAACTTTTACGCGCGCACCCACTTTGATATCGGCGCGGTTAGTTCCACTCATTAAACGAGCCCTCGCAATAATTTGCACAACATTATCATGATCTGTTTAAATAATTCAACTCGCATATTTTTAGATGAGCCATTTTACTTGACTGTGAGGTAACTAGATTAAATAGGGTCAACGCACTATTTTTTATACCCATATTGACAGCGGGCTTAATCTTTGAAATAGTTTTGAACATTATCAATTAATGGAATTATTATCAAAGTGAAACTGTGCGGTGTGTGCGGCTCTGATTTGCATGTTTATAAGCGCAATGACGTGCAGGGCACCATCTTCGGACATGAATTCAGCGGCGATGTAGTGGAAATAGGCGCTCAGGTGCAAGGCATTAAGCCTGGCATGCGTGTTACGGCGGCGGGCTTTCGCCCCTGCGGCAAATGCTTCTGGTGTCGAGAGGGTAAGATGCATCGTTGTTCCAACATGGCGCTTCTCGGCTATCAGTTTCCCGGAGCTATGGCACAATACGTTCATGTTCCCTTTGCCGTTCTGGGGCGCAGTGTTTTCGCCCTGCCTGATGAACTCACTTATGAAGACGGGGCATCGGTGGAACCCCTTTCCATTTCTTATTTTTCCGTCAATCGCGCTCAGCCGAAAGAAAATGAAATCGTAGCTGTCATTGGTTTAGGGGTAATAGGCCTTTACGCCATCCAGGTGCTCAAAGCCATGGGCGTGGCAAAAATTCTCGCCAGTGGGCGCAGACCTGCTCGTCTCGAAACAGCGAAAATTTGCGGCGCGGATTTGGTGGTCGACGCGGCTAAAGCTGACGCTGTCAAGGCGATTATGGAGGCTACAGCTAATCTGGGTGTAAATACCGTTGTGGAATGTGCGGGCACACAGGTGACGTTCGACCAATCCGTGGCCATAGCGCGAGGTGGTGGGAAAATCATGCTCGTCGGCGTTTACGAAGAACCGCTTAAATGGGATCCTATCTCCGTCCTCAGCAAGAATCTAACGCTTATCGGCTGTTTAGGCGGCAACTTCCCTTCAGCAATAGAACTTCTCAAGAGCGGAAAGGTCAAGACCAAAAACATGGTAACCAATATCTTCTCTCTGGATGAAGCCGCGGAAGCATTCAAGGCGCAGCTTCAGGACGCAGGGGCCATCAAAGTGATGATCAAACCCTAGAACAAACAAAGTCAGCGCCCTATTTGTCATAAATAATTATGCATGACATTATTCACCGATAGCGATACAGTATAAGCCAACAAAGTTGGAACCTTAGCAACTTACCGCGCGTTCTTTATTGCTAAGCGCATGGAGGTGATCTATGGATGTAGTGAATATTATAACCAAAGGAACGATAAAAGGAAAATTCATGGGGTTTAAAAGCTACACTACCTTTGAGTTCACTGATGGTCAGAAATGGCGACAATGTGATACTAAATTTTTGCATCATTATGCGTTTAATCCGGAAGCGCAAATTACCCAAAAAGAAGGCAAATACTACTTAGAAGTTCAAAATATATCAGAAACGGTGGAAGTCAGAAGATTAAAGTAAATTTTTTCGGGGAAGAAATTACTTTATGCAGTTTACCTTCGCTCATAACAATATCAATGTTTTAAATTTAGAAAAAAGTTTAACCTTTTACAAGGAAGCCCTGCAGCTGACAGAAGCGAGACGCTATGAGGCTTCGGATAAAAGTTTCATCATTGTTTTTCTTTCCGACGGCAAGATGCCGCACCAACTGGAGCTGACCTGGCTCAAGGAAAGAAAAGAACCTTACAATCTGGGCGATAATGAATTTCATCTGGCCTTCAAAGTGGACGATTTCGCGGCCGCCCACGCCCTGCATGAAAAAATGGGCTGTATCTGTTTTGAAAACAAAGCCATGGGCATTTACTTTATAAATGATCCGGATGATTATTGGCTGGAAATTATCCCGCAAAAAAGATAAATTAATTTCCGCCAATACCAATTAAAAAGTATAACTAAAAAAGGAGGCAATAAGATGAAAAAGCTGCTTTATGGAACAATACTTTTGGCACTTTTCATGACCGTTCCGATGACGGTCATGGCACAGGTGAGCGTAAGAGTTAACATTCCCCTACCCCCGCCGATTATCTTCCCCGCGCCGCCGCAGGTAGTGGTAATACCGGAAACATATGTTTATGCTGTGCCTGACGTCCAGGAGGAAATATATTTCTACGGCGGTTGGTGGTGGCGTCCATGGAACGGACGCTGGTACCGTTCCAGATACCATGATCGCGGTTGGGTCCATAATCGCCTTGCTCCACCTTTTTATAGAACGGTACCCCCAGGCTGGAGAAATGATTACAGGGATCATCGTTGGAGAGGGCATTCGTGGAACCACGAAAGAATACCTCACCATCAACTTCGACCTAATTGGGAAAGATGGCAAAACAACAGACATTGGGAAAGAAATAAATCCTGGAATGTCCAGGGACTACCGCCGCGAAAACAGTATCGAAGCGCTAAGCCCCAACCCAAACCAGCTCAACCGCCGCGCGAGTCTAGAGGCCCGGGTAAACATGATAAAAGAGGCCGTTAAAAGCACCTCAAAAAGCAGGCATATTTAAGTAGTAACAATTGTTAGACAAATCTCGGCAATTACCAGTGGCTGTACCCCCGTTGGGGGGACAGCCACTGGAATCTTTCTGTTTTAGCTAACCACAGGAGTTAATAAATGAAAAAGACAAAAGGTATCTCGAAGTTAGCTTTTTTGGTTATCATGATTATCATCATCGCCGCCGTATTTTTCTGGATAAAATATTTCTCCGAACCGATGACCACGGTTGTAACGGGTGGCGCGGAGCAATCCCTGCCGGAGTTAGACAAAGCTAAAGAAGCCGCTGATAAAGTGAATAAAGCTGTACAAGCCACGGAGAAAGCGACAAGAGAAGCAAACGAAGACGCGGAAAAGTGAAAAACAAAATGTTTCAAAGTCTTAAACTAATTAATTTGTTCTAAACTTTTTTCTGATTCTTTAAATGCAGATTAAATTAACTTTTTTAAAATTTCCCCTTGACAAACATTTTTAGTTTGTTTATATGAACTTCAAGTAAAGGATAGGGGTTTCACGATGGACAGAAAACTAAACGCAAACAGCAATATTTATGGTTACTGGTTTTATACCTATTTTGCATTGGTCTGCCCGTCGCTGAGGAGGACTTGTTAAGGTAACATAAACCAAAAACAGCCATGGGTGGATCAAAAAGAGCCGCCCATGGCTTTCGTGTTTTTAAAGGCTGTGGCGGCAAAAACGTCATGGCCTTTTTTATTTCGGGAGGAAGAAATCATGATTATTGTAATGAAAAACCAGGCTACAGAAAAGCAAATAGAGGATGTGATCCGGTGGGTTGAATCGGTCGGATACAAAGCGCATCCGTCGCGCGGCGTAGAGCGTACTATCATCGGCGCTGTCGGCGACAACCGCGACAAAACAATTCTTAAATACGCGGAATCTTTACCGGGAGTGGAAAAAACTATGCCTATTTTAAAACCATACAAACTGGCCAGCCGTGAATCGCACGAGGGCAATACAATAGTTTCTGTGGGTAAAATTAAAATCGGCGGCCCGGAATTCATCGTCATGGCCGGACCTTGCTCGATCGAAAGCGAAGAACAACTATTGGAAAGCGCCTATATCGCCAAAAAGGGCGGCGCGCAAATTCTTCGCGGCGGCGCTTACAAACCGCGCACTTCGCCTTACAGCTTCCAGGGGATGGAAGAAGAAGGCCTGAAAATTTTGGATCAGGTGCGGGTACGGGCAAGCATACCGGTGATTACGGAAGTGGTCAATCCTGCCGATGTTGATCTGGTGGAATCTTATGCCGATATTTTGCAAATCGGCGCGCGCAACGTGCAGAATTTCGCCCTGCTCAAAAAAGTCGGGCATTCGCA
>MGQN01000044.1:19278-29967 GCA_001797845.1 Deltaproteobacteria bacterium RBG_16_44_11 | reverse complement strand
TCACAGGTAATTCTTTGCGAACGCGGCATCAGAACGTTTGAAACAGCGACAAGAAACACGCTGGATATAAGCGCTGTTCCGGTATTAAAAGGTTTGACGCATCTGCCGGTTATTGTTGATCCTAGTCATGCCGCCGGTCACTGGAAGTATGTCATCCCCCTTTCCCGCGCCGCAATCGCGGTTGGCGCCGATGGTCTTTTGGTGGAAATGCATCCGGAGCCGGAAAAGGCTGTCTCCGACGGAGCACAGTCTTTAAAGCCGGAAAAATTCTACCAGTTGATGGACGAATTAAGGGCTCTATCCACGGCAATGAAACACTAAGATAGAGGAGTAAATATATGCGTTCAATGAAAGTCAATCTTGATAAGAAATATTTATCATCTTATGAAATCCGTATCGGTAACGGCATTACGGACCGGATGGCGCTGTTGATTGCCAAAAACCACAAGGCTGGGCGCTATGTAATAATAACGGACGATTGCGTGAACAAACTGCACGGGCAAAAATTTCTTGCCGGTTTAAAAGATACCGGATTAAATGTGGCTGCCCTCGATTTTCCCGCGGGCGAAGCTTCCAAAAATATTGATACGGTGCTGGATATCGCGGGAAAATTGCTGAAATTAGGAGCTGATAGGGAAACCTGCTTAATTGCTTTGGGCGGCGGAGTTGTGGGCGACATGGTCGGCTTTATCGCCTCCGTTTTTATGCGTTCCATTCCTTATCTTCAGATTCCGACAACACTGATCGCGCAGGTAGACAGCAGTATCGGCGGAAAAACAGCCATCGACCTTCCCTCCGGAAAAAATCTGCTGGGGACATTTTACCAGCCCGCCGCGGTGTTTACGGATTTGAGTTTTTTGGAAACACTGCCGGAAAAAGAATTCAACAATGGGCTGGCAGAAATTATTAAATATGGCATTATCGAAGATGAAAAAATGTTTCAAACACTCGAAGACAATATGGTGGCGGTAAAACAAAAAGATGCGGCGCTGATGTTAAAACTGGTGGAAAACTGCTGCCGCATCAAAAAATCGATTGTCGAAATTGACGAGAGGGAGCATGGTTTGCGGCGCATACTTAATTTCGGACACACGCTCGGGCACGCACTGGAAGCCGTTTCCAGATATAAAATAACGCATGGCGAAGGCGTGGCACTGGGAATGATCGCGGCGGCGCGCCTTTCCGAGAAAATGAGCTACCTTGAACCAAGTGAAACTCAACGTATAGAAACGCTTATCCGCGGTGCAGGCTTGCCCGTAAGGATATCGAATTCCTTTGCCACCGACAGCCTAATTTCTCAGCTGCGTATGGATAAGAAAAAAAAGGGTGACATTGTTCATTTTGTTTTGTTAAAAAAGATAGGAATGCCGTTTGTTAATGGGGGCATTGAGACAGATCTGATTGGCGAAGTAATTGAGGAGATAAAAAAATGAAGCCGCGGCGATTGGATAAATTAAGAGATAACATAAAAGAGAAAGACAGAGAAATTATCCGCCTTTTGAATGAACGGGCGCAAATATCCGTTCAGATAGGAAAGGTTAAAGGCGAAGATGGAATTGACGTGTATGACCCCGCTCAGGAGGCAAAAGTTCACGGCTATTTGCGGGAACTTAATTCCGGTCATCTGCCGCAAGAAGCGGTAACGGCAATTTTTCGGGAAGTTATTTCCGCATCCCGCAGTCTGCAAAAACCGACAACCATTGCCTTTTTGGGACCGGAAGCTTCTTTCTCCCATATGGCGGCAAGGCTTCATTTTGGTGAATCCAGCCGCTTTTTTCCCCAGACGGGGATTGCCCGCGTTTTTGACGAAGTGGAAAAAGGAGCTATAGACTGGGGTGTCGTCCCTGTGGAAAATTCTCTGGAAGGTTCGGTAAATATCACCCTTGACCGGCTAATTACAACAATATTGAGAATCCGTGCGGAAATGTATCTGCGCATCAGCCAATGCCTTATCGCTTCGGCAAAAAACATGAAAGATATTAAAAGAATTTATTCTCACCCGCACGCCTTGGCCCAGTGCCAGGTATGGATCAAAACCAATCTGCCCAACTGCGCGTTGGGCGAAGCGGAAAGCACGGCCGCGGCGGCGCAGATGGTACGCGGAAAAAAAGATGAAGCGGCGATAGGCAGTTTGCTTGCCGCCCAAATTTATGGTTTGAATACGTTGGCAGAAGGAATTGAAGATAATTCGTCCAATATGACGCGCTTTCTTGTCATCGGCAGAGGGGAAAGCGACCCTACCGGAAATGATAAAACTTCTTTGATTTTTGCCACACCTGATTTGCCCGGTTCACTGCACCGCGCCCTTGCCTCCTTTGCCCGGCGCAAACTTAATTTAACAAAAATAGAATCGCATCCGGTAAAAGAACGATTATGGGAATACATCTTTTTTGTTGATATGATGGGACATGTAAAAGATAAAGAGGTAAAGAGCTGTTTACGGGAGCTGAAAGAAAAAACGACTTTTCTGAAAATATTAGGCTCGTATCCGAAAGAAGAAGGCAGATTATGATTTGCATTCCCATCATATCCGCCACAAAAAAAGAAGCTCTGCGCGCGATAGAGAGAAGCTGCCTTGTTGCTGATTTTATCGAGCTGAGAATAGATTTAATCGGCAACGGAAATTTAGAAGAGTTAATTTCTGCCGCTCGTCAAATCTCCCGTTCGATTAAAATTATTGTTACCTGCAGGAGAAAAGAAGAGGCTTCTTCTAACGGAGGAAAAGCGCGTATAAAACATACAAAAACCAAAAAGATGGACTTGTTTAAGGAGGCAATCAAATTAGGCGCTGATTTTATAGATATTGAGCTCGCGGTAGGAAGAGCGGAAATTAGCAAATTAAAATCTTTTTGCGAAAAAAATGGAGGGAACACTAAAATTATTATTTCTTACCATGATGTCGGGAAGACCCCCACGCTTACAAAGCTAAAAGAAATATTTAACCAATGTGCGGGGGAAAAACCGGCTATCGTAAAAATAGTTACTTACGCTCAGAGCGCCGAAGATAACCTGAAAGTGCTCAGTTTGATTCCCTACGCGTGTAAGCGTTCTCAGAAAATCATCGCCTTGTGTATGGGAGACGAAGGACGTGTAAGCCGGATCGTCGCGCCGAGCCTGGGAAGTTATTTGAGTTTTGCGACGCTGGAACCGCAAGGCCAATCAGCGCCGGGACAATTAACCGTAAGCGAAATGAAACTAATTGATAAATTGCTCAAAAAAGTAAATACTTCACCGGCGACAAATATTGTCCCTACGGATACGCCGCAGAATTATATCCTGTTGGGTAATCCGGTGAAGCAAAGCCTCTCCCCGTTTATGCACAACGCTGCGCTCAAAGAAATGGGAATTGCAGAGAGCTACAGCGCGTTTTGCGTTCAAAATTTAGGCGACGCTGTGCGGGGCATGAGGGGCATGAATATTCGTGGCGCCAGTGTTACCATACCATTCAAAGTTGCTGTAATGGAGCACCTTGATGATATTGACAACGACGCACTGAAGATAGGCGCGGTAAATACAATTGTCAACGAAAGCGGCCGGCTGACCGGTCACAATACCGATTGGCTGGGGCTGATACATACGATCAAAGAGGCGCTGACGATCAGGGATAAAACTTTTGTAATTATCGGAGCGGGCGGAACGGCGCAAGCGGCAGTCTATGGAATAATCAAGGAAGGCGGATTCCCGATTATCGTCAACCGAACCGCCGAAAAAGGAAAAATTCTTTCCGTCCGGTTCGGGTGCCCTTTTTATCCGCCCTCCGAAATCGGCAAGATAAAAGCCGACGGTTTAATCAACACGACGCCGGTAGGCATGTATCCTCACAAAGATGAATCGCCCATAGCTACTGCGGCACTAAAAGGATATAAATATGTTATGGATGTTATCTACAATCCGCTCAAGACAAAACTTCTTAGGGAAGCCCAAGAACAGGGCTGTCAAATTATTTCGGGCTTGGATATGTTTGTTCACCAGGGAGCGCAGCAAATTCTCCTCTGGACAGGGAAAGAGCCTCCTTACGAGCTGATGCAGAAAGTTGTTTTGGAGAGGTTGACTAATATTGAATAATGCTCAAATGCATGCTAAAAAAGTCCCCGTGATTATTAGCATTCCTGGTTCGAAAAGCCTTACGCAACGCGCGCTGGTCGCCGCCGCTCTGGCGCAAGATAATTCTTTTATCAGCAACGCCTTGATGGCGGAAGATACGCTTCATTTAATGGAAGGATTGCGGGCTTTAGGAGCGCAAATCGTTTCTGTTTCCGGCGGTCTTTTTGTTACCGGCATAGCGGGTAAAATAGCAAACAGCGGCAAAGAAATATTTTTGGGAAATAACGGCACCGCGCTGCGTTTTCTTACGGCGGTGGTTTGTCTGGGTAAAGGTAAATATGTTTTAACCGGTGAAAAACGTCTTTGTGAAAGGCCGGTCGGAACTTTGGTTGACGCCTTACAAAAAATGGGGGCCAATATTTCCTGTCACAAAAATTGTCCACCCGTGGTAATAAACGCGAAGGGCCTTTCCGGAGGAAAAATTGTTCTTCATGACATTGAAAGTTCTCAATATGTTTCCGCGTTGCTTCTTTGCGCGCCATATACTAAAAAAGGAATAAATTTAGTTTTAAAAGGTAATATTGCTTCCGCTCCATATATTGATTTAACAATTTGCGTGATGAAAGATTTCGGCGCTAAGATTACGCACAAAGGAAAATATGAATATACTGTTGATGCCGGTAAAATTTATCAAGGCCGGAAATATCGTGTAGAAGGTGACGCTTCCAGCGCTTCCTACTTTTTTCTGGCCGCGGCGCTTCTGAAAAAACCTATAAGGGTCATGGGAATTAACCGGCATAGCAAACAGGGGGATATAAGATTACTGGATATTCTGGAGGAACTGGGTTGTAGGGTTAAATCTCAGGAAGACTGGGTGGAGGTCGAAGAAAATAATCTAGCGGAAGGCAATTTTACTTTCGACCTAAACGATATACCGGACATGGTTCCTACCCTGGCGGTGCTTGCGGCTTTTCGCAAAGGCCGAACAACTATTAAAAATGTGGCTCATTTAAGGATAAAGGAGAGCAACCGTCTGGCGGCACTTGTTACGGAACTCAGCCGCATGGGTATTGATGCGCGTGAGACTCCGGACGGAATTATCATTAAAGGAGGCCTTCCCCGACCGGCAAAAATTGAGACATACAATGATCACCGAATAGCCATGAGCTTTGCTATTGCCTCTCTGGTTGTTCCCGGCACGGAAATCAGCGATAAAAAATGCGTGGATAAATCATTCCCTGAGTTTTGGGAGGAATTAAAGAAAATATGAATCTTATTCTCATCGGCTACCGCGCAACAGGGAAAACCACGGTAGGAAAGCGCCTTTCCCTTACGCTTAATATACCATTTATTGACACAGATTTGCTGGTGGAAGAAAAAATGAAAATGTCCATTAAAGAAATTGTGGAGTTGCACGGCTGGGATTTTTTCCGCGCCAGAGAAAAGGAAGCTGTGCAGTCCCTCGAAAAACAAGCAGCATGTGTCATCGCCACGGGCGGTGGAGTAGTGTTGGATCAGAAAAACGTCGCTTCTTTAAAACGAAACGGGTTTGTTGTCTGGCTTAACGCGCCGCTTCATGATATTATCAGCAGGCTAAATAACAAAAGACCGGGCGCGGTAATCCGCCCGCAATTTACGGATTGGAATATCGTGGAAGAAACTGTAACCATGGTTAATCAGAGGTATCCCCTGTATGAACAGGCGGCGGATTATACAGTGGAAACAGAAAATAAAAGCATCACACAAGTCGCGGAAGAAATTTATCAATACTTGGTGGAATCAGGAAAGTTAGTTAAGGTTGATAAAAATTAAAAAGTTGGTATGAAATAATATCATTTCTATATCAAAGATGATATCGAGGCGGCAAGGAGGAGGCGACGAGGCGTATTCTACACGCGTGACCTTCAGGTTATACGTTGAGGAAGACGACAACGAAACCAACAAAGATAGCGCTTTGATTTAGGAATGATTTACAGGAGTAATTATGGCCGGGAATACAATAGGCAGTATTTTTCGTGTTACCACTTGGGGAGAGTCTCACGGGGAAGCTTTAGGCGCGGTTGTAGACGGCTGTCCTCCGGGAATTAATCTTGATACGAAAGATATTCAGGAAGCTCTGGACAGAAGGCGGCCGTCTGGCGTCGTTTCTTCGACAACAAGAAAAGAAGCGGACAAAGTTGAAATCCTCTCCGGCGTATTTGAGGGCAAAACAACAGGAACGCCCATCTCCCTTTTAATTAGAAATTCCGGTGCCGACCCTTCCGCTTATCATGAATTGAAAGATATCTTCCGGCCCGGGCAGGGAGATTTCACTTATTTACAAAAATACGGTCTTCGTGACTGGCGCGGAGGAGGACGAGCCTCCGGAAGAGAAACAGTCGCCCGTGTTGCCGCGGGAGCTGTCGCTCAAAGAATAATTGCCAAAGCAGGCATTGAAGTGCTTGCCTACACCACGGCAATCGGCGGGATCGAAATCAACCGCGATAAAATAACTTCATATAAGGACCTGCGCAAAGTACACGCTAACAATCTTTTTTGCCCAGATCCGCAAGCGGCAACATTTATGGAAGTGAAGCTGGAAACAGCGCGCAAGGAAGGTGATTCGCTGGGAGGCATTGTAGAAATAATTGTACACGGTTGCCCCGCGGGACTGGGTGAGCCGGTTTTCGATAAAATGGACGCGGATTTGGCCAAAGCCCTGATGAGTATCGGTTCGGTAAAAGCCGTGGAGATCGGTGATGGTATAAATGTCGCCAAAATGAAGGGTTCGCAAGCCAACGATCAGATGACAAAGCGCGGTTTTAAAACAAACCACGCCGGTGGCATTCTGGCCGGCATAACGAACGGGGAAGAAATTTTTCTGCGGGTTTACTGCAAACCAATTCCGTCAATTGCCAAACAGCAACAGACTCTGAATACTAAAGGAAAAGAAAAAACAATTGAAATTAAGGGAAGGCATGATGTTTGTGTAATACCAAGAATTGTCCCTGTTTGCGAAGCAATGATCAATATTGTTTTGGCAGATCACTTATTGAGACAAAAGGCCATCGCCAATGAATAATATTATCGTGGGCATCATCGGCGGCACACACGGCATGGGGAGCTGGTTTGCCGGTTTGATGCGAAAAGAAAATTATACCGTGCATGTTTGCGGCAGAAAAACGCCGCTGAAAATGGATGAAATGGCAAAGCTTTGCCACGTCATCGTTGTCGCTGTGCCCATTTCCGTTACCGCCGAAGTTATTAAAAATGTCGGGCCATTGCTTACTCCGGATAAATTATTAATGGATTTAACATCGCTGAAAAAAGAACCTGTCGATCTGATGCTGAAAAGCTCACCGGCGGAAGTTATCGGCTGTCATCCGCTTTTTGGGCCCAATCCAAATGAGCTTACCGGACAAAATGTTATTTTATGCCCGGCACGGGGAACAAAGTGGCTTTCCTGGATAAAAGGCGTGTTAGAAAATAATAAAATGGTTGTTTCCCAAACAACACCGGAAAAGCACGATAGAATGATGGCAATTGTTCAAGTTCTCAATCATCTGAACACAATTTCTTTAGGCATGGCTCTTAACGCCACGGGAGTCTCTTTAGCCGAACTTGATAAATTCTCCACACCGATATTGCGAACTAAGCTCGATATTATAGAAAAAGTATTCAAAGAGAACCCGGAGCTTTACGCCGATATCATCAACCAAAATCCGGACACGCGTAAGATGCTGGATATCTATGAAAATACGCTGTCCGATATCCGCCGGACAATTGAATCCGGCTCGGGAGAAAAATTCAAAGAATTTCTGGAGAAGGTAGCCAAAAAATTATTTTAGCACGCACCGTTTTTAACTCAAATTCCATATATTTTTAATCTTTTACACCCGCAACTAAGCTTCGCATTACTTTTTCTTTTGATTTTAAGCAAACATGATGTATTTTAGATATAATAAATAACAGTCAAAAGTGGTAATGTCTGAATTATGGAACAAAAAATAAATCAAATCGCGCAAATGATCGCGTCCTCAAAAAAGATTGTTGTTTTTACAGGGGCGGGCATCAGCACGGAATCGGGCATCCCTGATTTTCGCGGTCCGCAAGGCCTATGGACCAAAGTCGATCCCAATGACTATACTATCGATAAATTCCTGAACTCGGAAGCAACACGCCGGAAAATGTGGCAGCGCCTCAGAGAGGGCGGCCTTATGGCGGATATCCAACCCAACCGCGCCCATCAAGCCATCGTTGAGTTGGAAAAAATGGGCAAATTGAGCTCTGTCGTCACGCAAAATGTCGATAACTTACATCAAAAAGCAGGCAACAGTCAGCACCTAATTCATGAACTACACGGCAACATGCAGTGGATTATTTGCCTTGATTGTCGTAAACGTTATCCGATTGAAATCGCCAAACAAGACGTCCCCTCACCGGATTATGTGCTTTCCTGTGAATCATGCCAAGGCATTCTTAAACCCGATGTTGTCTTGTTCGGGGAAATGCTTCCCCAGGACGTTTTGGCGCGCGCGACGCAGGAAGCGCGAAGTTGTGATTTGCTTATCGTCATTGGTTCCACCCTGTTTGTATATCCCGCGGCTTACATGCCGCTTTACGCCAAACAGTCCGGCGCAAAAATCGTTATCATCAATCTTGGAGAAACTCAGCAGGATGATATCGCCGATGTCCGTATTGATGCGCCGGCGGGAGAAACAATGTTTCAGATAATGAACAAATTAAAAGATATAATGGCATTATAAATTGATATGCATTCGTAAACAAACCGAAAAAGTTCCGAAGTGTCATTCCGTCGAAAGACGGAATCCAGATATTTTATAAAAACTGGACACTGGTTTTCACCGGTGTGACAATTTTTTACTAAACCACCGATTAAAGAACAATTTTAATGTGTCTGATAATTTTTGCCTATAATGTTCACCCTTCATACAAGCTGATACTGGCGGCTAACCGTGATGAATTTTTTGAGCGGCCGTCGGCCCCTGCTGACTTCTGGGAAGATCATCCTAAAGTGCTCGCCGGTCGTGATTTAAAAAAAGGCGGCACATGGCTGGGTATTACCAAGCATGGGAAATTTGCCGCGATCACCAATTACCGCGATCCGGCCGCCCTCAAAACCAATGCGCAATCACGGGGTTTACTGGTAAGCGATTTTCTTTGCGGCAAACAAAGCGCCGATAAATACCTGGAAAATATAAAGAAACGGCCGGATAAATATAACGGCTATAATTTAATCCTAAAGGATAACGGCGGCTTTTATGCTTTTTCCAACCGCGGGGGAAAGCAAAAACTGGGCGCCGGAATTTACGGATTGAGCAACCATCTGCTGGATACTCCATGGCCCAAAGTTCTTCGAGCCAAAAAAAGGATGAAGGCAATCCTGAATGAAAAAGGCGCGGCATTAGAAGAAGCTTTGTTCGCGCTTTTATCCGATAGACACTTCCCCCCTGAAAATAAACTTCCTGCAACCGGAGTCGAAAGAGATTGGGAGAAAGTTTTATCGCCAATTTTCATAAAAAGCCCCGGCTACGGCACCCGTTCTTCCACAATTCTGCTTGTCGGAAAAAACAATCACGTGAATTTTGTGGAAAAAGTTTTTGACGGAAAACCCGAGCCATGGATTATCAGCCGTTTCTCTTTTTCGATTAAAAAGGAAGGTTAATTACAATGCATCCGGAATCAAGCAACGCCTATCCGCTGAAACCGCTTGTGGGAGTTGGCGCGATAACTATAAAAGACAATAAAGTCCTATTGGTAAAGCGCGGAGTGGAACCAAGTTACGGGCTCTGGGCAATTCCCGGCGGAACACTCAAACTGGGGGAAAACATGCGCCAATGCGCCGAACGTGAAATGCTGGAAGAAACAGGTGTGAAGGTTAAAGCCTGGGCATGCGTTTATGTTTTTGATTTTATCGAGTATGATGATGGAGGCAAAATTAAATTTCATTTTATAGTTATTGATTTTGCCGCCGATTATATTTCGGGCGAGCCCAAAGGCGCGGATGACGCGCTGGAGGCTCGCTGGCTTTCCGGCGAAGATTTAGGAGCGTTGTCCGTAGCAAAAAATACTCTTGATGCTTTGCGGTCAATTGGGTTTTTAAGTTAAACCGACCGCACCATGGCAAAAGAAGGAGGCTTTTATGAAAGTCGTTTATTCCGAAGATTATAATGAAGTTTATTCGTCCGATCCCGCCTCCGCCGCCGGAAGAATTCAGGCTATAGAAATATCTCTTCGAGGTAAAGTTACTTTTGTTGAGCCAGCTCCGGCAACAAGAGAAGATATTCTCAGGGTACACACGCCCGAGCATGTAAAATCAGTGGAACGTGAAGGTGTATATGAAATTGCCACCCTGGCCGCAGGCGGCGCAATTCTTGCCGCGCAAATTGCATTAACCGAACCCTGTTTTGCCGTCATTCGCCCGCCCGGCCATCATGCTTCCGCCGGCAGAGCGTGGGGATTTTGTTATTTTAACAACATGGCGATAGCGCTGGAAAAATTGAAGCACGAAGGCAAAATCAAGAAGGCTTTCCTTCTGGATTTCGATCTGCATGATGGTGATGGCAATGTGAATATCCTGGGCGGCAAGGGATATGTGACGATTCTTAATCCCACAGGGCAAAACCGCAATGAGTATCTTAAAAA
>MGQN01000044.1:16834-19207 GCA_001797845.1 Deltaproteobacteria bacterium RBG_16_44_11 | reverse complement strand
AGGCCTGCTAAAAACTGAAGATTATCCCTTTATGGGCAGACTGGTAAGGGAAACAGCCCGCCGAAACAAAGGCGGCTGCTTCGGCATTTTGGAAGGTGGCTACAACCACAGCGTTTTAGGGAAAAATGTGTTGGCGTTTATTCAAGGGCTGGAAGGAAAATAATGCGAGACTGTTGAAAAAAGCCCATCTGCCGCGTTGCGCTGCAAACCGCACCGCTCAACGTATGTCCACATACGCCTCGCGGTTCGGTTTTTGCGCGCCTTGCATCTGAACATTTTTGAACAGTCCCAAAACATGGTGGTTTTTCAACAACCCCTTTCTTCCTGTTATCCACAAATCGTCAAACTCTACCAAAATGCAGGACTTCAATCCGTAATAAATGAGGGGGTGTATTTTTCTCTTTTAAAAAAAATAAATAGTGTTATTATAACATTTAAATTTATCGTAAAAAACGAAATTCGTATATTAATTGTTAGATGGAAAATAAAATATTTCGAGGTGCCACATGAAAGCAAAAAAGAAAGTTGCGAAAAAGAAAGTAGCAAGGAAGGCTGCCAAGAAAGCGGCAAAGAAGAAACGAAATGGTGGAGGCCCAGGACGATAAAAAACTTATGAGCACTCCTAATCCACGAAGATTTAGTAGTTCGGGTGAAGCGGTAAAGGAACTTCAAGAAGGATTCAATGATTGGAGTTCAATTTTAACCAAGCATAGCATAGAAGCAACCTTAGCGATAATTGCGGCTAATTGGGCAGTACATGGGAATAAAGAAATTATTCTCAACAATGTGTGGTCAAAATGGTCACTAACCGTTGCTATCGGATTTTTGGGCTTAAATCTGCTTGCTTCTGGTTGGATAACTTTACTCTTAAATCAACGACTAAGATATGCAGATGATGACCACAATAGATGGGAAGATGATTTCCAAAAAGCTGGGAAAAAAAATAAATCCACACCCTGGCCTTATACTAATTTTATACAACGTCTTGGCTCTGTTACTAGATTTTTGAAAGTAACATTCCCAATAATAGCTGCGATATTATTTATTGTTAGTCTTTTTATTAAATGAAAACGTTTAACAACGCATTCCTCCTGACCTCAATCCACCACTTCGGGTCTTTTCGAGGCAGGTGAGTTTTAATATTATTCAAACATTTCAAACGCAAATCATCAAAATATTTTATTCATCTGTTTGCTGATTTGTAGGTGAAACATTGAAAGTGACGAGACTTAATTTAACTGTTATTTATAGCATTTCGCGTTCAAAGGATAACGAGGCGGCAGGGCGGAGGCAATGAGGCGTATTGTGAACATACTTTATGGTATTACTTGCCAATACAGAAACTGGCGAATATCTTATCCAGTACCTCGTCATCAATTTTTTTACCAGTAATTTCGTCCAGATTGTCCAGGGCTTCACGCAGTTCAAAAGCGGGGATTTCCGGTGAATCACCACGCGCTATTGCCTCTTTAGCCGCCTGAATATTTTTCCCGGTTTTTTCCAGCGCCTGCTTATGGCGCAAATTCGTAATCATCGCGCCGCCTTTCGCTTCATCCAAATTGCAACCGGATTGCATCACAGCGTCCTTCAGATCTTCCAGTCCTGTGCCGAATTTGGCCGAAATATTAATTATCTTTCTTCCCTGCGGAATCAACTTACGAATTGTTTTTATCTCCCAGCAGGCGGGCAGATCGCTTTTATTTATCGCAACAATAAAATTGGCATCTTTATTTTTATTGATAATACCCCGATCTTCATCCGTTAAAGGGCTGCTGCCATCGAGCATGATAACCACGATATCGGCATGATCCAGACGCTCCCAGACCAGTTTAATTCCTTCCTTTTCGATGGCATTTGATGGTTTTCGGATTCCCGCGGTATCCACTAAATTCAAGGGAACGCCGTTAAGATAAATGGTTTCCATAATTAAGTCGCGCGTTGTCCCCGGTATATCGGTTACAATCGCTTTTTTCTTTCCGGCCAGCGCGTTGAGTAAGCTCGACTTGCCCACATTAGGCTTGCCGGTAATCACAACATTGACGCCTTCCGTATAGGGTTTTGCCGCGTTGTATGATGATAAAAGTGACTGCACACGTTCGGCGGCAACGTTTATTTGCGGGGGAATTTCAGAAGATTCTCTCGAGGAAATATCTTCGGTAAAATCAATATTTGCCTCCAGCAAGGCCAAGGCATCAATCAAAAGGAGTCTCAAATTTTCTATTTCTTTGCTCAGTCCGCCCTTTAACTGGGCGAGGCCCATGGCGTAAGCCTGAGGAGTTTTGGCGGCAACCATCGCCGCCAGCGCTTCCGCCTGAGATAAATCGAGACGGTTGTTAAAAAAAGCGCGTTGTGTAAATTCTCCGGGATCAGCCA
>MGQN01000044.1:11944-16817 GCA_001797845.1 Deltaproteobacteria bacterium RBG_16_44_11 | reverse complement strand
CCATCAACTGCGTCAGGATAGTCTGCAAAATAAGTTGATTTCCGTGGCAGTTGATTTCGACAACGTCCTCTCCCGTAAAGGAATGAGGCTTGCGCATAATGGAGATTAATACTTCATCAAGGACGGTTTTCCCGTCAGCGGAAACAATATCGCCATGATATAGAACATGGCTTTTCCACAAACATTTTTTTTGGTTGGGTTTAAAGATACGGCGCGCGATTTCGTGCGCCGAGGAACCGCTGATCCGAATTATTCCAATTCCCGCGGCGCCAAAAGGCGTGGCAATTGCTGTTATGGTATCCTGGCGAAGCACAATAAGGCACTTCCCCTTTTATATAATGATAGGTAAATTGATCAAAAATCTAGCTCTGTGTCTTTTCCGCATTACGACCGCTGTTTCCTTTTTTTGCGGGAAGAATAATAATTTTCCTATACTCTCCTTCGCCGCGGCTTTTTGTTGTCAGAGACGAGTCTTCCTGCAGGGCGAGATGGATAATGCGCCGGTCATGAGCGCTCATGTGACCAAGCGATACCGCTTTGCGAGTCTTTTTTACTTTTTGTCTTATTCTTTCCGCCAAGCTCAGCAGGGATTCTTCTCTTCTTTTCCGGTACTCCTCCGCATCCACCATAATTATCTTGCGTTGACTATCTGATTTATTGAGGGCCTTATTTAATATATATTGAAGGGCATCGAGGTTTTGCCCGCGCTTGCCGATAAGCAAGCCGGTGTCATTGCCTTCAATATTGAGAATTATTTTTTCCGGTGTTTCCGTTGCTGATACGCGGCATTGTAAAGACATTCTCTGCAAAATACCGTCCAATAGCTCTTTTGCCTTTGACGCCGACACAGAGTTGGCGTCGGCAACTACAGCAGGCTCTGCTTGTTTTTTCGGTTTTTCTTTGGCAACCTCTTTTTCAGGTTTCACCCGTGTTTCTATTTTTATTCTGGACTCACTTTTAGCCCTCGGATGATCCGTGAAGGCAAAATCCATATCCAGAGAAAGCAACGATGCTCTTATTTTCGCTTTTTTGGAAAGCATCCCCAAAAACCCGCCAGAGTCTTCGGAAATAATTTCAATATTTAATTTCTCCCGCGCCACGCCGAATTCGCGGCACGCTTTTTCGATAGCATCATCAATTGATTTTCCCTCTATTTCCAATGTTTCCGCGTTCATTTTAAAACCTCATATCTATATGTCAATTAGCCAACTTTCTGTTTATATAAAATTGCTGGCCGATGCTTAAAATATTATTAAACAACCAATAAATGACTAGTCCCGCAGGAAAGTTTAAAAAGAAAAAAGTCAGCACTACCGGCATGAACATCATCAGCTTGGCCTGCATCGGATCGCCCATGGGGGGAGTCATTTTTTGTTGAATAAATTGTGTTAGACCCATAACGATGGGAGTAATGTAATAAGGATCTTTTGCCGACAAATCCTGAATCCACCAAAAAAACGGAGCGTGACGCAGTTCAATGGAATAAAGCAGAGTTTTATAAAGTCCGATAAACACGGGAAGTTGAATCAGCATGGGCAAGCATCCGCTCAAAGGATTAATTTTATTGGCGCGGTAAAGCGCCATGGTTTCTTGTCCGATTTTCGCCTGATCATTTTTGTGTTTTTGTTTCAGTTCGTTGATTTTAGGCTGAATCTTTTGCATTTTCTGCATCGACTTGTAGCTTAAATTGCCCAATGGCCAAAAGATTAATTTGATCAATGTTGTCAAAAGAATAATGGCCAGGCCGTAGTTATGAACAAATGTGTAAAGAAAATTAAGAATTAAAAGGAACGGAATGGCCAGCCACTTCATCCAACTGCCGAAATCAACGGAATCCTCCAAACCCACGTTCAGCGGTTTTAGCAAGCCGTGTTCTTTGGGGCCAAGGTAAAGAGAATAGCTGACAATAGAGCTTTGTCCTGCGGGAATTACTTCTTTTTGCCCTTTAATGCCCACCGAAACCATATTTTGCGCGTCGCGGTTCATGATCACGGTGGTTAAGGATGGATTTTCGGGAATAAAAGAAGCAATAAAATATTTACTTTCGAAACCGCCCCACAACACATTGGGTCCCAGTATTTTTTCCTTATCCAGTTTTTTGACTTCCTGCCGTTCAATGCTCTTGGCCACCGAAACAACCGGACCTTCATGGCCATAGCTGTCATCTTCCCTTTGGGGATCGACATACTGCTGCCAGCTGAGCCGCGGTATTTGAATAAGCGGCGTTCCTGTAAGATTATACATTTTTACGTCAAGCACGATGGTGTAATGATCGGGATCGAAAGTATAAATTTTTTCCACTTTCATTATACCGTTATAAACACCTGAAAAAACGAGGCGTTGTTTTTCTTTAGCGCCCAGTAAGTTCAGCCTAGCTGCATTGGCTTCAAACATGGAATCGGCGGCGATATTCTCGCTTGATTCCGGGAAAGTGATCGCCAGCGGGAAAGGCATTCCTTCCTTAACGTTGACGAGCTCCACAGCTTCATCGCTTTTGACATAAGGCTTATCTTTGGAACCGAAGATGGAATTCTTAATGAGGGGATAAATATCATCGGTGCATTTGGTACAGTCTTTTTGATAATTCTTGAGCTTAAATGATTTTAACCCCGCTCCTCTGGTGGAAAAAATCGCGGTATAAAGATCAGTTTCAACTTTGATATCTCTTGACGCTATCTCTCTTTTGACAGCAGTTTTTTTCGCTGTCGCTATTACCCCAGGAGTAGCTGGTTTTATTGCCGCCTCTTTTTGAACCTGCTGGGCTTCCCCCGCTCCAGCGGGCGCCTGTTGCGGCTTAGGTGGTGTGGCGAAAAACATCTGGTATACTAAAAGCACGGCCAGCGATAGGACGATGGCAAGTAGTGTCTTTTTATCCATTAGAAAACCTCCCTATTCTTTTTTTTACCTCGTTAGAGAAAGCCCCCAACTCCTGTTGGATGGTTAATGTCTTGTTAGACAGATGGCGATTTACTGCCGCCATCTGAAATCGCAAAGCCCCCGTTACTCTAACGTGGTTTACTTGACTGGATCGTAGCCACCGGGATGAAAAGGATGACAACGCAGAATTCTTTTTACGCCCATAAATGAACCTTTTGCCGGCCCATGCAGCTTGATTGCCAAAACGGCATACTCGGAACATGAAGGATAAAAGCGGCAACACGGAGCAAAAAAGAAAGGCGAGACGCAAATTTGGTATAGACGAATTATGGAAACAAAGATTTTTACTAAAATTGTTTTGAACATAGATTATGCTTTGACTTTTCGCTCAAAGAGTTCCATCAATTCTCTGCAGGTTTCTTGATAACTGAGGGCGGGTATATCTTTTTTAGCCATTACAACAACATCGTATCCTTCGGGAAACAAAACTTTGTTGAGGCGGAAAAATTCTCTAATCAGGCGTTTGATTCTATTTCTTCTTACGGCGTTTCCCGCTTTTTTGGATACGGTTACTCCCAGTCTTTTAATCCCCTGGTCGTTTGGGCATGTTATCGTGGTAAAATTTCGCGAAGCCTTCCAAACCCCCTGCTGGTAAATGGCTCTGAACCTGCTTGTCTTAATTATCCTTTCCAATTTCCGGTAAGATTTTTTTCCCATGCATACCGACCGGCCATCCCTATTATAGGCACTAAATCCCTAATTTATACAGTTAAACGTTTCCTTCCTTTGGCTCTTCTACGGCTCAAAACCTGTCTGCCGGATTTCGAGGCCATACGGACAAGAAAACCATGGGTTCTTTTTCTTTTGGTATTTGTTTTATTGGTCAAAGTCTTTTTCATAAGTAAAACCCCTAAAAGTTATAGGGTCATGCGTAAATCACAGTCACCTATATTTGTCAAGGCGAAATTGGCAATTGCCGCAAGCTCCCTTAAGGCAACCTCCCCTCCTGACGCAGTTTGCCGATGATTTGATTGATTGCCGGCATGGCCTCTACCGCCGCTTTTTCGCCTTCCATGATGGCTTCGTGCCTTTTGGCAAAATCGCTGGAGCCGATGTGTCCTACTTTGGGTTTGATTACCACATCGGCATGTTTCATTTGAACGGCAGCCATCTTGTTATACATTATATCAATTGCCTGCATAATAGTTTCCACTGTACCTTTCGGAACGGTTGTCCCGACGCTCGAAGATATATCTACCGCGATCACTATATCCGCGCCGAATCTGCGCGCTACATCCGCGGGCAAAGGGTTGACCACACCGCCATCCACATAATACTTATCGCCGATAATCACCGGATTAAAAATTCCGGGAATGGAACAGCTTGCCCGCACGGCCTTTCCGGCATTGCCGCGGCCGAAAATCATTTCTTCGCCGCTTTGAATATTTGTGGCCACTGCATAAAAGGGGATTTTAAATTTTTCCATTGGTGTATATTTCAATTTCGCGTTGACAAAATTTTCAAGTTTTTCTCCTTTGATAAAACCATTATCGGGAATAATATAATCGGCAACATCATCTTTTTGCAGGGCAAAAGCAATTGTTTGCACCTCGTAGGGATTATAGCCATAGGCATAGAAACTGCCGACAAAAGACCCCACACTGGTACCCACAACCATATGGATGGGAACATTGTGCGATTCCAGAATTTTTAATACTCCAATATGAGCAAAACCTTTAGAAGCGCCCGCCCCCAAGACAACTGCGATTTTCGCCTGTCTTGACGGCACAATTTCTTTTGGCATTAATGCGCAGGAAACGATTAAGAACAATAAAACGCAAAAACAGATGAAGTAGCTGCTTTTTTTTATTAAATATATAATTTTTAATTTCATAAATTTTATTCATTCCTTTCCTTATTTATTTCCAGGACGAGATCTTCTGTTTTTTGTTTTTTGGCGCGGGCTTGATAATTGCTCGGCCCCGGCCGCCGCCGG
>MGQN01000044.1:4731-11905 GCA_001797845.1 Deltaproteobacteria bacterium RBG_16_44_11 | reverse complement strand
ATCATCAAGCAGCATGGTAATTAAAGCCAACTGATCTTCCGCCCTGGATAAATTTCGCGCCAAAGGAGCAAAGCGTTGCATCCTTTCAATTTGCAGATTATCACGGGCGCGCAGACGCGCCTCCAGAAGCGCGGTTATCCGTTCGGCAACGACCTTTTCCAGATCCTCATCGTCCGGTAGCGGGCGTTCCTCCATGTTGATATTGTAATAACGGGCAATGCTTTGCAGTTTGAATTTCTCCATTTCCGCGACCAGTGAAATCGCGACGCCGCTTGAACCCATTCGTCCGGTGCGTCCGGCACGATGGATGTATGCTTCCGGATCTTCCGGCGGCTCATACTGAATTACATGGGATAGGTCGGGAATGTCAATGCCGCGCGCCGCCACATCGGTTGCCACTAAAAAGCGCAGAGCACCGCGACGCACCCGCGCCATGACTTTTTCGCGCATGCTCTGGGCCAGATCGGAACTCAATTCATCTGCGTCGTAACCGAAGCGTTTCAACACAACGGAAAGATAATGCACTGTATCTTTGGTGTTGCAAAAGATAATGGCCGAGGCAGGATTTTCTATTTCGATTATCCGCACCAGCGACCTCTCTTTGCGCATGCCGGGCACCACATAATAAACATGTTCTATTTCGGCTATGTGCACCTGATTGCCGCTTAGACTTAGCAGTTGCGGCTCGCGCAGAAATTGACCGGCTAAACGAATTACCTGCGGCGGAAAAGTCGCGGAAAACATGCTGCTTAATATTTCATGCGAAGGTATGTATTTGCGAATTTTGACCATATCGGGATAAAAACCCATAGACAACATGCGGTCAGCCTCATCAAAAATTAGTATCTTTAAATTATCCAGAGAAAGGGTGTTTTTCAGGAGGTGGTCTAGGATTCGTCCCGGTGTGCCGACAACAAGCTGAGCTCCGTTGCGAAATGCTTCCAGTTGCGCGTTGTAACCTACTCCGCCGTAAACGACCGCCGTTCTCATCTGAGTCCCCTGTCCCAGCATCTGAGCTTCCTTGGAGACTTGTAAGGCAAGCTCACGGGTGGGAACGAGCACCAAAGCCTGGGCGGCATTTTGCTGGAAATCAATTTTTTCCATAATCGGCAATAGATAGGCGCCTGTTTTTCCACTGCCGGTGCGCGATTGAACCATCATATCGCGGCCGGCCAAAAGATAGGGAATAGATTTAGCCTGCACCGGCGTAAGAACCTGCCAACCTGCGCGCGCGCAAGCGGCGCGCAATTCCGGAATTAGTTCTTCCATAGAAATTTCAGAAGGAGTATCGATCGGTTCAATAGCCTTCTTTTCATCATTTTTTATTTCTTCCATAAAAACCAAAATCTTTCCGCCGGACAAAATAATTATATAAAATCATTTAGTTTAGTGTCGCTCAGGAATCAAGAAAAAAATCGGCAGCAAGCTCAAAAACATTATATCCCAAGAGAAATATGTTAATACAAGAAAATATCTTGACAGTCCATCAATATTAATATAGCCTTTTATCCAATTCATTAGGGGCTTTTATAAGCCCTGCCTTTTGGAGAGTTTCAAGTATTCAAATAAACAAGCCGATACTTAATCCGTAACTTTTAACAAATTCGTGATTATCCTTGTGTATTTCTTGAAAAATAACGCAGTAAAAATGAATATATATCTCATAAGAATAAAATTATCCGATGAGAATTTAAAGTAAGGAAGTATTTATGAATATCGAAGATATTAAAAGATTGCCCATTAGCGAGCTCAACAATTTGGCCAAGGAGATAGAAGTTCCGGGGGCCAGCGGCATGCGCCGTCAGGATCTGATTTTTGCCATTTTGCAAACCCAGGCGGAGCAAAACGGCGTGATCTCCGGTTCCGGCGTCCTGGAAATCCTGCCGGACGGCTTCGGCTTTTTACGCGCGGTGGATTATAATTATCTGCCCAGTCCGGATGATATTTACATTTCGCCTTCACAAATCCGCAGATTCAACTTAAGAACAGGCGATACGATAGCCGGAGAAGTCCGCCCCCCCAAAGAAGGTGAAAAATATTTCGCCCTGCTGAAAGTGGATGAGGTCAATTTCGAAAGCCCTGAACAAGCCCGCGACAAAATCCTCTTTGATAACCTTACGCCTCTCTATCCGCTGGAAAAATTGAATCTGGAATTTGATCCCGAAAATTTTTCCACTCGAACATTGGATTTGTTTGCACCGATCGGCAAGGGACAGCGTGCCCTGATCGTTTCGCCGCCGCGCGCCGGCAAAACAGTTCTTTTGCAGGATATCGCCCACAGTATCACGGCCAATCATAAGGAAGTCGTTTTGATGGTTCTTTTAATCGATGAACGGCCGGAGGAAGTAACCGATATGCAGCGCAGTGTCGCGGGTGAAGTAATTTCCTCTACTTTTGACGAACCGGCATCCCGCCACGTGCAAGTAGCGGAAATGGTAATTGAAAAAGCCAAACGCCTGACTGAACATAAAAAAGACGTGGTCATTTTGCTAGACAGTATCACCCGTCTGGCGCGTGCTTACAATACGGTTGTTCCGCCTTCCGGCAAAGTTCTTTCCGGCGGTGTGGATTCCAATGCTTTACATAAACCAAAGCGTTTCTTCGGCGCGGCCAGAAATATCGAAAATGGCGGTAGCCTGACGATCATTTCCACAGCGTTGATAGATACCGGAAGCCGTATGGATGAAGTAATCTTCGAAGAATTCAAGGGTACGGGTAATATGGAATTGCATTTAGACCGGCGCATTGCCGACCGCAGAATCTTTCCCGCTTTTGACTTGATTCGCTCGGGAACAAGAAAAGAAGAATTGCTGATTCCGAAGGCGAATCTCAACCGCATCTGGATATTGAGACGGCTGCTGCAGGAAATGAATCCGGTCGACGCCATGGAATTCATTATTGGCAAAATCAAAAAAACAGAAACCAACCAGGAATTTTTGGATTCAATGAATTCATAGGCGGCAAATATTCGCTTGAATATTTATTCCATATATTGTAGAGATCCCATCTGCTTTGAAAATAATGCAAAAAATATAATAATTAGTCGTAGATAAAGGCCAAGGAGGAAAACGACAAGACATGAAAGAAGGCATTCATCCGGAATATAAAAAGACCACAATAACTTGTGTTTGCGGCAATGTCATTGAAACAAGATCAACCAAAAAAGATATCAAGATAGAAATTTGTTCCAATTGCCATCCCTTTATGACCGGCAAACAAAAAATAATGGATACGGCAGGCCGCGTGGAAAGATTCAAGAAAAGGTACGAAGCCAAAGAGGGAAAGTCGCAAACCGGCAGGAAACCAACTAAATAAAACGACTAAATAATTTTTCACAATTAAGAGAGATGATATTTCATCATCTTCTATTTTTATGACAATTATAGCTTCTCTTTCTTACCATTTATAGGTGCTCTTTCCAACAGGAAGGAGTATACAATCAAGCATTATCTATTAACTCTAAATACTCAAAGCCTTATTTTAAAAATATAATATGAATATTTTACTGGACAAACTTCGCGAAATTGAAATCCGCTACCGGGAGCTGGAGGGGCAGCTTAGCGACCCTCAAGTTGTTTCCAAGCAGGGTCTTTATCAAAAATATGCCAAAGAGCACGCTGATTTGACCGAATTGGTGGAAACTATCCGTAAATATGAAAAAATCAGAAGCCGCATGGAAGAATATAAGGGATTTTTGGGGGGAAATGACGAGGAATTAAAAGCAATAGTCAAGGATGAAATGCCGCAGCTGCAGCAAGAGCAAATTGAATTAGAAGAAAAATTAAGGTTATTGCTTTTACCTAAAGATCCCAACGATAATAAAAATGTCTTTCTGGAAATCCGGGCGGGAACCGGCGGTGACGAAGCCGGCCTTTTTGTCGGCGATTTGTTTCGTATGTATGCTCGCTACGCTGATTCTCAAGGCTGGCGGGTGGAAATAGTGAGCAGTTCTCCTGCCGGAGGTGTCGGCGGATTCAAGGAAATCATCGCTCAGATCGAAGGCAGGGGCGCTTACAGCCGTCTAAAGTACGAAAGCGGCGTCCATCGAGTCCAACGTGTTCCGGTTACCGAAGCACAGGGGCGCATTCACACTTCGGCGGTTACCGTGGCCATCATGCCGGAAGCCCAAGAAGTGGAAATAAATATTGATCCCAATGAATTGCGCATCGATGTTTATCGTTCCACCGGTCACGGCGGCCAAAGCGTCAATACAACCGATTCCGCTGTCCGCATCACTCATTTGCCTACAGGACTTGTCGTAACCTGTCAGGATGAAAAATCCCAGCTTAAAAACAAAACAAAAGCAATGAAGGTTTTGCGGGCACGCCTCCTGGACGCTATGGTGCAAAAGCAAAACGCCGAACAGGCACAGACGCGCAAAAGTCAGGTGGGCAGCGGCGACCGCTCCGAACGCATCCGCACCTACAATTTTCCTCAAAGCCGGATTACTGACCATCGCATCAATCTAACCCGCTACGATCTCGATAATTTTCTCAATGGCAATATCAGTGCAGTAATTGACGCGCTGGCGTCCCACTATCAGGCCCGAGCATTAAACAAACAAGGATAATAAGTGACAGCAATGATACTTACATCGCTGAACTTGCTTTACCCTGCAAAATACCGTAATTATTCAACATGACTATTCGGGAAATTCTAAATGAGGCAACCCACAGTTTTGAAGCCGTAGGCATTCCATCGGCCCGGCTGGATGCGGAAGTATTGCTGGCTTTTTGTTTAAAGCTAGATCGTCTTGAATTTCTCAAAAACCCGGAAACAAAAATCAGTAAAACTCAATTGGCTGATTTCAAAAAAATCGTCGCCAGAAGATTGAAATGGGAGCCGGTAGCCTATATTACCGGGCGTAAGGAATTCTGGTCGTTTACACTGGAAGTAAATCAAGGTGTTCTTATTCCCCGGCCGGATACGGAAGTGATCGTCGAAGAAGCATTAAATATTTGCAGAACACAAAATCTCAGCAAACCACGCATTTTGGATATTGGCACCGGTAGTGGTGCGATAGCTCTGGCTTTAGCCAGGGAACTCCCCGACGCTAAAGTTGTGGCAACTGATATTTCACCAGCCGCGCTGATCGTTTCCCAAAAAAACGCACTCAACCTAGGACTGGCAAAACAAGTTGAATTTATTCAGGGTGATTTATTCGAACCGGTTAACGGCATTTTTGATATTATCGTCTCCAATCCGCCCTACATTGCCGACCGGGAATATCAAGAACTTCCCCCGGGAGTAAAAGATTATGAACCGAAGGAGGCGCTTTGGGCCGGACAAACAGGTGTGGAATTTTACGAAAAATTGATATATCAGTCAAAAAACCATTTGAATGAAAATGGTTGGCTTTTGCTGGAAATTGGAGCCAGGCAAGAGGAAAATGTACGCAAAATTATGGAAGATTGCGGGAATTACAATAGCATTGATGTCAGAAACGATTACGCCGGTCTTCCCCGTGTGATAAAAGGAAGGAAAAAGGTAAGTGGATAAAATTGTTATTCAGGGCGGCAAACCGTTACATGGCAATGTTCAGGTAAGCGGCGCGAAAAATGCGGCCCTGCCGGTAATGGCTGCGGCGCTCTTGACTTGCGGAACCAACACGTTTCATAATATTCCCGATCTAATGGATATTAAAACGATAAAAAAACTTTTAAGCAGTCTCGGCGCTCAAATTGAAGGCAAAGAGACAGTTCAAATTAATGTCGATAAAATTATCAGCCACACGGCCCCCTATGATTTAGTAAAAACAATGCGGGCTTCCGTTTTAGTTTTAGGACCGCTTCTCGCCCGCATGGGTGTCGCCCGCGTTTCCTTACCCGGAGGTTGCGCCATCGGCGCGAGGCCGGTGAACCTGCACATTAAAGCTCTGCAGGAACTTGGCGCTCATGTTGAATTAAAAAACGGCTATATTGAAGCCAAAGCCAAAAAATTAACAGGAGCGGATATTTATTTCGATATGCCTACCGTCACCGGCACCGAAAATGTCATGATGGCGGCAACGCTGGCCCAAGGCACGACTGTTCTCAATAACGCGGCTTGTGAACCGGAGATTGTCAATCTTGCGGATGTTTTGAAAGGTATGGGAGCAAAAATAAGCGGAGCGGGAACCGATGTCATAACAATTGAAGGCGTTACCTCGCTTAGGCCTACTGAAGGCACGGTTATCCCCGACCGCATCGAAGCGGGGACTTTCATGATTGCCGCGGGTATGACACATGGCGAGTTAAATATTCTGGGTTGCAATCCTCATCATCTGGAAGCGTTAATCAACAAATTGCGGGATACCGGCATGAAGATTTCTCCCGTCGAAGGCGGTTTGAAAGTATCAGCGAGTAAAAAGATTAACAGTGTAGATGTCAAGACACTTCCTTACCCCGGATTTCCTACAGACCTGCAGGCGCAGATGATGGCTTATATGTCCATCGGCAGCGGTTTGAGCGTGATTTCCGAGACAGTTTTTGAAAACCGCTTTATGCACGTCAGCGAACTCACGCGCATGGGAGCGGATATTGTTATTCAAGGCGGCAGTGCGATTGTTCGGGGAGTGCCCGCTTTACGGGGC
The DNA here is from genome assembly GCA_001797845.1 of Deltaproteobacteria bacterium RBG_16_44_11. Taxonomy (GTDB): domain Bacteria; phylum Desulfobacterota; class Syntrophia; order Syntrophales; family Smithellaceae; genus UBA4810. The sequence goes on along the minus strand of MGQN01000044.1, from coordinate 5,334 downwards.
GCGCAAACGATGGCTACTGATTTGCGGGCTTCTGCTTCCCTGATTTTGGCGGCGCTGGTCGCGCAGGGGATAACAGAAATTTCCCGTGTTTATCATATCGACCGCGGTTATCAGGAAATAGAGAAAAAATTTTCCGCGGTGGGCGCAAATATTAAAAGGGTGGCACAATAACATGATAAAAATAATCAAACCAGATGCTGTTGATTTTGACGAATTTTTCTGTAAATTGCGCCAAAGAGGCGGCACATTTACTCCTAAACTTTTATCGATTGTGGCTCAAATAGTTAGCGATGTGGCCGACAAAGGCGACGAAGCTTTATTTAAATACACAGCCAAATTCGACAAATATAAATTGACCGCAGCTACGCTGGAGGTGACTCCGGAAGAGAAAAAAGAAGCGCTGGCGAAAGTTACGCCGCAGGATTTGGAAATTTTGAAATTGGCCGCCGCGCGTATCGAGAAATATCATCGTCACCAAATCGTCCGGAATTGGTCTGTCCAGGATGAAGAAGGTGTGGAACTAGGCCAGCGGATTTTGCCCCTGAGGCGTGTGGGAATCTACACTCCCGGAGGAAAAGCTTTTTATCCTTCAACCTTGCTTAT
>MGQN01000044.1:2090-4709 GCA_001797845.1 Deltaproteobacteria bacterium RBG_16_44_11 | reverse complement strand
GCGGGAGTGGAAGAAATTATTTTGGTTAGCCCTTCAAAAGACGGCCAATTAAATCCACTGATTACCGCGGCGGCGGAAATCAGCGGTGTACAGCGCATATTTAAGATTGGCGGCGCGCAGGCTATAGCGGCGCTGGCTTATGGAACAAAAACGATTCCCCAAGTTGATAAAATTGTAGGCCCTGGTAACGCTTATGTCGCGGCGGCTAAAAAACTGGTTTTTGGCCAGGTGGGCATTGATATGATTGCGGGCCCCAGCGAAATACTTATTGTTGCCGGTAAAACAGCGAACGCCTCTTTTGCGGCGGCGGATATGCTCTCGCAGGCCGAGCATGATGAAATGGCGGCGGCTATTCTTTTGACACCTTCTGAAAATTTAGCCCACGACGTAGCGCGCGAAATCGACAAACAATTAAAATCTCTGGCCAGGAAGAAAATAATAGAAAGTTCGCTGAAAAAATACGGTGCGATAATTATTACTAAAAGTGTGCGGGAAGCAGTTGAATTGGCCAATCTTTTCGCGCCGGAGCATCTGGAGCTTATGGTGGAAAATCCGGCGGAAATTCTGGGGCAAGTACGCAATGCCGGTTCCGTTTTTCTGGGCTCCTACACTCCCGAGGCGCTAGGTGATTATCTCGCCGGCGGCAATCACATTTTGCCGACCTCGGGCACGGCGCGCTTTTCCTCGCCGCTGGGCGTTTATGACTTCTATAAACGTATGAGCGTTTCCTCCTTTACGCCGGAAGCATTGGCCAAGCTAGGCCCGCAAACAGCCCGCTTTGCCCAAATGGAAGGGCTTGACGCTCATGCCCATTCGGTTCTGGTGCGCAGTAAGTCATAATGTTTATAAATGTCATTGCCGCGAAGAGACTGTATCGCAATGTCTTTACGAGAGAGCGAAGCGAACAAAGCAATCTCATAAATACATGATAATATAAAGATTGCCGCGTCCGCCGCCGCGGACTCGCAATGACAAATGAGGATTGCGACACAGTCTCGAAAGCGGGAATCTATGATTCAAAAAAGATGAAATACAAATGGCTGAAGATATTATTTATTCCGATTCTTTGATAACGATTGCTAAAAAAACCATTATTTTCCGGCGTTATGGTTTTTTTGAGCGCGACAGAAAAGTATTTTTTTCCGATATGGAAAAAATAATTGTCAAAAAAGCGACTATCTGGAATGGGAAATTCCGCTTCCACGGCACTGGTGATTTCAAAACCTGGTTTGCCAAAGATTTTCATAGATACAAAAGAGATAAAATATTTGTCGCCTGCATCCGGAATAAATGGTGGCGCATCGGTTTCACCGTCGAAAAATCAGACGAGGTTATAAAAATATTTCAAGAAGAAGGACTGATCGTAAATAAAATTGGTCTGTAAAATAAAAAGCCGAACGCCAAAGATCACGGGGAGGTGTGCGTGCACGCCGATCCTGTGCAGCGACTGGTTATCTGTTTCTTTAATATTTTATATGCAGGCTATCCGCAGTTTGTGCCAGTTTCTTATCCAATGTCCAGACAGGCACACCCGTCAATACAGCAGATGTAATAAGATGGACATCCACATAGCCCATCCCTTTTCCCATTAAACGATTATTCTCTATAAATGATAATACTTCATGATGTTCGGCTTCGATGCTCATCGGCAGCAATTGCAGAAAAGAAAGGATGACTGCTCTGTCTTTGAGATTCCCGCAGGCAAGTTCGCCTACAATCAGTGGGTGGCATAGTACCCTTCCATCACTGAGCAGGCTTGCAAGTTCATCATTTCCATCCCTCAAATGTGAAACCCAAACCGATGTATCCACAAGAACCATTTCTTATAATACCCCTTTTCTTCTTGGTATTGCTTCCAAATGTTTTTGAGTCCCACCGAGTCTTGCAAGCCTCTTACCACTTTCCCTGGCAATAAGAGCCTCAAGCCCAAGCTTAACGAGGGCGGTTTTTTCCTTGATTCCAGTCATTTTAGATGCTTTATCCATCAGGTTATCTTCAATATTCAAAGTTGTTCTCATAGCTTCACCTCATACAATTAGTATGCCTGAGTATGCATTAGCTATGCATATATGTCAAGTCATTCTTAGCTAACGAAAAAATCACCCGGAGCGTAGCGATCGGCTGGATTGCTTTTGTTGGACTGTTAATTTTGTTGTGCGGGCTGCTTCTGTGTGCAATTTCAAACCTAGGGCACTTATTACTTTAAGGATGGTATCGAAGCCCGGGCTTCTTTCCCCGGAGAGAGCCTTATACAGACTTTCCCGAGACAAACCGGCATCTCGCGCCACCTGAGACATACCTTTTGCTTTTGCGATATCCCCCAATGCTTTAGTAATAAACGCTGCATCACCGTTTGCTTCTTCAATGCACATTTCCAGGTAAGCGGCCATTTCTTGGGGTGTGCGAAGGTGCTCGGAGACTTCATATTTTGTTGTAACTGTTTTTGCCATATTTTTTCTCCTATAAATTTCGTGCCAAGCGAAGTGCAGTTTTTATATCTCTGGCTTGCCTGCTTTTATCACCACCCGCCAGCAAGATTATCACTGATCGTTCATGCCGTAGGTAATAAACCCGATAGCCGGGACCATGATCAATACGCATCTCCGAAACTCCTTCACC
>MGQN01000044.1:0-2064 GCA_001797845.1 Deltaproteobacteria bacterium RBG_16_44_11 | reverse complement strand
CCATAGCCAGTCTCTCAATTCTTGCTTGAATGCGCGCACGTCCCTGGATATCTTGCAGACCGTCGATCCACTTGGCGAAATGTTCGGTTTTGCGAATTTCAATCATATTCGCACTGTAGCCTGATGGATACACTTTGTCAATGAGATTTTATCAAAGATGATGATGCCCAACGAAAAAATCAACCGGAGCGTAGCGATCGGCTGTATTGTCTGGTTGTGCAGTTTTATTTTTTTGGAAAGTATTTTACCTTGCTTATATTTTTAAAATCTGAATCTTGTGTCCATATAATGGCTTTGAATTCTTGCGCTGTCGCAAGAATGATGCTGTCCGCCATCGGAAGTTGATACTCCAGGCTCAGCCTTGAAGCTGCTATTGCCAGCGCTGCACTAAGATCTACAACTCTACCTTTTTGCATAGCAACAACCACCTGCAATGCTTCATTTTCACTGGCCTCCCGCACAATGACCTTGAAAACTTCGTATATCGTTACCGTTGGGACAACAAGCAAAGTCGAATCACTCAGTGGAGCCAGGAAATGCTTCGCATTAGGCTCATCGGCAAAGTATGCAAGCCAACCGGAAGAATCTACAATATTCATACTCGATCTTCCTCTCGTTTGAATTCGGTGTTGATACCTTTGAGGCATCCACGAAGTTCTTTAATGTCGCGTTCCGGTATAAGTTCAATCCGACCAGCATATTCAACAATTTGCATCTTTTGGCCTGGATGAAGCTTCAACGCTTCCCTGACGGTTTTAGGTATAACGACTTGATATTTTGGTGACACAGTTACTGATTGCATAACGATACCTCCATCGATCTATTATGTGCTACGATAGCATGATCGATATGGTTTTGTCAATAATAATGATGCCTACGAAAAAATCAGCCGGAGCGTAGCGATCGGGTGCATTGCCCTTGTTGGGCTTTAATGCTGCTTAAAATGATTTTCTGTATAAGCAGAAAACCTTTATTTTCAGTAATTCATATTCATGAATAAGATTAAAACCAAATTTCTTGTAAAAATTCAAATTGTCTCGATTGCTTGTCTCAAGATAGCAGGGGGTTTTATATTTGTCAGCATCATTTAATTTTGATTCCATTAATAAACGCGCAAAACCTTGTTTTTGAAATTGTGGATCAACGCCAATGACATCTAATAAAATATAATTTACATTAACAATATCAGAGCGGATTTTTTGTTTATTTAAACCAATTTCGCTAAAACGTTTAACCGATTTTGAATCAACTTTTAAGTTTAAAGAAATAATACCAGCTTTGAATGCACTCATTAATGGTGATCTGGCATTAGAGGAATTAATCCAAATGGAGACAGCTTCTATATCTTTACTTGATGCATAAACTTCTCCATTAAGCATCCCAAGTTTAATGAGAAAAGTAAAAAGATATCTAATTTTATTCTTCCTATGTTGATCATCTGGAAAAACATATTTAAAAATGGGATAATCAATAAACGATCTGCCCAGTATTTGAGCAGCTTTATCAATGTCGCTTTTTTGAATTCGGTATAGCATATTTTATGAGTTTCTATTGTTTTGTATGTTGCCCAACGAAAAAATCAGCCGGAGCGCAAGCGATCGGCTGTATTGATTTTGTTAGCATCATTATTTTTGTCGAACTTTTTGAAAAATACTTGCTCACCGGTTTTCATATTTATTTGTAAGACATATTTATTATCTTTGTCTTCTTTAATACAGGTGCATAGCGATTCCGCGGCAATGGAATCGTTATACCCATTTTGCTCGCAAAGTTGAGAACACGCCCTGTTGTTAGGCACAATAATTAATTCAATTTCCCATAATAAAATTGTCAATAGTAATAACATGAAAAACAAAATAAATTTTCCAAAGGCATTTTCAATGGCAGATGGCTTATTAAGCATTATAATTATTACATTTTAATTGTTAACGACGAAATCAGCGGAGAGCGTAGCGAGTCCGCTGTATTGATTTGTTAGGCATAATTGGATTTTCCCCACTTTCTGAGTCGCCCGGTAATCCCCTCATCACCGCGTCATCAGCGCGAACACGCCCCAGCCCAGGT
>MGQN01000043.1:12285-12475 GCA_001797845.1 Deltaproteobacteria bacterium RBG_16_44_11 | reverse complement strand
TCATTGCGGCCAAAGCCATCGGTTCCCATCATGGTTACATTTATTGCCGCGCTGAATACCCATTAGCTATCCACCGCTTAAACGTCGCCATCGCCCAAGCCAAAGAAGCAGGCTTGTTAGGTAAAGATATTCTGGGTACGGGCTTTGATTTCGATTTGGAAATTTATCAGGGCGCGGGCGCGTTTGTCTG
>MGQN01000043.1:11830-12054 GCA_001797845.1 Deltaproteobacteria bacterium RBG_16_44_11 | reverse complement strand
CAATGTGGGCCTGGTGGAAGTTCCCATGGGAACAAAACTTGGCACGATCGTCTACGATATCGGCGGTGGTATTCCCAAAGGCAAAAAGTTCAAGGCCGCCCAGTTAGGCGGTCCTTCCGGCGGTTGTATACCAATCCAGCATCTCAATGCCCCTATTGACTACGAAAAAGTCGTCGAGCTGGGCGCGATTATGGGTTCCGGCGGCTTAATTGTTATGAACGAAG
>MGQN01000043.1:11391-11653 GCA_001797845.1 Deltaproteobacteria bacterium RBG_16_44_11 | reverse complement strand
CTAGGCCAAACCGCGCCCAATCCGGTTTTAAGCACCATTCGTTATTTTCGCAAAGAGTATGAGGAACATATTCATAACCACCGCTGTATTGCCGCCGTTTGTTCGGCAATGTTTAAATCGCCCTGTCAGCATACCTGCCCCATTGAGATGGATATACCCTCTTACATTGCTCTTGTCAGAGCCGAAAGATTTGACGACGCCTACAAGATACTTCTGCAAACCAATCCCTTCCCGTCCGTCTGTGGAAGAGTTTGCGACCATA
>MGQN01000043.1:11038-11279 GCA_001797845.1 Deltaproteobacteria bacterium RBG_16_44_11 | reverse complement strand
CACTCGCAAAGAAAAAATAGCTGTTATCGGCGGAGGCCCGGCAGGCCTTACTGCTGCGCGCGATCTTGCCTCACGCGGCTACAAAGTTACCGTTTTCGAAGAACTTTCCAAACCGGGCGGAATGCTCTACTGGGGAATTCCTTCTTACCGCCTGCCCCGCAATATTCTCGATAAGGAAATTGACGATATTCGCGCTTTGGGCGTGGAAATTCGCTTGAATACACGTGTCGGCAAAGATCTT
>MGQN01000043.1:6701-10997 GCA_001797845.1 Deltaproteobacteria bacterium RBG_16_44_11 | reverse complement strand
GGCAACCGGCGCGCACAAAAGCCAGAAAATGGGCGTGCCCGGCGAAGAAATGAAAAATGTGTTCGGCGGCGTGGAGTTTTTACGTGACTTTAATGCCAACGAAGAAAAATGGTTAAAAGGCAAATTTACTTTGGGTAAAAAAGTTGCCGTTATCGGCGGCGGTAATTCCGCCATTGACGCGGCTCGCGTCGCACTCCGTCTCGGAGCTCAGGTAACTATCCTGTATCGCCGCTTAAGACAGGATATGCCCGCGGCGCAGGAAGAAATTAAAGCTGCCGAAGAAGAAGGAATCAAGATTGAATATCTGGTTGCCCCATTGAAAATTGACGGCACAAAAGGAAAAGTATCTTCTATTACCTGCCAGCGCATGAAACTGGGCGATTTTGATTCCAGCGGCCGTAAAAAGCCGGTTGCAGTTCCCGGCTCTGAATTCAGTCTAAGTGTTGACGCCGTTATCGCCGCCATCGGGCAGGTGCCGGATATGAGTTTTATGGATAATAAAAGCGGCGTGGAAATCAATAAACGGGATTGTTTCAATGTCGGCAAAGGCTACAAATCCGGCACGGCAAATCCCCGATATTTCGCCGGCGGTGACGCGGTTACCGGTCCCGACACGGTAATTGGCGCGATTGCTGCCGGCCATCAGGCGGTTGATGATATCGACGCGACTATCCGCAAGGCTAACAATGAGCCGGCTTACGAAAAGCCGCCACGCGAAAAAATAGATGTGCCACTGGTCATCGATGAAGAGACAGCAGAAACGCCTCAAATGCATATGCCGGAAATGAATCACGATACCCGCAAAATGAGTTTTGCCGAAGTGGAACTGGGTTTCAACCGTGAAGATGCGATTAAAGAAGCATGCCGCTGTCTGCGCTGTGACGCTGAACTATAATTTTTGATATAAGTTTATTAAATATTTAGTAAGGAGCTGGAAATGGAGAAAAAAGTACCTTTAACAATAGATGGAAAAAATGTCGAAGCTTCTGCGGGGCAAACCGTTTTAGAATGCGCCCGCGACAACGGCATATTTATCCCTACCCTTTGCCATTACGATAAAACAACCAATGTCGGCGCCTGCCGCGTTTGCGTTGTGGAAGTGGAAAACGCCAGAAGCCTTGTCGCTTCCTGTTGTATGCCGGTAAGCCCGGGCATGGTTGTCCGTACCGATACGGAAGCGGTGCGCAATGCCCAAAAAATGGTTATCGAACTTCTCTGGTCATCAGGGGATCATAACTGCCTTACCTGTGAACAAAACGGCCAATGCGAGTTACAGAATTTGATTTATTGGTTAAAAATTGAAAAGCCGCGCTTTGAAATAGAAGCTCCTGGTTACGCGATTGAAAATAACAACACGATGATCCAACGCGATCTTAATAAGTGTATTCTTTGCGGACGCTGTGTTCGTGCCTGCAACGAAATCCAGGTCAATGAAGTGCTGGATTTCTCTATGCGCGGTTCATATGCAAAAGTAGGCCCGGCTTTTGATGCCGATTATATCAATTCCTCCTGCGTTTTCTGCGGCGAATGTTTGCAAGTATGCCCCACCGGAGCAATAACCTTCAAACAGGCAAAATTTGCCGGCCGGCCGTGGGAGATGGAAAAAGTGCGCACAACCTGCACTTATTGCGGAGTAGGTTGTCAAATGGATGTCTTTGTTAAAGACGGCCAAATTGTCAAAGTATCGGGAAATCGCGATTACGGGAAACCAAATGATGGCTCTCTTTGCGTGAAAGGCCGCTTCGGCATGGATTTTATCCAGCACCCTGACCGCCTGAAAAAACCTTTAATCCGGCGCAATAAAAATGAGGATTTAAAGGAAGTCAGCTGGAAAGAAGCATACGCCTTCATTTCCGATAAGCTCTCCTCGATTAAAAAAACCAGCGGTGCCGACAGCATCGCCGGACTTTCATCGGCGCGCTGTACCAACGAAGAAAACTATCTTTTCCAGAAATTTATGCGCGCGGTTATCGGCACCAATAATGTCGATCACTGCGCCCGGCTCTGACACTCCGTTACCGTGGCCGGTCTGGCCGCATCATTCGGTTCTGGAGCAATGACTAATTCTATCGACGAATTGGAATTTACCGATTTAATTTTAGCAACGGGCACGAACACCACGGAAAATCATCCCGTAATCGGCATAAAAGTAAAGCGGGCCGTGCGCCAGCAAGGAACAAAACTGATCGTTATCGATCCGCGGGAGATTGATCTAGTTAAATACGCGGATATTTGGCTGCGTCAAAAACCTGGCACAGATGTTGCTGTATTTAACGGCCTGATGAATGTAATTATCTCCGAAAATCTTTATGCCAAAGAATACGTCGCTGAGCGCACCGAAGGGTTCGACGCTCTGAAGGCAACCGTGGCCAAATACACTCCGGAATACGTGGAAAAGATTTCCGGCGTGCCGTCCGAAGATTTAAAGAAAGCGGCGCGCATGTATGCCCAAGCCAAACGAGCCAGCATTATTTACGCGATGGGTTTAACCCAGCATATCAGCGGTACCGACAACGTTAAGACTATCGCCAATATTTCCATGCTTTGCGGCAATATCGGTATTGAAGGAGGCGGCGTGAACCCGCTGCGCGGTCAAAATAATGTGCAGGGTGCCTGCGATATGGGCGGTCTGCCCAATGTTTTCCCCGCTTATCAGCAGGTCGCCAATGAAGATGCCCGCAAAAAATTTGAAACGGTCTGGAACGCGCCTTTATCAGGCAAACCCGGACTGACAGTGGTAGAGATGATGAACGCTGCCGGCCGCGGCGATATTAAAGCTATCTACATCATGGGTGAAAATCCTCTGCTTTCCGATCCTGATCTACATCACGTGAAAAAAGAACTCCAAAAGCTTGATTTACTTATCGTGCAGGATATTTTCCTGACAGAAACGGCCGAGCTCGCGGATGTCGTTCTGCCTTCCGCCAGTTTCGCGGAAAAGGACGGAACCTTCACCAATACGGAGAGACGCGTCCAACGCATTAGAAAAATAGTTGACGCTCCGGGAGAAGCCAAAGCGGATTGGGAAATAATCTGCGGCCTATCCACGCAAATGGGTTATCCCATGAAGTATGCTTCGGCAAAAGAAATCTTTGAAGAAATTGTTACGGTAACACCGAGTTACGCGGGCATTAGTTATAAACGCCTGGACAATGAAGGCTTGCAGTGGCCGTGTCCTACGGCGGAACATGACGGAACCAAGTTTTTGCATAAGGACAGATTCTCGCGGGGCTTGGGTCTTTTCCACGCCATTGAGTATATACCGCCCAATGAACTTACGGATAAAGAATATCCCTTAATACTTTCCACGGGGCGTGTTCTTTACCACTACCATACAGGCACGATGACGCGCCGCTCATTGGGGCCAAACGAGCGTTGTCCGGAAAGCCTTATGGAAATAAATCCGGCGGATGCCGTGAAATTCGGCATAAACGAAGATCAAATGGTTAAAGTAACATCGAGACGCGGCACAGTGGAAGCCAAAGCCCATATAACCGAAAAGAGTCCGCAGGGAACAATCTTCATGAATTTCCACTTCGCGGAGGCGGCAGTAAATTTGCTCACCAATCCGGCTTTGGATCCTACGGGCAAGATTCCCGAATATAAAGTATGCGCAGTTAAGCTGGAAGCAGCTTAATGATATAGCAATTTAAATAAATCTTATTTTTGGAAAGGGAGAAAGTTATGGTAAATGAAAATTTGGAAAGTAAGCGATGGTGGATCGCCGTTGCCGCGGTTGTCATTCAGCTTTGTCTGGGCACCGTCTACGCGTGGTCGGTATTTAAAATACCCTTGATGAACATGCATGGTTGGGACGGTAAGACGGTTCAGTACACTTTCATGATTCTTATGGGTATCATTGGATTGGCTGCCGCTTTTGGCGGCACGTTGGTCGATAAAAAAGGCCCCCGTTTCGTGGCCACGATTGGCGGTATCCTTTTCGGTATAGGTACTCTGATCGCCGGTTATGCTGACCAGGTGGGAAGCATCACGCTTCTGTATCTTGGTTTTGGTGTAATCGCCGCTCTGGGAAACGGTTTCGGCTATGTCACGCCAATTGCCACCTTGATCCGCTGGTTTCCCGATAAACGCGGCCTGGTGACTGGTCTGGCCGTTATGGGTTTCGGCGCCGGCGCTTTTTTTATGGGCAAAATCGCTCCGGGCATGATTACCTCATTTAAACAAATCGACGCTTCCGGAAATATTCTCGCTTCCGGCGTAGCCAACACCTGGTATATCTGGGGTGTAATATTTCTTATACTTGTAGTAGGAGCCGCACAGTTTTTCAAAAATCCA
>MGQN01000043.1:3339-6536 GCA_001797845.1 Deltaproteobacteria bacterium RBG_16_44_11 | reverse complement strand
CACTCTCCGCTGGCTCAGGATATATACAAAAATACCGTTGGGTTGACTGGTAATTTAACGCCGGAACAAATAGCCATAGTTGCCGCCGCCGGCGGCGCCGTTGTTGCCTATGCAGCAATATTCAATGGCCTGGGAAGACTCTTCTGGGCAAAGATATCCGACAACATCGGCCGCAAGATGGTTTTCCTGATCATGTTTGCCACGCAAGCCATTCTGTATTTGCTGGTGGCCAAGGGATATGTGGCAAGCTACTATCTCTTCATGATCGTATCGTGCTATCTGCTGGCCTGCTACGGAGGCGGATTCGCTACGATGCCAGCTTTTTGCGCCGATTCATTCGGTCCGGCTTGTATCGGAAAGGTTTATGGCTTTATGCTGACCGCATGGAGTGCCGCCGGTCTCATCGGCCCCTATGTGTTTGAAGTTTTTAAACCCCAGGCGTTATTTATCGCAGCCGGTCTCCTTACTGTCGGTTTCTTCATCGCGCTGGCATATAAAGCACCAAAGGGTAAAAACGCTTAAGGGCAAGGGCATAGAACTTTATGTGTCCACTGGTTTAAGGTAGTTTTTAGTTATTCCAAATTAAAAGCCCCTTCAGCTTAAAAAACTGAAGGGGTTATTTTTAATAAAACAATTTATATCTTTCGGAAATTAATTTTCTTACAAGATTAGTTTCTTCCTATATATTTGATAGCAATAAATATACATTTTACTCCTTGAGTCGCTTATTACATTTGTTTAAAAAGATGCAAGTAGTTTCGGCTCACGGTGAGAGATTCTGGTCTCTTTCTGAGTTTTATAACTCCCCTGCCTGTAAGGGACCGGCTGATATTTTCAATTCTGGATACATTTACGATAGTTCCCCGATGAATTTGCCAGAATTGCTGCGGATCGAGTTCGCTAGACAATTCTTTAATACTCTTTTTAATTAAGGATTCTCCCTGGGCCGTCATAACCAAGGTATATTTATCCTCGGCCTGGAAATAATCAATTTCTTCAACCGGTATCAAATGAATATTGTCTTTGTGTTGCGTTTTAATCCAGCGCAGATAATTGGCATTGGCATTACCCTGCAAATTGGCAAGAACATGCGTAATCATTTCGGCAAGACCCGCCGGCGGTTCCGGAGAGGATCGAAGTTGTTTTTTTAAGCGCTGTATTGTTTGCGTCAACCGTTTTTTTATCACCGGCTTGACCAGATAGTCAACGGCTTCCCGCTCAAAGGCCTCCACCGCATACTGATCAAAAGCCGTAACAAATACGATATGGCAAAAACCGGCGATTTTTTTTGCCACTTCCAAACCGGTAAGACCGGGCATTTTGATATCCAAAAAAGCCACCTGGGGACGGCAAGATTCAACAAGTTTTAAAGCTTCTTTTCCGTTAGCGGCTTCGCCGCAAATCTCCAACTCCGGCCAGGTTTCAGCAAGCATTGTCTTGAGGTATCCTCTTAGCTCCTTTTCATCATCGGCGATGATGGCTTTATAATTCATCTGTCGGCACCTCGATAATAGCCCGAACACCTTGGGGCTTGTTTTCTTCTATTGTCAAACTGCCTTTTTCTCCGAATAGCAAGGCCAGACGTTCACGTACATTTGCAATACCTACACCAGCTTTATTAAAATCAGAAAATCCCATACCGGTATCCGCAACTTCGATTCTCATAATATTATTTTCTTTAGTAGCGCTGATCAAGATTTGACCACCCTCTACTTTAGGTTCTAGCCCATGTTTAAGAGCATTTTCCACCAACGGTTGAAGTAACATCGGGGGGAAAGATTGTTGCCGCAAAATAGCAGGAACGTCAATCTTAATATTTAATCTCTCATTCATTCTTATTTTTTGAATATTAAGATAAGCTTCGATCATTTCTATTTCCTGATTCAGCATAGTTTTATCCGGTAAGGTTCGGGATAACGATGTACGTAAATATTTTGTCAAATCCAGCAGCATAGCTTTCCCCGTGGCCGGTTGCGTATCAATCAGACTTACAACATTGGAAAGCGTGTTGAACAGAAAATGTGGCTCAATCTGTGCCTGCAGCATCTTAAGCTTTGCTTCCAGAACGTCCTTTTCCACGGCCATGCGGCTTATTCTTTCTTCTTCGATCATTTCCCTACTGTGTCGAATTCTCACCAGAGAGTAAAAGAAGTACGTGGCCACGCTACCGGCAACGACGGAAATCATGACGAACCTTAAATAATTATTGGGCCAGATCATGTTGATCGAAAAATAATTCTGCAGAATCCACGGCCCCATGTTCATACCGATCAATACTCCACCGCAAAGAGCCGTGAGGTATATGAAAGCAACATGTAATGGTTGCCTGGGTTTGAGCACCGTGTGTAAAGAAATTGCGATCAGGTAAATAACAAGCCCGACGGAGAAAGACATAACAAAGTTAACAACGATGTATTTAGATGACGTCAGGACAGTGATCAACAGGGCAATGACGATGCATACGATTATTGTATATAACAAATCAACCAAAATTCGTTTGCGAGCCTGCACCGGCACGGTTTGTTCTGTTGCCGGGTCGGATATGGATTTTATTGGTTCTATTGATTTTTTCATAGCCTTCATCATGGCTGCCATTCCTTTTTATATGACAGTCTACCAAATAAATCTATCAATGTCATCACAGACTACATGTGCTAAATTCCGGCGGTTCCATAATCGTGATTTTATTTCGCTTCAGATATTCCGGGAAACCGTATAAACGCTCGCCTCTGTACTCCATCACCACCGCATCCGCAGGACAATTATTCAGACAGCCGAAGCAGGCCAGACACTTATCCTTGTTAACCGTTTGGTTGGAGGGATTGATAGCCTTAGTTGGGCACTTTCTCACACAGGTTTTACAACCAATACATTTTGCAGCGTCCACCGTGTGCTTGCTAATAAACTTCTTGTTCAGCCAGACGAGTGGCAGCGCCCGCAAACCTTCCCTTAAGGCCAATTCATAATTGACAGAAATTGTCTCAGCGCGGGTAATTCTTTCCAGAACATCTTCAGTAAAGCGGCGCGCCTGATCAAACGTTGCCGCATTGGGCAGATGTTGTCCGGAGATCTGGTTGGGACTATTCCAGTTTGGTGTTGGGTACGAAGCAATATTCCTGAAGGCATCCCTTCCCACAGGGACTCCGCCTTTGTTAGCCAAAAGTTCGAGAATATGACTGGACGCGTTATGCTGATTG
>MGQN01000043.1:2907-3330 GCA_001797845.1 Deltaproteobacteria bacterium RBG_16_44_11 | reverse complement strand
CCGCCAAAGGAAACAAAGACCGCAACCGGCGTTCCCGAGATGGAAGGAATGGTTTCCAGCCACTGGCTGACATTGGCGGGGGTATCATAATAAAATACCGGCGTGCCGACGATGATGAGATCATAATTCGCAAGCCTGTTTTTATCGAATCCCTGCATATCGCGTGCATCTACGGCAAGGCCTTTCCCTTTCAGGATGCAGCCGATAAGCCTGGCATATCTGCACGTAAGGCCTGTCTGGCTATACCATAAAACCAGCGCTCTTTTCGGGTCGCGTGTTTTTAAATCAGGATAAGCTGCCCGGCTCTCACTCGTCAACGAAATTGGCAGGCACAAAGCAGCGCCCCCAATAGCACTTTTCTTAATGAAATCTCGTCGTGTATCCATATTACCTCCCTAAGATTGCCGATGATCATACACGCGT
>MGQN01000043.1:0-2781 GCA_001797845.1 Deltaproteobacteria bacterium RBG_16_44_11 | reverse complement strand
CCATAATCAACCCTGTTCCCGGCCAATTTCCCTTACATTTCTCTTTCATATAGTTTCCCCCGTTTGATTATACCAAGTTGCATTCAAAGGATAACGCGGCGGCAAAGAGGAGGCTCCGCAGGCGTATTATTAATACGTCGAGGAAGATAACAACGCAGCCAACAAAGTTAGCCAAAGAATGCGGCTTGGTATTAGATTTATTCCACACAAATCATAACCGTCATATCCGCTTTATCCAGGACAAATGCCGCTTTTTTATAATCGGGACTACTGATGATACCTCTGGCGTTATTGGAAAAACCATAGGCTTCAGTGGGTTTCCCGAAAAAACTTCTATCGAGTTTATTATTGCTGTTTTCATCGTGATAAACGGTAACAGCATATTCACCGAAGGGCACGTCTTTAAAGTTATGCATAGTCTTACCCTTGCTGATCGGCACTTTTTTCGTCATGAATGCCTTGGTGGAATCTTTATAACCTTCAATAGAATTGGCCAGGGCGATCTTAGCAAAGCCCTGATCACCTGCACACCCTTCAACCACAACCGTAAGAGTTCCCGTTTTTGCTGCAACCTGCGAATTGTCTGAAAACACCACTGTTGCCGACAAAAACAAAACACAAATCCCTATTATCACAAATAACTTTTTCATTTTTCATCTCCTTTTATTTATATTTATATATTTATAAAATTTATCAGGATTGATTTTTAAGTAATACTCGGACAGCCCAGCCGTTTTTCAGATGATACGATTTATTGATGCCGATAACAGCAGGATTACTTTTTACCAAGGTCGTTTCCCCCGTGGCTGTATTCAGTGTAACGATAAAGTCTTCCTTGTCGTCATTGTTATAATCAAAGCTTTCGCTAACGACCTTTGGCAATCCGACGGCAGGTCCCCAGTTGATCTGAATAAAGCCATCTCGCGTCTGGCCGATTAAAGCATCAAAAACCGGACGGTGAATGTCTGTTTTGTAATTTTCATGATCGACCGTCTTGACAATTTCGCCTCCCGAAAAACGGGGGTTAACCGTAACGCCCGTTGCAACAGCCAGCGCCCGGCTGAAGTAATTGTATCCAAAGAATGTGGCCAAGGCGATCACGATGGCGGCCACTGCCCATGTATAGCCCAAAAATGATTTTAGTTTTCTCATAGTTTCTCCTCTCTTTTTTAAAACATGCTTCCGGTGGTAATGAGTCTGATCATCTTTACAATAGCGTCCTGAACATAGCCTCCCGACATGGTCGCGAGAAATATAAAAGCGGGATAGATAAAAAGGCGCCGGTAAATTTCGACTTTGCCGCCGGTCAATGGGGTTCCTTTTATATGATAGAAAATGGCTTTCTGCTGGCAGGCGTCGATGCATCTGCCGCATTTCATGCAGGTCATTCCAGTTTTTCCTTTGGCAATCGTTTCTTCGTTGATGGAAAATGTGGGGCAGGTCTGAATACATTTTTTACATTTGATGCATTTAGCGGGATCAACGCGAACATCAAAGACATTGATCTTGTTCGTGAAGGATTGGAAAGCGCCCATCGGACAAAAGAGACTGCACTGCGTCCGCCTTCTGGTCAGCGCGGGCAGAACCACGACCAGTGCAATAAACAGAGAAACAAATATGATGGCCTGAATGGCGGTTTTAGCAGATGTGATTTCCGGATACTCTGTCACGGTCTTGAAAGGACAGAGCCACTGACAATAAAAAGGCGCAAGCATAATAGCCGATGCCAAAACAATCAAAAGAAGAACGGCATAAGGAAGATATTTCCACTTGGGATTGATGCTCTTAATTCTGGCTTTTTTGAACAACCGGGAGAACCCTTCATCCATACCGCCGAAGAAACAAACCCAACTGCAAAAACCCCGGCCCAATGCCAGGGAAGAGCCTATCCACAGAACAAACATACTGGCGATAGCGGTTTGCGTGCCAAAGATCGTGCCGGGGAAAATGATGGTCTTCGTCAGGGCGGCGGGAATCAGCGTCATCGGAATAACGATATGACAGAAAGGCGTCAGCCCCTCGATCATGTTGGCCTGGCTTACCGCCATACTACCTCTTACTTCGATGAGATGCGTGATGAAGGAAACGACAAAGCAAACCGCATAGGTCACAAAAAGAATGGAACGCCAGCGGTCTGTTTTGCCGGTGCTGATCATGAGAAAGAAGATAGCATTTATAAAAACAAAGGTTAGGAGAAAAGCAGTCAGGCGTGTAAGTTCAGTCGGCGGTTTGCCTGAGGACAGCATCATAAGCGTGATGATGATCATGGGAAGGCACAAAAGCAGTGTCTTTAATATACCCGGTTGTTGATTTGCAGGAATAATTCCCACCGTATCGTTCTTCATGATATTTTCAAACCTCCTATAATTAAAATGACACCTGAATACAGGTAATAAAGTCCCATAAGGCCTGCCGCCATTTTCCCGACAACTTGCAAAACCGAAAACCGGCTAAACAAACCGACAAACGGGGCCAAAATAAACAATAATGACGTACCGAGAAAAAAAGAAAAGAAAAAGAGCATCGCCGCAAGCAAACTCGTCTCACCGGCTGCACCCGTAAAAGCCAGCAGAAAGGGCGGGCAAAAACTCAACCCCGTGGCAAATCCGGCAGCGACAGGCAAAAGTGCCGGCCAGAAAACCAACAGGCGCTGATACTTGTTTTTGTTGCAGACAGCTTTACCCCGCTGAAAAACATCCCAAATCCTGCTGGTATTTTTTCGCGGGGTGTCGATCTTGGAAAAGCTGTCTCCGGCTTCTGCTGAAGGTGCTCCACATGATG
>MGQN01000042.1:26578-26763 GCA_001797845.1 Deltaproteobacteria bacterium RBG_16_44_11 | reverse complement strand
TCGCCTTTGCCAGAAGGAACAGGCCACCGCTAATCAAAATAATATCGCGTCCCGAAATTTCCTGGCCGAACACCGAAAACCAGGGCGCGGTCAAGCTGACCACCCAGACTATGGAGAACAGAAGCGCCAGGCGCGTAATCATGGCCAGAACAAGCCCGACATTTCTGGAAAAATTTCGTTTACTC
>MGQN01000042.1:24793-26475 GCA_001797845.1 Deltaproteobacteria bacterium RBG_16_44_11 | reverse complement strand
TTCAGGACTGGTTAACCATGCAAGCATAATCTTTCTCCATCAATTTAAGTTAATAATAAAATTTTGATAACCAATACCGATGATTCCGCATATGAGAGTGCGTTGTAATCGGTCTTTGTCATTCCGGGCAAGCAAAGCGCGACGAAGAGCCTGCCCCGTACTTGATACGGGGGAATCCAGTATTTTAAGTAAGTTCTGGATACCGGCCTGCGTAACCTGAAGGTCATCTACGACCGGTATGACGATTTTAATGGTACTTTTCTACATTACGACACAGTTTTATTCGCCGGGTAAGCTCTTCCAACAAAGTTATACAAAGGATAGCAAATTGGTGTCAATATTCGATGCCTGCCCTGTCTTTGATGCCGCTACTGTAGTGGTGTTTGATTTCTTTAACTTCACTCACGGTGTCGGCCAGTTCAATTATTTCCGGCGGTGCGTAGCGGCCGGTTAAGATGAGATCAAGACTGGCGGGCATATTTTTGATCAGTTCAATAACTTCGGGTAAAGCGATAAGTTTGAAATCCAGCGCTACGTTGATTTCATCGAGGATAACCATATCATATTTGCCGCTTTTGATTGCTTTTCGGGCCGCATCCAGTCCTTTTTGTGCCCACTCGATATCAATGGCCGCGGGATTATTGCGCATGACAAAGCTATCCAGGCCGGACATGTGGATGGTTAAACGGGGAAGATATTTTTCCGCGGCGATGAATTCGCCGTATTTTTTTCCCTTCATAAATTGCAGAACAAAAACCCGATAACCTTGTCCGATGGCGCGCAATGCCTGGCCGAAAGCGGCGGTCGTTTTTCCCTTGCCGTTGCCTGTGATTACCATTACCAGCCCTCTGTCCGTTTTGATGGCAGGCTTTTTAGCTTTTTTTACGGCCGGTGATTTCTTTTTCTTAACTGTTTTGGAAACAGATTTATTTTTGATCTTTGCAGTTTTCATTTTTTATCCTGCTTTTGAAAATATTTCTGAGTGATTTCTTCCGCCACGGAATAAGGATCGGCCTTTCTGTTTTTTATCTTTTCGGCAAAAAGCTCCAATTCGCCGCTCGCAGCAAGCGTTTCTAAAATCGGCTCTAAAAGACAAGAACTCAAAGCTTCGTTAATTTCCGCCAGGGCTTTTCTGTGCATTCGCTCGGTGAGCTTGCCGCTTTGCTGCAGATAAATATGATGCTCCTCGATTTTTTGGGCAAGCTCAGCCGTTTTTTCGATGAATGTCGCCGGTTCAAAAGCATCGCCGATCATCACGATGGGCGGTTTCCAGCCCTCGCCGTTTTTCGATGCCAGATTGAGCATCGAAGCCAGTTCTGTCTGCAACTGGTTGGCTCCGGGACGATTGGCTTTATTTACGACAAAGACATCGGCTATTTCCATGAGTCCCGCTTTCATCGTTTGAATTTCATCGCCCATGCCCGGCACAAGAACAACTACAACGCTGTGCGCGTGATTGATAATATCAATTTCCTGCTGGCCGATACCGACGGTTTCGACAATAATTATATCTTTGCCCATCGCTTCCATCACGTGAACGGCATTGCCTGCCGCCTGGGATAGGCCGCCCAGCGCGCCGCGTGTGGCGAGCGACCGGACAAAAACTCCGGGGTCTTCGGCATGTCTCTGCATGCGGATTCTATCGCCCAAAATCGCGCCGCCGGTGAAGGGGCTCGTCGGGT
>MGQN01000042.1:19892-24777 GCA_001797845.1 Deltaproteobacteria bacterium RBG_16_44_11 | reverse complement strand
ATTTTTTTTGCGCAACTCGACAATGAGCGCGTCGGTCAGCGTGCTTTTACCCGCGCCCGGCGCGCCGGTTATTCCGATGATGAATGATTTACCGGTATGGGCATATAGTTTTTTAATTTTCGCCCTGGCTTCGGGAATCTTATCTTCAATATCCCTGATGAGGCGGGAAGCTAAGCGGACATCGCCCGCGCAGATTTTTTTTATAGTAGAATCCATAGAATCAACTTGCCGTTTAAGAAGAAGATTTTAGTGCGGTTTTATATTTGTTTTAATCCATTCCACAATGGAATCAAGTGACGCGCCGGGGGTAAATATCGCTTTGATGCCGGAATCGTAAAGCTGGGAGAAATCCTGTTCGGGAATGATGCCGCCGCCGATAACGGTGATGTCGGAAGCGCCTTTTTCGCGCAAGAGTTCCACCACCCGCGGGAAAAGCTTGCGGTGCGCGCCGGAAAGACAGCTTAAGCCCACCAAATCAACGTCTTCCTGAATAGCGGCTGCCGCGATTTGTTCCGGTGTTTGATGACAACCGGTATAAACAACTTCAAATCCGGCATCACGAAAACAGCGAGCCAGAATACGCGCACCGCGGTCGTGGCCGTCAAGCCCCGGTTTGGCAACCATTACACGAATTTTTCTTTCCGGCATAATAATCTCCTAAAAACACAATGTTTGTCATTGCGAATCCCGATTTATCGGGATGTGGCAATCTCATCAAGTAGTGGCGATGGCAAAGCCCGATGCATTCATTCATTTAGAAGAGATTGCTTTGGTCGTTGCTCTCCCTCGCAAAGACATTGTGACAGCTTTGAAATATTTAGTACAATCCCGGGTCGCGATATTCTCCATACACTTCGCGATAAACATCGCATATTTCCTGCAACGTGGCGAGATTTTTCACTGCCTCGATACAATGAGGCATAACGTTTTCGCCTTTTTTGCAGGCGTTTTCAATATTATCCAGCGACTTCTTGGTGGCGCGGTTATCGCGTTTACGGCGCACATCCTTGAGCCTTTTTATCTGTTCCTCGCCTGTTTTTTCTTCAATCTCCACCAGCGGAATGGAATGTTGATTATTGGTGGAATATTTATTTACGCCGACCATAATCTTTTCGTTAGAATCCAATTGTCTTTGAAACCTATAAGCAGCTTCGGCTATTTCCATCTGCGGAAAACCTTTTTCAATGGCGGCAATCATTCCGCCCATATCGTCAATTTTTTGAATATAATTCCATGCCGCCTCTTCCATTTCGTTGGTGAGAGACTCGATAAAGTAGGAACCGGCCAGCGGATCGATGGTATTGGCCACGCCGGTTTCTTCGGCCAGAATCTGCTGTGTGCGTAAAGCTATTTCCGCGGCGTTTTCGGAAGGCAGGCAGAAAACTTCATCCAAGGAATTGGTATGCAAAGACTGAGTGCCGCCGAGGACAGCGGCCAATCCTTCCACTGTTGTGCGGATGATGTTATTATACGGCTGCTGGGCGGTCAGCGAACATCCGGCCGTTTGCGTGTGGAACCTCAGCCACAAGGAGCGGGGATTTTTGGCATGGAAGCGGTCGCGCATAATCTTTGCCCACATACGGCGCGCCGCCCGTAGTTTGCAGATTTCTTCGAAAAAATCGATATGCGAATTAAAAAAGAAAGACAAGCGCGGGGCAAAATCATCAACTTTCATGCCTTTCCGGCGAATGATATCTTCCACATATTCAATACCGTCGCGGATCGTGAAAGCAAGTTCCTGAATCGCGGTCGAACCTGCTTCGCGAATATGATAACCGCTGATGCTGATTGTATTCCAACCGGGAACAAATTTTGTACCGAATTCGACAGTGTCGCTGATCAGCTTTACTGAAGGTTCCGGCGGGCACATGAATGTCTTTTGCGCGATAAATTCCTTGAGCATGTCATTTTGGATGGTGCCGCCAATTTTGGTAAGCGGCACTCCTTTGGCTTCCGCCGCCGCGCAATACATCGCCCACAAAACTGTTGCCGGAGGATTAATTGTCATGGAAGTGGTAACCTCATCCATAGGAATGTCTTCCATCAACGCTAAAAAATCTTCCAGTGTATCTATGGCGACGCCGCATTTACCGACTTCGCCCAGCGCCTTGGGCGAATCGCTGTCGTAGCCCATGAGTGTCGGGAAATCAAAAGCGGTGCTCAGGCCCGTTTGCCCTTCGCGTAGCAGCATATGCCAGCGGCGGTTGGTATCCTGCGCGCTGCCCATGCCGGCAAACATGCGGAATGTCCAATAGCGTCCCCGATAGCCGGTAACTTGATTGCCGCGCAGATAAGGAAATTCGCCGGGAACGCTGATATCTTCGGCGAAATTAATATCTTTAATATCTTCCGGCGTGTAGAGCCTTTTGATATCCGTATCCGAAACAGTGGAAAAGCGCGCCTTCTGATCGGGATTATTTTTCAGCGCTTTTTTTGCTTCTTCCTCCCATTTGCGGGTGAGTTTCAATGAAGTTTCCTGCATTTCTTTGGAGAAATACACTATCTGCCCTCCTCATATTACCGTCTGGAATAATTAAGAATAACCGTTTACAAAAGTAAGAAGGCAGTAACTCAAATGCTTGGTTTTTGTCAAGTTATATTAATACGATTGGGGTTAGATTAACGCCTACAGGGAAATGAAAATGAGGCGATTATGAAAATGAGAAATAAAAAAGCGCTCCCGCGCAATTTCATGCACGGGAGCGCTTCTTGCTTTTGCAATAACGCTTATGCTTAGACAGCCTTGACGTTTTCTGCTTCGGGGCCTTTTTTGCCCTGCTTAACATCGAAGCTTACCGCCTGGCCTTCATTCAAGGTCTTAAAACCGCTGGCCTGAATCGCGCTGAAATGAACAAACACATCCGCGCCGCCTTCTTGCTCGATAAAACCAAAGCCTTTGCGTTCATTGAACCACTTTACTTTGCCTTCTGACATTGTGTAGTATCCTCCTTTCTTAAATTTCCCGCCAAATTACATTTATTTGACTGCAACCTGACTCAAGTCGAACAAACACGATGACAGAACTAAAAAAACCGCCCAGACGATAAAGAACAAGGCGGTTTACCTTCGTACTTCAAAATGTCTAAATTCAACTCTCTATTTCGTGTCTACTCGCTCAAACAGAACAATCGCACGAAACTGATAGCGATTCTATGCGCAATATCAGGTAAAGTCAAGACATATTTAAATTTATTTGTTGTGCTTAATATTTCCTCCAAAACATGCTATTAATACTGACCGGGAGTTAAGTATGAAAACTGAAGTACAAAAACCCCAGGATTTGAGCCAAAGTGAGCTCGCAAAACTGATTATGGATTTGCTTCATCGCACGATGGTACATCATACGCTCTGGTTTTGTGAGGTTGAACATCAATTGGGCATGCCCAAAGCGTTGGAGATGCTAGGTGATGCCTGGGAAAAAAGTTACGCTCTGCAAATCAAAAGGCTTTCTGAAATATTCGGCTTTAAAATTAAAGATTCTATTCCGGAAACGCTTCTTTCCAAAGATAAAACCGAATTATTGAAAATAATGGAGGAACTCGGCAAAAACTGGCTGGCCGAAGACGGCATCTGGTTTCAAACCGTAGAGTCGCGCTATGATTTATGGGAAGCAAAACGCTGTAATGATTCGTGCTGGGCGCGTTTTTCTCCGGTTGAGGCATCATCTATTAAGAAATTTCTTCAACTGCCTCAGTTCGCGGGGCTGGAAGGTCTGAAAAAAGCGTTGCGCTTTCGCCTTTATGCCTGCATCAATGAGCAAACTATCATTGACGATGTAGAGCACAGCATTATATTTCAAATGAATGACTGCCGCGTGCAGTCCGCCCGAAAGCGCAAGGGGCTTGCGGATTATCCCTGCAAATCCGCCGGGCTTGTGGAATACCGCGCGTTTGCTGAAACCATCGATGCGCGCATTAAGACGCAGTGTATTGGCTGTCCGCCCGATGAGCATCCGGCCGAGTGGTTTTGCTCCTGGCGGTTTTATTTAGAGGATAAAAGTTAAATACATTATTATATAAGGAGTTAATTTGTTATGAAATCTGAAAATCGTCCCGCCAAATTTCGCGGGGCATCGCAGTACGTTCTTGATGAAGAATTGGCTAAGATTGTGAATATTTCGATTGCATTGGAAATGCCCCTTTTGCTCAAAGGCGAACCGGGCACGGGAAAGACTATGCTGGCGCACGCGATAGCGGAAAGCTTGAAAATGCCGCTGATCGTGCTCAATGTCAAATCCAGCATGAAATTGATTGACGCTCTTTACCAATATGACACTTTAACCCGTCTCAATGACAGCCGGTTCGGCGATTCAGGCCGCGATGTCAGCAATATCGAAGAATATATAAAAATGGGCAAAATCGGTCAGGCGTTTACAACGGATAAAAGAGTTGTTCTTTTGATTGACGAAATCGATAAAGCCGATACCGATTTTCAGGACGATATGCTCGATATTCTCGATCAAATGCAATTTGATATTATCGAAGTGGACAAGACCGTTACCGCCAAAAACCGGCCGGTGATTGTCATCACGTCCAACGCGAAAAAAGATTTATCCGATCCCTTCCTGGGACGATGTAACTTTCACCACATCGCTTTTCCCGATCACGATATGATGCATAAAATTATCAAAGTGCATTTCCCTGATTTAAAAAATGACCTGACGGCCGCGTGTATGGAAACTTTTTATAAGTTGCGCGAAATTCGTGGCGTGGAGAAAAAACCGGCGACGCGCGAGTTGATTAACTGGATTCGCGCCCTGCAGGCCGATGCCGATTTTCAATTAAAGAGCTTAAAAGAGGGCGATGTGCCTTACCTAGGTGTGTTGTTTAAAAAAAGCTCCGATTTGCAACTGGCGGCCGGCCGGTAAATTGACGTAAGGAAACAC
>MGQN01000042.1:11766-19880 GCA_001797845.1 Deltaproteobacteria bacterium RBG_16_44_11 | reverse complement strand
CCATTTTTTCTATATGCTGCGCGATAAAGGAATCCCCGTTTCTCCCACGTCATTTCTGCGCCTGCAAAAAGCCCTGGGGATGGGGCTGGTCCGTTCACTGGAAGATTTTTACATTGCTGCCCGCTCTTTACTGGTGAAAAGCGAACGATATTTCGATGTTTACGATCAGACATTTGCTGCAGCCTTTCAGGGTGTCACGGAAATTGACCCGACGGAAGTGGAGCTCACCGAATTGGTCAAGGCTTTACTTTCCGAGTGGCTCAAAGATCCGGGAGCGATGGCCGAAGCACTGGGCGTGCCGGAAGAAGAACTCAAAGAAATGACGCCGGAAGAACTGGTGCAATATTTTCTGGATCGCCTGAAGGATCAAACAGAAGCGCATCACGGCGGCAATCGCTGGATCGGCACACATGGCACCTCGCCGGTGGGACATTCGGGCGAGCATCCGGGCGGTATGCGCATAGGTGGCGAATCCCGAAACAAGTCAGCTATAAAAGTTGCGATGGAACGGCGATACCGCGATTATTCACAAACAGGCCTGATTACCGCGTCCCAAATCGGCGAAGCTTTAAAAAGGCTCAAACATCTTTCGCCTTCCGGTCCGCAGGATGTTGTCAATGTGGATAAAACAATTTATCAGACCATGCGCAATGCCGGAGAAATTGAAATTGTATTCGACCGGCGGCTTTCCGACCGTCTGAAAGTAAAGCTCATGATCGATAACGGCGGCTGGTCGATGGACCCTTATGTCGAACTCGTCCAGGTTCTTTTTCATTACGCGCAGTTTCAGTTTAAAGAACTGGAGATTTATTATTTCCACAATACCATTTACAAAAACGTCTGGCATGACCCCCAGCGCCATAAAAAACCGGTGCTGGTAGAAGATTTTATGAAGAGCGATCCGGAGACGCGCCTGATCATCGTCGGCGATGCCTCGATGGCGCCTTATGAGTTGATGAATCAAAACGGAGCCATCTACATTAACCAGAATTATTTGCAGCCCAGCATTGAATACTTGAAGATTCTGGCCAAGTCTTTCCGCCATGCCGTGTGGCTGAATCCTGTCGCGCAGGTGGACTGGTCTTATACCTGGACGATAAAAAGCATCGAAAAAATATTTCCGATGTTTGAACTGACGCTCGATGGATTGGAAAAAGCCGTCCGTCATCTGATGTCGCGCAATTGATATTAAGGAAAAGAAAGGAATGCTTTATGTACAAAAATATATTGAGCGTGACGTTAACCATTTTTTTGATATTGACAGCGGCAGCTTTTGCCGTCGCGCAAAACGCTCCGCCAAAAGCGGGAAGTGCGTTGCCGGAAATGGAGTTGCTAAAGCCGGCAGATTCCGCCTATCTCAAATATCTCGGATTGCCCGCGGGCGGCGCTTCATTCAAGGTTCATCAGATAAAAGCAAAAGTGGCGATCATACAAATTTTTAGCATGTATTGTCCTTACTGCCAGGCGGATGCCCCTAATGTCAACCGCCTTTACGGCTTGATTGAAAACAATCCGCAATTTAAGGATAAAATTAAAATCATCGGCATCGGCGTGGGCAATTCCCAGTTCGAGGTCGGAGTTTTCAAAAAGAAGTACAAAGTCGAATTTCCTTTAATTCCCGATGCTGATTTTAAAATTCATAAAATCGTCGGCGAAGTAAGGACGCCTTATTTCGTTGTTGCTAAATTAGACGGTTCCAAGCCGCCGCAGGTGATATATTCGAAACTGGGAGCGCACGAAGATGTAGAAGTGTTTCTGACGCAAATCGTTAAATTAGCGGAGATAAAGTAGGAGGCCACAATGAAAAGGCAGGCAATTATATCCCTATTCATAATTTGTTTTTTCGTAAATAGCGCGTATGCCCTATCCGAAGCCTATAAAGATAATATTTATAATCCAGGCAAGCTTAAGCCCGTGGACAGCGTCTTGAAAGTTAAAGTGGGACAAAAAGCCCCCGATTTCCCACTGCCCGCTGTCAGTGGGAAAAAGATTGCGCTTAAAGATTATCGCGGCAAGAAAAACGTTGTGCTTTCTTTTGTGCCCGCGGCGTGGACACCGGTTTGTTCCGACCAGTGGCCGGGCTATAATATTGTGCAGGACATATTCGAAGAAAATGACGCCGTTTTATTGGGAATTACAGTGGATAACATTCCCACGCTTTATTCCTGGACGAACCAAATGGGGAAATTGTGGTTTAACGTTCTTTCCGATTTCTGGCCGCACGGGGCAGTGGCGACAAAATTCGGTGTTTTGCGTTCTGACGGCATGACGGAAAGGGCGATTATTATTATAGATAAAAAAGGTATCATTCGTTACATTGATGTCCATAATATCAATGAAAGACCGCCTTTGGAAGACCTTGTCCGGGCACTGGAAAAGATCAAATAGGCAATTTTTTGCAAGATAAATTAATGACATCAGTAAGCGGGAATTTTTTCTTGACATAGGTCTCATATTAAGATACGAATTTGTGACCAAGAGTCATGGCCGGGTATAGAAAAAATAATCGGTAATTTTATTTAAGAGGAGAGCCTACTTTGTGTCCGCAAGAAAAAAGGAAAAAAGAAAAAGAAAATAAGAGAAATAATATTTTAAAAGCGGCAAGAAAACTGTTCTTCGATCGAGGGTTCAAATCCGTAACCGTCGATAATATTGCGGCCAAAGCAGGCGTCAGCAAAGGCTCGATTTACCTCTATTTTGACAGCAAAGAAGAAATATACGCCCAGGTTTTAGTCACCGATAATATCGAGCACAATAAGGGAATAAGAAATTTTGCGGATAAAGACGCGGCGGCAGCAGAACTTTTAATGGAGTTTTGTCAGGTTTACGTTGATTATTTTTTGCATGATAACGAGCTCTTTAGAATACTCATGACCTTCATGCTCCAAACAGAGCAGATGAATCTAACCCCAGAGCAAAACGCCGAGCTCATCAAGACTACTAATGACAACATTAAGGTTATTTCCGGGATTCTCCAAAAGGGCATTGATTCCGGAGAATTCTCGCCGGCAATAGACATCCGGCAGACACAAAACGCGATCTGGGGCCTGCTCAACGGCATTATTTCTTTGTTTCTCTTTATGGGCAACCCGGCGAAGCGCGCTGATAGAATTCATACCATGGTAAAAGAGAGTTTAGATGTTTTTATTAAAGGATTAATAGCTTAATTCGTCGAAGACGAGTTTTTTATCCATAGCGTAGGTATATCGGACAATAATACCTGAAAAAATCATCCACAAAGAAAAATTGTTCCAGTTAGTGCTGTTTGTTTCCGTGAAGCGTCATTTCCCGCTATGACGTATTAATTTCTGAAAGTCCTGATCGGCTGCCCGCAGGAGTTTTTCCACATCTCTTTCTAATTTTTCAAACCGGTCAATGATCGCTCTGGCCTGCGGTGTAAGTTGCATAGATTTTTCCTTAACGCTGGTTTCAACAAGTCTCATTCCCATCCGCTCTTCGGATGCTTTCAGCCGTCCCCATGCCGCCCGATAAGACATCTCCAGTTTTTTGGCTGCGGCATTGAGGCTGTAGTGCTCATCGATGGCTTTAAGAATATCATCACGGCCTTTTCCAAATATGACCTTACCATTCTTTTCAATCCATACTTTATATTTGATTTCCATTGATGATTCCTCCTCTGTTGGCATGAGTTTTATAGTGGCTATGGCGATAAAATGTCAGAGAAATTTGTCCGGCAAAAGTAAATATCTAGGACAAAATGTTTTCTGCAGCACAAGTGACACATCTGGGTGGCGCGATTGTTGCCAATTCCGCACGGGTATTGCAGATTATTTCCGAGGGTGGCGGTACACCCGCCTGCGGCCTTATCAGCGCTTTGTGAATATGGCCAGGAAATAATCAAAGAGATAATCTTTCCGGATGGCTGTAAATATATCCCCCGCTCTTGCGGATATATCCCAACAATGTCACATTGTGTTGATGCGCCAGTTTTACAGCGGCGGTTGTCGGCGTTGATTTTGAAACCAAGATGGGAACGCCCATCCGAATAATTTTCGTCATGATTTCGGAAGATATTCTTCCCGATACAAAGACAACTCCCTTTCCGAACAAATCCAGTTTGTTTTCCTTCAGCATCAGCCCGGTTATTTTGTCAAAGCAGTTATGCCGGCCAATATCTTCAACCAGTATTTCAAAATCGTTCGTATGAAGTAGCACACTGTGCACACCACCGATCTCGGCGAATATTTCCGATCGCGTGACAAAATCATTCATCAAATTCAAGATAGTATTAATTGAATAGGTTATGTTGCTTTCCACTGCTTTGTATTGGCTTTGTTTAAGAGGGTTGATGTAGGTGTAACATTTGCCACAACCGGAGGTGAGGCTTCTTAAGCTTTCCTGCCGGTCAATGACAACTCCAGCTTTGAGGTTGAGGATAACCGCCAGCATCTTATCGTTAAAATAAATATTTTCGATATCCGAATAGGAATTAATAACTCCTTCGTTATAAAGAAAACCCAGCGCCAGTTCTTCCTGGTATTGGTTCAGGCAAAGCACTGAAACAAGTTCCGCTCCATTGACAATCACTTTCAGTGATATTTCAGCAATGACTTTTTTGCTGATATCGTTAATGCAGTAACCATCTTTGTCTTTGGTGATCTCACCCACATTCAGTTCTTCATAAATTGTATCTTCCAAAATAATAGACCTTTCTTTGCTATTTTCCTCGTTGCTCTATTATGCCCTTGACTAATTATTGTATATACTTACACTACAACTGTAATAGAGATGTCATATAACTTCAATATAATTGTCATTTCATATTATGTCAAACCTGACATATATGGATGAAGTTATTGGTATTTTACTTAATAAAAAAGTTGACGCCAGCTTTCATAAAATGTATATACAAACTGACTATGGGTCATGCTTGTAATGGATATGTTTCTCTTGTTTAAAATTATGCCCAGATCTTAAACAAAACTATATATATTCTGAGGAAAGGAGAAGGAATTCATGAACGTCAGCAGAAGAGGTTTCTTAAAGATATCCGGCGCTGTCGTGGCAGTTAGCGGATTAGGCATAAGCCTAAAGCCTGTAGCCGCTTACGCTCAGCCGTTGAAAATCAAATACGCTAAAGAAACCACCACCGTTTGTCCTTACTGTTCCGTGGGATGCAGTATTATTGTGTCCGCGCGCGACGGCAAGGTAATCAACACAGAAGGGGATCCCGATAGTCCTATTAACAAAGGCACTCTGTGCAGTAAGGGCGGTTCCATCTACCAGATGGCCGTCAATGAAAACCGTTTGGGGAAACCGCTGTATAGAGCTCCTTTCGCCGGCGAGTGGAAGGAAGTAGAATGGGAGTGGGCGCTAGATAAGATTGCCAAAAATGTCAAAAAAAGCAGAGATGCCAGTTTCAAAAAAACAAACGTTAAGGGCGAAGTTGTCAACCGCACCGAGGGCATTGCTTCTGTAGGCAGTGCGGCGATGGACCTGGAAGAATGCTTTACTTACCAAAAATTCTTAAGGGGGTTGGGTCTGGTTTATATTGAACATCAGGCCCGTATCTGACACAGCCCAACTGTACCGGCTCTGGCAGAGTCGTTCGGACGCGGCGCAATGACCAATCACTGGAATGATTTTCAAAACAGTGATGTAATTTTAATTATGGGAAGCAATCCCGCTTCCAACCATCCTATCTCTTTTAAATGGATTCAAAAAGCTATCGAAAAGAGAGGCGCGAAACTGATCTGTGTGGACCCGCGGTTTACGCAATCGGCGGCTAAAGCTCATGTCTACGCACCTCTCCGCTCAGGCACGGATATCGCTTTCCTGGGCGGCATGATCAAGTATATTCTCGACAACAAGCTTTATTTTGAAGAATATGTTAAAAACTATACCAATGCCAGCTTCCTGGTGAATCCGGCCTTGAAACTTCCGGGGCAAAACAAAGGCGTTTTTTCGGGATTGAAAGACAGCAAGTATGAAAAGGATACCTGGTCATATCAAACGGATGCCGAAGGCGTAATTAAGAAAGACAATACTCTGCAGGATCCGAATTGCGTTTTCCAACTTTTGAAAAAACACTATTCAAGATACACACGGGAAGTTGTTTCCCGAATTACCGGAACACCAGAAGATAAATTACTCGAAGTGTACAAGCTATACGCATCCACGGGAAAACCGAATAGAGCCGGTGTAGAACTGTATGCCATGGGCTGGACGCAGCACACAGTCGGCGTTCAAAATATCCGGACAATGTGTATTATTCAGCTCCTTCTGGGTAACATGGGTATCGCCGGCGGCGGTGTCGCAGCCATGCGAGGTGAATCCAACGTGCAGGGTTCTACTGACCACGGGCTTCTTTTCCATATCTGGCCCGGTTATCTTGGAGCGCCGACAGCGTCTCTCAAGACACTCAAAGATTTCAACGAAAAGCGGACACCGAAAACAAAGGAAAAAAACAGCCTCAACTGGTGGAAAAATACGCCGAAATACTCGGCAAGTTTTCTGCGTTCCATGTACGGCACTAATGCCACTCTCGAAGAGGCTTATCAACTTATGCCTAAACTTGATGACGGAGGCAATTACTCGTGGTTGATGATTTTCGACGAAATGTATAAAAAGAAGTTCATGGGCTTCTTTGCCTGGGGCATGAATCCGGCCTGCAGTGGCGCGCATTCCAACAAAGTTCGGCAGGCGCTCACAAACCTTGACTGGATGGTCAATGTTAATCTGTTCGATAACGAAACCGGGTCTTTCTGGCGCGGTCCGGGAATGGATCCTGCCAAGATTAAAACAGAAGTTTTCATGCTTCCCTGCGCTTCTTCCATTGAGAAGGAAGGCAGTATTGCCAACAGCAGTCGTCTGATGCAATGGCGCTATAAGGCCGTAGCGCCCGTAGGAACTTCCAAACCCGATGGCGATATTATGAGTGAGCTTTACTTCAAAGTTAGGGAACTCTATGTCAAGCAGGGTGGCCCCTTGAAGGAAGCGATAACGAAACTTACCTGGCCTTACGGCAAAAAGGTGGGAAATGAATTTCACTATAGTCCCCGCGCGGTCGCCAAAGAAGTCAACGGCGTCTTTCTGCAGAATAAAAGATTGGAGAATCCGGCAAAGAAAGGCGAATTTAAAGATTTCAAAAAAGGCGATCCCGTGCCAACTTTCGCCTGGCTGCAGGATGACGGTTCCACATCCTCCGGTTGCTGGGTCTATTGCGGCTCTGTGGGAGAAAAAGGCAATCTGGCTATGCGCCGAAGCACAAAGGATGAATCGGGAATCGGTTTGTATCCCGAGTGGGCCTGGTCATGGCCGGTTAACCGCCGGATTATTTACAATGGTGCTTCCGTGGATTTGAACGGGAAACCTTGGGATCCAAGTCGCGCTGTTATTAAATGGGACGGTGAGAAATGGACAGGAGATGTTCCTGACGGCGTCGGTAATCCCGGTGCTGGAAGACCGCCCTTTATTATGAAGCCGGACGGTGTGGCGAGCCTCTATGGCCCGGGTTTAGTCGATGGGCCGTTCCCTGAGCACTACGAACCTTTTGAGTGTCCGGTGGAGAAAAACCTCATGTCGCCCCAGAAGCACAATCCGGCTATCAAGCTCTTCGGCTCCGATCTGGATGTTTATTCGAATGTCGGAACATGTGATCCCCGGTTCCCCTTTATCTGCAGCACTTATAGAGTCAGTGAACACTGGCAGACGGGAGTTCTTACCCGCTGGTGTCCGTGGCTTGCGGAAATGCAGCCGGGCATGTTCGTGGAAATAGGACTGGAATTAGCCAAAGAAAGAGGAATTGCGGGCGGCGATAAATGTATTGTTAAATCAGCGCGCGGCGAAGTGGAAGCGACGGCAATTGTTACTCCCCGCTTTAAACCATTCAACATCGATGGAAACGCTATCCATGAGGTCGGTATTCCCTGGCATTATGGTTGGATCACAACCAAAGACCGAGCGTATAACCCCGGCGATAAGAAGGCGGAAGTTTTCACTACCGGTGATGCGGCAAATCTTTTGACTTCGTCAATAGGCGACGCCAATACCATGATTCCGGAAACCAAGGCTTTCATGGTCAATGTTGTAAAGAAGGGGGTAAAGTAAGATGACAGAAAAAATTAAATTATATGATGATTCGAAATGTACCG
>MGQN01000042.1:353-11703 GCA_001797845.1 Deltaproteobacteria bacterium RBG_16_44_11 | reverse complement strand
ATACCGGTACTTATCAGAATCCTCCTTCTTTACAGCCCAATACTTATATGATCATTCACTATCAGGATTACGTTACTCCTGAAGGTGATGTAAAATGGCTTTTCCGCAAAGAAGCGTGCATGCATTGCACCAACGCGGCCTGTGTGACAGTTTGCCCCAGCGGCGCGCTTTATTACAACTCAGAGTTTAAAACCGTAGGTCTGGACAGGGCAAAGTGCATTGGTTGCAAAGAATGCGTCGCGGCCTGTCCGTTTGAAGTTCCCCGTTATGACCCTAAAACGGATAAAGTTTACAAATGCGATATGTGCGAAAGCAGAATAGCCAACAAGCTGGAGCCGGCTTGCGTAAAGGCCTGTCCCACCGGCGCCCTCAAATGGGGAGATAAAGAGACTATGCTCCAGGTCGCGGCCAAACGCGCGCAGGAGCTTGGTGGAAACGCCTCCACTTACGGCGATAAATACGTGGGTGGAACTCATTTTATGTATGTGATGAAAGAAAAAAATGATGTTTACGCCGACATTCACAAAAATCCCAAAGTGCCTCTTTCCGTTACATTATGGAAGAGCTGGCTCAAGCCCCTGAGCCTATTAGCGGCAGGTGGCGTGGTCGGAGGTTCACTCCTCCATTATATTTTGCATGGACCGAAAAGACCCGATTCGGAGCCCAATGATGAAAAGACGGAAGGGGGGAAATAACGATGAAGAAAAAAGGAATGATTAAAGTGACCACCGGCTATGAACGATTTGTCCACTGGATACTGGCTATTTCCTGTCTGCTTTTGTGCTTTACGGGATTAGGGATGATGTTTCATTCCCTCAATTTCTTTGGTGCAATTATGGGTGGATTGAAAGGATTGAAAGTGGTCCATAATTTCACCGGTTTGGTATTCGGTGTTTCCCTTATTATGGCCATCAAGATGTGGTGGAAAGAGGCCGGAATTTTTGTTTTTCCGGAAGATCTGGACTGGATAAAAACAGCAGGTGGTTACCTATGGCATGTGGATAAAGTGCCGGAAACAGGTAAATACAATCCCGGACAGAAAATGTTTTTCCTTACCGTCGCCCTCTTTGGTCTGCTTATGCTGGTCACCGGATTTTTCATGTGGTTTCCAGCGTGCTTTCCTTTTGGCATAGAGCTGCTGCGCTGGTTCTATACATTGCATGTTTTGGGATTTGTTGTTATCTTCGCTTTTTTCTTCATCCATTTATATCTGGGCACCATTGGTAATCCAGGGAGTGTTCAGGCAATGATTACCGGCTGGATGGAGAAACCTGTTTTAAAAATGCTGCATCCCAAGTGGCTCAAAGAAATGGAACATGAAGGAAAACTAGAAGTTTACGGCGGAGAAAAAAAGAAACCCGATGCCCATTAAGCAAAAATGCTGTCATTCCTGCAGATAGACTGCGGTGCATGATAAAAAAATGTTATTCCGAATCCCGCTAAGGCAGGATGAGGAAGCTTAAAGTATTGACTTAAGGCCGGGATGCAAAAACTCCCGGCCTTTTTTTATTTGTGTTTGTGGTCGTCAAATTTAAGTTTGGTTTGATTAATTGAGTACACCTACTATTATCAAACGCAAATCTTGACAATATCTCATCCATGATCTAAAATTTCTATACGGTTTATGTTGTCAAGCCCCAGGCTTTGCAGGAGGTCACAACTGCAAAATGAGCTGGTAACATGTATGGCGTTTTCGGTTTTTCTCATTCCAAAAAGACAAAAGGATGCAGGGACATGAAACGCTGGATACCATTACTGCTTATACTGGCAGTAACTTCGGGAGCCTTTCTTGCTGTAAAACCTGCGATGGCCAGAACCACCATCGTTTATGCAGTGCTATTTTATTCTCCCACCTGTTCGCATTGCGCTGAACTGGATAGGGAAGTTCTGCCGACGCTTCAGGAAAAATATGGCAATAAGTTGGTGATCGTCCGTTTTAACGTCGTCAGCGCAGCCGGAAGCGAGATATACGAAAAAGCTCTGGATCGGTTTAAGGTTTCTGAAAAAAGCCGCATAGGAGTTCCCACCATCATTATTGGCGATGCGTTTCTCGTCGGTACTGTTGAAATTCCCGAAAAATTTCCCGGCCTCATTGATGCCGCAGTTGCTAGAGGCGGGCTCGATTTGCCGGATCTACCCGGTTTGTATAAACAGTTCGTCAAACAGAGCAACATCCAACTGAAGCATCTTTCTAAATGGCAGTTTATGGCCTATAAATTCCAGCAAGACCCGCTTGCTAATAGCATTGCCGTAAGTATTCTGGTCATCATGATTGCCAGCCTGATTGCCGCGTTGGTAATTACCCTGTCATCTGTAAAAACTCCGCAAGTTTTGAATTTTTTGCCTAGCCGGATTATCCCGATTCTGGCGGTAATCGGCCTGGCAATAGCCGTTTATCTTTCCTACGTAGAAGTTTCCGAAACACGTGCGGTCTGCGGGCCCGTGGGGAATTGCAATGCGGTGCAAAATAGCCCTTATGCAAAACTGTTTGGCATTCTGCCCATCCCCGTTATGGGTATGTTTGGATATGTAGCCATCCTTGTGGCCTGGTTTTTTCGACAATTTGGGCCGGCGCCACTCAAAAGACTGGTTAGGATTGCTCTCTGGGGACTGGCCATCTTCAGTGTGTTATTTTCATCATACCTGACTTTTCTGGAACCATTCGTCATCGGGGCTTCGTGCGCATTTTGCCTCGCTTCTGCGGTTGTCGTGACAATTATCCTGTGGGTTTCTATCCTGCCGGCAAAGAAAGCGCTGCAATAGCTGTTAAGAGGTGCCGTATCTTGCGACATTATTCCGTTGACGCGCAAAACCTTCCATAATATAATTTTAAGAAATAAATTTTTATAAAAAATATCGAATTCCACAATGCTTGGAGGATGGTATGAAGATTAAGATAATACTGCTCGGAATAGTTACTTTTATCCTGTTGGTGTTGTATAGTTATTTTGTTGCCGATACAGTTGTGACAAAGATAACCGACGCGCAGATGACAAAAGTAGATGGTAGATTCATGATTGCGACGGATTACCGTCCTTTTGTGAACTACGATGCCAAATACCGGTTAAAGTTCAATTCCGGCACGGTTCAAAACGACGCTATCAAGCTCAGAGGCCAAATGGTGAAGATCAAAAAATACGGATGGAGAATCCCGCTATTCTCTATGTATGAAAATATAGTGAAGATTGAAGAAGAGAAGGGGACGCCCAAAGAAAACGGCGGGCGATAAATCAATTCTTTTTTATTTTACAATTTTGAATATATCCCTAGATTTGAGATCGGCGGCGGCGCGGCTAAGCATGATGATGTCCCGGATAACCGACGGGTCTTCAGCACTGCTGATGATCCTCATGGCGCCTTTACAATTCGGGTAGATCAAAAGATCTGCCTCGTAGATCTTTTGAATAAGCCGTGCCCGGTCCCGCCGGAATCTATTTTTGGTAAATTCTCAATATTTCAGACACGCCAGCGCCTTTTTTGTATCCCATACAGCCAACAGAAAATTTCTATTAAATAACGGCACAATAATGTATTATAGCAAATAATTAGGAAAAAGGGCTGAATAAGCCGAATTTGAGTGCTCTCGTCGTAAAGTTCATAGGAGGTCAACAGACTATGGCTATTAAACTCAAATCATCTGGTAAATCTAAAACAGCAGTTAAATCAAAATCAGCTGTTAAAAAGAAATTAAAAGTCAAACCATACAAAAAAACAATCTCCAAGCAGAGCGATTTATCCCGACTGCCAGAAGACATAATATCCAATGTGGGAGTGGGGTTATATATTGTTCAGAACAGCAAGTTTGTTTAAGTAAGCCCTCTCTTTCAGAAGATCGGCGGCTATTCACATAGTGATTTATTAGGCACAAATCCCCTTGACCATGTTCATCCCGAAGATAGAAAAACAGTCCGGCAAGAGGCCATTAAAAATCTAAAGGGGAAAGGCGTCAGCTATGAATACAGGTTCGTCAGGAAAAACGGTGAGATAATATGGGTCATGGAGATGATCACTTCCATTACCTATAAAGGAAAGCGGGCCGCGCTCGGCAGCTTTATGGATATTACCGAACACAAGCGCACGGAGGATGAACTGCGCCGGAGTGAGGGAAAATACCGCACTATTATGGAAGATATGGAAGAGGGGTATTTTGAGATTGATCTTGCCGGTAATTTTACCTTTGTAAACGACGCTGAATGCAGAAATATGGGATATTCTCGGGAAGAATTGATCGGGATGAACAATCGGCAATATACAGATGAAGAGAACGCAAAAAAAGCCTTTCAAGCGTTCAGCAATCTTTACAAAACAGGGGACCCATGTAAAATTTTTGATTATGAAGTTACCAGGAAAGATGGGACCAAAGTAATTGCTGAACTGCTTGTATCTCTTATAAAAGATTCAAAAGGGAAACCCATTGGATTCCGTGGGCTTTCAAGGCACATCACCGAGCGCAAACGTATGGAAGATGAGTTACGCCAGAGTGAAGAAAAATACCGGACTATCCTGGAAAATATCGAAGATGGATACGCGGAAATGGATCTTAACGGCAACTTTATTTTTTTCAATGAAGCGCTGTGCAGGATTCAGGGATACCCTAGAGAAGAATTAATAAAAAAGAACTATCACGATCTAATGGATGAAGAAAATGCCAAGAAGATATTTGAACGATACAATAAAGTATTTACTACGGGTGAATCCGAGAAGGAAGTTCCCTACGAAATTATAACAAAAAGTGGGATCAAAAGACACATAGAAACTTCGATAACCCCCATGAAAGATGCCGCCGGACGGGTATCTGCGTTTCGCGGTATTGTACGGGACATCACCGAGCGCAAACAAGCGGAGGAAGCTTTAGTAAGAGAAAAAAAATTTTTCGACGCTGTAGTGAACAGTTCACCAGGCCTCTTTTTTGTCTTTGACGATAAGGGAAATATTATACAATCGAATAAGAATGCAGAGAAAGTCACCGGATATTCTACAAAAGAGATATCAAAAATGAATATTCTTGATTTCGTTGCAAAGGAGGATCAAAAGGCTGCTGCCCAGGCAATGCAGGAAGTCTTCACTAAAGGCCAGTCTTCATTAGAAACAAACATACTGTCGAAACTCGGAAAGAAAACTCCTTTTTACATCACAGGACTACGCACAAAATTTGAAAATACCATCTGTGTTGTTTGTACTGGGAGTGACATCACCGAGCGTAAACAAACGGAGGAAGCACTGCAAAAAAGCGAGGAGAGATACCGCAACATTCTGGAGAGCATCCAGGAGGGCTATTTTGAGATTGACCTGGAAAGCAATTATACTTTTGCTAATGAAGCTAACGCTAGATTTCTGGGATATACCAAAGAAGAACTTATCGGGATGAACACCCGGCAGCACATGGATGAAGAAACCTACAAGCAATTGTCTAAACCTTACTCCGAGCTTTACCGGACGGGCATACCCATTGAATCATTAGAAGCTAAATCTATCAGAAAAGATGGGTCTAACGTAATTTACGATACATCGGTATCTCTCATCAGGGATAAGAAGGGCAATCCAATCGGATTCCGGGGAGTTTCTCGTGATGTCACCGAGCGCAAGCAACATGAAGAGGAACTGTCGCTGCTTCGCTCCGCCATGGACGTATCACAAGATATGATTTTTCTCGTTGACCGGACCACGATGCGCTTCCTCTATGCTAATGAGACGGCCTTCCGGTTGACCGGCTATACCCGGGAAGAGTATGTGAAAAAGTCGCCTCAAGATATGTTGCTGGTTGATCGTAAAACCCTTGAGGACGCTTATGATGAAGCCATTGCTGCCGCTCCCACCGGTATCACGGTAGAAATGAAAACGCGCCGCAAAGACGGCACACGGACGATCATCGAGCTGCACCGGCGCGCTTTAAATATCGGCAACCGCTGGATTATCGTGACCATCGTGCATGATATCAGCCAGCGCTGGCTCGCCGAGGAAAAGATTCGCTTGCTCGGAAGAATGTTCGCAGCTTTAAGTGCAACCAATGAAACGATCTTACACTCCAAATCACCTGAAGAGTTGTATCAACGGGTATGTAACGCCGCCGTCGACGATGGCAAATTCATCACCACGGGAGTTCTTCTTTTTGATCCGGAAACAACATGGGTAAGAGTGGCGGCAGCCAGTGGCGACGGCGGGGACAGGCTTCGTGAGGTCCGCATCTCCCTCGATGAGTCAATTCCCGAGGGAAAGGGGATGGTCGGCACCGCCTTCCGTACAGGAAAACCTTGCGTTTCCAACGATTATTTAAATGATCCGGTTTCGCTGCCCTGGCGTGAAATTATGAAAAACGTGGGCGCTGCCGCCGTTATACCGCTTATTAGTGGCGGTCAGTCAATCGGCGCCTTGATTTTCTACGCCACCCAGAAGCGCTCTTTTGATGACGAGGCCATTAAATTGCTCGAACGTATGGCGGAGAACGTCGTGTTTGCACTGGGCAATTTCGAACGAGAGGCCGAGCGCCAACGCGCCGAAGATCGCATTCAGCACCTCGCCACGCACGACGCTCTAACGGGACTGCCTAACCGCTTGATGTTCAGCCAATTGCTGAACCACGCCATTCAGTCGGCGAAGCGTTATAAACGGCAGTTAGCAGTTTTCTTCATCGATCTTGATCGTTTCAAAACTATCAACGACACTCTGGGTCATGATGCAGGAGACCAACTGCTGCAAGAGATTGCCATACGGTTTAAACAATCGCTGCGTGCAGCCGATGTTATTGCGCGTCTGGGAGGAGATGAATTTGTTATATTGATCGAGGAGGTAAGCGATTCAAAACAGGTCGCCACCGTAGCCCACAAAATACTTGCCGCCGCTATCAAACCGATAGTTCTTCTGGGTGAAGAATGCCGCGTAACAGCCAGCATCGGCATCAGCATTTACTCCGAAGATGCCGAAGATGAGCAAAGTCTGATGAAAAATGCCGATATAGCCATGTATCATGCCAAAGAGGAAGGCAAGAACAATTACCAATTCTACTCCAAAGATATTCAGTCAAGATCAATCGAACGGCTCTCCATCGAAACAAACCTGCGTTTTGCCCTGGAGCGTAATGAACTGTCTTTGCACTACCAGGCCAAAGTAGATTTCAAAACGAACGCAATCAACGGCGTGGAGGCTCTACTACGCTGGCAGAACCCCTACCTTGGTTCCGTAACCCCTACGCAATTTATTCCGGTAGCCGAGGAATCCGGGCTGATCATACCCATCGGTAAATGGGTAATAAGAACCGCATGCGCGCAAAATGTCGCCTGGCAACGCGATGGTCTTCCTCCTATCTGTATGGCGGTAAATTTGTCGCTGCGCCAACTTATGGATGAATTCTTAATAGAAGATATCAAAAAAGCCCTGAATGACTGCGGCATGGCGCCAAATCTGCTGGAGTTGGAAATTACGGAAAGTATGGTGATGCATAACCCCACGCGCATGATCGCTGTGTTAGCCAAAATCAAAGAGCTGGGTGTACGTCTGGCCATTGACGATTTCGGTACAGGATACTCATCTCTCGGCCAGCTTAAACACTTCCCTATCGACACGTTAAAGGTGGACAGGTCCTTCGTTCGTAACATCCCGCAAGATGCTGAGGATAAAGCGATCACCGAGGCAATCATTGCCATGGGCAAGACTCTAAGTCTTACCGTTGTGGCCGAAGGTGTAGAAACTGTAGAACAAATGAACTTCTTAAAGGACCATTCCTGTGATGAGATGCAGGGTTTTTACTTCAGTAAACCCATTGCGCCTGACCAGTTTGCCGAACTGCTGCGTAATCATGTACCTTCTCCAAAAAAAGAGAGATTAAGTTGATAAGACATTGCTTGTTTATGGTTGAACGATAAGAAACTCGGTCTTGTATGACTTGGAAGAGAGTACTTTTGCCGAACTCCGCATTCCGCGGATTGTTTAGTATAGGAAGAAAGACTTGTAATTGTGGACACCCATTGCAAATTTAAGTTTAAACTTACATAGTTTATTTCACGATTTTGAATATATATTTAGATGTGGGATCGGCGGCGGTGCGTAACAATTCAAAAAGAACCATCTCGGTACTGGCCAGAGAAGCGCCGGCGCTTTTCATGGCGGCGAGACCTATTTCGCGGTTTTCGGGCGTGCGCGAAGATACGGCATCGGCTACCGGATGAACATTGTATCCGTTTTGGATAAGATCAAGGGCAGTTTGATAAACGCAAACATGACTTTCAATGCCTAAAAGAACTACATGCCTGCGGCTTAACGCTTCGAGCTGCTCGCGGAAATGGACATCTGCCCAACAACTGAAAGTTTCCTTGGCTATCGGTTTAATGTCATCAAGCTCCGCGGCTATCTGCGGTATTGTCTGACCCAGCTTTTGCGGTGTTTGTTCGGTGACGATAATCGGCAGGTTAAATACTTTAAATCCTCGTATTAATTTTACAGTGTTGGCAAAAAGGTTTTTCTTATCGAACATAGCCTGGGCGAGATTACCCTGGATATCAATGATAACTAAAACAGCGGCGGCGCGGCTGAGCATGATTTTGTGCTCCTTCAAATTTTCTTGCCCTTTGATTATTTCTTGTAAAAAAAGGCAAACGTCAAGAATTATTTTGCCTGAGTAAAAAACTCTTCTATCAGCGCATTAACCTGGTCTGCCGCTTCGTGCTGAATCCAGTGGCTGACTTTGGGAAATTTAATCAGTTTTCCCTGTTTGCAGTAGGCCATGCTTTTGTCAGCCATTTCGGTGAGCATCGCGACATCGTTTTCACCCCACATCAAAATCATGGGCACGGTCACGTCAAAGCTCTTCGGCGGTTCCTGCTTTGTCTGAATCATCGCGCGATACCAGTTGACCATTGCCGTAAAAGCGCCGGGCTGGGCAAAGGCTTTACGGTACTCTTCGAGTTCGGCAGGCGTGAAAGCGCCGGGATTTGCCGAAGACGTGATCATATTCAGTGCCCATTCATAGTTGGTAGAGGCGGCGAGTTTATCCACCGCGCCGGGGAGCTGAAAATAAAAAATGTACCAGCTTTTTTTCATCTGCTCTACGTTAGTAAAAACATTTTTTGCCATGACTTTGGGATGGGGCACATTGAGAATTACAAGTTTTTGGATTCGTTCGGGATATTTGAGCGTTACCCACCAGGAAACAGAAGCACCCCAATCGTGCCCTACCAAAAAAATTTGTTTGCGGCCGTAGGCGTCGAGAAGACCGATGATGTCTTTGGCCAGCTCGTCAATCTTATAGGCGGAGATGCCTTCAGGCTTATCGCTCAAGTTGTAGCCGCGCTGATCCGGCGCGACGACAAGATAGCCTTTGCTGGCAAAGTAGGGTAATTGTTTTCGCCAGGCATACCAGAATTCCGGAAAACCATGTAGAAACAGAATCATCGGGCCGTCTTTGGGGCCTGATTCCATGACGTGCAGTTTAATGCCGTTGGTTTCAATATAGCGTTCACGTAAATCCATGGTTAGCTCCTTGCATTTATCCTTTAGTCTATTTAAAAAAATTCATTCATCAGGGCGGCAACCTCTTTGGGTTTCTCTTCCTGAACAAAATGCCCGGCCTTGATATGTTCAATTTTAATTGAATCAAAACAATCTTCAATATGATTTAAATTTTCCGGTATGATCACAGTATCTTCGTTGCCATAAATGTAGAGCGTCGGCATGGAGAACTTCCGGCCGCCCAGTGTCGTCCAGCGGGCGGTGTCCAAGCGCATAGTGCGGTAATAAGATGCGGCAGTGGCGGGTGTGTTTTCAATGCTGTAGCAGCGGACATATTCGGCAATGGCTTCGGGGGAAATAATCCCTTTCCTGCCCTCTTTGCCGAAGAAATGGCGAACCCAGACATCTTCGTTTCCTTTGATCATGGCTTCCGGAAGCCTCGGCTGCTGCTGAAAATATTGATACCAGAGAAAAAAAGAGCCCCGGCTCTGTGTTACCTTCATTGCTTCGAGCGACCCCTGGACATTGGTAATGACGGGGATATTCATAATGACAAATTTCTTTACCCGCTGCGGGACAAGAAGAGCCACCTCCTGTGCGACAATACCACCCC
This sequence comes from Deltaproteobacteria bacterium RBG_16_44_11, assembly GCA_001797845.1. Taxonomy (GTDB): domain Bacteria; phylum Desulfobacterota; class Syntrophia; order Syntrophales; family Smithellaceae; genus UBA4810. The sequence continues at coordinate 1,649 of MGQN01000042.1, read as the reverse complement.
AGTCATGGCCGACAAGAAAAAAGGTATCAACTTGCAGGGCGTCCAGCACTTCGACAATGTCTTTGGCGAGTTCCGCTTTTTGATAAGCGTTGATATCCACCGTGCGTTCGCTATCGCCAAGTCCACGCAAATCAGGGGCAATGACGCGCAGCGATGGATTCAAAAAATCCGCAACGGCTTCCCAGCAATAAGAACTCTCTGGCCAGCCGTGCAGCATAACGACGGGAAAACCATCCTTGTTTCCACGATCCCGAACATTGAAAGTCCCCCGCCCAACTGTGATTTTGTATGTGTTCATCGTCATAATCAAATTTCCCAAGCGGCTTTAGCGCCTTCTGTCGTCGCCTCAATAATCCGGCGTGGCGCGGAAGCATCGCCGACAATAAAGTGACGGATACCTTTCTTCGCCAGCATTTCTTTTAGTTCATTTCTGGGGGTTACACCGACGGCTACGATAACCTGGTTTACAGGTTCGATATTTTTGTCTTTACCGCCCGTAGTTACAGTGACCGAGCCTTCTTTAATTAACTTCACTGTCGTATCGAAAAGAAGATTAATTCCCGCGGCCCGAAGGCGTTTATGGAGCATATAACCATGAGCAGCCTGCGGCAAAACAGGGGAACTGCCCAGCATTTCCACTAAGGTAATGTCCTTGATGCCCTTTTCGCGGAGGAAATCCGCCGTTTCCATGCCGACAAGACCGCCGCCGATGACCACAACCTGATCCCTGGGAGCTACTTCTCCATCTAAAATCTGCCAGGCGTCGCAAACGACGGAGGAGTTAATGCCTTCAGCCGGACAGGTGGATTTGTCCGCGCCGGTAGCCAGAATGACGACTTCGGGCTTTCCTTTTTCGATCATGCTCTCTGTTACTTCGGTGCCGGTTTTAATTTCCACGCCAAGTCTTGCGCACTTTGCCGTAAGCGTTTTGATGTATTTGGCGTAAACCTCTTTGTGAGGTGCTTTTGCCGCATAGAGGACGTTTCCGCCTGTTTGCTTTTTCTGTTCGAACAACGTGACATGATGTCCCAAACGCGCCGCTTCAGACGCGGCAGTTAAGCCGCCCGGACCGCCGCCTACAACCCATACTTTACGGCTGACTTTCGCGGGTTTTTCCGGATAGAGAAGTTCCTGACCGGTTTGTGGGTTAATGGCGCAGCGAATCGGCAGTTGCTCCAGCGAAAGGCGTTCGATACATCCTTGGTTGCAGGCCAGACATTCAAAAGTATCTTCAGGATGTCCGGCGATGGCATTTTTCAGGAAATCGGGATCGGCTAGATGCTGGCGCGCCACGGC
>MGQN01000042.1:0-286 GCA_001797845.1 Deltaproteobacteria bacterium RBG_16_44_11 | reverse complement strand
GGCCGACACTAACGACAGGAACACTACTTACTTCTTTAACCTTGCGAGCAAGAAAGGCCTTAAATCCCTGTTCAAATTCAACGGGAGCGCTGGGATTGGGCGTATCAATGTTCACTGCAGGACTGCCGTGGGTGCCGAAAGATACGTTAATCATATCCGCACCGGCCTTAATCAAATCAGGAATAATCGTTTGCATATCGGAAATGGTATAGCCGTTCTTGATGCATTCCTCGCCTGACACTCTTATAGATAAGGGAAAATCTTCCCCTACCTTTTTGCGCACTTC
>MGQN01000041.1:10111-13527 GCA_001797845.1 Deltaproteobacteria bacterium RBG_16_44_11 | reverse complement strand
TTTTTCAGACGCTTACCGGAGGCGCCATTTTCTGGCTAGTTTCCGGCGGACTGGCTTACACCTTCGGCACTATCTTTTATGCATGGAAAAAACTCCCCTTCAATCATGCTATTTGGCACTCATTTGTACTTGCCGGCAGTATCTGCCATTTTTTTGCTGTGCTTTTCTACGTCGTGCCTCTAAAGACTTAAATAGAATTTATACTCCGAAATCATTCTTGTATTATCATCTTTAAAATGTTAGAAGTTTTTTTGGTTTAAATGTATGCATTTAACATAGAGGGAGATAAGCATGAAAAAATATTTACAATTAATATTTTGTTTGACTATTCTTTTGCTCGCTACGGGTTCGCTTTGGGCAAAAGATAAGTACACGGTAACCGTTTTACCTTTTTCCACACATAGCGCGGAAAATATCGATTATTTAAAACAAGGAATCGGGGATATGCTCTCCACCCGTATTTACGTGCCCCATAAAATTGAAGTCACCGGTAAAAATATTGTTCTGGAAGAACTGAAAAAAGCAAAAGCTAAGGAATTAACACTTGTTGATGTGTATAACATCGGCAAAAATTTAAAGTCTGATTATGTCGTTTGGGGAAGTATCACTAAAATTGGTAAAAGCATCAGTATTGATGGGAAATTGGTGGATATTAACGCCAATAAATCCGACATTGGCATTTTTGCGCAATCGCAAAACGTAGACGACGTCATTCCTAAAATCAACGATTTTTCTCAAAGAATTGTCCAGCATATTTTGGGAGTGGCACCACAGGAAGCAGCGCCTGCTGTCAGTTCCGCCGCTCCTGCGGCTGGTGAAAAAACCACGTCGCGCCCTCTTCCTCCCGGTGTTTCCCGTGAAGGTCAAATAATCGCCGGTATGAAGGCAGGTAAAAGAGGCACTCTGACTTCTTCCATTAACACGGAATATATTAACTCTCCCGAACCTATCAATCGCCGGGGCTTCTGGATGAGCCAGCAATTGCCGACTGAATTTAAAGGTATGGATGTAGGAGATGTAAATAATGATAGCCAAAACGAAGTTGTGGTTATCGACGGTTATAATGTTTACATATACCAGAAAACAGCCACTGATTTGAAATTAATGGAGAAAATATCCGGGAAAGCTCACAGTCAATATATATCGGTTGATGTGGCGGATATTAACAAAAACGGCGTGCCGGAAATCATCGTAACAGCCCTTAACAACAATGTGCTTGAATCCTTTGTCCTGGAATTTAAAAACGGTAAGTATGTTAATATTGCTTCGAGTATCCGTTGGTTTTTGCGTGTAATTGACACTCCCTCAGGCATTCCTTTATTGTTAGGGCAAGACTTCGGCATGGATAAACCATTCGACACACCAATTTACGAAATTGTTTGGAGAAACGGAAAATACATTCCCGATCAAAAAATGAAAATACCGGCTGGTTTATCTATCTATGGGCTCACCATTGCCAATGTCGGCACGGGCGGCGGGGAAAAAGTTATCGCCCTGGATGAATTAGACCATCTGTGCATCTTCGAAAAAACAAACAAGCACCTAACCCGGATTTTTACATTTGGTTTTTCCAATGACGACATTATCTGGAGAAGCGATGATAATTACGGCGGAAGCAATACTATAATTGAAAATATCGACAAAAAGAACCCGCAGGAAAACGAAAAAAGCGCTTATGCCAATTTACGCATTCTGACTTTTGACACGAACAATGATGGCAAGAAAGAAATTATTATTGTTAAAAACATATCTTCCACCGGCCGCTTGTTTAAACGTATGAACCTGTTTACCTCCAGCGAAATTTATAATTTGGAGTGGGACGGTTTAGGAATGATCGAGAATTGGCGGACTAAGAAAATCAACGGTTACGTTGCGGATTATTGTTTTAAAGACATAGACAACGATGGCAAACCGGAAATCGTGCTGGCACTTGTCTTATCTGTCGGCGCTTCTCTAAAGAATAGAAGTGTCATCGTTGTTTACGAACTGGAAACCGCCGAATAAATTATTGACAAAAATGGCGCGCTTAGATATAGCGACGCACAAATTTATTTAGTGCTGATCCTAGCGGCGGTGTAGCTCAGCCGGTTAGAGCATACGGCTCATATCCGTAGTGTCCGGGGTTCAATTCCCTGCACCGCCACCAAAACATAATCCGGCAACACGCGGTTCAATAAAAAAAGCCCTAAAAAACGGGCTTTTTTTATTGACTATTATCCTAATAGCGCTGGTTATTAGGCTTAAAATACCGGTATTCGTATAGTTCAATCTCGAAAAAACAAAATATCCTTATCATTTTATCATTGGTTTCTCGTTCAACGCCAATTTCGCGTAATAATCGCTATCTTCCGCCTGATGAATAATTAGTCCCGCTTTTTTTGACGGATAAATAAATGCAGATTTGCTGCCTTGTTTATCATAAAAATAAGGCGCCTTCCCTTCTTCGTAAATAACCACGGGCGGATAACCATGATATTTATGCAACCGTTTCCATTCCCGTTTGGTATTCTCTTGCCTGAAATATTCTGCCAGTTCTTGTTTGTAAGCAATTGTCGATGGTGCTTGCATATAGAGATAAGACGTTGCACCGAGAAATACAACAACTAAGAGCAGTGATGCCGCAATTGCAATATTGAGGCTGTATATTCGCAGGTTAACAACAAAATTCTTATATTTATTTATTATTGTCTTTATCATCAGCTGCCTCCTTATTCCTTTAAAAGCAAAATACATTTTGTCGCTTTAGCACACAATATCTTGTCATTTATTTTATTTTCGAATGTAAGGATCGGAAAAAATATAACATGTCTTTCCAGACCCTTAACCCGATGCTCCTATTGCTCGACGATTTCAAAAAGAACTCTCATGTTTGCCTTTGCTTCTTTTGAATAAATATCTTGAGACACCGTTTCCTGCATTGCCGGACGTGTTTCGCCATAGCCGATTATGAAAACCCTGTCTTGTGTAATGCCTTCGCTAATAAGGAATTCCTGGACAACCTTCGCTCTTGTTTCGCTTAACCTCTGATTGTATTCTTCAGTACCGGAAGCAGAAGCATACCCTGCAATGCGGACTTTAGTATTAGGGTTATCTTTCAATACCTGGACATTTCTTTTCAGGATCGTCTGCGCTTCTGGCGTAAGTGTCGACTGATTGAAATCGAAATGTATATCCTCATAAGCAATTACCTGTCTTTCTGCTTCCGGCACAGGTGCTGCCGCAGTTACTGGTATTGCCGGGCAAAGGGCCTTAATTTTGACGATTGCTGCTTGCGCCATAGCGATCGCTTCCTTCGTGTGACATGCCATATAGACCTCATAGGCCTTGTCCACCATCTCTTTTGCAGCATTAAATTCTGCCGAACATTCCCTGTCTTTGCCCGCCAGGCGAGCTTCATCCAGTGCGCGGTCCGCATT
>MGQN01000041.1:4378-10090 GCA_001797845.1 Deltaproteobacteria bacterium RBG_16_44_11 | reverse complement strand
CAAATATCCGGATCTGTACGCGGGTCTTCTTTCCATACCGGAACACCCAACCATGAAACTCATGAAGAACACAGTAATTACGAAAATGAGCGCTTTCTTTGCTGTTATTGCCTGCATCTTTTCGTCCCCTGTTTAATTTTTTGTTTTCACAAACTCAATTTGTCATCCTGCTTTCTATCCTTCTTTTCTACCTACCCCTTCTTTCATGGTTTTCCTGTTGTTGTCGGCGTTGGCCATCTCTGGATTGTGGTTGGGATTGTCTTGGCTGCACCTTTCGAGATGGTTGTTGTGATTGCGCTTGGGGTTTCTTCAAACCTCGGACACCCCAATTATTTTGTTTTTCCCAATGTCTGTCTTTTTCCCATCTGCTCCAATTCTGTTGAGCTTGTTGATGGGGTACTCGTTGGTGGTCCCATTGCTGCCCTTTCCAACGGCGTTGCTTGTAGTCATTTCTCCAACCTGAGGGCACACTTCGATGAAAAGATGGAGTTCCTTGATAGTGACTCCAACCTGAATCATAACGCTGTGAGCGGTACCAGCGTCCTTCCCACGGACGCCACCACCAGCCACCATAGAAAAAGACGTCCACATCTACATCAGGAACAGCGTAAACATTTGTCTCTGGTATTACAACTAATTGGGGCGGCCCCGGGAAAATGATGGGTGGCGGCAGAGGAATGCTAACTCCTACATCTACCCTGCCCATCGCCATTGTTGAAATAGGGACTACAATTACTAATGCTAAAAGCATTGTTCCAAAAAATAACTTTTTCATTTTGTCTCTCCTTAGTCTTTAGTCTTTCCTTCCCACAACCAGCAGCACGATGCCTCCCACGAGCGCAATTGCCCCCACAATAGGCGGCAGCGGAATTGTTTTAGTTTTTTCAGACGTCACCTCGAGAGGGCCAATATCTACGACTTTCTCTCTGGTTACGTAAGTGATGCCCTGGTAAGCTAACGCCACGATTCCCACAGCGATCAGGATGATCGCGATTATGATCTTTGGTCTCATAGAACCTCCCGTTTCCTAAGATTTAATGGGACAAGAGGACTGCTTTACTACCCTCGTCGCCCCTGAATTACTCTAACCAGCACAATGATAATGGCAATAACCAGCAGAATATGAATGAAATAGCCCATCGTATAGCCGGTGATCAGCCCCAACAGCCACAAAACTATCAGTATGACAGCAATTGTCCACAACACGTGAGCCTCCTTTTTGATTTGTTTATTTTCACTGCCGGCTATTGCATCACCATACCAGCCGGCAGTGATCATATAATCTCTTTGGTCCTGTACCCGGACTTTACCCGATGGTCATCTGGTTATTTACACTCTTCACACCTTTTACGTCGTTGGCGTATTTGGCGGCCAGGTCCTTTTCCGCTGCATTTTTTGCTTTGCCACTCAACGTGACCACGCCGCGCTTCGTCGCGACCGAGGTATTGAGGGCACTGGTTGAACGGTGATAGAGCAGTGTCATCTTGACCTGAGCGGTGATGGAAGCATCATCAATCTGTCCGCCTACGCTTTGCTTCTTTTTTGATGCTTTTCCGACAATCATATCATTTTTTACGTCTTTAACTCCTTCGACATCCTTCGCGTATTCAGTCGTCAGATCCTTTTCTGCTTCACTGGAAGCATGGCCGCGCAGGGTGACGATTCCGTTTGTGGTATTAACCTCCGTCACGGCGCTCACGTTTCGATGAAACAGGAGAATGGCTTTCACTTTCGTCGTGATCCACGCATCCGAGTTCTTTGCGGGGGGGGCACCTTTAACTTTCAGCCGGTTGTCCACACTCTTAACATCGGGCAGGTTCGCTACGGTCTCCTGGGCTAATGATTTTTGGTATTCTTCGGAAACAGTTCCCGTTAAGGTGACGGCGCCATCTTTAGACTGGACTTTAATATCATCACCCTGCAAGTAGTTCTTGAACACATACGATTTCTTGGCGGATGATTCGATACGGTCATCCATCTGGGACGCGTAAACAGGCGCGCTGAGCATAAGCAAAGCCACCGCTGTAAACATTATCACTACTAGTCTATACATTGTTTTCATTTGTACGTTCTCCTTTTGTTGTGACTGTTGTTTTTTGAACTCTTAACTAACCTCCCCCAACGGGTCTCTCGGAAATCCCGGATTTCGGTCAACTGCGGCCTCCATACTTTATCCGGAACAAGAATAACTCTCGCTTATTTCACGATCAGATTATTCTTTACGGATTTGACCCATTTGACGCTCTTTGTGATTTCCTCCGCTTTATCGACGGCCTTTTGGGAATTAACGAAGCCGCTCAGCTGAACAGTGCCCTTGTAAGTTTCAACACTGATCTGGAATGACTTTAAAAAATCATCCGCGGCCAGCAGAGATTTTACCTTGGTCGTGATGACCGAATCGTCAACGTATTCACCTGTACTTTCACGTGTGCTTGTCGATGCACAGGCGGCAAAGGCAGCGATCAGCACAAGAAGCAATAAAAAGTGGATAACGATATTTCTCTTTTTCATAGCGGTTACTCCTCTTTAAAAGTTTACTTGTGAAATGATTCATTACGATACCTTTTCTACTGAAGGTATCAAAAGCTTTGGCAAAATCTTTCTGGACGTGCTTGCCGCCCTTATTTCCAAATACCTCACCTTCTCCGGCAATAGGCAAAATCGCTACAATATTTTTCGTCCCTGAATAAGCCGGACTACTAACACGATGACGGCAATAACCAGCAGGATATGAATGAACCCACCCATCGTATAGCCACTGATCAATCCCAGAAGCCACAAAATCAAGAGAATCACCAATATAGTCCAAAGCATGCTCTACTCCTTTCTTGAGGACAGAATTTGTCCATCCAGTTCAATCTACTTTTACTTTGGAAGCCCTTAAGACATCCCCCCTGTACCTTATCTTTTGTACCATTTTAATCTCTTTCCTCTAACTTGGTTCAGAGATTAAAAGAAAAACCGGATCAAAATACTACCGCCTTAATTACCTGCATTAAATCCCCTCCATCCCCTTCGGATGGAAAACGGTGTGGAACACCCTTTCATAGGGCTCTGTGAGAAGGTTCATCGCCCCTCGGATCACCCTAAAATGCTCCGACTTCATGTGGGCCATAAGGTTCTCCTGGGTATCCCATTCTTCAAGGAGAAAGAGTCGATTTTCATCATCGATACTCTGGCAGAAGTCGCAACGCCGGCATCCCTTCTCCGTCTTTATGGAACTGGACAATGAAGCAATCGCCTGGGACAACTCCCTGCGCTTCTCAGAAACGACCTTCATTCGTGTGATTATAAGGATCATAACAAAGAACCTTCTTTCGTATGATTAAAAATCATAAAAATATAATAGCAAGTAGTCTGCCAACAAGCGAAGGGGGATCAGAAGTTTGGATTCATCCTTTAATAATAGGTAGTTAGATTAATAGGAGAGAACAGCAGAGAAGTATAAAAGAATTCGTTTGGCCTCAATATCTGGCGGAACCTCAATATATTGAGGGGTACTTTGAAGGGCGGGGGACAATCTAAGCTGGTTTTTTTGTCTGGGGCCGGACTGATGCATCCTCGCTCTTAAGGTGCTCAGGTGGAGGCCCAGGATTTCTGCGGCCTCAGAGCTGAATTGAATTTAAACTGTTCCTTGTCCGGGGATGTCATCCGTGATGAACTCGATGCCCATCCGATGACCGAGTTTTCTTCACTTGCTCATATCCGGGAGTTCGTTCTCATAACTCTCAGACGACATCTCCATCAGCTGGGCGATAAATCGCGGCTTGTATTCGATTCTATGTGCATCGTTGGCGAGAGCCTGGCTAAAAAAGCCCTCGATGTGAGCTTGGAGCTGCTGCCATTTCTGATCCGATGTCTGCTGATTCATGGTAATTACCTCCCTTTCATAAAGAATATGATGGACATTTTAAGACGAAACAATGTGATCGTCTGCATAAAAATTGTCCGTAATCCTTATGTGAGCCGATTGAACCTTACACTACTTGGCAAGGTAGTAGTAACGGTTCAAATCGAACAATCCCGCGTTTATCGGTTCATCCTCATAGAATCGTTTTTGAAACCAGTCATACGTATCCCAGAGCCGGTCTTCCGCCCGGTTGACACCGTACTTGGCCAGTCGCTCATAGGATCTCGGGCTTTTATCAAAATGGGCCAGGAGATCAAAAAAGTCGGGCAGGTCCTCTTCACGAACATCAAAAAAGTAGTTGGGATAGGATCCGATGAGGCCGGTAATATAATCGGCGCTGTCCTTTGATACATCGAGTTGGGCCTTTTCACCGAACAAATGGGTAACATTGCTGTGCCATTGATTGATCACGATGGAGATCGCCAGATCTTTTCCGTTTTTCAGGCGGATCCTCATGTAGGCAACTTTGATGTTGTGGTCATTCATCAATATAAAAAATGGTGTGCCGGGCCTGGATATGGCACGAAAAGCCTTGAGGTAGTCATTCTTCGTTTCGTTTTTATCCGGCAAGCCAAGATAGGCAACATTTCCCCGCTCATAGTTCACAGGATCAAAAGCGATATTTGTTGCCGGAAAAATATGTTTGTTCACCATATATTCGATGAACTCACGCTTCGGCTCGTCCGTCACAAAGGAAATTTTCGCCGGCATTGCGGAAGAATAGTAATCAATCTTTTTAAGATCAATTCCTTTGTACCACGACTGCATGACCTCCTGCCGCTTGGCCGCGGGCAGAAAATCCAGAAAGTAGCTCTCGCCTTCAACGCGCAGATGATCCATGTAGAGCCGCAGTGCCAGCTGGTGGCCGGCCGTGCCGTACACATCAAATCCGGCAACCAGCGCATAATAAATGCGTTCCAGCAGGGGGTAGTCCACCACCCACATCGTCTTCGGCAGATTTCCTATTACCCCCTTATGCACGGATGCGCTGTCAAAATGGCGATAGACGGTCAAAAGCGGCGCATCTGCGGCCATGTTTCCCTTCCAAAGGGATTCATAGCCGAGACCGGCGTAGTGATGTGACGTGTAATAATCCTGCCTCGCTTTATAAAATTCAACGGCGGCCTTTTTATATTCATCAGTCATCGCATTAAAGACGCGCATGTCAGAGCCGATTTCGATCGGCATGCGCAGTTTGTCGCTGTGCATCTTCAGAAAGGCCGGATACGCCACGCTCAGATCGTAATCGGGATCCACGAACATGATCCAGAAATGATCATTGATCACATTGAGGGCAATTTGACCCTTGCAGACCGGACCGTGGATGAAGGTCATGATGATATAATGCGCGTTGTCCAATAGGAACTGGTAACGCGAACGCGAGGGGATCTGTTCAAACGCGACAAAAGGATTGGCGCTCAGTTTCGCGTCATACCCTACCGTGTGCGGGCGCTGCAACCATTGGGGCTCGATAAAAAGCTCCTTGATGCGACGCAGTTTGGCGTCATCGAGGTCAAATACCATATGAGTCTTATGGACGATTGTGGAGTGGATTTTTCGGAAACGATAGTAGATCCGTTCAACCCCGGGATCATCATAGGGGCGCACGGTGGCAATCAGGTAAGCGGGCTCTCCGGGTGGCGTCTTCGAGCGGAACAGCTCATAGTATTCAAAAGTCTGTGTGCCGAATTTAATATGGGCTAAAAACAGATGCTCATAGAGATAGCGCGCGGTCATGGCGTGCTTGGCGTCGTCCTGGTTAAGAAAGGCTTCCCACTGTTTTATGGCCAGAGCATCGCTTG
>MGQN01000041.1:0-4360 GCA_001797845.1 Deltaproteobacteria bacterium RBG_16_44_11 | reverse complement strand
TGATCAGCATCTCCTGCTGTGCGGCATCAGGCCCCCTCGCGCCCGAAACCAGCCAGCCGGCAACGATATCGAATTCTTCGGGCTTGAGCGCAGGAAATCCGAAGGGCATGCCGCGGTTAGGATGTTTTTCCAGGTACCCTCCGAGTTCTTCGGGGTTCTGGGAACAGGTCAGATCGTCGGCTTCAGGCTTGTACTCTCCGGCACTTTTCGGATTTTTCATCTTGTGGGAAAGTATCTCGATCATGATGGAATCGTTCAAGTCGTCCGATGCTTTGCTGTCAGTCACGCTGAAAAATTCTTTTTGACGCCACTCCCCGGTTGATTGGGCGTCCGTAAAGAGACGGGTGGGATCCATGGATCTCAGCCGCGAGCCATTGTAAACAGCCTTTTTTGTCGCACCGCGGTCGGCGCCCTCAAAAGAGTCGAGCTTGAGCTGGCAGGGGGAATTGTAACAGGAATGGCATACCGCACAGCGCTTGTCTAACAGTGGTTTTACCTCTTTCATATAATCGACATGTCTTGTCGGGATCCGGAAAACCACAGGCTTTGGCGCTTTGGCTGCACAGGCAATAAACAGCCCGGCCATGGCCAGAATAATTACCAAAACAAGCGCTATCGTATACCTCATGGCTGTTATTCCTCCTTAAATACGTGAAGCGTGGTTCGTGATCCCCCTTGCGGGGAACGCGAGCGTGAAGCGCGAATTACGAGATACGCTTCACGCTTCACGTTTTTTCAGGGATGAATAAAGATGGGCGGGAAAAAGATACCGATGCCCGGCGGTGGAGGCGGTGCATAGACGACCGGCGGGGGCGGATAATAAACTCGTTCCCTGTGCCCATAGTAGCCATAATGCCGATACACAGGCCTTCCGTGGTGATAACTACGCCCTCTGTGCTGCTCATAACGGCGGTTGTCATGTCCCCTACGGTTATCTTTGCCGAAGGACGGCGCCACGGCTATACTGCCGATCATTGCGGTTAGAACAAGTCCCATCATAATCTTTCCCGCTATGGATCTAAAATTCCACATGCTTGTTGTTTTCATAAAATTACTCCATTCTTGGATCGATTCCAATCGCCTGTCTGGCGTTAATTTTCATATTGCGGTATTTTTCCATTATTTCCTCTTGGACTTTCCATATTTCCCTGTCCGGAATACTACATCGGTAATATTTTTCTGTTGATCCGACATACTGACATAGAGAGCCTCGAAAGGCGGGATGAGCTTGTTGAGTTGAGCTAAATGGGCTTCAGTAATTTGTCTGTGAAATTTCATATGCTCGAGAGCGTCCATCGCCTTGTCGATTTCAGCTCTTTCCTTGGTAAAGGCATCCATGTCTTGCGCATTTTCCCGCATCACCGCAGTCAGGTTATCCCATAATCCTTGCTGGGTCTCGGTGATATTCAGCGTACCTTGAAGCTGTTTGATCTGGGCTTCAGTACGCTCGACAGCAGAGGTTCTGGCAACTGCCGACGATTTCTTGCTGTCTTGGGCGGCAAAAGAAAGAGTGACATTGGCGAAAAAGATAGCGAATATAAACGTCACCATCGCTAAAACGAGTGTAGCTGGAAAAACAACTTGATAAGCCTTTTGTTTCATGATCTGTCTCCTTCGTAAGTTATAAGTTTAATCTTCAGCGCTTGCAGGCGCTAATGCTAAGTAGGGTATAAACCAAACTGCTCAACTTTCGCACATTAGAATCGTCCTACATATCTTTCCTTAACGATGTTCTTAATTCCTTTGATGACCGTCGTGACCTCCATGCCCATCATGACCTCCACCTCTATCAGGTCCTCCGGGATTTCTATGTTCTCCACCTCTTCCATCCCTGCCATCTCCATGCCACGGTACGAAACATCCTCCGATAGATACAAGTATCATCACTAAAACCATTGCCAACATAATGATTCTCTTCATCGCTGCCTCCTTTGACAAGAACTTGTTTTCGTTTATGCAACTATACAACAGTATCAAGATGCTCAATAAGTTTGCCGGCACCTTGGCCGGTTACAAAGCAGTAATCCTTGCCTGCCGGCATTACCGCATCTCATCGGTACTACTGGAAGGCACAAACAACAAAATCAAAACAATCAAACTAATGGCGTACGGCTTCAGGTGGGTAATAAGTTTCTCCTGGATATCTCATTCTCTAAGAAGAAAGAGTCGATTTCTATCCTCGATACTCTGGCATAAGTCTCAGCGTGGGCATTCCTTCTTCATCCTTAACGAAACGGACCAAAGGAAGCATTTGTCTGTGAAAACTCCACGCGCTTCTCAGAAAGGACCTTGTCGTGATAGATGATTCCCCAAAGGGCGGCAAATAAAATAATGCTGGCGCCCAGAATCGCCACGGCAGCCATGCCGTTAACGATTTCGCCTAACAATCTATCAACCTTTTTGTATCGTTCCTGCGTCAGCTTCATGTTTCTCCTCCTGCATTGTTTTCAAAAATTATTTTAGTTCATATGATTACGCTGTTTTAACCGGGCCATCTGAACCATCAAATAAATAATCATCTTCGGTTTGTCCAAATCTGGCTTTTAGTTCGGCAGTTTGTTTTTTGTTGTGTTCTTCGAGTTCGGTAGTGAAAGATTTACCGCCCCTAGATTCGCCTGTGCGTTCTAATTCCAGCGCGGCTTGCTCGCGTCTGGCGGCGACTACGGCGTCAAAAAAGAGTCTTACTTTTCTGAAGTTTGTAAGGATCATGAAAATAGTAACAGCAAATAGTCTGCCAATAGCGAAGGAAAATCATAAGTTTAGATTAATCATTTAATAACAGGTGGTTAGATTAATAAGAGAGAACATTAGAGAAGTATAAAAGGATTCGTTTGGCCTCAATATCTGGTGGAACCTCAACATATTGAGGGATACTTTGAAGGGCGAAAGAAAGTGGGGATGGTCATTACAACCTAAAACCGTCTCTTATTTTAACCCGTCATCTTTCCACTTTCCTTTGAATCACTACAGTTACCATATTGCTTCTTGATAGCAAGTATCTCGTCGAGAACGGCAAAGAAAGCATCCACCACATCCGGATCAAAGTGGCTTCCCCTCCCTTCCCTGATAATGGCCAGTGACTTCTTCACAGAAAAGGGTTCCTTATATGGCCGTTTGGAGGTCAGGGCATCGAATACATCGGCGATTGCCGTGATGCGGCCGGCGATTGGTATCCCTATACCCTTCAGCATATTTGGATAACCGCTGCCATCCCACTTCTCGTGATGAGCTTGGGCTATAGTCTCTCCCAGCCTGATGAACTCGGCGTCCGAACCCTCAAGGATTTTGGCGCCGATGATCGTATGCTTCTTCATGATTTCCCACTCCGCCGGGTCAAGCCTGCCCGGTTTCATCAGTATCTGATCAGGGATACCTATCTTACCCACATCATGCATGGGCGCGGCATAAAGAATGGTTTCAATAGCGCTTTCGGTAAGTCCCATGCGGCGGGCAACGGCAGCGGAATAACGGCTCATGCGCTTGATATGCGCGCCAGTGTCTTCGTCTTTGTACTCGGAGGCCATAGACAGCCGGTAAATCGTATCCAGCGAAGCTGCTTTTATCCTCTCCAAGGCATGTTTTAATTCCTCAGTCCTTTTGGTTACCTCGGCTTCCAGCTCTTTTTGGTAATTACTCATCAAGTCGTTGTAGGCCTTGACCTTGAGCAAGGACCGGACCCGGGCTAAAAGCTCCATCTTGTCAACAGGCTTGGAAATAAAATCATCACAACCGGCTTCAATTCCCTTTACCCGGTCTTGGGTTTCCCGCAATGCGGTAACTAAAATTATCGGAAGCAGTCGCTGTTTATTATCTTGCCTGATCCTGCGGGTAACTTCAAAACCATCCATGCCGGGCATCATTACATCCAGCAGAATCAGATCGGTTTGATTGCCGGATAGTTTTTCCAGAGCTTCCTCACCGTTTGCCGCCTTGATAATTTCATAACCCTGGGGAACAAGATGTGCTTCGAGAAGTTCAATGTTTTGGGGCTGGTCATCAACAACCAAGATTACCGGTTTGTCTTTCATCCTCTATCTCTTTTGAATTTGACTTTTCAACATATCAGAAAATTCACTTAATAAATTGACTAATATCTTTCGCAAAGGTGCGCGTATTTATCGGCTTACCTATAAATCCGGTGTTAGTTATGTCTTTTATCTCTTCTCTGCCTTCTGCCAATACAGAAGCAGTCACAAAAACAATGGGAATAACGCTGGTCTCTTTGTCTTGACGCAATATTCGGGCGGCTTCGGAACCGCGCATATCCGGAAGCCGCATATCCATAATTATGATATCCGGTTTTTCTTTCCTGGCAATGGCAATTCCGCCGGCAGCATTGTCCGCTACAAATACTTCAAAG
>MGQN01000040.1:15607-15779 GCA_001797845.1 Deltaproteobacteria bacterium RBG_16_44_11 | reverse complement strand
TGGGTGTGAAACCCATCGCCAGAGTCGTTGCTTCCGCTCCCGGCTCCGTCGAACCACGCATCATGGGCATGGGCGTTGTTCCGGCTGTACGAAATGCCCTAAAATTCGCCAATATGAAGCAGGAGCAGATTGATTACTTTGAATTCAATGAAGCTTTTGCCGCTCAGGTCAT
>MGQN01000040.1:6797-15458 GCA_001797845.1 Deltaproteobacteria bacterium RBG_16_44_11 | reverse complement strand
GTGCTGCTCTTTGCGCCAGCGGTGGGCCAGGTCACGCGTTTATCGTTGAATCAATCTAGAAATTTAAAGTTCGATAAAAAATACTGAAAATCAAAATCCCCGTGCTCATTTAGCACGGGGATTTTTTATTCACCGATAATTTTGACAAGCACCCTTTTCTTTCTTTTTCCGTCAAATTCACCATAAAAAATTTGTTCCCAGGGGCCGAAATCAAGCTTGCCTTTGGTAATAGCTACTACTACTTCCCGTCCCATAATTTGTCTTTTTAAATGAGCGTCGCCGTTATCTTCACCCGTGCGATTATGTTGGTAGCGAGAAATAGGTTCATGAGGCGCAAGCTGCTCCAGCCAGGCTTCATAATCCTGATGAAGGCCGGACTCGTCATCGTTAATAAAAACGGAAGCAGTAATGTGCATGGCGTTAATCAACACAAGCCCTTCCTGAACCCCACTTTTCTTTATGCAATCTTCAACTTTTTCCGTAATGTTAACAAATCCCCTGCGGGTGGGTAGATTAAACCATAGCTCTTCGCGATAAGATTTCATCATTAATTCCTTTACTATTTTGCTAAGTGTATACTCAAACAGAATTTGATTGTCAAAATAAAAGATGAAACAGAGTGTCTTTTTTCCAAACAACGATGCAATTAACTTTACAAGCTTATGGCCTTGTGTTATTAATTAAAAATATAACCGTTTTCAGGAGAGAGAAGATGTCCGGTCATTCCAAATGGAGCACGATCAAGAGAAAAAAAGGCGCAATCGATGCGAAGCGCGGTAAAATATTTACCAAGATTATCAAAGAAATAACCCTGGCGGCAAGACTTGGTGGAGGCGATATTGAAGGTAATGCAAGGCTAAGGCAAGCGGTCCTGGCTGCCAAAGAAGAAAACATGCCCAAAGATAATATTGAAAGAGCAATTAAAAAAGGTATTGGCGGCGGTGAAGGTGCGGCAAATTATGAAGAAGTAACTTATGAAGGTTATGGACCAGGTGGTGTAGCCGTTTTGGTCGAAATAATGACCGATAATAAAAACAGAACGGTGGCGGAAATCAGGCATATCCTTTCCAAGCACGGCGGAAATCTTGGTGAAAACGGATGCGTTGCCTGGATGTTTACTAAGAAAGGCAGTATTGTTATCGATAAAAAAGCGATTGATGAAGACACGCTGATGGAATTAGCTTTGGATGCGGGAGCGGAGGATGTAAAAACCGAAGATGACGAATATGAAGTCATTACCACGCCTGCTTCTTTTGAAGCAGTAAAGAAAGCACTTGATGATAAAGGGATAAAACATCTGGAAGCACGCATCGGAATGATTCCTTCTACTACGGTGAAACTGGAAGCAAACAAAGCGGAACAGATGCTAAAAATGATGGAAAAGCTCGAAGATAATGATGATGTACAAAATGTCTATGCAAATTTCGATATTGATCAAGATGTAATGGAAAAATTAAGTTAAAAAATTGACACATTTTTTCGGAAGGCAGATTGCGAATTTTAGGAATTGATCCAGGTAGCCATATTACAGGTTATGGCGTTATCGAAAAAAGCGGCAATTATCTGCAGCATGTTATGCACGGCGAGATCAAACCACGGAAAGATTCGCCCTTATCCAATGTATTAATTTCTATTTATCAAGAATTGTCAAAAGTGATAGAACAAACTAGCCCACAGGCGATAGCGCTGGAAAATATTTTTTACGGGAAAAACGTACGCAGTTTGATTAGGCAGGCTCAAGTAAGGGGAGTGACGATTTTTGCGGGCGCGGATAAAGGCATACTTGTTTTTGAATATTCACCGTTGGAGGTGAAAAAGGCTGTTGTTGGTTATGGAAGAGCAGAAAAAAGACAAGTGCAAGCGATGGTTAAAGCTATTCTGAAGCTAAAGTTATTGCCTTCGCCAGACGCCGCCGATGCTCTGGCCGCCGCCATATGCCATGCTAATTTTTTGAAGGGGAACTCGATCTGATGATTGCCTTAATCAGCGGCAAAATTGTTTATAAGGGCATTTCTCATCTTGTTGTTGACGCTCAGGGAGTCGGCTATCGGATATTTATCCCTTTAACCACTTTTTATGAACTGCCTGAAGCCGGACAGCTAATAACGCTGCATGTTCATACCCATGTTAAACAGGATGCAATAAATTTGTTTGGTTTTTACACGATTCAGGAAAGAGATATTTTCCAGTTAATGCTTTCTGTTAGTGGTATTGGACCAAAAATGTCCATGAATATTCTTTCCGGTATTTCCGTGCAAGAATTATTGCGAGCCATATCCAGCGGCGATGTAAGGAGACTAATCAGTATCCCCGGATTAGGCAAAAAAACGGCCGAACGGTTAATTCTGGAATTAAAAGAAAAAGTTCTAAAGAAAATGATGGCCGATATAATGCCGGCGGGCGACAATCAAGAAAGAGTTAATCAACTTATCAAAGAAGATGTTCTTTCCGCTTTGGTAAATTTAGGGTATAAAAGCAATATAGCACAAAGTGCGTTGGATAAGGTATTACAGGTATCGGCAAAAGAAATGCCGATGGAACAGCTTTTAAAGAAGACATTGAAGATTCTTTCCGGCTAAATAGAATAAAAGTGAACTGTATGGATGCACCAGAAAAAAACCCTCTAATTAATCCTGCTTGCCCTGATGAAGAATATAGATTCGAGGTTAATTTACGGCCGGTAAAATTAAGTGATTATGTCGGGCAGGAAAAAATCAAAAGTAACCTCAATATCTTTATCGAAGCGGCAAAAAAACGCCGTGAAGCTCTAGATCATGTTCTCTTACATGGTCCGCCCGGTTTAGGAAAAACGACTCTGGCTTACATTATTGCCAAAGAAATGGGTGTGGATATAAAAGTCACTTCGGGACCGGTTATTGAACGGCCGGGAGATTTAGCGGCAATTTTGACTAATATGCAAGAGCACGAGGTTCTTTTTATCGATGAAATCCACCGTCTTTCACATGTCGTTGAGGAAATCCTCTATCCGGCTATGGAAGACTTTCATATTGATATTTTAATAGGGCAGGGACCATCAGCCAGATCAATGAAGCTGGATATTCCACGATTTACATTGGTTGGCGCGACAACTCGTGCCGGATTGTTGACCTCACCGCTACGAGACCGTTTTGGCATGCACTTTCGCCTTGAATTTTACTCGTCTCAGGAACTGGCTGTAATTATTAAGAGATCCGCATCTATTTTAAGAATAAAAATTTCGGATGCAGGTGCCGAGGAATTGGCAAGCCGCGCGCGCGGAACGCCGCGTATAGCCAACCGCTTGCTCAAGCGTGTTCGCGATTATGCCGATGTAAAGGCGGATGGAAAAATCGACGCAAAAATAGCGCGCGAAGCGCTGGATTTATTTGAGGTTGACCAGAAGGGATTTGATCAAATGGACAGAAAGCTCCTTTTGACAGTTATTGAAAAATTTAACGGCGGACCCGTAGGTCTGGAGAGCATTTCCGCAGCAATGGGGGAAGAAAAGATAACCATTGAAGATGTGTACGAACCATACTTGATCCAGGAGGGTTATTTGCAAAGAACAGCCAGGGGGAGAATAGCCTGTGCCAAAGCATACGAGCATTTTGGCCTCAAGGCAGTAAATGGACAAAAAGAACTTTTTTAGTATCAAGTCTGGTTTCGCTGAAGCGAACTTATATTATGAAGTTATTAATGCACATTTGTTGCGGACCATGTACAATTTATCCGCTCAAAGAATTGAGAATCTCCGGACATGAAGTAACAGGTGTATTCTATAATCCAAACATTCATCCCTATCAAGAATATTTACGGCGCAGGCAAACGCTTCAAGAATATGCACAAAAGGCCTTTCTAAACGTTATCTGGCCAGCTACTTATCCGTTGGAAGAGTTTCTACGCGAGGTATCCGGCCGGGATAAAGAAAGATGCAATTATTGTTTGAGTGACCGTCTCAAGCACACAGCCCAAATGGCCAAGAACCAAAATTATGATGGCTTTACGTCGACCCTGTTGT
Source organism: Deltaproteobacteria bacterium RBG_16_44_11 (assembly GCA_001797845.1). Lineage (GTDB taxonomy): Bacteria > Desulfobacterota > Syntrophia > Syntrophales > Smithellaceae > UBA4810. The sequence goes on along the minus strand of MGQN01000040.1, from coordinate 11,461 downwards.
ATAGCAGATACCAAAAGCATGATTTAATTAAGGAAATTGGAGAAAATTTAAGCCGAGAATATGGAATATTTTTTTATTATCATGATTTTCGCGTTGGTTGGTCGGAAGGAGTAAAAATTTCCAAAGAGCTGGGCATGTATAGACAACCTTATTGTGGCTGTATTTATAGTGAAAAAGAACGTTTCTACAAATAAATTTCAAGTTCTAATTTTGAGTTAATTTATCCCGTGGCAAAACTGTGGCTTATTTGCCACACAAAGTTGATATAGCTTAACCTCTTAAATGCTTCTGTTTAATAAAATCAAAGTAATTATAATAACTTAAAACCGATAAGAATAATCAAGAAAATGGTATGGTATTTGCTGTAATTAATAGAAAAGGATCTAATTTTAGACAAAAACTACGTGTGACCTTTAGGTTATGTATTTACAAAGGACGTTAAATAAAGAAATCAATTGTTCCAGTATCGGTTTGCATACCGGACGGAAAGTCAAAATGAAGATAAAACCCGCGCATGTGGATACGGGAATTATCTTTAAACGTAAAGATTTGCCTGATAGTCTTCCGATTCACGCAGAATTTAATAATGTATGCGATACTACATTGGCGACATCACTTGGATGTAATGGTGTTTCTGTAGCTACAGTTGAGCATATTCTTTCGGCTTTCAGCGGTATGGGCGTGGATAACGCGATCGTCGAGCTGGACTCTTTTGAAGTTCCTATCATGGACGGTAGCGCACTTCCCTTTGTAAAGCTGCTTAAAGAAGTAGGCACTCATAGCCAGGAAAAGGCTAAAAGAATATTATTAATTAAAAAACCAGTTTCTGTTACCGACGGTGAAGGGAATGCGGTTTTTCTGCCCAATGAACAATTTAAAATTACTTATGAAATCGATTTTAAACACGACGTAATCGGCAGACAATCTTATAGTATGACTTTTTCAGATGAAAAATATGAACAAGAAATCTGTTCCGCTCGTACGTTTGGTTTTTTAAGAGAAGTCGAATACTTGCAGGCAAAAGGCTTAGGATTGGGAGGATCACTGGAAAACGCTATCGTTCTTGATGATGAGAAAATTATCAATAAAGAGGGTCTTCGTTTTCCGGATGAATTTGTCAAACATAAGATTCTTGATGCCATTGGCGATTTGTTTTTGCTGGGTATGCCGATAATAGGCCATTTTGTGGCTTACAAATCCGGTCACCGGTTAAATAATTTATTACTCAAAGAATTAATGCGTAACCCAAATTGCTGGGAAATTATCCAAAAAGGGCAAGCCGCTCATGAGAGGCATGCTTATAAAATCCCTTCCTTTAGAATTCTTGACGCCGTCCAAAATTAAGTCAAATTAATCTTGATTTTTATCGTTATGTTACCTAATATTAACTATTAAAAATTTATTAGTTTATACAGCTGTTATTTAGGCATAATATGTGTTGATTATTAGCCTATTATAGCCTGGAATTATATAGTTTGTTCTTATCTGCGCGAAGTTTCCCTCGGGAAGGGAAGAGAAAAAGCAAAGTAAAAAAATTTAGCACCGCGGCTATGCCGCTCGTTTCCGGAGAAGTTCTATACTACTTAATATCGAGCAAACATATAGAAAACAACCATGATATCTTATATTTAACTTATTAAGTTAGGGCTTATTATGAAACAAATATTTAGCAGAGTCGTTTGCGTTTTATTATTTGGATTATTTGTTTTTATAGGATTACCAAATAAGTCACAAGCCATCGAACCAACAATTACGGACATTTTGATTACTAATAATGAAGAAAAAGTGCTTTTATACGCACGGTTGGTTAACGGATTTAAAACCGAAATGGAATCGTCTATCCTGGCCGGTGTCCCAACAGTTTTTACTCTGCAACTCAATGTTTATCAGGTAAGATCATATGTATGGGATAAAAAAATTAGCAGTAATGAAATAAAGCGCACGATAATGTATGACAATCTCAAAAAGACATTTAGTATTTACTCTAACGGAGACCAGGCCCCGGTAATCTTTCCTGATTTTGAAAGCGCTCAGAAAGCAATGGCAGATTTTAATGGCATTGTAGCTTCACCCATGTCTGTGTTAGTCAAAGGACAGAACTATTATCTCGAGATGAAAATTAAAATAGATAAAGTTCGTTTGCCTCTGGGCATGGAACATGTTTTATTCTTCGTTTCCTTCTGGGATTTTGAAACAGCTTGGTATCGGCAGAATTTTACCTGCAAATAGATTATTTCCCCCACCAGAAACTATTAGGTTGGGATAACTTGAGTAGCAAATGGATAAAAAAAAGGGAAAAAATTATATCGATGAAAGGGAATTAAGAAAACGACGCCGTGAGCGGATTATAATGGTCGTTGTGGGTGTTTTAGCCATTACTTTTACATTAATGGCCAGCCATCTTTTCAATAAAGAAAATTTACCCATATCTACAAACATTTTTGTTTATGGCCTTACCAGTATTAATGTTATTTTAATACTGCTCTTGCTTTTCCTGATTGTTCGGAATGTTGTAAAGCTTTTTTACGAGCATCGCCGCGGAATTATCGGTTCAAAATTAAGGACAAAGCTTGTGGCTGCTTTTGTCGGTTTGTCGCTTGTACCGACTATTTTACTTTTTTTATTTGCTATTAATTTCCTTTCTTACAGTCTTGAGTTTTGGTTCAATATTAAAATTGGTGATGCTTTAAACCGGTCGTTAGAAGTAGCTCAAGTTTATTATCAGCAAACAGCGGAACAGGCAAAATTTAATGCCCGTCAAATTAGCGCGGATATCACAAAAAATCGTCTTTATGAGCGCGAACGGGTGGAATATTTGAAAAGTTTCATTAGCCAACGTCAAAAAAATTATAAATTAGGCATGGTCGAAACATATTTCGACTTCCAAAAAGAAAAGATGGTTTTTACTGATGGTGAACATTCGGAACAGGTAATGTTAAATCTTGATCCAAAAATGCTGGAAGATATTTATTCAGGAAAGGAAGTATTTACAGTTCAGCCCACCAATAGCGGTGAGACGATTGTGGGCATTGCTCCGGTTTTTTCTTATGCCGTGCCCGCGGAAGTTATCGGCCGTGTATCAGTCAGTTACAGCATACCTAAAGGATTTGTGGATAAACTTAGAAGTATTGCTGATGCATCAGAACAGTATGGACAGATAAATATTCTTAAAAATCCCATAAAATTCAATTATTTCATTACGATGTCTATTGTAACGTTGGTTATTATATTTTTAGCGACATGGTTTGGGCTTACTCTGGCCAGCGGTATTACCGGACCTATTAAAGATCTTGCCCAGGCCACCAATAAAATTACCGAGGGTGATTTGGATATCCAGATTGAGATCGAAGCTGATGATGAAATAGGGTTATTAGTTAAGTCTTTTAATAAAATGACAAAAGATTTGAAGAGAAGCAAAGATGGTTTGGTGGAAGCAAATTTAAGTTTAGAGCAACGACGCAAATATATGGAGACAGTATTACGCAATGTGTCCGCAGGTATTATTTCTATGGATAAAAACGGAATAATCACGACGATAAATCAAGCTGCGGAAAAAATGTTCGACATAAAACCTGAAAATGTTTTATTTCAAAACTTTCGCGATTTAATGATACCGGAACATCTGATGCTTGCTGATGAAATTTTAAGGGAAACGAAAGAAAACAATGAAGGGATAATGGAAAAGCAGCTGGAACTTGTGCTTAAGGATAAAGCCCTCACACTACTTCTAACGGTCACAACAATTAAAGATGATGACGGTAACGAATCCGGTATGGTCGTGTTGTTTGAAGATTTGACTCAACTTCAAAGAGCGGAACGTGCGGCTGCATGGCGTGAAGTAGCAAGACGTATGGCCCATGAGATCAAAAACCCGTTAACACCGGTACAGCTTTCGGCGCAGAGATTACAGCGTAAATATGGAGATAAGTTAGGTGAAGATGGTTCTGTATTTAAAGAATGCACTCAGATAATTATTGATCAGGTGGACGTATTGAAAAATTTAGTCAATGAATTTTCACGATATGCGCGCATGCCCGTGACAACTCCCACGCTCAATGACCTTAATGAAGTTGCTGAAGATTCGATCTCGCTTTTCCGGGACGCACATAAAGATATTGTTTTCGAATTAAATAAATCTGAAAATTTACCGAAGTTTGACTTTGATGCCGAACAAATGAATAGAGTACTAATTAATTTGCTGGATAATGCCGTTGCGGCGATTAATAAGAAAGAAGGGCGCGTTGAAATTACCGTAAGTTATGACGAACAACACCACAAAGCTATCGTAGCAGTCGCTGACGACGGTCCTGGTGTTCCGTCAGGTTATAAAACTAAAGTATTTGACCCATATTTTTCGACTAAAAAATCAGGTACCGGATTAGTGTTAGCAATCGTCAGCTCGATAATCTCTGATCATCATGGGCAAGTCAGTGTATCTGACAACAAACCCACGGGAACGGTTGTTTCTTTCCAATTACCGGTTTAAGGACTTTAAATTATATATAAAAAATAAGCGAAAGAAATATTATGAACGAAATAATTCTTGTGGTTGATGATGAAGAAAGCATTTGCCAATCGTTAAAAGCAATTTTAAGCGATGAAGGACATCAGGTCCTGGTAGCGGGAAGCGGTGAAGAAGCGATTAAAATCGTTGAAGAGGAAAT
>MGQN01000040.1:6506-6709 GCA_001797845.1 Deltaproteobacteria bacterium RBG_16_44_11 | reverse complement strand
CTGGTCATTATGATGTCGGGACATGGAACAATTGAAACCGCGGTCAAAGCGACAAAACTTGGAGCTTTTGATTTTATTGAAAAGCCTCTTTCTTTGGATAAAGTTATCATTATGGTGAATAATGCTCTCAATGTTATTCGCCTGGAAGAGGAAAATGTTTTATTAAAGCAAAAATCATTTCATCAATACGAGCTGACCGGTAT
>MGQN01000040.1:3429-6384 GCA_001797845.1 Deltaproteobacteria bacterium RBG_16_44_11 | reverse complement strand
ACAAACCAATTGTAGAAGTCAATTGCGCCGCAATACCGGAAGAACTTATAGAAAGCGAATTATTCGGGCATGAAAAAGGATCTTTTACCGGAGCAACGGAGAAAAAAAGAGGAAAATTCGATCTGGCTCATGAGGGGACCATTTTTCTTGATGAAGTGGCTGATATGAGCTTGAAAGCACAGGCAAAGATTTTACGGATACTGCAGGAAAAGAAGTTTGAAAGAGTCGGCGGTAATAAATTGATTGATATGGATGTGCGCGTTTTGGCTGCGACCAATAAGGACTTGGAAAGAGAAATGGAAGCAGGGCGTTTCCGTCCGGATCTTTATTATCGTTTACATGTAATCCCTCTGCATATTCCGCCTCTGCGTGAAAGAAAAGAAGATATTAAAACTTTAGCAGAAAGATTTTTGATGGATGCCGCAATTAAAGATGGTCAGGAGCCGAAGACCTTAACTGAAGAAGCGCTGGATATGTTAATGGAACATGATTGGCCGGGAAACGTCCGGGAACTGAAAAATATTATGGAAAGGCTTATTATTATGACCCCTTCAAATATTATAACCGTAAAAGATATCCCGCTTTTGAACATTAAGGCAGAAGGAGATAAAGTTTCTGGTCAAAAAAGCGTGGATGGTGCAACGGGTTTAATTACCGATTCATTAAAAGATGCGAAGATGGATTTTGAAAGACAATTTATTTTAAAGAAGTTGGAGGAAAATGAAGGGAATATTTCGAAAACGGCGGAAGCGATTGGGCTGGAACGAAGCAATCTGCACAAAAAAATGAAAAGCCTGAAAGTCTCAGTAAAAGACTGAAGTAGGAAGGCTGAAGTTTATAGTTTTACCCTTTAACCAAAACCTTCAGCCTGTAGTCTTTAGCCTATCTTTTCTTCATTTGCTTTGGTTGAATTCAATTGGGTTTTTATGTAGGAAATAGAAAACCTGTTAAAAGGAAGGAAAAGAACTCCCAAAAAAACAATGATGGCTATGGATAAGAAGTGATAAACAATAGCAAAAGAAAACGCCTCCGGTTTTGCTACGCCGAAGAAACTAAGTCCCAGAATACAGGCAAAATGCCAGTTGCCAATATAGCCAGGAGCTGTGGGAATGGCAATTCCTGCAATAAGAACAATCATCAAAACAACAGATGCTATAACCGGCAGGGTAAAACCAAAAGCTAGAAACAACACATAAATTGACATTACGTCCACAAGCCAGATAAGAGCTGAAAGAAGCAATAAATATAAAAGTGTTTTGATGTTGATAATAACTTGAAAGCCATCGATAAAATGATAGATCAATTCATCTATCTTATGTGCAAATTTTCCGGGAAGCTTACCGAGAATTTTATTAATAATTATTAAAGCTTTTTCTCTGCGCCAGATTAAGCCAAGGATGGAACAAAAAATTACCACTGTCAGAGAAAAAAACAAAACACTGGATATAATCATCAAGGAAGGTAAATCAGTGTAGAAAAGTACAATCACAGCAATTGTCAGTACGGAAAGGCCATCCAGAACTCTTTCGACGAGAATAGTGCCCAAAGCCGAAGACATTTTAATCGTACTTCGTTTGGCTATGAGATAGGGTCTGGCCAGTTCGCCAATGCGTGCGGGAATTGAGGCTATCGCCAGAAAGCCTACGCAGGTAACTGAAAAAAGAGAAAATTGATCTATTTTTTCCATTGGCTGTAAAATAACGCCCCAGCGATAGGAACGTAGCCATTGCATCAAAATTACAAGAAGGATGAAAAAAATAACATAACTAAATTGAATTTTCTTCAGAGCACGGGAAACATCCTGAAAATTAATTTCTCTTACGGACAAATAAACCAAGACGATGCTGATGATGCTGATCAGGATACCTAGGATGACTTTTTTATTCATTAGTCGGAAATACCCCGGCCGTGATTTAGTTATTGGTTGAATTAATTATTGGCCAGGTGCTCGGCAATTTTATCGTGCAAAAGCTGGGAGGACAACTTATTCCCTAGTAGGCCTACCCGAATGGAGACTGTAGTTAAATCTTTTGATTTATATGTAATATCAATTTTTACTTTTTCGTCGCTAATAACCGTGGTAATTATCCCCCGGGCAATTTCTTTGGAGGGAGTAACTTCAATTCCGCGCAGATCAGCTATTGTTTTTTCGCAAGCGCTCCAGGTTTTATCAAATGAAGCAAAATAATCTGTTTTTAATTCACCGGAGACATAATAATATGTTCCTGCACTAGCACCGAGAGCTGCCCCCCCAATCACAAGTGCGGCACAGCCGGTGAAAAGAAAATAAGTTAATGATAATAAAATAAGAAAGAAATTGTTTCTTTTCATGTTTAGTCCTCCAGTGACCATTGTTATGTAATTATGTAATTTTTTAATCATATGTTTACTGTAATTGCAATAGTAATATGTCCTATCGCCCGTCTCGCATCGGATGAGAGTTAATATAATGAGCTTCTACAGAGTGGTAACTTCCAGGAAAATTGGCGTTAATGGGAAGATTGTCTGAGTTTGCCAAATTCTCTTAAAAGATTTTCTTGTTTTTTGCTCAGATTTGTGGGTGTCTGTACAAAAATTTCTATTATCTGATCACCACGGCCATAACCGCGGACACGAGGAATGCCCTTACCCTTGAGACGAAAAGTATTTCCGTTTTGCGTTCCTTTGGGAATTTTTAAGTTCTCTTTGTCTTGAAGAGAAGGCACTTCAATTGTTGCGCCCAGAGAAGCTTGGATAAAAGAAATGGGAACCCGGCAAATAACGTCATCGCCGGAGCGTACAAAAAAATCATGATCTTCGACATGTAAAAAAACATAAAGATCACCGTTTGGTCCTCCATAATCCCCGGACTCACCCTCACCGCGTAAACGCAGACGAGAGCCGGTTTCCACTCCGGCGGGAATTTTTAACTGGACATTTTTTTTGATTGTTTCTTTGCCTGTACCGCTGCAATTA
>MGQN01000040.1:1911-3378 GCA_001797845.1 Deltaproteobacteria bacterium RBG_16_44_11 | reverse complement strand
GAACTAATGGTAAAAAAACCGGTGGACTGGGTTATTTGACCCCGCCCTTGACAGGTTCGACATATTTCCGGTGATGTTCCCGGGGCACAGCCGGTTCCGTCACATTTGCTACAGGCGGCAAGTTTCGAAAGTTCAATCGTGGTAGTCAATCCGAAGACGGCATCAAGAAAAGAAGTATTTAGATCATAGCGTAAATCAGCTCCGGCACGAACATAGGATCGGGATTTGCCTCTGCCTCTTGAACCACTAAACCCAAAAACATCCTCAAATATATCTCCAAAATGGGAAAAAATATCATCAAACCCGCTAAATCCCCTGAAACCTGTGTTGCTTAAACCTTCGTGCCCGTAATGGTCGTAGATTTCTCTTTTTTGTCTATCACTCAATACTTCGTAAGCTTCGGCCGCTTCTTTGAATTTTTCTTCTGCGTGTTTGTCACCGGGATTTTTATCGGGGTGAGATTGCATAGCGATTTTACGGTAATTCTTTTTTATTTCTTCTTCCGAGGCTGCTTTTTTTACATCCAGAATTTCATAGTAGTCCTTTTTTATCATTCGTCTTTCCCGTGATATTCCGCTTCCATGATTTTTAGGATGGAATTTAAGCCTTCCTGGTTATTAGCTTTTCCCAAGGCATATTTAGCAAAATTATATTTCTTTAAAGAAATGGCTTTTTGACTAATGCTTTCCCAATCAGCTTGTTTTATTTCCATGTTAAGGGCTTTTGCGGCGTGTTGAAAAAGCATCACATCGCCCGCATTGAGTGCCATATCCTTTATTTTTTGTATGCCTTCAGCGTGTTTTACTTTTTGATAAAAATCAAGAGCGTCGGATACGCATCCTTCTTCCAGGAACAAATTGCCATAATTCTGAAGGACATCAGGGCTGGTATTGTCCATATATAATATTTTTTGTTTTAATCTATAATCAGGAAGCTTTCTGTTATTCAATTATATCTCCTCCTAAAAAAACATAAATAGACGGGACGTAATATAATGATTATTTATTTTTAGTCAATAGTATTAATCATTTTACCAGGCGTTTTAAGGCTTCTTCATATTTCGCCTGGGTTTTTTCTATAATCTCAGCTGGAAGCTCCGGTGCAGGAGGTTTCTGGTTCCAATTGATGGAAATAAGGTAGTTTCGTAAAAACTGTTTATCGAAGCTTTTTTGAGCCCTTCCTTCTTCATAATCATCAGTAGGCCAGAAACGCGAAGAATCCGGTGTCAGTAATTCATCAATCAGAATCAATTCTTTGCCGATTAAACCGAACTCCAATTTCGTGTCGGCGATTATGATGCCGGCTTTGAGCGCGATCGCTGCCGCGCGTTCATAAACGGCCAGTGAAACTTTAATGATTCTGCCGGAGAGGTCTGCACCGATCAAATCTTCCATTTCATTTCGGGTGATCGGCGAATCATGTTCGCCTTCCGGCGCTTTGGTTGTCGGCGTGAAAAGGGTTTGAGGT
>MGQN01000040.1:0-1865 GCA_001797845.1 Deltaproteobacteria bacterium RBG_16_44_11 | reverse complement strand
TCGATTGGCTGTGACGATAGTCATTCCAGCCGGAACCGGATAGATAACCGCGTACAATGCATTCTACGGGAAGCGGAGATGCTTTCTTGACCAGCATACTGCGTCCTTCCAGGATTTCAAAATACGGAGCGCATTCAGGCGGAAAATTGACCGCGTTTGTTGATATTATGTGATTTCCGATAATATTTTCCATCTGCTTAAACCAAAAGGCGGACATACGGTTCAAGATAACGCCTTTACCCGGTATCGGATTGGGCATAATCACGTCAAAGGCGGAAATACGGTCGGTAGCCACCAGTAGTAAATATTCATTTACGGCGTAAAGGTCTCGTACCTTGCCGCGGTTGAGAAATTTTAACTTGGGGAAATTAGTTTGCTGAATGCTTTTAGGCATAATTTGTCTGCTCCTTTATCGAACTGACGGGTTATACTTTTTTTCATGACCGATGGTAGAAGTCGGTGTCCGGCCATAATTATGACCGGGCATAACTTTTGTATCGTCCGGCAGGGTGAAAAGCCTTGTCTTAATAGCATTATACATGATTTGCCACGAACCGCCCGGCAAATCGGTTCTGCCTACCGCTTCCACAAAAAGAGTGTCGCCGGTAAAGACATAACCTGGCGTGTAAAGACACATGCCGCCGGGGGAATGACCGGGGGTGTGGATCACTTTCAGTTCGACATTACCCACAGAGATTATTTGGCCCTCTTTAACTAGAATATCGGCAGGAGGCGATTGTTTTACACCGAACATCTTCAGCATAGTCGCCGGAGTGGAAGTAAGCATTATTTCATCACCCTCGTGGACGATTATTTTGGCGCTGGTCAGTTTCTTCATTTCAGCGTTACCGCCGATATGATCCACATGGCAATGTGTATTAACGATATAATTGATGCGCAGCTTGTTTTGCTTGGCCACGGCAATAATATCTTCAACATCGTCGGCGGGGTCAATAACCAACGCGTCGCCAGTTACAGTGTCTCCCACCAGGTAAGCAAAAACGGCCATATGGCCGACTTGCATTTGCTTTACAAACATAAATACTCTCCCTAAAAAACATCCTTTATTAACATTATTTAATTTTGTTCGTCAATTCAAATTCAATGAATAAAGTTATCAGATTATTCGCGTTTAAATATAACACCGAAAAAACCGTCCGTATTATGGATATGAGGATATGTGCGATAAAAATATTTACTGTCAAACAGACTTTTATTGATTTGTGCAGGTGGCCGGCATAAAGAAAAGCGAGAATCCAGTTTTAAAAAATCAGTGATGATATCTTCATTTTCCTGAGGCAAAAGAGAACAGGTGCAATAGATTAGCCGTCCACATTTTTTAACAGCTAATGAAGCATTGTGCAAAATATTTTTTTGTATTGATGCAAATTTGTCTATATCATCGGCGGTAATGCGCCATTTTATTTCCGGATTGCGGCGCAGTGTGCCTAAACCTGAACAGGGCGCATCTACCAGAACATGGTCGAATTTTCCCCGTAATTCATTCGGCAGGCCAGTGCTTAAATCAGCAGCAGCTGTTTTAATGGAAGTAATTCCCATTCTCAATGATTCTTTTTCCAGTTCTAAAATTTTTTCTGGATTGCTATCAATAGCTACAATGTGACCTTCATTTTTAAGGATTGCCGCTAAATGAGTTGTTTTACCGCCGCTTCCCGCGCAGGCATCCAAAATTGATTCATTAACGCTCGGATTGACCAGATAGGAAATACATTGTGAGCCTTCATCTTGAATACGCAGGAGTCCTTTACGGAAGAAATCAGTTTTTTGGATCGGTTGATTGCTGTTGCCAAGGATAAGACCATCGGGGGAAAAAGTCGTCGGAGTTAACACAAAACCAGTGGATT
>MGQN01000039.1:13698-18060 GCA_001797845.1 Deltaproteobacteria bacterium RBG_16_44_11 | reverse complement strand
GAATTCTGCTGGCCGGCAGAAACATCAGTGAACGCAAAAAAGCCGAAGAAGAAAAGGCAAAACTTGAAGAACAACTGCTACAGGCTCAGAAGATGGAATCGGTAGGAAGGCTGGCCGGTGGAGTTGCACATGATTTCAACAATATGCTTAACGTCATTCTGGGATATGCGGAATTAGCCAAGCCGAAACTGACGTCAGGTGATCCAGTATTGAAGGATATTGAAGAGATCGAAAAAGCGGCCAAACGTTCTAAAGACGTCACTTCCCAACTTTTGGCATTTTCCCGGAAACAGATCATCTCGCCTAAAATAATAAATCTGAATGAAATGATATTAAGCATACAAAAAACACTTGCCCGAGTTATCGGTGAAGACGTTCATCTGAGTTTTTATCCTAAAGAAGACCTCTGGCAGATAAAATTTGATCCGACGCATATCGAGCAGATTCTCTTCAACCTTGCGGCCAACGCTCGTGACGCCATGCCCGGAGGGGGAAAACTGACCATGGAAACAGATAATGTCCATCTGGATGAAGCCTATTGCCGGGATCATTTGGGCTTCATGCCCGGAGATTATGTTGTCTTAGCTGTGAGTGATAATGGATCAGGAATTGATAAGGAGAACTTGCAATATGTCTTTGAGCCGTTTTTCACGACCAAGGATGTGGGTAAAGGTACCGGACTGGGATTGGCAATGGTCCACGGCATTGTCAAACAGAATGGCGGATTCATCAATGTTTACAGTGAACCGGGGCAAGGGACAACCTTTAAGATCTATATGACGCGAAATCTGGAAATGGACGCCACTGTGGAAGAAACTAAAAAAAGGCCGGCGGTCTTCAGTCCCGCCATGATTCTTCTGGTGGAAGATGATGATATGGTACGTGACATGATTACCCAGATGCTGAAGGCAATAGGCTACAGCGTAATGGCCGCGGCAACTCCGGGGGAAGCTTTGTCTATTTGCAAAAAAGGGGACACAACCGTGGACCTCGTCATAACGGATGTTGTAATGCCGATAATGAACGGTAGAGAGTTAAGAGATAAGCTGAGAGTCGTAAGACCGGAGATAAAAGTTCTTTTCGTGTCCGGCTACACCTCCAATGTTGTAGTTCATCATGGAATACTGGAAGAAGGTGTGCATTTTCTCCAGAAGCCTTTCAACATGAATGATCTCTCCCACAAGATCAGCGAGGCGCTCGCCGGCAAGTGAACTTAATCTTTCCGATGCGAACTGATTGTAGGCGGCATAGAGAACGCTCGTGTATTTTCTGTTGTCGTTGATTGACTGATTTTAAAAATTATGCAATATTATATTCAACTTATGTGTTTCAGTATCTTTAAATTACGGAGAGAGCATGGCAAGTAAATATAGTAAGATGGCCATAATGATCGTCCTATGTATAGGAATGCTGTCGGTCCCGGCGGCTACAGGATTTTCAGAATCGTCAATAACCCCGGTTTCTCAACGAGAATCTTTAGCCGCTGAAGTCGGCCGGGATTCCCGGCAACTCCTTCTGCGCTCCGCCGCTGCAATAGTTGCAGATCAAGAGACAGGCGAGTTCCTGATTCAGAAACAAGCGACGGCGGTATTGCCTATCGCTTCCATCACCAAACTAATGACCGCCATGGTGGTGCTTGATGCCGGCATCGACCTTGAAGAATCGCTTACCATCGAGCAGGGAGACATGTTCGGCCTTCGCCGCCGCGCCCGCTCCCTCCTGCCGATTGGTACCGAGCTCACGCGCAGAGATACACTGCTTATTGCTTTGATGGCTTCCGATAATCGTTGTGCTCGCGCCCTGGGACGAACTTTTCCGGGCGGTCTCGATGCTTGCATTAGCGCTATGAATGCCAAAGCCCAGTCATTGGGACTTATTGAGACGCACTTCGAAGATACCACTGGACTTTCCAGCGGCAATGTCTCATCTGCGCGAGACTTGGTGCGGTTGGTGGATACCGCCTACCAATATAGTATTATCCGGGAATTCACCACCTGCAAAAAAGCTGTTATCCCTTCAGGCCGACGCGTACTGAAATTCCATAACACCAACCGTTTGATTCAGAACTCTCGTTGGCAGATAGGCCTCTCCAAGACCGGCTTCATCGGCGCGGCAGGACGATGCCTGGTGATGCAAGCCCAAGTAGCCCAGCGTTCATTAATTATTGTGCTGCTTGATTCCCAGGGCAAGCTGACCCGCATAGGCGACGCCAATCGAATAAAATATTGGCTAGAAGGACTATCGCTGTAGGAATTTAGTAAGGTCGTGTCTTGAAATATAACTTTCGACCGTTAATGACACAAATGATTAAATGTCGGAAAATTAATAGGTAAAAGTTACTTACGGGGAGAGCTGCCAGCCCGGATATTGGCCAGTCTTTCTTTCAGGGCCGATTCAACTTTGCGATATTTCCAGTGCAAGATTTTACCGTCAAATTCCTCAAACTCCTGGATCATTTTATTCTGCTCTTCCTGTGTGAAGTATTCAAGAACAGGACCGAAAAAATGTTTATTCTCCTTCATAATATGCTGGGGATAAAATATGTTCAATTCCTGAAGACAACCGACGATTTCCTGAGAAGTATCTTCACCGGCGAAATATTTTTCGGTTGCATCCATCCATCTGCCGACAATAGTTCGGGAATATTTGTGTTCCGCCATAAGTTCATTCATGACTTTGGAATGTTCTGCGGAAAGATTTTTCTTCTCCAACTCCCGGAAAAGGATATTCTCTTCTTTGCCATGATGGACCAGATCGGTATAAGTGCGGATGAAATCTATGGACATATCGATGGAAACGTGATCGATCCGCTGCTGTTCCTTAATTTTCTCTATTTCAGTTTCGAATACGGCCAATGTGCCTTTGATGATTCGATGTTCTTCTACTAAAGGCGCGATGATATTCATGGTCACCCCCTGTTTATCCGGAGAAACATAATTCCCTGTCAATTTAATTTGACAAGAACTTTCTTTTTCGTGGAGGAAGTATAAGAAAAATGGTCTTGTACGTCAAGGAAATTTTAGCGCTTATTCCGGGGATAGGCAATAATCGGTAATAATCGGGGATGGTTCTATCTCAGAATCCTTCGATATATATTATAGTGCATTGTCACAGTTAATGTGCGCATATAAAAAAGGGAAAGGATAGAGTATTATGATGAAAACATTTCTTGCCGTTAGTCTTGCCGTTTTGTTCGTGGGTTGCGCAGGTCCTCGCCCGGCGCGTATGGGCGTCACGAATGGAAAGTTTATCCCCTGCCTTGATTCCCCGAATTGTGTTTCCTCCCAGACTTCCGACCAATCACATGGCATAGAACCTCTATCATATAAAGGAACTCCTCTCGAGGCCAGGGCTCGACTTCTGGCCACAATTAAAGGCATGACGCGGGCAAATATCGTCACGGAGCAGGAGCATTATATTCATGCCGAGTTTACCTCCGCCGTCTTTCGTTTTGTCGATGATGCGGAGTTTTTTATAGATGATCCTCAAAAGGTAATCCATGTCCGCTCCGCCGCCCGCCTGGGATACTACGATTTCGGCGTAAATCGTAAGCGAATGGAAACGATCAGACAACTCTTTAACAACGCATTACCCTAATGGCCGGCGGTGATTTTTGAAAAATAAACCATTGGAACGAGAATACAAAACAATTGAGGCTATGATCAGCCTTTCCTGCCATGGACAGCACAGTACAAAGAAATGCGAGCTTTGCTCAACGTGTGAGGAACTGCTTGCCTACGCCAAAGCCCGTCTTAATAAATGTCCCTACCAAAAGGAAAAACCAACCTGCGCACGCTGTCCCATTCATTGCTACAAACCTGCGATGAGAGAACAAATTCGCGACGTGATGTGTTATGCCGGGCCGCGCATGTTACGGCATCACCCTCTACTTGCTATCCGCCATTTACTGGACGGATGGAAAACCAAAGCCCGCCCACGTCAGGGTTGAACCGTAAAATCGGTTATGATATAAAAGTGTCATTCATTTGCTTCAGGCATTGCGAATTGATGCCCCAAATATAAAAACTGAGGAGGTATAGGCGCGATGACAGAGGAAACCAAGAAAAAAGAACACCACGACGAAAAACATCTGGAAAAGTTGACCATCAAGGAACTGCGGGAAATCGCCGAAGAGATTCCCCATGAAAGAGCGATCCATGACATGAAGAAGGAAGAACTGGTCGCCTTTATCAAAGAAGTCAAAGGTATCAAGGACGAAGCACCCGTCAAGAAAAAGAAACATACCGGCAAAATTAAGATGACCAAGGCTGAACTGAAAGCCAAAATTCGCGAGCTGAAAGGTTTGCGTTTACAGGCGCTCGAAGCTAAGGAAAGTAAAAAAGCCGTAATCCTGCGCTATCA
>MGQN01000039.1:0-13684 GCA_001797845.1 Deltaproteobacteria bacterium RBG_16_44_11 | reverse complement strand
AGAAACTATCAAGACGGGCTGCCGCGGCCTGAAGCTAAGCAAGATACTCCCGGCGAAGTCATCTGCCAACCCATAAATGTATTGAAGATCAATCTGAGCAAAAGAAGCATCATTTAAAAGGAGAAAATATGGAAGGGAAAAGAATACGTGAGAGCATTATTATCATGGCCCAGCTTATGAACCCTCAAGATGCAAATCCTGCTGGGAATGTCCATGGCGGGGTCATCATGAAGCTTATTGATAATGCGGCCGGTTGCACGGCTGTCCGTCATGCGAGGTCCAATGTCGTTACGGCCTCCATTGACCGGATGGACTTCCACAATCCCGTTTTTGTGGGAGACCTTGTGACCGTGAAGGCCAGCTTAAACTTTGTCGGAAAAACGTCAATGGAACTCGGTGTCCGGGTGGAGGCGGAAAATCTAATAACCGGTAAGAAACGTCACACAGCATCTGCCTATTTGACTTTTGTGGCCCTCGACGCCAACGGCCGCCCCATGCCTTTGGCTCCTCTGGTTTTAGAAACGGACGAAGAGAAGCGGCGAAACCGGGAGGCCGGAAACAGACGCAAGACGAGACTTGCGGAAAGAACAAAAGAAAAACAATGCCAGCAGGATTTGAATTGCCCTGACTAGAGGATAATAGAAAAGAGTCAGAAAAAGGGGATTATCCTCCGAACATGACATAAAAAAGATTTACCACTGCATCGCGTGGAAGCTTTTCTTCCCATGCCAGAACATGGCGATTCATGATTGCCGTTGTTGTTTGTCAGCTGTATTTTTTAATTATTTCATTTTTTTTATTTGCAGGCAGAGACTTAAGATATGATTTCCATCCTGGACACCAGGTGATATGCCATTTCCAGATTTTGCTAATTATTGAATTCGGTTTTCTATCATAATATGATCTCATCCTGCAGTTGGAACATTTTTTTCTTTCGTGATAAATCCTCCATAGCTTATTTATAAGCCTGAATGCTCACGGCATTCAGGTTCTCTATCCTCAACCATACCATGGTTTTTCGTCTGTTTCGACTCGTAACCCATCCATCAACTTGTTAAAACCACTGAATAAAGCTACAACCACAATAATTTCTTTTGTCAAATGGTCGAGTTTCCCAGCTTCAACTCTTTTTGATCAACGCTGCTCCAACAATCCAAATACCTATTACAACGAGCACTACCGGCCAAAACATCGTGATTAGTTCAGGCGAGAACCAATCCGCTTTTTTCCCAAACCAGAAAAGTCCAACGACAATAAAAACTATTCCCCAGAAGATACTGCTTTTTCTTCCTCCGCACATCCAATGCCAGCAATATCTCTTACTGATTGACTCATTTGAATTTTCATTTTCCTTCATGTTTCTGCCCCTTTCTCATTGTTAAATTACTTCGTAACTGTGATTAATTATTTTCCTTGTCATCTTCTTCTTTATTCGTTCCTTTGCAATGCTTCGCAATTTTCGAACGGAATGTCTCAAAATCGAATTTTCCATCTTTTGCGGCACAGAACTGTTTCATCATTTGTTCACAGCTTTCAAAATTGAACTTTTCTCCCTTCCCTTCTTCTGATCCTGGTTTAAAACAATTGCTCATCAAAGAATGACAGAATCCAAAACCCATATTTTTGTGTGTTTCTTCTTTTGTAGACATAAAATACCTCCTTTGTTGTATTTCTATATTTCTATATATATCGAAATATAATAGTTATTGCTCTTTTGTCAAGGACATATTTTCAGAAATACGACGATTTACCAAATGTTAAGCTGGGAAGGGTATATTCGCTTGATCTATGGGAACAGATAGCTTCTTCTAAATATTCATATCACCCGTGAGATATTCCACCATCATCCTGATGGTTTCATCAACGGGCTGTCAAAGGATGGTTTGGCCTCTTCTTTCGCAGTGGATCAGACCGGCATTTCGAAGTTCTTTCATGTGATGGGAAATTGTGGAAAGCGAGATATCAAAATTACTCGCTACATTGCATATAGATGGCCTTTTATCTTTATTCAGGATTGTCTGTCTTTGGCAAAGACGGATATTTTCAAAAACCGCCAGACGAGTTTCATTGGATAAAGCCTTAAAGGCAGAAGATATACGAGCCATACGCTCTGTTTTTTGTCCGCGTTTCTCGTTGCTTGCTTTTGCTGGCATAGTATTTGGTCCTTTTATTCAATTTAGATGTTCATATACTTATCAAAATAAATATATATTTTTATCATTAATTCTGTCAACCTTTTTAGAAAATATTTTTGCCTTGAAAACGGGAATGTTCTTTTTATTAGTAAATCTTTCTGAAATAGATTTTAAAGTGACCGCTGTTGTGAATAAAAGCGATTCCACGGATGATATTAAAGAGAGATTAAGACGGCTTCAAAATATCAATTATTAGGCAGTTTTCAGGACATGGCAAATTGATAGCCAGTATGGCATTTCTGTCTTTATAAAATCCCCTTTCAAAAAATATCATGAAGCAAAATAATTCTTGACAGCCATCTACCTTAGATGTAAGGTAGATTAAACGAAAGATAGGAGAGGTAATTATGTATAACCATATTCACCATGTTCATATTTTTGCCGAAAATTTAGATAAAAGTATAGATTTTTATGAAAAGGGCTTTGGCGGCAAAGTTGTTTTGGATATAGATGTTGCGGGCGCGCGAAATGTTTTTATGAAAATAGGCACAGGTAGATTGCACTTTTATGACCAACCGCCCAAGCATGCTCTTAGAGGAAGCATTCATCATTTCGGCATACAAACCGATAATCTTGACGAAGGATATAAAAAATTGATTTCCCTGGGAGTACAATTCAATAAAGGCATTACCGAGCTGGGATATATGAGATATATTATGGTGCCCGCTCCCGACGCTATTCTTATCGAATATTTTGAAGTTGATAAATCACAGGTTCCGCCGGAATTGCTGAATTATTTTAATTGACATTAAATATTGTTTTACTTACTCAATTTTATTGAGCGTTTTTACCACTAGATAATATATTAATATCAAGAACAGATGAGTCTCAAAAATCAACAAGAGGAATCACCTGATGTCCATACTTTTTTCACCATTTAATTTGGCCAAACTTGAAATTAAAAATCGCTTTATCTTCTCTGCCTGCGAAGACAATCTCTCCACTGAACAGGGCTTCGTCACGGATGAAATAATAAGGAAAGACAGCCGAATTGCCGCAGGAGAAGTTGGCTTAATCATATCAAGCCACATAGCGGTCCACCCGTTGGGGTGTACTAAAAAACGTAAACTGGGAATTTATAATGATGATATGATTCCCAGATTGAAAAATTTAGTGGACGCGGTGCATGACAAAAGAAGTAAAATCATTTTTCAGCTTGGGCATGCAGGCATTCAGACTACTGAAGACGCAATCGGACAACTACCACTCGGCCCTTCTCCTTCTCCTAAAAACTTGGAGATGAATGAGGATCAAATTCAAGAGGTAATTCTTGCTTTTGCGCGGGGATCTGCACGGGCGATTGAAGCAGGGGCGGACGGCATCCAGCTTCATGCGGCTCACGGATATCTTATTAATGAATTTCTATCACCGTATTTTAATCGTCGTAGTGATTTGTGGGGCGGATCCGAAGAAAACAGATTCCAGTTTTTGGGCAATATCGTTATAGAAATAAAAAAAATATTGCCGGAAGGTGTGCCGCTCTTAATTAAGCTCAACTCAAATGATTATACTCCGGAAGAAGGTATTACGCCCGGGCTCGCTGTATCGTATGCAGAGAGATTGGCGGGATTGAAAATCGACGGTATCGAGGTGAGCTGCGGCACGACTTCGCGTTCGCCTTGGAATATATGCAGGGGAGATATCCCGATAAAAGAGATCAGCAAAAGTTTCCCCGAAGCTCAGAGACCGGTTGTTGAGGCAGCTCTTGGTAAAATGGCCGGGAAATTCGAACTGCAAGAGGGCTACAATCTTGAGGCAACAAAAATGATCAGGCCGGTAATGGGTAATATTCCTTTATTCGCCGTCGGCGGCTTCCGCCATGTATCGGATATGGAAGAGGCTGTTAAAAATGGATATACTGATTTCATATCCATGTGCCGTCCTTTTATCAGAGAGCCATATCTTATTAAGCATATTAGAGAAGGGAAAGTCAAAGCCGCGTCATGCACAAGCTGCAATAAATGCTTTGCTGCTGTGGCGAATGATATTCCCGTTAAGTGCTATAATAAAGAATTCGTGTAATAAATTTAAGGAGACAATATGTCAGTCAAATATATGATCCTGGGCAGTTTAATGTTCAATTGTTTTCATGGTTATGAGATTAAATCGCAAATGGTGCAAAAGATGAATAGTGAATTCGGCATCAATGACGGACAGTTATATCCGACTCTGAAGAAACTTGAAGAAGAAGGACTTGTCACAAAAAAAATCGAGCATCAGGATAGCGCGCCAAGCCGTCATGTATATTCAATCACCGATAAGGGACAAAAAGATTTTATGCAATGGTTGGAAAGCCGTGAAGGCGAGGACAGGGAATTTAGGTATGATTTCTTCCGTAAAGATATTTTTTGTATCAAGTCCAATTATTTACGTTTTCTGGAAAAGAAAAAAGCTGTGGAAAAAATTCAGCATCAGATTGAAACGGTTAAAAATATCATCGCTGATTTGAAAATAGCCCGCAGCCATATGGTTGAAAGAAAGATCGACCCACTGCATGTTAAGGTTTGGGAATATGGAATAATGAATTACGAAACGCGCCTTAAATGGCTGAATGAGTTTTTGCAGGAGGTCACAAAATGGCGAAAATAAAGTATTGTTTGCATTGCGGCGAGGAACTTTCCGTGAAAAATATTAACGGCAAAACTTATCTGGCATGCTCTTCAAATAACCGTGAATATGTCCATTGGGATAATCCGATTCCCGTTGTTGCCGCGATTGTCGAACACCAGGGAAACATTATTCTTGCTCGCAATAAGAAATGGTCTCCTCGGATGTTTGGATTGATTACAGGTTTTTTGGAAAAGGGCGAATCCCCGGAAAAAGCCATCATCCGTGAAGTAAAGGAAGAGCTTAATCTTGATGCCAGACTTGAAATCATGATCGGCGTATACCCTTATCCTGAGCAGAACCAGCTCTTTATTGTCTATCACATGACAGCAGACGGTGAGATCAGGATCGGAGAGGAACTTGCAGAGGTAATATCTAGCCCGCCGGAAAAATTACGCCCCTGGCCTTTGGGAACAGGGCTAGCGGTTAAAGAATGGTTGGAGAAGCGTGGTTTAAAGGCGTCGTGAAGGAATTGCCATAGAATATGAACAACGACAGCATCTTTATTATCGGATCCGCTATTCTCTTGATTGGCTTCAATGTTGTTTATCATGTCAGCCAAAAATCAATACATACTTCAGTCAATCCTGTCGTATCAATTATTGTTACTTTCTTTGTAGCCCTTGTCGTCTCGATTTTGATGCTGCCGATATTCGCGGATATTAATAATATCAAAGCCGAACTTGGACATTTGAATTGGGCTAATTTTTTAGCAGGAATATCCTGCGTGGGAATTGTCGTGGGACATGTTCTTTATTATCGCTCTGGCTGGTCTCTAAGCTCAGGAACATTATTCTCCTACGTGGCAATCTGTATCATCCTATTACCCATCGGCTTAATATTTTTTCATGAAAAGATCACCTTACAAAAGTCAGCCGGAATCATAATCTCGCTTGTTGGATTATATTTCCTGATAAAAAAGTAATCCGATAACTTAGTGAAGCGATCAGGCGACACCATGCTAGTTTATCAGCCTTTCTAAAAAGATCATCCTCCAAACATAACGTGGAAAATGTTTACGAGCGAACCGTGGGAAAGCTTTTCCTCCAGCGGCAAAATACGGCCTTCCATAATTACCGTTGCACCCGGAGAGGCAGGTATCCCCAATAGGACCAAAAGATCGGCTATTTTCGACCCTTCGGGAATATCCATTTCCAGACCCTTATCAGGCCTATAATCAGGTATTTTTCTTCTCAGCTCCCCAAACAATTTTACCTTAATCTTCATCCAACAGTCTTTCTAAAAAGCAAGCGTGGTATCCAAGTCCGCGTCCGTGACCGCGAAGGTGGTATTATGGGGCGACAGCGCTTCTTTATAGAAAAATTCGGGAAGACGGTCATCCTTGTTGGTAAAGCCCGCTTTGCGGTTGAATTCTCTTTCCGCCTGTAAGGTGCGAATTCCCAACTGGCCAATGGCATCCGCGCCCAGCTCAGTGCCTAATTTAGCGCTCAAAGCTTTGAGAAACGCTGCGCCTGCTTCCGGCGCTTCCAGGGCGACAGCCGCAAGGATACAAAGGCCGATGCTATCCATAGCGGCCATGGCAATCTGGGCGTTACGCGAGGCTTTGACTTGGCCTTCGGGTTTAAGAGGATCGAGCTTTCTGGCCATATACTGGCCAATGACGTTTCCAGCCGTATGATCGGCGCCCATGGGCGAGGTGGCATAGGTAACGCCGTTTCCCTGCATGGCTCTCGGGTCATAGGCGGCAATGCTCTGATTCTTAACTGCCGGAATCCGCAGATGGCTGAAACGGCGTCCCACAGCCGCCGGACCATCTCCCAGCACCTTGCCCATTTCAGTACCGCGGCCTATCTCTTCCAGCATCTCGATGGCGGCCTGTCCGTCTTCAAATTTTTTGTATCCCGCGTCCATCGCCACGGCGATAGCAACGCCGGTATTCATGGTATCGAGTCCAATGTCGTCGCAGAGAAAATCCAGGCGGGCGATAGTATCCAGGTCTTTTATTCCAGTCATGCCGCCAAAGGCCCAGATGGTCTCGTATTCCAGAGAGGAAGTAACATATTTCCCCTGTTTATCCATAAATACATTGGAGCAACGGATAATGCATTGAGCGCAACCCATATGGCCGGGACCGCCGCCGCGTTCCTTCATGATCTTGGTCAGGTTTTCTCCACTGATATTTTCCCAGCCCGGGAGAACTCCTTTGGTGGCGTTATAACTGGGGAAGGCGCCCATAGAATTTACCGCGGCAACCAATCCGGCAGTTCCCAGATTCGGCAAAAACTGGCCGCTGAAAGGATTTTCTTTAACCTTGAGGGCAAAGATTTTGGCCGCTTCCTTAAAGGCTTCCGGATCGGCAATAGCATCAGGACTTTTCCCCCGCCGATCCACTACAAGGGCTTTCAAACCTTTGGCTCCCATGACCGCACCGAGGCCTCCCCGTGCTGCCGCCCGGCAAGGATGATCATCAACATCCGATGTTTGAATAGAAGCGGATTTCATAAGATATTCTCCAGCCGGGCCGATACACATCACCGAAGTTTTATCTCCATAGGTTTTGATTAATTTGTCCACTAAACTATAGGTTCGCATTCCTTTGTATTCTTTGGCCGGTATGAGACTGGCCTCTCCTTTTTCATCAATGCGCAGGATGAACATTTCTCCCTTTACGGCCTGACCATCAATAACTATGGCTGTAATTCCCAGATGTCCCAAAGCAGTGGCAATTGTGCCTCCGGCATTGCTTTCTTTGATGGTTCCGGTCAAAGGACTTTTAGCGCCCACAGAAATCCGGCTGGTATTGACAAGATTTGTTCCGCTTAAAAGACCAGGGGCAAAAATCAGCTTATTTTCCGGACCTAACGGATCGCATTTCGGCGGTACTTCAGTATTGATAATCGTTGAGGTCAAACTCCGGCCCCCCAAACCAAGATAAGACTGAGGAACTTCTTCGGAACGAATATTTTTGCTTGACATATCGACTCTTAAGAATTTCATGGCTCTGCTCCTTTGCTGGGAATTTTTTCCTTATGCGATTTTCATGAACCGGTAATACAACCTCTGGAAGATAATCTGAATATGAGGTGCGAACGCTTTTCACTAACATTTTTGATAACAAATTATTTATACCAAAAGGAGTATAAAGTAAAAACCCAAGGACGGTCAAGCATAAAGCTTTCCAGCTTGTTAATAAATTAAAACCTATGGAAATCTTTAGCTGAAATAGTTTGGAGGAAATGAAGGTGGTCAAAAATCTCTGGGCAGGCCATCTAAATCCGCCAATGAAAATATCGGACCGTCGGTGCAGACGTACTTGGAACCTACATTACAACGGCCGCATTTGCCGATACCGCACTTCATGCGCATTTCCAGCGAGGTCAGGATGTTTTCCTGGGAAAAACTCAGCTCAAAAAATACCGGCAGTGTGAATTTGATCATAATGGGCGGGCCGCAGATGACGGCCACGGCATTTTTCGGCGATGGCGCGACGTCTTTGCAGACCGCGGGAACAAAACCTTCCCGGCCCCTCCAGCTTTCATCACCTTTATCCACGGTGATGATGGATTTAATATCTTTTCTTTTTTCCCAGGCTGCCAGTTCGTCTTTATACAGAAGAAGCCCCGGAGTTCTCGCGCCATAGATTACTGTTATTTCTCCAAAGCGCGCTCGATTATCTTTATGCAGCATATAATTAATCAGTGAACGCAAAGTGGTAAAGGCAAATCCTCCGCCCACGACCACGATATTTTTCTTCGTAAGATATTCAATCGGCCAGGAATTGCCCAAGGGGCCGCGCAGACCGATTTGCGCGCCTTCGTCCAAATCATGCAGGGCGGAGGTAACCAGACCAGGCACGATAGTTCCCGCCCTCTGGACAGTGAATTCCACATAGCCGGAATTTGTCGGCGAGGAGGCGATGCCGATTGGAGATTCCCCCTTGCCGTAAATGGATAGTTCGGCAAATTGCCCGGGCAGATATTTAAATTTTTTTTCGTCTTCCTTGTTCAAAAAGGTGAACCGAAATGTCTTGATATCGTTTGTATCTACTTCATTAATAATCTTGGATATCTGCACTGGTATGGGAATGTAAGGGTTACTAGCGCTCATGGCCTTTCCTCAAATCACTTTTTATATTAAGTTTTTATCGCCTCTTCGATGATCGAATATATATCAATGCTCACCGGGCAATACCTTGTGCAGCGGCCGCAGCCGACACAGGAGATCACGCCGTATTTTCTCACATGGTATGAATATTTATGATTTATCTTCTGCCTTAATCTCTGATAAACCTGCGTTCGGGGATTATGGCCGCTCGCCTCCAGTGTAAAATCCGTAAACATACAGGCATCCCAAACTCTGCGCCTTGTTCCCCGGCCGAACTGCGTGTCGTCACAAATATCAAAGCAGTAACAAGTCGGGCAGACAAAGGTGCAAACACCGCAGCTCAGACACGCCGATGATACTCTGGTCCAGAAGTCAGTGTTGTGGAAAATATCTTCCAGTTTTTTTGTGATTGTCTCCTGATCCAGACACATAAAACGCGTTTTATAATCGCGCCCCTTTTTGATATATTCCTCAAAATACTTTTTATCAGCCGCTTTGCCATTCTCAATCGTTGTTAATTCCGAAAGAAGTTTTTTGCCCTGGAGGGTTATACCTTTAAGGAGCAACTCATTATCTTTTTTAACCATGAAAATATCACTGCCGTCCGGATCAGCGGCATAAATGCCCAGTGTGTTATAAAAATCGGCGGAATCGACCGATTTACTGAGATCAAAGGCATAACCAAAGATGGTTGTGGCTTCCCTTCTCTGGCGCCAGTAAGGATCAATGATCCCAGCGGCATTAAAATGTATGTCCATGATTTGAAAACTCTTGACATCGCAGGGACGCACGCCAAACAGAAACATCGGTTTCAAATTTAGTACAACCGGTTCAGCTTCGGATATTGGTTTCCCTACCTTATAATTGATGAAATCTTCCTTGTGGGGAAAAAATGCCGATTTAGGACTCATGATAGTATTGTAGAAATCCAGATCAACCTTTTGCGGATCTAAAATCTGCGCAAAGTTGTGGCCGGAGACTTCCTTGACGGGCGCGATCAGCGTTCCCTTCTCCATCAGGACGGCAGCTAATTCAGATATTTTATTTATTGCTGTTTTTTTCAACACAAAACCGCTCCTTGCTCATTCCAAAATTTTATCGGAATCCTCAACCCGGAAATCCACCAGCACAGGCTTATCCTCCAGTTTCATACCGGCGGCCTGGCCGAACATTTCCTCGCACTCTTTGGCCACTTTCTTGTGGAACAGATACAAAGGAATATCCACAGGGCAGGCACGCGAACATTCACCGCAATCGATACAACGTCCTGCCAGATGATGGAATCTTGTCAGATGATACATCATATTGCCGGGAGATTGCGGCGCTTTATCCGCCCATCGGGGTTTGCTCTGATCAATAAAACAAGGGTCGCAATAACACATCGGGCAAGCTTTGCGGCAGGCATAACAGCGGATGCATTTATCCAATTGGTTCTTCCAGAATTCCCATCGCGCATCTTTGTCCATTGCTTCATACTCGGCAAGTACTTCGTATGGCGAAACAATTTTTTGCCCATGGACTTCGGCGCCCAGCAAAATGTCATACAACACCGGATTACACAAACCGCTCGTGGTTTTGCTGTCAATAACTTCGCCTGTCTTGGAATTTTTCATTCCGTAAACAGGAATGCCCAGAAGCACCAGGTTTTCTCTTTTAACTTTTTCCTCTTGAATCAGCTGAATAACCGCACGGCTGTCGGCCGCCTTCACCGCAACGGCAATTTTAGTTCCTTGCGGATAACGCACCAAATACCTGGCCATATTATGATTGCAATATTCGTTGAAGACGATATTCTTGATATCAGCAACACTTTTAGCGGCGTAGGGCATGGGGTGTTTTTCATCGAAACCTTTTGAATAGGCCAGCACAACGGTTACCTCGCCTGCCTCCAAAAGCCTTTTTGCTTCCTTTTTTAAATTTTCTTCAATTTTCTTAAAATCAGCCATATCCTCTCCCCACGCTACTTCTGTATCTTTAACTTTGTCTGCGGGCCGAGATTTTTTATCTGAGCAGTAAACTCTTGCACCACTTCTGCGAATTTATTCCCCTCGGAGGCGGAAATCCACTCCACCCGGAATCTTCCGGGCTCGAGACCCGCAAACTCCAGTATCTTTTTGGTAACAGCCAGTCTTCTTCTGGCGTAAAGATTGCCGGTATTGTAGTGGCAATCGCCGGGATGGCAGCCGCCGACGAACACACCGTCCGCGCCAAGCTGAAAAGCCCGAAATATAAAAGAGGGATTGATGCGGCTGGAGCACATCACCCGGACAACTCTAAGATTCTGCGGATAGAGCAATCTTGTTGTTCCGGCCAGATCCGCTCCGGTGTATGTGCACCAGTTGCAGGCTATGCCTAATATCTTCGGTTCAAACGCCATGAAAAAATTTCCTTTCTGCAAAAACGATCTGCAACTTATGGCATTAGAAAAATCTTCAGAGGCAAGGCGCGCGAGTATCGCGGAGTGAGTCCTACTTTTTCGTATGTCGCAGCGACGCGAACGGAGCACAACGCAGCATATGAGATTTTTATAACGCCATACTAGAACTCCATGAGGCCTTCCATTTCCGCCAACACCTGCTCGTTGGTGAAATGACGGGCAATAATCGCCGAAGACGGGCATACGGCCGCGCAAAGGCCGCAGCCTTTGCAGAGCGCCTCATTGATTTCCGAAACCCATTTATCATAGTTAAAGGAAGGCGCGCCGTAGGGACACACACGCACGCAGTTCTGACAACCTGAGCACGATGCCGGATTTACCATCGCCGTCGTGGCTTCGAGCTCCATTTTATCCTTAACAATAATCGTTAACGCTTCCGCCGCCGCGCCGTTGGCCTGCGCCACGGTATCCGGAATGTCTTTGGGACTTTGACAAACACCAGCAATGAAAATACCTTCCGACATAGTGGAGAGAGGCGCCAGCTTCGGATGCCGCTCCATAAAAAAACCTTGCTTGTCGGTGCTCAGATTAAAGAGCCGCGCAAGATCCTTGGAATCCGACCGCGGCACAATGGCCGGCGAAAGAACGACCATATCCACCGGCAGCTTAACAAATTTTCCGGTAATGGTGTCTTCCGCTTCCACGATCAGACGGCCCGGTTCATCGGTGTTTTGGGCCACACGCGCAGCCTTGCCCCGAATAAATTTTACGTCCTCTTCAATGACACGGTTGTAAAATTCTTCATATCCTTTACCGGCGGCCCGTATGTCAATATAAAACTGATAGACATCGGCGGATGTTTTTTCTTTGAAAAGGTGAGCGAACTTGAGCGAATACATGCAGCACACGCGGCTGCAATGCTCATAATGATTTTTATCGCGACTGCCGATGCAGTGCAAAATGGCAATCGTCTGAGGCTCCTTACCGTCGCGCAGCGTGACTTTACCGCCGGTAGGCCCCGCAGAATTAAAGAGTCTTTCCACTTCCAGCGCATTATAGACGCCGGGATATTTGCCGTAACCGTATTGGACCAGCGGCCTGGTATCCATAAGATCATAGCCCGTAGCCACAATCACCGCTCCAACTTTCACTTGAACGAAGCTGTCTTGCTGCTCAAAATCAATCGCTTTCTGTTCGCAGACTTTTTCGCACAGGCGGCATTTACCTTTTAGAAAATAAGTACAAACTTCTTTATCAATAATCGGTTTTTGCGGCACAGCCTGTGGGAAGGGAATGTAAATAGCCTTTCGTTTCACCAAGCTTTCATCCCACTCGGAAATACCTTTGCCGGGACATTTCTCCATACAGGTCATACACGCGTTACACTTGTTGTGATCCACATAACGAGCTTTCTGCTGAACGGTAATATCGAAGTTGCCAACAAACCCTTTGACCTCCGTAACCTCGCAGTAAGTCATCAACGTTATATTTTTGTTTTGCAAGACAGAATCCATTTTTGGTGTCAGAATACAGGCGGAGCAGTCCAGCGTGGGAAAGGTTTTATCAAATTGCGCCATGTGGCCGCCGATGGTGGAATTTTTTTCCACAAGATAGACTTTCTTGCCCGTGTTGGCCAACTCTAAAGCGGCTTGAATGCCGGCGATGCCGCCGCCGACGACCATCACGTCGGGATTGACATCAATCACACGCGAGGTGAGCGGTGCCAAAAGCCGCGCGCGATACACCGCGCCGTTTAAAAGCGCTTTGGCTTTGGATGTGCCTTCTTCGATATCGTGGGTCACCCAAGAAACTTGTTCGCGGATATTGACAATGGTCAAAAGATATTGATTGAGACCGGAAGCCGCGAGGACCTTGCGAAAAGTTTGCTCATGCATCAGTGGCGAACAGGCAGTAATGATCACACGATCAAGCCGATGTTCTTTGATATCATTGGCGATCATTTCCTGCCCGGGCGTGGAACACATAAACTTGTAGTCCTTCGCGACTACCACATCCGGCAGTGTGGACGCAAACTGAGCTAATTCGCTTACCCGAACTGTCTTAGCTATATTTAAACCGCAGTGGCAAACAAAAACACCAATTCTGCTCATACTAGCCCCTAATGTTACTTTTGACTTCCTTGTTAAAACTCCAGTTTTGTCATTCCGTGCAAGCGAAGCGCGACACGGAATCCAGTATTTATTTCTCGTTCTGGTTCCCGGCTTTCGCCGGCATGATGGTGTTGGTGACTTTTGATAGTTTCGTCACTTTTTTATTTTTCAATAATCATCAATTGGTGACGCAAACGTCAACCACCGGCTCGTCAATATTTATCGCTAAGCTTTCCAAAAAGAGTTCCGAGACATCTTTAACTTTTATTTTATCATCAGCATTGAGCGTCCGGATACTATCTTCAAACATCGTGATACAGTATGGACAG
>MGQN01000038.1:44806-53148 GCA_001797845.1 Deltaproteobacteria bacterium RBG_16_44_11 | reverse complement strand
ATCCCGTATCGCCACGTAGGGATCAATGGCCGCGTCTTTGAGAGATTCATAATCGCCGATCCTTAGTGAAGTGCTGTTCACTTCTTCGTATGCCCGAACTCCAAGTGAAACATAAAAAGGATCAAGATAGGAAACCGGATACAAGAAATAATCGCCGACAATATCTGCCGAATCACGCGGGCTGGAAGGTCCGAGTATCGGCCAGACGATATAAAAACCGTGTCCCACTCCGTAGAAACCCAAGGTTTGTCCTAAATCGGTATCTTGTTTTTGCAGGTCTAACTCCTTGCCGGAGGAAGGATCCATCAGTCCCCCGATACCCCATACTGTGTTTATGGTAAAACGGCCGGCTTCCGTGGCGGCTCCGCTGAAATCCGCCTGAAGCAGACAACTAACGAACCGTGTGGGAAATCTCAGATTGGAAAAGAAATTCTTAACACTTATCCTGGCTTGTTCGGGAACGACATATTCATATCCCTGCGCCACAGGTTTGAGCGCCCAAAAGTAAAGTTTATCGTTGAAGTGATACATCGCCCGATTAAAGGGCTCTATGGGATCCGCAATCGCTGTCTTCTCCCTCTCCGCGTCATCATCCAGATAATCATCATCTTCGACATCTTTATCATCTAAGCTTGCACTTTTGGATTTGACCTCTTTATCCGGAGATGCTTCAGTGGCCTGTCCTGAATTTGCCGCCGCCGTAACCGCTTGTGTATTAGAAAATTTAGACGGCGGCGCGGAAGATGCTGTGGAATTGGGGCTATGAGCGCAACCCACGACAAGAAAAAAATATACTACTGTTAAAATTAAAAATGATTTCACGATGCGGAATCCCTTTTAAACAGTTTGTTGAAAAGTGTTCTCATTGCCGCCGGCTTTATTTATTGTTCCTTCACCTTTTTTCTTAAAATCTCCAACAACTTTTCGGGCGTATTTTTCGCCAATATATCATTAAATTGAGTGCGATAGTTCTGTACCAGGCTCACATTCTCCACAACAACATCATACACTTTCCACCCACCGTCTTTTAAAATTAATCTGTAAAAAATGGGAATTTCTTTTGAAGATGTTATAACTTTTGTTTGAATTTCGGCCAGCTTTTCCGAATTCATGGTTTCCTTGTAAAAATCTATTTTTTCGTTGGTATAGGAAAGTATTTTGTCGATATAAGTCTTCTCTAAAACTTGCTCAAAAAGTTCAATAAATTCTTTTTGTTGACCGGCGTTTAATTTATCCCAGTTTCGCGCCAAAGTCCTTTTGGAAAATTCAACCTCGTTAAACATGTTTTTATAAATAGTACGGAGTTTTTGCTTTTTAATCTCCTTGGCAGACTCGGGTTTAAGCTTCGGATCTCTCAATACGTCAAGGACTTTATTGACATTTACCTGCGTTACATTCATGGGTTCTCCGGCATAGGCAGAAAAAGAAAAGAGAAAGAATGCTAAGATGATTAATCCCGTGAATTGTCTTTTCATTTTTTTGATCCTCCTTTTTTTACGTCTTTATCGCTTTTTATTTCACCAAAGGCGTATTTGCTGATGAGCTCTATGATATCCACGGGAGACTGCGTTTCAGTAATAATACCGCGAGGTCCAAGCAATTCACCCCCTCCACCGGGATCAATGCTGAGATAACTATCACCGATCAGCCCTTCCGTTTTAACGGAGGCAATGGCATCATCATAGATCTTTATACCCTTTTTAATTCTTAATTCAACTATCGCTTTTTGGTTTTCCTGATCCATGGAAATTTTCTCTATTCGTCCAACCTCAATGCCTAAAATATTCACCGGATTGCCTGCTCTCAAACCGGTTACTGATGTAAAACGGGCAATAATGGGATAAGAATCATCGCCAAGAATAGAAACATGGCCGAGTTTTACGGTCATATACCCTATGCAGAGCAATCCAAACACCACAAAGATGCCTACTATTGTCTCTATTGTGTACTTTTTCATATGTTCACTCCTCCGCGGCTCATCGTAGCCGTCCATATTTCCTTTTGATTAGCTTTTGCCGAATCAATGATAGATTCTATTTTTTCATCAGGATGTCCTTCGGCAATGCCGGCCAGAATTGTAAATTTTATAGGACCGGATAGGGCTACCAGTTTGCGCACGCCGGTCCAATTTCCAATGTCATTAATGCCCTGGCCCTTAAAATCTTTGTTAAAGTTATCCAAAATATTTTGCGCCTCCGCAAAATCTGAATGGGGAAGCATCGTCACAATTTCGCTTGTATTAGTACGGGTAGAAATGCCCCCGATGATGCCAAAGTGTTTGTCTATGTACAAAGACATTCGCCGTATGGATTCCTGCACGACATCATGACCTAAATGGGCAATGATGGAATTGATATCGTCCAAAGTAAAAACTACTATCGAATGAGGTTCCCCTGATTTCTTGCGCTTTAATTGGGCGCTGTTGAGAATTTTAAACTTCCTTCTGGAATAAAGGCCGGTTAATTCTTTTTGCAAATCTTCCAAACTGCTAAGGACTTCATCATTGAACGGATGATCGAAATTTTCCAGCTCTTCCGGCGTGCCTTGAAAAACAATTTTTTGTTTATATAGAGCGAGCACTCGATTGGAGATAAAATACACATCTGGAATTTCATGACTGACTAGTATCGCCGTAAAACCGAATTTTCTCTGATATTGAGCAATCATACTAAGAATTGCGTTTTTTCGGACAGGATCCTGACCCGTTGTTGGTTCATCAAAGAGAACAATCCTAGGATCGGTGATGAGTGCCCGCGCCAAGGCGGCACGCTTTTGCATGCCACCGGAAAGCTCTGAAGGAAACCGATGGACTGCTTCGGTCAGCTCTGTTTGTTCTATTCTCGCCATGACCCTCCGGTCGATTTCAGCTTTTTTCAGATTGGTTGTTTCCAGCAGGGGCAGCGCAACATTCTCATAAACGGTCAGGGAATCAAAAAGCGCGTTACCTTGGAACATGTAACTCATCTGAGCAAGAGCCTCATTAATTTCCTTTTTTTTCATTTTGCTCACTGGTTTACCCCGGAAAAGGATGGTTCCTTCGTCAGGCTTGATAAGCCCGATAATGTGCTTGAGAAGCACGCTCTTGCCTGCGCCGCTGAGGCCGATTATGGTTGTAACATCCCCTTCATATATTTTGAGATTAATACTATCTAAGACCGTTTGGTCGCCAAAGCGTTTGGTGACATTTAGAAATTCAATTAATGGAGTATTCATAGTTTTCTCTATATCAAAAGTGAGGTCACCACATAATCGGATACCAGAATCAATACGCATGAAATCACGACGGCCGAGGTGGTGGCCAGACCGACAGCTTTGGCTCCATGACTATCTTTGCGCATATGCGCGAAATAGCCATGGTAACAGCAGACAGTGGCAACAATCACTGCGAAAACGATCGTTTTAATTAAACCGTCGGTGATGTCTTGCATATCGACATTGGCCTGAATACTATGGAAATAAACGCCGGTATTTAGACCTAAGAGCGCGACGCTGGAGATATAGCCGCCGACCATTCCGATGAGGTTAAAAAAAGTGGTGAGTATGGGAAAGCTGATAATAGCCGCGCTAATTCTCGGGCTGATGAGATGCCTGATCGGATCGATACGCATAGTTTGTAAGGCGTCTATCTGCTCGGAGATACGCTGAATACCGATTTCAGCCGTGGTAGCTGAGCCTGCCCGAGCCGTAATCATGATGGCCGTAAGAACCGGCCCCAATTCTCGAATTAATGAAAGGGATACCAGTGTGCCGACGGCTCCTTGTGCTCCGAAGGAAACCAGAGCGTGGTAGGATTGGAGGCCTAGAACCATACCGGTGAACACGCTCACCAGCATAATGATTGTTGTGGATCTCGCCCCAATGTAATAGATCTGATGAACTACCTTGGATAGCTGCTTCGGCCGGAAGGTCTTCAAAAGCGCCAGAATCAGGAAAACTGTCGCGGAACCTAAAATATTGACCCAATGGATTGTTACCCTGCCGACAGCGGAAAGTGGAATTGATAACAATATACCCAACCGCCGCTTTGCTTCGCCCTCCAAGCTGGTTTGACTATTCGCTGTCAGTGCCATCAATAAAATTCCTCTTATTTTCGGATATTTCGAGCCGAAATTTGGCATATTTATTAAAATTCGTCAACTGAAGAGTTCAGAAAAAAGATTTTACGAAATGCCGCTTAAAGGTTTTTAAGAACTTTTTTTCTCTGATGGAATTCGCCGCTGTTTTTGTGTTTTCTTATTGATTTTTTTCGCCGTTAACTTCTTGCGTTTGAGTTTCGATATATGAGCGATACCGGCCCAGAAACCGTAGAGAAATACCTGCCCGGCAAGGACTACGGCAAACCCGATACGCATACCATAACCCATGGTTTTGGCCATTTGATTTGCCACTTCTTCAATCTCGCGGTAAAGAACACTCATATTAGTAACGGCGGTGATCAGCGTTACGGCGGCGCCGACAAACACTCCCTCGATAATGGCTTTGCCTTTTGAAGTATAACCAACCCAGAGACCAGTGCCCAAACTTGTGATAACAGCGAGAAGTGACAGATTGTAAAAACCTTCGGTACTGGATAGCCAGGGATGATCGCCTTTGATGAATTTGCCGATGGTCTCAATATCGAAACTGCCATAAAGATCAGTAAAAGTTTTTTCGCTGGACTGAATATAAAGAATCAAAAAAATGATTTCGAAGATAATCTTGATGGCAAGGCTGACGGCGATGGCGGTGAAAATTCTGCCCGCGGTGATATTTTCTAAAATCTTGGCTATGCCGGGTTTCATCCCTTTTTTTGCTTTGGCCGTATGAACAGGCTTATCCTTTCTCTCTTTTCTTCTTTCGAGAAGTTCGTAAACAATAGCGTAAAAGACGGGCACAAGCGGGAAAACATTAGTGGGATTGAACTCCAGACGAAATAAGCGGAGCAAACCAACAACACCGGCCGCGAGGATAATTGCTATGAAAAAACTAATGAAAAGATTATTCATAATAGATACTTATAGTGTCTTATTAATGGAGATTCAGCGCAAAGAACGTGCGTTTTGTATATGAAAAACCACTTGATATGTCAAGATAATTAAGATTTCTTCCGCTACTAAAACATTTGAAGAAATGATATTCTATGTTTTATATGCAAAGAAGAATCATTCATATTGATATGGATGCCTTTTTCGCCGCCGTGGAGGAGAAGAAAAATCCGGCCCTAACCGGCAAACCTGTCGTCATTGGAGGAGGCGGAAACCCCAATAAAAGAGGGGTTGTTTCGACAGCTAACTATGAAGCCAGAAAATACGGTATCCATTCTGCCATGCCGCTGAGAACTGCCTACAAACTTTGCCCTCATGCAACTTTTCTTCCTGTAGATTTTGAATCTTATAGGTATGCCTCTCAGGAATTCAAATCAGTCCTGCTGACAATCACTCCCATTATGGAAAATGCCGGTATCGACGAGGCCTTTCTGGATGCATCTGAAGTGTCGGAAACATCGGAAATTATCGCTTCCAAAATTAAAACCGGGATTAAAGAAAGAACCGGGTTGACCTGCTCTATCGGTATCGCCCCGAACAAGCTTCTGGCCAAGATCGCCTCCGATTTGCGCAAACCGGATGGTCTCACCATACTGAATAAAACTGATACTGAAAGTCAACTATGGCCATTACCCATCCGCAAATTATATGGGATCGGGCCGAAACCAGAAGAACATCTGAAAAATATTAGCATTGAAACCATCGGACAGCTTGCCTCATTACCGCTGGAAAAGCTTATCGAATACTTTGGTAATTCCTACGGTCAATATCTTTATGATGCTTCGCGGGGAATTGACGACAGCCCGTTGATTACCCACTGGGAACCCAAATCCATCAGCCGTGAGATTACATTTCAGGAAGATGTCAGAAACTGGCAAGTAATTGCTCGAACTCTCGCGGAACTGACCAAGGAAGTTGTAGCTGATATGCAAGATAGCGGATACCAAGCCAAAACCGTCGCCATAAAAATAAGGTTCGGTGATTTTCAGACGCTAACCAGAGCAAAAACGATGACTGGTTACACAGACTCCGCGGAAGAAATCCGCAAAGCCGCCTTCGCCTGCCTCAAGCGCGTCGAGCTCAAGAAGCGTGTAAGGCTAATCGGCGTGCGAGCCACTAATCTGGAAAAAGCTCAACAGTGACTATGCGTCTTCACTGAGATAAAATTTTGTGTCCGTTTTATTTTTTTTCTAAATCAAATTCATAAATATCAGGATAACCAAGAATCCAAATGAACGGAAATAACACTAAGAGCCCCCCAATTAACGGCCCCCATTGGAATTCACTTTTCCTGATCACAGTTTCTAATGGTTTATAACCATCTTTTGTCAGCTTTAGAGATTTGGTTGTTCCGGCAAGGGCAGTATCAGAATACCGTATGGGAGTTGCACCAATTTTGATATTGTCCATATATACTGTCGCACCATCAGGCCGGGATTTGATAGTTGTCGTGCTGGCACAACCCATAAAAACGAAAATGAAGCAGAAAATGTAAATTAGAATTCTAATAAAACGCACTTTTCTGATCTTTTGTAGCATTGTTGCGAACATAATTATTACCTCCTTTTTTTCTATAGATATTAAAACTAATACCAATAAAAAAGAGCGTGAATGACATATAACATATTTAGACGTAAAGTGCTAGTGCTGTGGATTTTTAATATTCTATGGAACAGCTATGTGTTTTGATAATTGGTGCCCCTGGCGCAAGTCGAACGCACGGCACACGGATTAGGAATCCCTTTAATTCGATTTGCCGCCATGTGCCTCCTTTTTCATTGACACACAAAATCACTTATCTTATACTCAGCAAGTCAAAAAGTAATGCCTTACCAGAGAGGCAATAATGACAACTTCATTTCCCAGAAAAAAAATTATTTTTCTTGTCCGCCTAGCGGTCATTATTACGACCGCTTATTTTATTCTTTTTTCATCATCTGCCGGCAAAGAATGCGAAATCTGTGGATATATTTTCATTGCCGTTTATCTGCTGACCAATCTGATTGTTGCCCACATTCCGGAAAAATATTTCTATGACGACAAGCTTTTCTATGGGCTTGTTTTATGTGACAGTATACTGCTGCCGGCTGGGATTTATTTTTCCGGATATGCCGGGTCGGATTTATATCTGATGTATTTTTTTATTATCTTATTAACGACAATGGGCTCCCGCTTTAAATACCTGATGATTAACATCATCATATTTTCTGTCATCTACGGCTGGCTGTTATATCAACAGGGATCTTTAGCAGGCCCGATGGCGCTGAGCTATTTGATCCGGATTCCGTTTATTATCGTCATTGCAATGTTTTTCGGATATCTCATAACGATCAGATTAAAAGACAAAGACAAACGGATTCGTGAAGCCCGGGAAAGATACGAGCAAATTGTTCAAGCTACCGATGTGTTAATGTGCATTGTCGATCATGAAGGGAAGTTTTTGTTTGCCAATCAAAAACTTGTCAAATTTTATGGATACCAGGATGAAAAAAGTCTTTTCGGTTTGACCATTTCACGGATTTATAACGAAGATGAAACCGAAGCGGAAAAATCGTTGAGCCATGTGAGATCGGTATACCAAAATAATGACATGGTACAGTATGAATCCTATGATAAAGATCACGGCATATGGTTTGCCAATACGCTGAGCCCGATAAAAGATCCGTCAAACCGGGATGTTATTGCGGTCTGCATTATTTCAAAAGATATCACCGACCGGATTGAAAAGGAGAAAAATTTAAATGATACTGTTGAATTGTTGCGAAGAACCCGGGACCAGTTAATACAAAAGGATAAAATGGCCGCCCTCGGGCGGATGGCGTCCGGTATCGCCCATGAAATCAGGAATCCGCTGGAAATTATTTATATGGGAGTGGATTATCTGGAAAACAATATTCCCGATGATAATTCCCATATACGCGAGTCAATAGAAAAAATTTTTAATGCGGTAAACCGGGCCGATAATATTATCAAAAACATTTTGTCATTTTCAAGACAAACGGCATGCAAAATCACCCAACTCCCCCTCAATCCGTTACTTGATAACGTCCTGGCGCTGGCAAAACCAAAACTTGAAAAAAGTGGCGTAAGCATTCGACGTGAGTATGACGATGAATCACGGGAAGTGGCGGGTGATCATACTATGCTGGAACAGGTTTTTTTGAATCTTGTCAATAATGCGGTTGATGCCATGAAAGACTGCAAAGAAAAAATATTGACGGTTCGCGCCTATAAACAATTAGTCACTGAGATCGGCTATAAAACCGGCTACCGTCGGGCTGATTTTTTCAGCATCGGCGATGAAATGATTGTTGTGGA
>MGQN01000038.1:42840-44768 GCA_001797845.1 Deltaproteobacteria bacterium RBG_16_44_11 | reverse complement strand
TGTCAAAAATATTCGAGCCGTTTTTTACGACCAAACCCACTAATGAGGGCACGGGTCTGGGCCTCAGCCTTGCCCATATGATCATGGATCGATTAAGCGGCAGCATTGATGTTGCAAGCAGGGAAAACCAGGGAACAACTTTTTTTGTAAAACTCCAACCCGTAAGTAAAATAATTGATACAAAAGAGGTGTAGCATGACAAGAAATGTAAAAGTGTTGGTCATTGATGATGAAGTGGATTTTTGTTATTTCGTTAAAAAAAATCTCATGCATGACGGACTGTTCGATGTCATTACCGCAACAAACGGCAAAGACGGCATAGAGCTGGCCGAAAGTGAACTGCCGGATATCATCCTGCTTGATCTGGTCATGCCGGACATGCCCGGCGAGGATGTCGCGGCAGCCTTAAAAGATAATCCCTCTACAGCAAACATTCCGATTCTATATATCACGGCGCTTGCCACAAAAGATGATGTTGTTGACAGGGAAGAAAATAAAATCGGAAATAACTATATCCTGCCAAAGCCGGTACGGACAAAAAAACTGATAGAAACCATCCTGAACATCTTAAGGAAGCCTTGACCTTAGTAGATGTATCCTAATGTTGATGATACGGGTAGTATACGCTAACGAAATTTTGACATGAGATGTTTTCTAATAGTGGATACACAAATTGTACAGGCTTTTTTTGTTTTGCAATTTATAGGACTTGCCAGAAAGAAAATGTGGGGCTATTATCGGGCAAATTCATATGAAAATAAAAATGGTTACTAACTATAATTGGTAACCATCTAATTTTATTGGTGCCCCTGGCGCGAGTCGAACGCGCGGCACACGGATTAGGAATCCGTTGCTCTATCCTTCTGAGCTACAGGGGCAGCCATTTTTTACAGGAGTTGCCGCGATTTAACATGCTTTCCTAGGGTCTGTCAATCATTAGAGATTGCTTCGCCACCCCAAAGGGTGTCTACCCTAAAGGGCACACGTCGCAATGACAGCGTAATTATTATTTTTCCGGTTCGAACTGATTTTTTGCCGACCAAAAAGACGGTAGATGACGCAGTAAATACATGAGGCTTTTGCGGTGCTGCCAGATACGCCCGCGGAATTTCTTGCGCCAGCCTCTATCGGAATAAAAGCGTTTCACATGCTCGTTGTAGAGTTGATCTAGCTTTTCTTTGGAGGCAATTCCCTTCGGGACAAAAACAAAATTCAGGCAATTCATCAGATGCCAGTCTTCATTAAAAGTGCCTTCCTCTCTTATGGTTGACCAAAGCGGCGCGCCGGGAAAAGGCGTGAATTTAGCCATATTCATATCGTCGAGCCCCAGCAATATGATAAAATCGGATGTCCGCTTAATCGATTCTTCCGTCTCGCCGGGCAGGCCCATCATAAAAAGTCCTTTCGCGCGTAATCCCGCTTTCTGAATGCGCTGTACCGTATCGCGCACACCGCTTAGGGATACGCCGGATTTATGTCTGGAGAGCATTTGCGGATCGGCCGATTCAATACCCAGCGAAACCATGAGGCCTCCAGCGTTTTTGAGCATCTTTAATAAATCATCATCCGTGTAGCCCACGCGCACGGCGCAGTTGAAATTTATTCCCAAGGGAAAACGACTGAGTTTTTCACAAAGCTCAACAATACGCTCTCGGTTTGCTGTAAACAAATCATCGTAAATATTGATATGCCGCGCGCCGAATTTTTCGCGCAAATATTTCATGTGCTCATAAATATAAGCGGCGGAATTGTAGCGGAAACCTTTCTGGAAAACGGAGCGGTCGCAATAAGAACATTGATACATACAGCCCCGTGAAGTAATCATCGTCGCCCCGGGTGTATTAACATAGCTGAACAAAGGCAAATGGTAATCGCGGGGAAAACCCTGAAGCTTCTCGTAGGCGGGAAACGGCAGGTTATCCAAATCG
>MGQN01000038.1:40632-42773 GCA_001797845.1 Deltaproteobacteria bacterium RBG_16_44_11 | reverse complement strand
AATTTCGACGGGATCAATACCTGCGGCAAGCTCGGCCATCGTTACCTCACCTTCGCCCGCGGCAAGAAAATCAAAAACAGGATAATCTTGCAGAAGTTTTCCCTCCAGTGCGGAAACATGGACTCCTCCGCACACTGTCATAATATCAGGCGATTGTCCTTTGATTTTCTGAGCAAGGTCAGCCGCATCGGGAAACGATGATGTTGTTGTAGAAAAGCCGACAATTTGCGGCCGATAGGCTAAAATTTCCTGCGTCTGCTTTCGTAGATCAAACGAAGCTTCCGGGCCAAGGCAATCATAAACGAAAACATCATGCCCTTGCTCAATTAAATATGCGGCGATGGAAAGAAGCCCCTGGGGCACCATCCGGTTGGCAATATCGGTAATGTCGCGTTTCCCGGGAAACCAGTTGAATCCCCGCGGATGAACAAGGACAATGCGCTTTTTTTGTTGAGATTGAACCTTTGTCATTTTAGAAAACACGTTAAATCGAAAAAAATTATTTTGTTGCTGCGGCCACAAATATCTGCTTGCCCGAAGCGTGGCAATTATAATGCACAAAAAGCGCGGATGGATTTTCTTGCAGGGCGCGCGCTATCCCGAAAGCGGCGGCTGTCGAATGAATACCGCAATAAGGCAAATAGTCGTCAACCTCCCAGCCTTTGAGCTTCCAGAAATGAGAATCGATTTTATTCATACGGAAACCAGGAAGTAAAAAGCGTTTCTTCCCGCTTAAAACCGCCTTAGCAATTAATTTTTCGCTGGCACTTAAAATATTTTCGCTTGCCGAAAATTCTGCCGCCGGCATTAATTCATTGCCGAACTCCACCGCTAAAATATCGCCTATTTTTTCCTTAGAACCTCCGCCAAGCAAAAGCCAGGAGCTTCCTTCACCCATAGCGAGCATTCGGGAATTATCCGGCTTCAAGTCCATTCGTTCGCGGTATTCCTCAACTGTCGGTGTAAAAACATCGCACCCGCCGACAAGAGCCAAATCTATTTCGCCGTTTTCCAAATAGCTCTGCGCCAGCCAGAGCGCCGACTCAAAAGATAATTCTTCTTCCGATATTGTCAGGACAATTCCCTTGATTTCACAAATCCGCGCCAGAAAAAAAGCGGCGGCGTTGCTTACCGAATTGGCAAACTGATTGGGGCTGGGAAATCCACCTTCATGCTTAAAAACCTGTGTGATAAAAGGCAATATTTCATCGACATTCCCTAACCCCGTCGACAAAAATATCCCTACTTTTTTCGTTTTTAAATAACCGGGCGGCGCTTTTTTCAAGCAACTCAGCGCTCCGCAGCAGACCATTTTGATGAACCTTCCGGCACGGCGCATCGGCTGCCCCATTATTTCGGCAACCAAATCATCCGTGTTTAACGGCAATTTTTCTTCTTCCCAGGACATGTCACGATTGGGCGTGAGAGCAGGACCAATGTAGCTTGCCGCGATCACCGGCATGGCTGAAACATTTTTCTTTTGACTATTAATTGTTGTGTTCATATTTTTTTGTCATTCTTTTACAATCAAATAACTCGTACAGGTGCCGCCAAATCCGAAATAGGTAAAAAGATAAGCGCCGTTTGGTGCCGGATTATTTTTCAACGCCGGGGTAAATCCTACTTCCGGATCGGGATCGACAAAACCAAAACTGCGCGGAATTTTCCCCTCTTCAAGACAGGAAAGCCAGACAGCAGTTTCTACTGCGCCGGCCGCGCCCAGGGCGTGACCCAGGGCGCCTTTGAGGGAAACCACAGGGGGAAGTTTTTCTCCAAAGAGTTTGACCAAACCCCTGCCCTCGGAAAGGTCGTTATCCTTTGTGCCCGTGCCATGAGCCTTAATCGCCACAATATCGCCGGGAAGTACTTGCGCTGATGTTAAGGTTTGTTGAATAACATCGCCAACGAGTTCTCCGTCAATTCCTGCCGAAGTCAGGCTGCTATTATCGTTAAACAGGTAGCCTCCGGCAAACTTATATTTTCCTTTTCCTGGGGAAAGCAATTCACTTTGCTCCAGGATTACGGCCGCTGCTCCCTCCCCTATTTGCATGCCGGAACGGGTAGCACAAAACGGACGGCATTGATCATAATCATAAAGAAGCAAGCTGGCAAATCCATGCAAAGTAAGATTTAGAAGCGGC
>MGQN01000038.1:39661-40613 GCA_001797845.1 Deltaproteobacteria bacterium RBG_16_44_11 | reverse complement strand
CCCGGCGAATTTTTTTCTGTTCCAGAAGCTGCGCCGCTACAACTAAAGCATGTGAGCTGGAAACACAAGCCATGCTGAAAGTCAGCGTCACGCCCCTGATGCCGTATTTACCGGCAATTAACCCGGCTACCTCACCGGGGCCTCTGTTACGACAGGAAATAGCCGGTGATTCCTTGCCCGGATTTTTGCGCACTGCTTCGGTAAATTCATACTCATTGCGGAT
The DNA here is from genome assembly GCA_001797845.1 of Deltaproteobacteria bacterium RBG_16_44_11. GTDB lineage: Bacteria > Desulfobacterota > Syntrophia > Syntrophales > Smithellaceae > UBA4810. The sequence continues at coordinate 40,390 of MGQN01000038.1, read as the reverse complement.
AAAAAGGCCGCCCGTCGTTCCTACCAGCAATCCGGATTCGGCAATTTCAGCCGGAGAAAGTTCCGCCCGCGATATAGCTTCCGTAAGCGCGCTATCCAGCATTTTTTTGGATTTATCCAAAGGATTGCCCGCATAAGGAACTTCAAAAGACTTAAATTCGCGGCTGATTAAATGCGAGGAGCTGCTGGCTTTTGCCGGTGCGACTTTTCCCGCAATCAAATTTTTCGCGGACTCGGTAGCGCTCCACCCCAGCGTGGTTACGGCGCCCCAACCGCGCACATAAATATCGCTCTTGTTCACTTTTTAACCTTGGGCGCGTTGATGACAAAATCCGCCAGTGTATCAAAAGATTGCATCGCCTGAGCCGCGGTCGAGGCATTCTTTAATTCCACACCGAATTGATACCTGAGTTCCATAGCGATTTCCATGGCATCAAGACTGTCTAATTTAAGCGGCCCCGGTCCGCCGATAAAGGGAACGTCGGTGGGCACGTCTTCCGGTTTCACGTCTTTAACTTCGCACGCTTTAATCACCAACGCCTTGAGCTTGAAAATCAGCTCGTCCCGCGACGCCACGTTTAATTCCTTTAACGCCTGTTCTAAATCCATTGAACTCTCCTTCCTGCAACATAAAAGCAGATTCCTGCAAATAGTGTCAATACAATTAATTTGGGTAAGATTGTACCGAATGCCGCATCGCGTAAAAAAATATCAAGATACGCCTGATGCG
>MGQN01000038.1:26369-39595 GCA_001797845.1 Deltaproteobacteria bacterium RBG_16_44_11 | reverse complement strand
TGATCCCACCGAAAACGCCCATCAATATGGCTCCTGTTGCCGCAAGTGTCGAAGACTGCTCAGGCGTTCGTGCCAGCGCCGCAACAAGCACGCCAAAACTAGTCGTAGCGGCGGCAACAACCATTGTGACCGGCAGCATATGCCAGGGATGTTCTCCCAGATGAAAAGAAAAGCTGATGATATGGGACATAATATAAACACCGACCAATAGCATTAAAATAAATTGGAAAATATTTATCAAATAATAAGGAATAATTTTCCCCAGTATAACTAAATTAGTGTTTACCGGATAAGTAAAAAGACGCTGGAGAGTGCCATCTTTTTTTTCCTTTAAAAAACCAATGGACATGGGAATGGCAATAAAAAACATCGCGAATATTGTGTAAGCCGGAACATTTTGCTGAAGAGGGCTGGGAAATTCTTTGTTGGGTCTTGTTTTCTCAACGACTAAGCCGGCAACCACAGCATCCAGGTTTTCTATACCCATGACCACCTCGACTGTTAAACTGGTTATCAGCGAACGAGTGGCTATTTTGTAGCTAGCATCAATCACCGGATCAAAATAAATTTCTACCGGTTTACCTCCCTCATCAAAACCTTTAGGAATCGTAACAACTGCATGCACTCTGCCGTCCGCGAAAATCTGATCATTATCCATGCCCTGTGGTCGCTCGACATGTTGAATCATTTTATTGGACTTTATTTTTCCCTCAAGCAGGTTTGCTTTGGGCAATTTGCTTTCGTTTTCAACAACCAGTTGAATTTTCCGTCCGGTCAGTCTGTCTGTCCAGACGCCTTCCATTGCCAACGACAGAAATAAAATCAGCGCCACCGGCATAAGGAAAAGAAGCAGGATCGTCTGCCGGTCGCGAAGCAGGATTAGCATTTCTTTTTTGATCAATTCTTTTAGTTGTCTCAAAATCAATTTAATATCACCCAATACAAAATCTTATTTACCCTTTACCGTATCATAATCACAAAAACGGATTATTCAAAGCCCCAACGCGGCGGCAAGGAGGAGGCGACGAGGCGGCCAACAAAGTTATGTGCAGAAGAATCTGTTTTTTTCTTACTCGTCACGCAATCGTCTCCCCGTCTTTTCCAGAAAGAACTTTTCCAAATTATCAATTTTCTTCATATTACCGGAAAAAATGTCTTTGCCCTGATCCACCAGTGTTACACGCGAACAAAGACGCTGGGCCTCTTCCATAATATGTGTGCAAAGAAGAATGGTCACACCGGATTCACTGAGCTTTGCCAGTGTTTCATAAATATGATTGCGGCTCTGCGGATCTACGCCCACTGTCGGTTCATCCAGAAGCAACAATTTGGGCAAATGCAGAAGTGCTACCGCCAGATTCAGTCTTCTCAGCATCCCACCGGAGTATGTTGATACCGGTTTTGATGAATAAGCAGATAAACCTGTTTTCTCCAATGCTTCATTAGTCCGTTCATTGATCAATTCCTGCTGCAGGCCGGCCATAGAGCCGAAAAACTGTAAATTTTCGATTGCTGTAAGTGCCGTATATACCGATATCGGTTGAGGAGCATAGCCGATTACCCGCAATGTTTCTTTGTCCGGCATTTTATTTCCATGGATGGACACAGAACCGGAATACCCGCGCAGTTGCCCGGTAATGATGCGCATAAGTGTTGTTTTGCCGGCGCCGTTTGGCCCTAAAAGAGCGTAAAATTGACCGCTTTCCACAAACATGGAAAAATTCCGCAAAGCGTATTGATTCCTGCCGGTATCCGCTTTATCTTCCGGTAAATCATAAGAGAAAGTTATCGAGGAAATATCGATCGCTTTCATGCTTTGAGTTTCCTTACCACATTATTCAAATCCTTAAAAAGCTGCTCTTCACGTCCCGCGCAGATCAGCATCAAACCGCCCGCCTTGGGAAAGTTATCTTCGGCCTGACCTCTTTGTTTAATGATCCGCGCCGAAACAACGGCAAATTCACGCCAGATATCGCCGATGGCGGTCATTTCCTGAGATAACATGGCCAGGTCATCCGAGCCGAAAAGCTCTGCTGTTTCCTGCAAAAATGCGGCATACATGAAACGGAATCCCGCGCCTCCGGTTCCCACTTCTTCCTGCATGCGGACAACATTGGCCAGGTGCCGGCAAGCTTCATGAAAACCGATTTTCTCCGGACTCTTGATGATTCTTTTGGCCATGGAACGGATGCCGCGGATACCAAAAATCGGCAGGGGAATTCTCAGCATCATATTGCATGTATCCTTCATGCCTTTGATACAGGCTGAACGAAGATCAGGATTTCGGGGGATGAATTTTGGATAATACATAAATCCACGGGGCTCCAGAGGTCCCCGCGCGAAACGCGCCCGTTCCAGATCTTCAGTCAGACAATCCACCGGATGATCCAGCACCGGATCACTGACGCGAAAACCACCTTCGGTCTCGCGCAAAATAATAATATTATGACCATTGAATTGAAAGCGGAAGCGATTGGGGAAATAGGAAAGCCAGTAAATATTTGTCGTAAGCCCCACAATTTGCCCCTCTTTAAGAACACGATGCAGTGCATCCATGCCTTTTTGCGGATTGCGGAAACGCTGAGTGACAAATTCGCCCCCCAATCTTTTTGCCGCCTTGCGGAAGACAGCACCGGGCTGAGAGCGGAAAGTGCTGATCGGCAGCCCGACCCACTTTACAAACGGCAGATGGCCAAAAAAGATGCCACTGCCAATGCCAAAAATCATCGCTTCGCTTATTTCGATTCCCTTATCCCGAAACAAAGCCGAAGTAACGCCGCTTTCACAATGCGCGGAATGATGATGAATGAACGGCTTACCGCCGGCTGTTATTTCTGTACTCATTTGCTGACTGATACCTTTCTTCAAATTATTTCTCCGGCACAGTTCTTAATTCTTCTAAAGTTAGCGCCAGCGCGTGCGCATAGCGGTCCAGGACTGACGATTTAAGTTTGGCAAACACATCGGGTCGGAAATGCCGTTTGACGCGAAAACAGGCAATATCTGCTGTTTTGGCCAGAATCTCCGGTATCATCTGCCGACGTTCCATATGATATAAAAGCGGACTTTTCAACCCTTTGAGCACAGCCTTTCTTGTTTCCTCCAGGTTTGCTGCCAATTCGGCTACAGCCAGTCCATTAACCACTTCCTCGGCGCTCCAACCTGTGCTTGTCACAATTACATATTTCCCCTCGTCATTGAGTGCGTAACATGCTCGCTTCTCACCTTCATAATATGTGATATCCTGCGGAACTTCATTTGTTTTCATTACCGGCTCCTATCAGCAGATTTAGAAACTTTATTATACTAAGATTAACCGGGCGAAAAGCAAATTCTATCTTGATGAAGTTCTGCCAATTTTTTCGCCAAGAAAGGGCTCGAAATGATGCCATTCGAACGGGTGCTTACAGGCCATTTGCATCAGTTCATTTGCATAGGTTTGCGCCGAAGCCGATACTGCTTTCTGACGATCGGCACGTATTAAGGCTGAAACTCGCCGCCCTTTGGATACGGTGATATGATATTTTCCGGACGCCTCCTGATGAACAAAAAAGGTCATAAGCGGTGCACCCGACATTAAAGCAAACAAATGAGGCGTGTCGGGGAGTCGCGCCTCATAGCCTAAAAAGTTAACCACAACGAAACTCTGGCTTCCCCACAAACGGTCGCCCGTCATGGAAACAATTCCTCCTTCACGCAAAAAACTGATCCCCTCCAGCAGAGCAAATGGAGAGCTTTCTTTATCTGATGTCGCCACTATTTTAATTCCGCTTTTAGCCAGAAAGTTCTTTTGCATGCGCTCGATTTGCTCTTTATGCTTCTCCCCCAAATAAAGCATTATAGGCAGCCCCCTGCGGTTCAACATCTGCGCCGCCAACTCCCAATTGCCGATATGCGACATGACAATTATAGCACCGGTCTTCTTTTCTACCGCTTCGTCCAGATGCTCCCAGCCTTCTTTAGTAAATTCAATCTCGTCTTTGTTGAGCGCAACAAATCGGTGAAGGTATACATTGGTAAAATTATGATACTGTTTCCAAACGCAATACAAATGATATAAAAAGTTGCGTACCGGGAAAAGCGCGCGGTAAAATTTCAAGCTATGTTCAACTCTTACCGGAAAAAGAAAAAAATACCCGGTGGCAATAGACCAGGAAAAAGTGCGGAAAAACCACACCCCCCAACGCCGGGAAAAATAAACCGCTACTCGATAAGAAAATATTTTCACAAAAGCACTTCATCCTGCCGGAGACAGCTGTCCTAATCGTCCGAATTTTATTCTTGCGGTATGACCAGGACAGGTAATTTTACGGCATCAATAATTTTTATATCGGAACTATCGAAAATTTTATCGTACATTTTATGCCGGTATTTATGCCCCACAATTATCAAATCAATATTATTATCCTTACAATATTTAACGACTTCCTCCGCCAAATCACCTTTTGACACGGAGTATATGATTTTTAGAGCATCCAATAATTCTTCAGCGGCCGCCTCCCTTACCTTTAAGGAAATCGCGTCTTCCCGGTCGGTGGGATGGCGATATCCGGCCTGAATATCATTTACATAAAAAATATGTATTTCACTGTTGAGCATTTTGGCAACCTTCAAAGCCGCCAGCAAAGGAGATATCTCCTTCGCGTCCAGATCGATGGGAAATAATATTTTTTTAATATCGAACATAAGCACCTCGGGACATTCGTTAATTATTATATGATACAGCTAAAACATATGTCAATGTTTTCAAAATTTTGATCATTATTATTCAACTATTCATGGAAAACAATCCTTTGCTTATGAAATTTTCTTTTTTCCGATAAACCACTTTTCTTCTACGCCGGCTGTGGGCGATAAACAAATATTGACCACAAATTCGGCAGTCATCATAAATGCTGCTATTTCTTTTTCAGTGCGGAAACTCTCCGGCATGGCTGTAAATCGCAACCTTGCTGTTTCGATCCACCTCTTCCAGGGAACTTTTTTATCCGAAGGAATGGTCGTACGGATAATAAGTGTTCCTTCCGCCTCCAGCTTTTCATAAATCCATTGCAAAGCCAGTTGCAGCTCTTCATCATCGATCAAATGCAGCATATCCAGCATCATCACGTAATCGACTTTTCCTTCCACATCCGGTAAATCCGGTGCACGGCCCACTTGTACATTACCACGCTTACCAATAGCGCGGTTAGCTATCAGCACGCGCTCCTCATCCGGCTCCAAACCATAAACCCGGGCATCAGGATATATTTCTAAAAGCCATACTGCCGGAATTCCATAACCGCAACCGATATCTATAATCCTGCGGGGGTTTTTTACGTAATTATTCAATTCCTTGAACATCGGATCAATCATCATTTTAAACCGGGCAAAAACCCGCGGATATCCGGGTAGATAACGATAGCGTAAAACCGTCCGGCGCAGGTGCTCTTTGGAACCCACCGCAAACTCACCTGTAGGATATGGAAACGGAGCAAATATTTTCTTCATCAAAACCGGCAAAATAAAATACGCACCGATTAAAGAATAACCAATCCCTAAAAGAGAGACAAGACCGATGCTGCGCAGAAGCGCGTGACTGGCAAATGCCAGGACGCCAAACCCGATTAAAGTGGTCGCCGCCGCCAGAAATATGGCCAGTTTAATCGTATCCATTGCCGGATGACTCTCGTTGGGATATCGCTGATAGGTACAGACATAATAAATCCCGTAGTCAATCCCCATGCCCATAATAATAATCCACAGCATAATGCCGGGAATATCCAATGGATGACCGATAATTTTCAGTGTCCCCAGTGTAGAGACCAGAGCAAAAGCAATGGGAGCAAGCACCGCCAGCGACAAACGCCAATCAAGGAAGAATAAAAACACCACAAGTACAATGCCGATGCTGACAATCAAAGCGATTTCCATGAAAATACTTTTCAAAAAATCTCCCAGTCTTTTGTTAAACAGATCGGCATCGAAGATTTTAGCCAAACCTGTCCCTGTCAATCTCGCGAAAAATTCTTCCGCATTATAATTTTTCCCGGTATTCAGCATGCTCAGTTGCGTGTATCCTGTGGGACTTTTCGTTATCCCTAACATCTCAAAATACTTTTCGGAAATTTCAGCAGTCCCGTAATTTTTGTTTTGGATTACTTTCCAAAATGGTTCAAAAGCGCCGGGCTTAAAGCCAAACTCCCGTGCAGCTAAATTAATATCGCGTTTTAATTTGACTATTCGTTCTTTGTTCCATAAATTTTGCCAGGCTTCAAAATTTTGCTGCGTGGCTTTCGCTGACGGAAACAATACGGAGGGAAGAAAAACATTGGATAATTTTCCCTCCCGGACATCTGCAGACAAAAAATCCATCAATTTATCATTCTTTACCTGTAACTCGCCGATGCTTGGCGCTTCCAGAAAGACATAACATTTTCCCGAAAAATCGCCCCAAACATTTTGCATCTTCTTTTCATCATTGATTGTCTCTGGTCTTAATGAATTCATGGCGTTCATGTCAATATTAAATACCGGCCTGGCAAAAAACAGCATCACTACTCCGAAAATTACGGCGGCAATTAATTTCCACTTCGCGGGAGCGGCAAATTTTTTAACAGTACTCATTATGAATGGATTCGTCGATCGTAAAGCCGGAGGCATTGCCGGAAAAATTTTCGGGAATACAAAATGAACAAACATCAGCGCAAAAGTAACGCCCAGTGCGGAAAAGACGCCGATTTCCGCCAGAATTTTGAAGTCGCTGATGAGCAACAAAAGAAAGGCGCCCAGTGTGGTCAGCACGGATAAAAGCTCCGCCGCCCAGAGTTGCCGGGCCACGCGCTTTCCGAAAGTTTCTTCCGGCTGATCAAGGAACAGCAAGTAGGTTAATCCCAAATCAACAGTAAAGGCCATAATCGCCCCGCCAAAGCCAACCGCGAGCATGGAAACGGATTTAAACAAGATAGAACAAATAAATAGGGCGAAAATTGTTCCCACCATGGAAGGCAGCAAGGCCAGAAGACCGATGAGCGGCCGGGGGAAAGTAAAAATTAGCAGCAGGGCAATGCCCAATGTAGTCAAAATAATCGCCAGGCGCGTGTCGCTCTTGGCGATAGTTTCATTATCCAGAGCCGCGCGATAGGTGCCGGCAGCACTCAGTATATATTGACCACCCGATAATTCTTTGTTAAATCGAAGTTCATCCTCGATGTTTTTCAGCAGATATTCTATTTTAGCCGCCCGGGCTGTGTCCGTACCTGATCCGTCAATCTTGGCAATAATCAACGCGTGCTTGCCGTCAGCCGAAATCAATTGCCCCTGATAAAACTGCGCCTTATTCGCGGGATTTATCGCGGACAATTGCCCCAGCACGATGCCGGAAAAACTAAGCGGATCCTTAGCGATCATTTCACTGCGCCCGATTCCCTCGAGCTGTTCCAGAGACCGCCTGGTTTCGGCAAACGTTGCCCTGATTTTTTCCGGCTCCAAAAGCGGCTGAATTTTTTTCTTAAGATCATCCGCGCTGAATAATACCGGTAATTTTTCCGTTACATACGCAATGAGTTCGGGAAAATTTTGAGCATCGTCACCGATACCCACTTTGACAAAGTAACCGCTTTGACTGAGTTTGCCGATTACTATTGATGCCGCTTTGACAAGTCTGTCCCGATCTTCGGAATCTTGCTCCAAGTCAAGAAATATTCTGTCCTGAATCGGCAAATGCCTGATGATCTGCCGCGCGTCGGCCAGCACCGGATCATCGTGCGGCATTGATTCCAGAATATCTGTTTCTATTTTCAAATGGCCGGATTCCCAAATGAAAAGCAACGCCACAACCAGTGTAACGATAAAAACAATTGGCCACTTTATTTGATATTTACCCTGTGACATGTAAGCCTATAAATTCGTGTATTTTTCCGTGTTTGACACTGATTTTATTAAACATATTTCACCGGCAGTGGCAAGATAAAAACCATGACCGCACAGCGACATGAATCAAGAGAATCGAAATTGACTACCGCAGAGAAAATATCCGGGTAAAAATTAAACGGGCAAATGTTGAAGAGTTGCGCATAAAATCAATAAAGGGACGGAAATGGGATATTCTTGCTCCGCCGGGGTAATAGTTAACGCGCACGGGCACTTCCATCACGGGAATACCTTTTCTTTTGGCCTGCACCAGTATTTCCACTTCAAATTGAAAGCGCCGCGCCTTTGTCCCCAGGTAAATAGATTCCGGCAGGGGATAAACGCGCATGCCGCTTTGGGAATCACAAAGAGCGGGGCCTCCGGAAAGCCATACCCAAAAATTAGAAAACTTCCGGCCGAAGCAACTGGTCCAGGGAACATGCTCGCCAATCATTCCCTCTCTTTTCCCCACGACAATGGGCAGCGTGCCTTCAGGAATCGTGTTGATGAGCTTCAGCGCGTCCTCCGGATAATGCTGACCATCGGCATCAATAGTAATTGCCCAATCGGCCACAGAGGAAGCGGCGATAAAACCGCTCATGATTGCCGCACCCTTCCCCATATTTTTCTTGTGAGAAATAATATTAATTCCCCGAATTTCAGCCAGCTTTTTTGGAGTATCATCAGTCGAGCCGTCATCAATGACAAAAACCGGATAATTCAGATCCATTGCCTGCCGGATAACTTGCGCTACCGAACCGGCATGGTTGTAAACGGGAATAACAAAAGCAAAACGCTCTTTTTTGTTTTCGATACTCATATTCATCTATTTACCGTATATCGCTTTAAACTCGTTGCCGTAACTGTGTATTTTCCTTGCTTCAATCATCTTTGCCATTATAACACCTCCGTTAGTTCGAGGTATCTACATTAACGGGTGAATTGGCTCGTTCGCTGCTTTTACTTGTTCGGTTTTTTTCTTTGCACGGTGATATCTAAAGTTCACCAAACACAGGTATGCCAATGCAAATATCGTAAGTGAAAAACCTGTATAATAAGCCAGTGGCTGCAATTCTGTGTTAGAGAATAGAGCCGCAAATGTTATGCCACCCAGCCAGCCAAAAGGCAGGAATGGAAGCGCTGGCAGAAAAGCAATAAGGATGACAGGTGATTTATCTCCAAACAGTGAAGATAAAATTTGTGCGCCCAAAGTGGGCGACAAGGAGATTATCGTAATTAAAAACACCTGCAAAAGTGATAGGTGCCAATGATTTTTCAATTTATCAACCATAACTAAACCTAACAATGATTATACAGTCTGTATAAATCGGGAAACACAGCCTGTTGCTTCTGTATAAGAAGTTTCCGTATCTTCCCAATAGCTTACAAATAGCACAAAAAGTTAAATTGATAAACAATATAGCAAAGGATGTCATTCCGTGCAAGCGAAGCGCGACACGGAATCCAGAAACAAAAATACTGGATTACCCGGTCGAGTAACCTGAAGGTCATCTACGACCGGGTAATGACAAAGAAGAGATTGCCACGCCGCCTGAGAGGCGGCTCGCAACGACAACATCCTCTTAAAATTTTAACGGCTTCGTAAAGAGCGCCAGATGCAAGGCGCGCGAGTCACGAGGAATGAGGCGTATTTTTGACATACGCCGCAATGACGAGGGATGAAGCGCAACACAGCAGATGGCCTCTTTACGGAGTCGTTACTCCGGCAGGAAAGCCACCCCCCACGTCCCCGGCCCCATATGCGCTCCTGACGTTAAAGATAGCGGCTGCAAAATAATTTCCGCCTGTGGATAGCCCTCCTCGAAAATCTTTTTAACCGTGCCCTTTACCCAATCATAATTATCAGTGTATTCCAGCATAATAAAAGCTCTGGAATTCTTTTGCAGTGAAGAAGCAAGGCGCTCCTCGGCCATTTTCAACTGGTCTTCCTGATTTCTGACTACGCCGACTTTTTTCGCGCCTTCCGGCTGCGGAGAAATCACGGGCTTCATCTTCAGCATGTCGCCGAAAAAAGCGCTGGTTTTGGAAAGCCTTCCTCCCGCGGCCAGGTATTGCAATTTATCAAGAAATACATATTCTTCGCAGGCTTGCACGGCTTTCTGCGCGAAGGCAAATGTTTTTTCCATATTATTCGTTTGAGCCAAATAGCGAACAGCCGCCAATGCGATTGTCCCCAGCCGGCCGGACGCGGCGCCCGTATCGATAACTAAAAACCTGTTTTGCTCATCGTGCTGTTTTTTGAATTCCATAGCCACGTTATAATTTCCGGTAAAAACGGATCCGACGCATAAATACAAAACTTTTTCGAATCGCGCTAAAACACCTTCGTAAAACTGATGCCTTTCATAAATGGAAGCCTGCGATGTGGATACTTTTATTCCCTGCCTCATCGCGCTATAAAGCTCATCAGGCTGAAAATACGTTTCCGGCATACATTTATCGCCCACGGTAAGGTAACTATTTAAAAGAGTAAGACCGTAATGTTTCGCGTCGGAGCGTGTCACGGAACCGGCGGCATCGGTCATGATGTGCAGTTTCTGCCCTGCTTTGACATTCATGAATTCGGAGATTTGGGAAGCCAGATTATCTTCTTCCCAATTCAACATGCTGCCCAGTCTGCCGATTTGATTTTTGACCTTTTCCCTGTCTTCGGTATGAAGGTGAATTTTAAAAATATCGCCTTCGGGAATTATCACCGCGTTATCCTGCGCCTGTGTAATTTTCACCAACTCTTCCCGGGAAGAGGTTCCCGGCTTGACGACAAAATCAACGCAATAACCGTTTGCCGTATCTTCGTGGAAGGAAGATGAAATATGCAAGCTATCTTTAAATATCTCCGTCAGGGGGCGATAATTATCCGTAAGTCCCGCCAATGAACAGAAAAAACCTTCAAAAAAAATATACATGCCCAAAGCTCCGGCATCAACGACTTGAGCTTTTTTTAATTTGGGCAGTAATTCTTTGGTATCATGAACTGCTTTTTCCAGGCGATTGACGATCTCTTCCGCCATTTCCTTATCCGCAATCAATTTCGCGGAAGGCAAAGCTTCAGCCAGCGCATCAAACAATGTCAGCATGGTACCCGCGCGGGGGTCATTCACCGCTTTCCAAGCTCTCTGGCTGCCTTCTGCGGCGCACTTGGCCATATCGGATACAGACTCTGCCAGATAAAACGCCGAAAAAAATCTGGAGGCGATATTGCCCGAATTGCCGCGCGCCGAAAAAAGAAGTTGTGAAATGACTCTTGATTTATCCTGATCTTCCGTGCGTAGCGGGAAGAGACTAATGGAAAGATTACGACCGGTATCGCCATCGGCCACGGGAAAAACATTTATCGAATCGAGTAAATCCGCCCAGGCGGCAACACGCTCTACTCCGGTAATAAAAGAATTCTGCAATATTTTTTCCACTTAGAATCCCAATGCTTCGCGAATTTCAGCCGGTATGCTGAACAAAGTTTCTATCTGCGGCATCTGAACGGCAACCTGCTCTGTCCGCCCCCGAGCGCAAACCTTGCCATCCGCCGCCAGGCGAATTTCAAAATCAACAATAATTTTTATATTAACATCCACCAACGTCGCCTTGCAGATGATTCCATCGCGATGGCGTAAAGGGAAAATATGCTTGGTGGAAGTTCGAATAATTGGAAAAATAATTTTTTCCCGCTCATAATAAGAATAAAGATCGACGCCATAATGCTCAAAAAGAGCCGCGCGCGCGATTTCGAAATAATTAAGATAATTGCCGTGCCATACTATCTGCATGGGATCAAGATCAAAAAAAGGCACGCAAATTTTAACTTCAAAGTTCTTGAGTTCTTTTTTCATTATCAAACCCTGAAGAAATCTGAGTATCTGATTGCCGAGCACATATCTTCAATATCTTTATCCAATGGCCGGTCTTCAATCAGCGGCGCGCTAATTAACCCGATTTTTTGCGCGGCTTTCGCCAAAAGCGGCCTTACCTTGACATTCTTTCTTAAATGACAGGCCTGTGCCGCCGCGAGAAGATGAATGGATACAACACGTTGGGTAAGCGTGCAAACTCTTTCAGCGTCTCTGGCCGCGATAGTTCCCATGCTGACCTTATCCTGATTATGAGATTCGGTCGATCGGGAAAATGATGCTGCGGGCATGGTTTCCTTCAGGGCTTCCGCCGCCAGAGCGGAAGAAGAAATAGACATGGCCTTAAAACCATGGAACAGGCCATTCCCCTTCTCTGTTATTCCTGCTAAATCGCCCGGCAGCCCTCTGTTTAAATGCGGATTGACCAGCAACATCACCTGGCGGTCGCACATATCGGCAACAGAAGCCAGCGCGGCTTTTAGGCCGTCCATGGCAAAAGCGATATGACCTCCGTAAAAATTACCGCCCATGAGAACCTGACCGGATGCGGGATCAAAAATTGGATTATCGTTGGAACTATTGGCTTCAATTTCCACCCATTTTTTTATCCAGCTAAGGGCGTCATACAAAACTCCCAATACCTGCGGAGCGCAGCGCAGCGAGTAGGGATCCTGCAGGGTTTCGAGTGTATCGTCTTCCAGTTGCTTCACCGACACTCTGGTCTGTAAAAGATGGGCAATCTTTTGCGCGGCAAATATCTGGCCGGGAAACGGCTTAGCCTGTGAAATGACCGGATGGTAATGATGAGCATTCCCTTTCATCGCGTGAACACTAAGAGTTGTCGCAAAAATAGCGGCGTCCAGAATGCGTTTAGCTCTCTCCACATTCAACGCGGCTATACCTGTCATCGTAGTTGTGCCATTAACCATGGAAAGGGGTTCTTTGGGGAGATAAAAGTATGGCTTCAGTCCGGCCTTTTTCAAGGCTTTGGCCGTGGACATTATTTTGTCCTGGAAAAATACTTCTCTTTCTCCTGCCAGACAGGCGCCGATATAAGACATCGGCGTCAAATCTCCGGACGCGCCGACAGAGCCCTCACAGGGAACCACGGGCGTTATTCCTTTATTTAAAAAGTCGGCCATCTGTTTGAGCAGGCCGACAGACACACCGGAATAACCTCGCGCCAAACAAATTATGCGGCACAGCATTGCCGCACGAGTTTCTTCAATGCCAATCGGCTCTCCCGTGCCGCAGCCGTGAAAACGAAAAATATTAACACCATTTTTCATGGCAATATTCATCGGCATACGTCTGCCGCAAGAACGGCCGTAACCGGTGGTCACGCCATAAACAGCAACTCCCTTGCGCATCGCTTCCATCAGCATTTTCTGCGTTGATTCCATCCGTTTCAAAAAACGTCTATTATTACTGATTTCCACGAACACTCCGTCTCGCGCGACGGCAATAATA
>MGQN01000038.1:23431-26331 GCA_001797845.1 Deltaproteobacteria bacterium RBG_16_44_11 | reverse complement strand
GGCCTTTGAGCTAACCTTTTTCATTTCGCTAAAAAATCTCCTTTCGCCACGGGGCATAATTCACTCGCGCGTACGCGGTTTATAAGTATTGTCGGCTTTCTCTTTTTCCATTACTTTTTTCAACATTTTAAACATTTTATAATTTTGAGGTTCTTCCTCGTAAAATTTGTCCCAGGCATAATAGTAGAGTGACTGCAGCTGATCGGGGGTCAACAATTTGGGCTGAAAAACAACTTTCCCGCAAGTATAATCATTCCAATCATAGGAAGATATTCTTTTGGCTTTATGCAAATCATCAAACGTCCGGGTATGCGGAAACGGCGTGAGCACGGTGAACTCCGCCATATCCAACTCAATCTCCAAAAGAAAATCAACCAGCTTTTGAATATAATCTTCCGTGTGATAATCAAGTCCCAGTAAAATGCTGCCTTCAACCGCGATGCCGTAATCGTGATAGCGCTTAACGCGCTCACGAATAAAATCCGATGAATCAAAAATTGCCTGATACACAAACCAGGCGCCGGCCTGCGCTGCTAAATCCAGCACTTTATCGTCATTTTCAATCGGATGGCAGCACCACTTTTTCTTCAGCGGAATCATTTCCTTAAATAATTCCTTTTCCCAATTTTTATCCTGCGCCAGAGAATTATCGACAATGAAAAGCCGGTTGTTGTCGATACTGGCCATTTCTTCGATAACCTTATCATAAGGGCGGGGACGAAATTTCCTGCCTCCCAGAAAATTGACGCAACAGGGATAACAATTGAAACGGCAGCCGCGCGAGGCGTGCACCAAATCAACCATCTGCACGCCGCGATAATTATACATTTCCCTGTTTAAAATACTGCGCCTGGCGGTTCCGACGCTTTCGATAGGGGGAAAATTCTGCATATAGTTATAAACTTTTTGCAGTTTTCCTTTTTTAAAATCGTCAAAGACCTGTTCCATACGGCCTTCGACTTCACCCAGAAAAACAGCGTCGGCATGTTCTTGTGTTTCCTGGGCGTGCAGCATCGTGGCAATACCGCCGAAGATCACTTTAATTCCTTTTTTGCGGAAAGTATCGGCAATTTCCCAACCGCGTTTGATCTGCGCGGTAAGCATCACGGAAATCCCGACAAAATCGGCATCCGCGTCAAAATCGATCTCCTGTACATTTTCATCGATAAATTCCACATCCACATAATCAGGCAACGCGGCAGCCATTACGACCGGCCCGTGCGGCGGCAACGTAAAGCGGGTTTGTTGGTCTAACTTTTCCCACTTCGGATAAATTAATTTAAATTTCATACTTCCTCTTTGCAGATAATTATTTCGTTATTGCTTTGGCGATAATCTGCTTCATGATTTCGTTGGATCCGGCCAGTATTCTGGTAATCCGAATGTCGCGCCAGGCGCGGGCAATTGGATACTCCTCACAGTATCCATAACCACCGAATAACTGAAGGCATTGGTCAGCCACACGGCAAGCCATTTCCGTAATCCAGAACTTCGCCATCGACACATCAATGACCACGCTGTTTTTCTGCCAATGCTCAACAATTAGTTTATCGACAAAAGTCCGCCCGATTTTCACTTCCGTAGCCATCTCGGCTAAAGCAAACTGAGTGTTCTGAAACCTTGTCAAAGGTTTGCCGAAAACTTCACGCTGTTTGCAGTAGCTTATAGTTTTCTCCAGCATGAATTCCGCCGCTGTTATTGCGCCGATGGTGCAAATCAAACGTTCCTGCTGCAGGTTGGTCATCAGTTTTTTAAAGCCTGTTCCTTTTTCTGCAAGACGATTTGCTCGGGGAATTCGGCAATCGGAAAAGAATAATTCGGCCGTATCCTGACTGCGCCAACCGATTTTTTTCAGTAATTTCCCTTTTTCAAAGCCGGGTGCGCCCGCTTCCACCAAATATAAATCCACGGCGGCATGTGAATCATTTTCACGCGGATTTTTGGCCGCGACAATTACCAAATCGCAATTAATACCATTGCTAATAAATGTTTTTTGTCCATTGAGGATGAAATATTCTCCGTCTTCTACTGCCGTTGTTTTTATTCCTGCTAAATCACTACCTGCTTGAGGCTCGGTCATCGCAATAGCCACAAGCATATCTCCGGCAACGCAGCGGGGAAGGTATTTATTTTTCTGCTCTTCGCTCGCAAATTGCACGATATAAGGCACAACTACATCGCTGTGCAAACGTGCGGAGAGTCCATAAAAATTCGCCTTCGCCATTTCCTCGATTAAAATGGCGGAATAAAGAAAATCGGCGCCTTGACCGCCATACTTGGCGGGAACGGACGTGCACAAGAATCCATGTTCGCCAAGTTTCTTCCATGCCCACCGGGGGACAATACCTTCTTCTTCCCACTCATCCACATGCGGAATTATTTCTTTTTCCAGAAATTTCCGGAAAGTTTCACGAAATATTCTATGCTCATCTTGATAAGGAACGATTTCCATATTTTATACTCATAAGCCCAAAAAGATATTTAATGGAATTTTTTGCCAACATTTATTTGAGAAAATATTCCTGCAAGCTCAATAAAAAATAATCTTAAATGAAGATCCCTTTTTTTACCTTTTCTTACCAAAAAGAATTGAAACGATACGCTTATATTCAATTTTCTTCAAGACGTTTTTTTAAAATCCTTTTCAAAACCTTTCCTGATTGATTTCGGGGAAAGTCGTCAACAAAAACTACTTTCTTTGGAATTTTGTAATAGCCGATTTTCCCCTGCATGGCATTCAAGAGCTCGTTTTCCGTCATTCGCTCGTTTTTATGAAGGATCACGAAGGCGGCAACTACCTCGCCTCTTTTTTGATCGGGCATACCCACCACCGCCGCTTCCTTCACCTGCGTCAGCGACTGAATCGCTCTTTCCACTTCTACGGGATAAATATTTTCACC
>MGQN01000038.1:15893-23133 GCA_001797845.1 Deltaproteobacteria bacterium RBG_16_44_11 | reverse complement strand
GTTTCCGTAAGCGCATAGCCCTGCACAAAACCAACATTTTTTTCCTCCTGATACTTCTTTATGACCGGCAACGGAATAGGCGCGCCGCCGGAAATAAAAAACCGCACATGCGATAAATCCGCATCCTTCCATTCTTCGGTTTCCGTCATCATTTGAAACATTACCGGCACGGCAAACATATAGTTTATTTTATCCTGACAAATATTTTTGAGCACTTCCGAGGCATTGTGAAAACTGCTGATGGTGATACTGCCGCCGGCATAAACAATAGGCGTCACGGAAGCGGCCAGCGCTCCAATATGAAAAAGTGGCGCAACCACAAGTGATTTATAAGAGCGGTCAACGCCGTAACCCAGAAGCGAATGAATTGCTCCAAACAAAATATTTTGATGGGTTAATACCGCGCCTTTAGGATCGCCGGTCGTGCCGGAAGTATACATAATAAAAAGAGGGTCTTTCAGCTCAACTTCATCCGTCTTCGAATGCCCCATTTCTGAAAAATTATTCACGTAATCAGAAAGCATTAAGTCGCCTTTTATCGGTTCTTCTCCGTGAACGATATACCGCTTAATGGGAATACCTGCTTTTTTAATTTCCTGAACCTTCGGCTCAAACTCAGAAGAATAGATAAGTATGCAGGGTTCGGAGTCATTAAGAATATATAAAAGTTCCGGTACCGCCAAACGAAAATTAAGAGGAACCATAATTGCGCCTGTTTTCGCGCACGCAAAAAATATTTCTAAAAACTCACTGCAGTTGGACATCAGCAGGGCAACACGTTCACCCTTTGTTACTCCCAAATCACCCAAAGCGTGGGCTGTCTTATTCACCTCTTCGTTGAATCGCCGATTATTGTAAGTTTTATTTTTTTCCGTCAGAAACGGCTTGTCCGGTTGAATTATTGCTCTTTTGCTTATCCATTCTCCGATGTTCAAATTTATCCCCCTATTTGTCGCAATTAGTAAAAACTAAGTACGCGTAAGTTCCGCCAAAAGAAATACCGGCAAGCATTGCGTTGGTAATGTTTATATCTTTTTTTCTGTCCATAATAAAATTCAAAGATCGAATAGGATTCGAAAGTCCCACTGTTGGGGGTAGCACATTTTTTTTCATGGATAAAGCCAGCGCGCAAGAACGAATGCCGCCACCGGAAAAGCTTTCCCCCAGGGCGCCTTTGAGAGAAGTAATCGCCGGTTTTGCTTTGGAACTTCCAAAGATTTCCCTGTAAGCTTCCGCCTCCGTAGCATCCAGAACTTTGCTCCCGTTTGCCGCCGCGCAAATAACCTGCATGTCATCTATGCCAATTTCCGCTTTTTTTAGGGCCCGGCTGATTGTTTTTTTTATACCTACTGTTTCTTTCGGCCAACAAGTCGGTTTTGTTGGTGATGCCCCCAAGCCAAAACCTGATATTTCACAATAAGGCTCGCGGGATCTGGCCACTGCCGAATCCATGCTTTCCAGACAAATTATACCACACCCTTCTCCGACCACAAATCCGTTACGAGCATCATCAAACGGCCGGCACTTTTCCTGCTCCTGGTCACCAGGGGAAAGAGCGTGAAATTTCGTCAGCGCTTCATAATAAAATTTTGATAAAATGTCCACACCACCGGTCAAAATAAAATCAGCGGTGCCGCGCCTGATTTCTTCTACCGCATAACCAATCGCTGTTTCCGCGGAAACAGCATAATGTGTCACTGTTGTATTTACGCCGCGGAATCCCAGCTCAATTGACGCATGGCCGGCCGGCGCGTTCATGACCGTGTTGGGCACAAGGATCGGATTAACAAAAGATGGGCCTTGTGTAAGGAGAGTATCCGCGAATTGTACCGTCACATCCGTTGCTCCGAAAGACGTACCCAGAATAATACCGACGCGGTCACGATTAGCCGAATTGATCTTAATTTCGGCGTCTTCTAAAGCTAAACGCGCCGAAGCCGTGGTCATGAGCGATATTTTATCCATGCGGCGCAGATTTTTTACAGAAATGAAATCCCGCGGTGAAAAGTTGGCTACTTCCGCGCCCAAATGCGATGTAAAGGCATTCGTATCGAATGATTTTATGGTATCAATAGCGCATTCACCGGCAAAAAGTTTCCGGCCGAATTCTTCTTTTCCCACGCCGAGAGGAGTTACCATACCAAGGCCGGTAACAACAACTTTCTTAGTTGCGGGCTGCTGGCTCTTGTTAGTCATTTTCGGTATCCCTTCCGGCATATTTGCCGAAAATTACGGTCGTGTTATTACCGCCAAAAGCAAAAGAATTAGAAAGCACTGTATGCAATTGGGCCTCCCGTGAACCACCGGTAACATAATCCAGGTCGCACTGTGAATCGCGCTGGGAATAATTGATGGTCGGGGGAATAAAACCATTTTTCAGCGCCAGCAGGCTGACAATCGCTTCCAGCGCTCCTGCCGCACCCAGAGTGTGAGCATGCATAGACTTGGTCGAGCTCACTGGAATTAAATAGGCGCGCTTGCCAAAAACTTCTTTAATTGCTTTTGTTTCCATGATGTCGTTAACTGGTGTGGCTGTGCCATGCGCATTGATGTAATCGACATTATCAATGGAAAGGCCGCTATCTTTTAGGGCGGCTTGCATCGAGCGAACGGCGCCGGAGGCCTGCTCATCGGGAGCGGTCATATGAAAGGAATCGCAGGTAACCCCGTAGCCCAGAATTTCGCCATAAATTTTTGCGCCTCTATTAACAGCTGCATCCAGAGGTTCTAAAACCATAATGGCCGCCGCTTCTCCCAAAGAAAGACCTTCCCGGTTTTTATCAAAAGGGCGGCATACATCCGGATCAACGGATTTCAGAGCATTGAAAGCGGCATAAGTTATCCGGCACATCGGTTCCACGCCGCCAGCCAGCATAACCGAAGCATGCCCATTAACAATCAAGTCTCGCGCATAACCAATAGCCGTAGCGCCTGCAGAGCAGGCCGTCATGAAAGTGGTTTTGGGTCCCGTAAGCCGCAAACCAGAAGCAATCTTGTCCGCTGAAGAAGCGCAATAAACACTCGATAGCTTCGAAAAATGCGCACAACTTGCGCCTTTTTTTAAAAGATTGCTATAAAAGTTTTCCGCTTCCCAAAGCCCCCCAGAACCGCCACCGATGGCTATCCCCATTTCTTCTTTTAATGAATTTGACAGAGGATAAAGTCCGGCATCATCAAGCGCTTCCAGCGTCGCGGCAAAAGAAAGCTGATCTGCCCTCGACATCCTTTTTAGTGAAAAATCATTTGGTATATAATCGTGGGCGATAAAATTCTTAATCTGGCCGCCATTTTTACTGCGAAATTCCTTTGTATCAAAAAGGTCAATAGGCTTTATGCCACAAACGCCTTCCCGCAACGCTCGCGTAAATTCCTGAACATTATTGGCAACAGCATTTAATGTTCCTAACCCGGTAATAACAATACGTTTATTTTTATTCATGGTAAATGAATCAATATCAACCTTTACGGCATTTTAAGGTGAATAAAACTTAAATTGGGCAGGAAAAAAAGTCAAGTTAATTACCTATAACATACCACCGGAATATTAGATTTTTATTCAGGCTATGACGTAGCTCTACTAGAACTGGATACAGATAATGTTCTTCTGGATTAGTTTTACCATAAGCTAAAAATACAGCTAGTTTAGCGGAAGAAATTTAAAACAACCGGTCGGCTTTTTCAAAATTACTGAACTAATCTTAAAACAAAGGCGGAAGATATCCTGTTTTTGATTATCTTCCGCCTCTTATTAAATATAAAAATTTTTACTACCCATATAGAACTGTCGGCACAAAAAGAACAAGGTCGGGAAACGATGTAAAAATCAGCAATGCGATCACCTGCAAAATGAGGAAAGGCAAAACACCGCGATAAATATGCCCCCACTTTATACCTTCAATTTTCATCCCTGCCAGATAAAAAAGCGCATAGCCGAAAGGCGGGGCAAGAAACGATACTTGCAGATACAGAGCCATCATGACGACAAACCAGACCATATCAAATCCCATCAGCCGGGCAATGGGCAGGAATATGGGGAAAGTGAGGAAGATGAGGCCGACCCAGTCAATGAAGCACCCCAAAATGATGAGCGAAATCATCATAACAAAATACAGTCCCCACTTGCTTAAACCAAGAGAAGTCAATGTTTCGACGATGGCTTTTCCGCCACCCAGTCCTAAAAAAATACCGGTAAAACAAGACGCACCCACCATGATGATTAGAACCATCGTGCTTGCTTTTGCCGTCTGATAAAGACAAGCCAAAAAATCTTGCCAGTTAAAGCGCCGGTAAAGTATCACTAAAAGGAAGGCGATAGTGGCGCCGATTCCCGCAGCCTGTGGAGGGGACGCCAAGCCAAAAAAGATCGCCCCCATTACACCCACAATTAAAGCTAAAGGCAGCAGCGAGTAAACAATAAAATCCATTAATCTTTCGCCGAAAGTCATCAGCGATATTTCTTCCGCGGGAATAGGCGGCCCCAGTTCAGGATGTAGACCGCAACGAATGCGAACATACAACATATAAAGTACAGCGATAAAAAACCCGGGGACGATAGCTCCCGCCAGAACATTACTGACAGGTAAACCGGCCTGGTCACCCATAACAATGAGCATGATGCTCGGAGGAATTATAAGCCCCAGCGTCCCCCCCGCGGCAACTATACCCATCGTCAACTCTTTTTGATAACCATAACGTAACAGCATCGGTCCGGTCAGAAGGCCCACAGTAACAACAGACGCGCCGACAATTCCAATACAGGCGGATAAAATGATACAAACAGCCAAAACCGTGATACCCAAGCCGCCACGAATTGATCCGATAAAATAACGCATAGATTCAAAGAGTCTGTCGGCAATACCGGAAATTGTCAGCAAATTACCCATGAAAATAAAAAGCGTAATGGCAACCAACGTAAAGTTACCCATGACACCTACAAAAATTCGGTCCATAAAAGTACTGAAAAAAGTTGACCCCATCAAAAAGAATCCGAAAATGGTTCCCACTCCGCCAAGAACAAAGGCCAACGGATGTCCGAGAAAGAAAAAAACAATGACGACCAGAATCATCAAAAGAGCAATTACCGTCAAGCTCATTCGAACACCTCCTCAGATAATTCAGATAATATACGAATTGTTACGATTGATTTGATTACTTCCGATATACCCTGCAATAATAAGAAAAAAGCAGCTACCGGAATGACAAATTTGATCGGATATAAAACCGGCGCCCAAAGGCTCAATGATTCTTCGGCAACTGACCAGGAGGAATAAAAAAACCCCCAGCCATAATATAGCCAGATCAGCACAAACGGAAAAAATAAGAAAAGATAACAAATAATGGAAATAATCGCCTGCGCTTTTTGAGACAGAGTGCTGGTAAAAAGGTCAATGCGAACATGAGAACCGTAAAGTAGACCGTAACCGGCAACCAGCATAAAATGAGCGCCAAAAACAAAATTGCTGGCTTCAAACGTCCAGTGCGTAGGTACGTTCAATGTTCTTGTGATAAATTCAATGATAATGATTATCATCAATGGTACAACGAGCCAAGAAAATATTCTGCCCGTCCATTCATTGATATTGTCAAGAAGATTAGAAAATTTAATTAAAAAATCCCCTCCCATTTTTTGCTCCTCTTTTTTTTGGTTTATTTTACGATTTGCCGCGGATTAAATCCGCGGCAAATCCATGCTTATGAAAATACTTACTTTAAATGAGGCAATTTAGGAAGCGTAATTGAATTTCTTCCCTGAGCGTATGGCTCTTCAAGCTCGCGGGAGTCGTGATAATCTTTCAGGTACTGAACCATGGAGGTAACAATTTTATCGTAATCGGGATTTTTCTTTGCTTCTTCAATAACGTATTCCCAAGTCCATTCTTCTATTTGTTTTAAATCCTTTTCCGTAAATTTACTATTCACGACTCCCTTCTCTTTAAACCTTGGAGTATAAGTAAGGGCATTCCAGGAAGCTAGAGTACTCATATTAAGATTATTTTCGCTTATGGCCACTTCAATAATTTTTTTCAAATCAGGAGGCAGAGTGTTCCAAGCGTCTTTATTAATTATCACCCCGCCGCTGCTTGACGGTTGATTCCATGCTGAGCCGATGCAGTATTTAAGGTCACCCAGTCCCATACTCCAATCAATAGAAGGTGTATTAAATGAAACGGCATCAATTGCGCCTGTTTGGAGCGCTTGCTTAACTTCGGTAGGCGCCGTCATAACCGGGACAGCACCGATCTTCTGCAAGACGTAACCCGCTGCTTTACCAGACATTCTAATTTTTTTACCTTTAAGGTCTGCCAAGCTTCGGATAGGCATGCCGGAACGAATGCCGGACGCGACGGGAGTGACACCATTAACAAAATAAAGCATATTGAATTTGCCATAGAGCTCATTAGCGAGTTCTTTTCCGCCGGCATGGTAATACCAGTTCAGATAATCCATTTGGCTTAACAACAAAGGAAATGATCCCAACAGATCAAACGCGGAATTTTTATTAGCCCAATAGTTGGCATAATCCACGCCCATTTCTGCGGCACCTTTAGAAACCGTATCAAAAACAGCCAGTGATGGAACAAGCTCTCCTGCCGGATGGACAGAAATTTGCATACGGCCACCGCTGAGTTCATATATGCTTTTAACCAGACGGGTTTGACTTTGAAAGATTGCCGAGTAAGCCGGCCAGACGGAAACAAGCCGCCATTTTATTGTTTGGGTAAAAGCTGGAGCGGCAAATATTGCCATTGCTGCAAATACTGCTATGATATTTACGAGTATAACTTTATACAATCTTTTCATTTCAAATTTCTCCTTTCAAAATTCTTCTTTTTTTAAAGATACACATTAGGTTTTTATATAAACAACGATATATTAATTCACAAAAATGAAACTATTTTTATTGTATCGAATTGTTTCACTTTCACCTTTTCTTAAATTTATCAATTTCATTTACCAGCGGGAACCGCCCGTTTCTTTTCTTCTTCAGTACAGCCGGTGCCAATACAACCGGGAGCTGTTTCACTTTTAACAGCGGGAGCCGTCCGTTTCTTTTCTTCTTCAGTACAGCCGGTGCCAATACAACCAAGAGCGGGAGCGGGGGTGGTAGTGGTAGCGGCAGCTGGTTTGGGAGCAGGAGCAACAGGAGGAGTGGCAGTAGTGGTAGCAGCCGGTTTAGCAGCGGGAGCTGACGTAGTGGGTTTAGGCTTAACAGCGGGAGCCGGTTGTTTCATTTTTGCCG
>MGQN01000038.1:6768-15885 GCA_001797845.1 Deltaproteobacteria bacterium RBG_16_44_11 | reverse complement strand
AGGCGGCTTAGGCGCGACAACAGGGGGTTTCTTTGCTTCTTCCAATGGTGGCACTTTAGCGAAACCCTGGGCCGGAAACGGATAAATCAATTTGCCGGTGGCCAATTCCCAAGGCCAGATAATTTTTGCGCTTCCACTTTGCCATTGTATCAGCTTGGGATAAGCTCCCGCCTGGTACTTAATGCCCAAACTTCTGGCAAAAGCAAATGTGTCACCCACAGGGGATTCATAGTTTGTCGCCGCCATGGCGCTTATTAGAGCCTCTCTGTCCAAAGAACCTGCTTTTTTGATGGCATTGGCAACAATCATTATATTGGTATAAGCAAGCGGACCAAAATAAGTAGCCGGAGCTTCTTTGAATTCAGTATTGAACGCGGCACTATATTCACTGCTTGCTTTATTCCTGCTTTTTACGGAATCATGCCAGTAGCCGTAAAACATAACCCCATCAGAGCCGATCTGCTTACCAAAGTCAGCAGGCCATAGCAAAGGAGCGCCTAAGTAAACGGGCGGTGCAAAACCGCTATTTTTAGCTTCTTCCAACATTG
Source organism: Deltaproteobacteria bacterium RBG_16_44_11 (assembly GCA_001797845.1). Taxonomy (GTDB): domain Bacteria; phylum Desulfobacterota; class Syntrophia; order Syntrophales; family Smithellaceae; genus UBA4810. The sequence continues at coordinate 15,337 of MGQN01000038.1, read as the reverse complement.
GTATGGCATCTTTTTCCGAGCCCTCCCAGATAAAAATATCCGCTCCAAATATTCTGGCTTTTTTTAATAATGCACGATAATCGGTACCGTCGGCAGCAACGCCCTTGTAAGCCTCACCCTGCATCACATTTGAATAAGCCATGGCTGAAGGACTGGCGACACTATAAATATCGGAACCAAAGGGATCTTCCTTATACGCGGCAAATATTTTTTTCCTTTTAACAGCCGGGTATTTCTGTACAATTTCTCTCCACATTTTTTCATAATACGCGCCCAGTTGATAATCCCAGGCATGAAGATGGAAAAACCAGTCCTGCCCTTCCAGGGCATCTTCTACTTTTTTTGAAGAAGCTCCCATCCAAACCGTTACTTTTGTATATTTTTTCAATGCAGGTATTACTTCCATAGTTGTGGCGTTATTTGTACCTCCAACAATTATATCGACTTTATCCGTATTGACTAATTTTTCTACAGCCGCCACCGCCTTATCAGCTTTCATTTCATCATCAACGATGATTAACTCCACTTGCCTTCCCAACAAACCGCCGGCAGCATTGATTTGTTTTACAGCCAATTGCATAGACCTCGACGCGTCTTTACCAGTAATTTCCGCTAAAGGTAAAACAGCGCCTAATTTAATTGTTTCTGCCGCTATTGAAGAGGTTACCGTTGCCATAAAAAGGAGGCCGGTTGTGAACATTGCTGACAGAAAACAGATAAATATCTTAATCATTTATAATCCCTCCCGATAAAATTTAACAAATGCAATTTACAAATATATTCAATATCTTAAACACTTCATATAGCATGAAATATTAGCATGTTAATTTGAATAATAATTTTTTTTAGGATATTTTTTTTCTTGCTTGTTGTTGGCAGTAAAATTAGCCGGCTATTGATTGGATGACCATTTACATAGAACATTGAAGCACGTCCCTATTTGATTTAGAGTTATCTAAATTTATCTTCAATTTACGAATATTTATTAACAGGAAACACCTTTTCTGTCAAGAAATATAAAGAGAAAAATCCATACCCTATCTATGTTAACAGGAGGATTTAATAGGCTGCCCGGCTATACTTTTTCCGACAGTCGGCAAAGGCAAAGAGCATTAGCTACTATTGGACAATAATTCCATCTTCAAAATTGGCAAACGAGAAATTATATGTTATGAATTTAGAAACACGCGGCGTTTTACTTTTTTTGCAGGTACTCCCAAAATTTCTTTATTTCTTAGGACAATTTTAACAAGAATGATTATACCTATTGTTTCCATAGTCGGCAAATCCAATGCCGGCAAAACAACCCTGCTGGAAAAACTAATTCCCGAATTGGTGAAAAGAGGCTATCGAGTCGCAACAATAAAGCATAATATGCATGGATTTGATATTGACCATGAAGGCAAGGATAGCTGGCGGCATAAAAAGGCCGGGGCGAATACAACAATAGTTTCTTCACCACATCAGCTGGCGTTAATCCAGGATGTTGACCATAATCACTCGCTTGATGAAATTAGAGACAAATATATTAGAAACGCGGACATAATTCTTACCGAAGGATACAAAGGCAATCCTTTCCCCAAAATTGAAGTTTTTCGCTCTGACCTCAACCGCGCACCTTTGTGCAGAAAAGAAGATAATTTGCTGGCGATTGCCGCGGATATAAAACTGGATATTGGCGTTCCTTGTTTTGATATTAATGATCCCCAAAGCCTTGTCGATTTAATAGAAAATAAATTTCTGAAATAGCCGGCAAACAGCAAATTGTCATGCTCCTCTGCACTTTATTCTTTAACCTTTAAATTTTTTTGCAGATGCTTTTTGAAATCATCGTAATTATTTGTCATGGAGATAGCGCTGCCTGTGCGATGGTCAATATCTTTCATTCCCTCCGGCAAATCCAGTTTTAATCCCAAAAGTTTTTGAATCTCTTCCGGAAATTTTGCCGGATGAGCGGTTTCCAGACAGATAGCCAATTTCTTGCCGGTAGTTTTTTTCATATAAGCCTCCAGGCCAGACCAGCCCACAGCCCCGTGTTGCTCTAAAACCACATGATACCGCTCATAGACGCTCCTTATGGTTTTTCTGGTTTGTTCATCCGAAACACTTATCGAATAGATATATCGCCGCATTTCTTCCAGGTCAGGATAACGATGCACATATCCCGTCCGGTCAACAGTGCCGTCGTACAATTCAAAGAATCGCGCCAGATTGCTGGGATGTCCGACATTCATGGCGTTAGAGATACAAGCGCGTGAAGGAGAGACCTTTTTGTATCTGCCGCATTCTAAAAAGACGGGAAATTCGTCGTTTTCATTGGTGGGCATAACGAGCTTAGCCACCGGTAAACCCATGCGGCGCGCGTATTCACAGCCCAGAGCGTTGCCGAAATTTCCAGAGGGCACGGAAAAAATAACTTCCTCTCCGGCTTGCGCCAGTTGAGCGTATGCGTAAATATAGTAAATAATTTGCGGCAAAATCCGGCCGAAGTTAATCGAATTAGCAGATGATAAATTAAACTTAGAAAGAGAAGAATCGGCAAACGCCTGTTTGACCAGATTCTGACAATCATCGAATTTACCTTCCACACAAAGAGCCGCAACATTCCCGCCTATCGTGTCGAGCTGTTTTTTCTGCCGCGGGCTTACTTCCCTACCCGGATAAAGGATAGTGACATCAATTCCCGCGACTCCTTTAAACGATTCACCCACGGCGCTGCCGGTATCGCCGGATGTGGCCACCAGAATATTGATACGCTCACCTTGCGGACGGCAATGACTCATGAGTCTCGCCATCATCCGCGCGGCAAAATCTTTAAATGATGCTGTAGGGCCTTGATCCAAACGCATTAAATAGGCCTTTGGAAATACTTCTTCCAAAGGCACGGAAAAATTGTAAGCGTCCTTGACCACACTTTTAAGGATTTCATCGGAAAACTCATCAGCCAGAAAAGCCCTCGCCACAAGCAGTGCCGTTTCCCAATAAGGTTTCCCTTTTAGTTTTTGAACGTCGGGCAAAGAAAGCTTTGGAATGGAATCGGGCACAAATAATCCTTCGTCCGGCGCCTGTCCGGCAAGCAAGGCTTCTTTAAAAGAAACTTTGCCGCCAAAAGGATTAATTCCCGCGACATCATTCAAATAACGATTTGTACTATAGTAGCGTATGGACATTGCCCCTGCCTTCTGGCCAAACTTTTCCTTGTTTAAACTCATTGCACTAAATAAATCAATAAAAAATCTATAAGGTCTTTATAATAGCTTTTTTAATTCAAGGATGCAATTGATGTTGGAAAATACGCACGTATGTGTTAAAAACAATTAATTAAAAATATTCAGCCATATTGGCAAAAAAAAGAGGATAAATGGAAGAAAAAAAGATTCTCCGTTTGACCCAAACAGTTCAGGGTGCGGGTTGAGCCTGTAAGATAGGTCCGGGAGACCTATCTAATGCGCTATGCGATTTGCCGCTCATTTCCTATCCGAATTTGCTGACCGGATTTGAACACGCGGAAGACGCGGGAGTGTATAAACTCTCCGCGGAGCTGGCGTTGGTGCAAACGGTTGATTTTTTCACTCCTGTTGTTGACGATCCCTATATTTTCGGTCAAATTGCCGCGACCAACGCGCTCAACGATGTTTATGCCATGGGCGGCAAACCGTTGACCGCGATGAATATTGTGTGCTTTCCCATCAAGACAATGGATATTTCCGTGCTGCGTGAAGTCTTGCGCGGCGGCTTGGATAAAATGCGCGAGGCCGGGGTTCTTTTGGTCGGCGGCCATAGCGTGGAAGACAATGAAATCAAATACGGCCTTTCTGTAACCGGCTTGATTCATCCGGATAAAGTTTTATTCAACCGCGGCGCGAAACCCGGCGACAGCTTGATTCTCACCAAACCATTGGGTACGGGCATTATCAGCACGGCAATAAAAGTTGAAGAAGCGCCTCCAGAACTAGTAGCGAAGGCAATCTTTTGCATGACGCAGCTTAACAAAAAAACTTCGGAGCTGATAATCGCCGCGGGCGATGTTCATGCTTGCACCGACATAACCGGTTTTGGTTTTTTAGGACACGCGTGCGAAATGATCGAAGGCGACAATGCCGGCCTGCGGATAAATTCCGCCGCCGTGCCGGTTTTTGAAGGAGTACGCCAATTGGTGGAAACAGGTTTTGTTCCCGGCGGCCTTTACCGCAATAAAAATTTTCGCATTAATCAAGTCGAAAAAGAACAGACCTGCCCGGATTGGCTTTTTGATGTTTTTTTTGATCCACAAACCGCCGGAGGATTGTTTTTCAGCATAACCGGCAAACAGGCGCATAATCTTGTAAAAAAAATGCATGATGCCGGAATAACAGATGCCGCCATTGTCGGCGAAGTTGTCGCGGATCATCCGGGTAAAATTTTTATTTACTGAGGCATTTAGCCGGCAGTTTTTCTTATCTGATCTTAAGCCATGAAAACAGAATCCATCCCCATAAAAAAAGAAACAGAGCAAAATTTTAAAAAGCTCATGGATATGGTGCGATCTGATGATTCATTGCTGCTGCTTATGCATGGCAGTCCTGATCCCGATGCCATCGCTTCGGCCATGGCCTTGCGCGAAATTATCCAGCGGACGAAGGGCCTGGCCAAATGTGCATTTGTTTCCACGGAGCCGCTGGTGAGACAGCAAAATGTTGAATTCGTTTTTGCCATGCGTTTGGCTATTTCCTTAATTAATAAAGTGGATATGAACGCCTACCGGCTAACTGCGCTTCTGGACGCCCAACCTTCTTTTTTCAGAGACGAACTCAAGGCAATTAAACCACTCATGGTTTTCGATCATCACCCCCGCGAAGGCCAATGGCAGGCCGATTGGGAAGATATCCGGCCTAACTACGGCGCACTATCGAGCATTTTAACCGAATATCTGCTTTGCGCCCGCGTGAATATTCCCCGCAACTTGCACACAGCTCTTTTATATGGAATCAAAACAGACACGGGGAATTTTGATCGCGATACTATTTTCGAAGATATCAGCGCCTATTCCTATCACACAAAATATGCCAATATGCAACTTATCCGGCGTATCGAACTAAATCAGACGCCCAGCCGCTTTTTAAAATATTATGACCACGCCTACCATCACATGAATAGTTTTCGAGGCAGGCGGATTTGTTACCTGGGAAACATAGAAAGCGCGGATACCTGCGTACAGGTGGCTGATTTTTATCTGCGTCTAATCGGCACTTATTATGTTGTTGTGGCCGGAATTGTCGATGATAGATTTATCATTACTTTTCGCGGCGACGGCTATCGGCAGGATTGCGGCGCGATCGCCCAGAGGGCTTTCGGCACTTTGGGTAAAGGCGGCGGTCATAGAAGCGCCGCGCGTATGGAAATACCTTTGGAAATACTCAAAAATAATTTAGGGAACGATTTATCCCAACGCAGCGTTGACCGGTTTCTTTTAACAAGCCTTAAAAGACATCACCACAACGAAAATTATAAAAACGATTTACGGAAGGAAAATCTATGAAATATGTAGGATTCAAAAAAGAAATAGCAACAAGTCGTTATCTTAATCCCTTTAATAACTTTGAAGAAAAAGAAATCATGATTGAATTACGCCATGATGAAATTACCGGCGTATCGTGCCGCATTCTGCCGTACCGCATTCGCCCGGCACATAAGCCGGATTTGAATTTCTATCTGGAAAAATCGCCGGAATCGTTATGTCCTTTTTGTTCTACCCTTTTCGAAAAAACGACGCCAAAATTTACAGCGGATATTATTGCAGAGGGGAAATTCCGTCGCGGCGATGCGCAGCTTTTCCCCAACGCGTTTCCTTACGATGCAAACAATACCGTGGCCATTTTATCGTCACGGCATTTTATCCCGCTGGAAGAGTTGACGCCGCAAACCATGCAGGCGGGTTTTGATGTTTGCCGCGATTATTTTCATCGCGTTGCTGAAATGAATTTAGGCTATAAATTCTGCTCCATTAACTGGAACTATATGCCGCCGGCCGGCGGCGGATTAATTCACCCGCACCTGCAAACTATCATTGGGCATAAGCCGACTGATTTTATGCAACGCCTTTTATCCAGCGCGCAAAGTTACGCGGCGGCTCAAAACGGGGATAATTTGTGGCACAATTTGATCGCCTTGGAAAAAGATGCGAAAGAAAGGTTTATCGCCAGCACCGGCGCGATCACTTGGCTGACCAGTTTCGCGCCCAAGGGTATGGCCGGAGAAATCGATTTTATTTTTCACGATAAAACATCTTTTTTTGATTTAACGGAAACTAATTTTACCGAACTTCTTGCCGGACTTGCTAAAGTGTTCAGTTATTTATACGCGAATAATTTCATAAGTTTCAATATGTCCATCTATGCTCCGCTGATCAATAACCGTTATTTATGGGTGCAGGGAAAGATTGTTCCGCGTTTTGTGGTAAATCCGCTGGGCACCAGCGATTTGAACTATTTTGAAAAACTGCATAATGAAATTATTTGTCCCACCGTGCCGGAAGAACTGTGCCGTGAACTGCAACTTTATTTTAAGCAGTAATCCCGATAGCACCAGGCTACGGGATTAATTCAACTAACGCTTCAAACTTCACTGCATTCGTTTTCAGTGAGTTTCATTAATTATTTTTCTTTGCTGCTTTTTGCAGTCTCTGTGCTGCTGGTTTCTTTAGCAGCAGAAGCCTCGCTTGTTTTAGCTTTTTCAGTTTTTGATGCCGGAGTTTTCTTTCCGGCATAATCGGTCGCATACCATCCGGAACCCTTTAAGCTAAACGAAGAAAGCGACATCAATTTATGGACTTTCCCCTTACAAAATTTACAGCTTTTCAAGTCGGGTTCGTTTATTCCCTGAAACTCTTCATATTGTCTACCGCATTTTTGGCATTTATATTCATAAATAGGCATACTAAAAATCTCCCTCACAACTACATGTATCGCCAATTTTAAAATTATTGCTAAAACATTCTAAAACTATTTCCATATCGTGGAGCTTTACCACCTGCAGTGTGTTTTTCGTCAAATTGTGCACGATGCTCTCTTCTTTTTCTTTTTCTTCGACAGGCGCGTCAAAATCACTTTCGCCATTGCCGAAACGTAAAACATGAATCAACTCATGCACGGCAATGTAAAGCATCAGGGGGCTAAGCTTTACAAAAGGGTTTGCCCTTTGCACCGCGTTCAGAATAATATTGTCCTGCAGGCAGACACGGTAAAAATCAAAGCCATCCTTGCCGCTTTCAGCCAAACCTTCCGGCTTTTGATATGAATACTTGCACAGATGAGCAAACGCGCCGTCTTTTATTTCATGTTGATCCAAATAAGCAAGAGTTTTTACATCATACTTATTCTTTTTTAACTGATCTTCGCTCAGCCTAAGGTGACGCGCAACCAGTTTTTCGGCATCTGTAAATGCTTTATTGGTCATCGGCAGCTGCACCATATTAAAATATTGAGCCATAAACTCACCAATAAATAATTCTCAAATTTCGTAAGTAATATATGCATTTAACCGATTGCTGTCAAGATGGGCGGTGTATTTATGGATAATACGAAAAACCAAAATTAAATTGACAACTTTGCCGTTCAAGGCGTATATCTTATGAAAATAATACAATAATATTAAAAGGAGGAGCCATGCAACAACCGGCAAAACTTTATAAAGGCATACATAAACGTTCATCTACGATTGTGTTTGGCATGCCCCTTTGGGATATCGCCATTGGACCTGATCCTGAAAAAGGCGAGATACGCGGCCATGCTCAAGGCTTTTTTGCTCTGGGCGACATCGCCAAAGGATTTTTTGCGCTGGGCGGTATTGCGTATGGTGGGATCGCTATAGGTGGTCTTAGCCTTGGCGTCATATCTTTTGGCGGTTTGAGTCTGGGGCTTTTTGCTTTAGGCGGATTAGCCATTGGGGGCATTGCCCTGGGTGGCGCGGCAATAGGCATTGTCGCTATCGGCGGCGCGGCTTTGGGATACTACGCGCTCGGTGGCGGAGCCTTCGGAAAATATGTTGTTTCGGCAATGGAGCAAAATCCGGAAGCCGTAGAATTTTTCAAACAATGGTTCCCCCAATATACCGATAAAATTCTTTAAGGATAATTATGGCGCCAAAAGCGAAAATGAAAATTGGCGTTTTGTACGGCGGCAGATCAGGTGAGCATGATGTTTCGCTTTGTTCCGCCGCATCTGTCGTTGCCGCGCTCGACAAAAATAAATATAAAGTAACGGCCATCGGGATTGACCGAGATGGAAAATGGTATGTGCAGGAAAAACCGGAAATTATCTCGCACAAAGATTTCGGAAAAGTGCTTGCCTTAAAAAAGAAGGGCAAATGGCTAGTGAATCACTTTCAGCAAAATAATCAACTGCGCCTATACGACCTCAAAAACAAAAATAAGGAAGTAACTGTAGATGTAATATTCCCGGTACTGCACGGCACTTTCGGTGAAGACGGCACTCTGCAGGGATTGCTGGAGCTGGCAATGGTGCCCTACGTCGGCGCGGATGTTATCGGTTCGTCTGTAGGCATGGATAAAGATGTTGCTAAAAGATTGCTT
>MGQN01000038.1:6419-6720 GCA_001797845.1 Deltaproteobacteria bacterium RBG_16_44_11 | reverse complement strand
TGGCAAGATAATGCAAAAATTATTATGCAAAATGCATTGGATAATTTGGGCTTGCCTCTTTTCGTCAAGCCAGTCTGCACCGGCTCATCTGTGGGCATAAAAAAGGTAAAAGAAAAAGAATCTCTCGCTAAAGCAATTAATTTTGCCTTTCAATTTGATACGCGCGTGATGATCGAGAAGGCAATTGATTGCCGCGAAATTGAATGCGCAGTTCTGGGAAATGACAATCCGCAAGCTTCGATATTGGGTGAGATAATTCCCCATCACGAGTTTTATTCTTACGAGGCCAAGTACATAGACC
>MGQN01000038.1:342-6382 GCA_001797845.1 Deltaproteobacteria bacterium RBG_16_44_11 | reverse complement strand
TTGCCGAGACAATTAGAAAAACTGCTGCTCAAGGTTATATGGCACTCGGTTGCAGTTCTATGGCGCGGGTTGATTTCTTTTTGGATAAGAAAACTAATGAATTTTATCTCAATGAAATAAATACCATTCCCGGTTTCACCAGCATCAGCATGTATCCGAAACTATGGGAAGCAACCGGATTGAAATATAGCAAGCTTTTGGATAAGCTCATTGAACTAGCGCTGGAGCGGCATAAGAAAAAATTGGAAATTAAGACGGAGGGGATTTGATCAGCAACCTTGGACAAATTAGGGCTGTTGAAAAACGCTCATCTGCTGTGTTGCGCTGCAAACCGCACCGCTCAACGTATATCCATATACGCCTCGCGGTTCGGCTTTTTGCACGCCTTGCATCTGAACATTTTTGAACAGCCCCAAATATCGTAAAGTACTCATTGGGTATATTAATTGTTAGGACGCTTCGCAATACTGATACAAAAAAGAGATATTTCATGTCTGAACAAGCAAAAACAGATGTAATCAGCAAATCACTTGTCACCAACCTACTAGCCGCAGTAAGGCCGCAAGTCGCTTATCTCCGCGGTCGCTTTTGGGATGAGATTGAAATGGCAGTGCATGAACGCATGACAAAGCTCATAGAACAGAATAAGGCTATGATAATTGATGCCCCCAGCCGACAGTGGTTGCAGCTCTGCTCTATGATTCTGGCCGCCTATCAGGAACTCCTACCCCTTGTAGGAGATAAACAGATCGCTCTCTCGGTTCTGCGCAATGTGATGGAGGCACCATTCAAGGAAGGTCTGACCGGATACATTGCCGATCGGTTTGGTATTTTACAGGATGCTCCTGAAGACGCGTTCAACCGGATCGCAGAGAACTTCAAGGTGCGAGGTGAAAAGCGATTCGGGCAAACATATGCCTATGTCCAAGAAGTGCAGGATGAAGAACGGAGTTTTATTAACATCCAAAAGTGTTTCTTTAACGATTTCTTTCGTGCTAATGGGATGCCTGAGGTGACTCCGATTTTTTGCGCAATGGACAATCTGTGGATAGCGGAACTGGAAAAACCCCAATACGGGGTTCGGTTCAAGCAGCCGACGACGCTCGCAGGGGGCGACGACCTGTGCCGGTTCCAGTTCACTAAGACGAAAGCGAAACCATAGGCTGAGCGAACGGAGACATAGGTAACAGATTATTCTAGATACATGGGTAACACTTTTATATGAAAGCCTAACGACGGAGAAAGACTAAAATATGGATTACGAACAGAAGCTTGGTCAACTTGAGAAGCTCAAAAACCTTGTAGAAACCTACATTCCGATTATATACAGCGGTTCTGTGAGAACTGCACAAATCCATAAAGAGATTTGCGAGATATATGGAGAAGTAGCAGACGTATTCGAAGAGGTTGTTGGCAAAGAGCGGATAGAAGTACCCGTCCGGGGTGGGAAGTCCTACTTTCCTAATTATTTTGAAGCGGGCTTTCTCTCAGGTCGAACAATACACACGCATCAGGGAATGTCGGAACTTCTTAAAGTAATAGGCAAAGTCAAAGCGCTTCTTTCAGACACACAGAAAGCACCTGTAGCCGCTGCCGTTACCGGATATCGCGTATTTTTGGTTCATGGGCATAATGAGGTTGTATTGCTGTCGTGCGCCAGATTCATTGAGAAATTGGAGTTGCCGTTGACAATTCTACAAGAGGAGCCTAACCAGGGTCGTACAATTATTGAAAAATTTTTGGATTATTCGGATGCCGCTTTCGCAGTTGTTTTATTAACTGCCGATGATCGCGGCGGCGGAATCGATCAGACGTACGAAGAACAGTTGCCGCGAGCGAGACAGAACGCAATCTTCGAGTTGGGATTCTTTATAGGAAAGATAGGGAGAGATCGTGTGTGTGCGTTGTATGAAGATGGTGTGGAAGTGCCATCTGACTATCAAGGTGTAGTGTTTATTCCCATTGGCAAACGGATGGAATGGCAGCTTAAATTAGCGAAGGAAATGAAGGCCGCAGGGCTACCTATCGATCTCAATAAAGTCGTGTAACAGCCTAACGTGCTGATCACTGGCGGCTGAAAGCCATGCCGTCTTATCATAATTTACATTGACATTTTCCCCAAAAAGTATATACTATGATATATATCAATCTGGGGGCACTTTTATGATGATAGCAAAAATTTTTACCAACGGCAGAAGCCAGGCGATCAGGTTGCCCAAAGAATATCGTTTTGAAGATGATGAAGTCTATATAAACAAAATTGACGATATTGTTGTTATTATGCCTAAAAACAAAAAAATGGCTTCGCTGATGAAGAGCATCAATAAATTCACCGATGATTTCATGGATAAAAGAAATCAGCCTGCTCTTCAAACACGCGAGAATTTCCAATGAAATATATATTGGATACCAATATATGCATCTATCTCATCAAGAAAAAGCCCGTCTCTGTCCTAAATCGTCTTTCTAAAATTAAAATCAAAGAAGTCGGCATTTCATCAATCACGCTAAGCGAACTGGAATACGGAGCGGCAAAGAGTTCCAATCCCGATAAAAACCGGGTTGCTTTAATAGAATTTGCTTCTTTTTTGGAAATATATAATTATGACGCGCAGGCCGCTCGCGAATATGGAATTATCAGAGCGGATTTAGAAAGAAGCGGGAAAATAATTGGAGCAATGGATATGTTAATCGCCGCCCAGGCAAAAGGTTTAAATTTAATTCTCGTAACAAATAATGAAAAAGAATTTAATCGAATTCCGGGATTGAAAATTGAGAATTGGGTAAATTAAAGAAGATCCGAGAATTAATATACAGAAAGATGGAAAAATGGCAAAATCATACCAAGTAAAAATTGTAATAAAGGCAATTAAGAAATTAGAGGAAAATGATGAATAAAGTAATTGAAAAATATACATACAGAATAGAATGGTCTGAAGAAGACAAAACCCACGTGGCCAGATGTTTGGAATTTCCTTCTCTTGCGGCTCATGGAGAAACAGCAGAACAGGCACTACACGAAATCAAAAAAGTTATTAAAGAAACTATTAAATGGCTGAAAGAGGATAATGAACCAATTCCAGAGCCACTGGGATTAAAAAAATTCAAAGGTAATTTAACCCTTAGAGTTCCTCCAGATATTCATAGAGAATTAGCAATCAAATCGGCAGAAGAAGGAGTGTCGATTAATCAATTTATTTTGTCAAAGTTGTAGTTAAAGCGCCAACTTTTTTATGAGGAGGTAACAGTATGAAACGACCCGCATCATTAGTAGCAGCTATTTTATTTCTTTTGATGGCCATTGCCCAATTGTGCCGTGTTATTTTGGGAGTCAACGTGGTTGCTTCGGGAGTGGAAATTCCAGTCTGGCCCAGCGTGATTGCTGCTGTAGTTCTGATACTGCTGGCTGTGTGGCTCTTGCTGGAAAGAAAGAAATAGCTAAAAAATTGTTAGATAATCGGCAATCGGGCCTGGTTTTGTAAAAAGCCCAAGATGCAAGGCATGTAAATGTAGAGCTTTGCAAAACTCCTTTATTCGTCATTCCAGACTCATGGCCGGGCGTATGCCGGGTGACATGGAATCTAGGAAGTACTTGATAATACTGGATTCCGGCTTTCGTAACCTAAAGGTCATCTACGTCCGGAATGACATAACTGCTAGTTTTATACAGTTATGCAAACGCCATCAGATGTCCCAGATAAAGATAACACCGCTGGTGGGAAAAATCCATTCTTTGTCGGATATCTTAATATCAATAAATTTGTTTTTACTTCCCGCTATGGAAGGCTGGGGATGCCTTCCGGCAAAAAAGCTTTCTGCTTTCACATTTTTTAACTCCACTTTTTCATAATTGAAGTTAATATCCACACCCCTGGTGGGATAAACAAGATAAACGGGAAAGATTTTATTGTCTTTTGCCTGTTTAGTGGCGATTTCTATTTCGATTTTTACCTCATGATTTATTTTTTCTTTGAGCTTTTCCGAGCCGCACCATACTTCATAGCCTCGCCTGGTCTTTTTTGTTTCCATAACCGGTATATCTTTGTTATCAACGCGCACACGCTCGACGGTAAAATCACGCTCGATAACCAAATCCTTGCCGCTTCCTAGAAGCCAGCGGTATTCACAAAGCGGATCTTCAAATAACGCGGCTAATTGCGAATTATTCAAGGCACAGCCGATCATAAAAATATTGTTTTTAATCGTTTTTTTATACTCTATGTGCGTGCTGACGCGAAAATAGGCATCGGAATGCTTTGCGGCTTTCTTCACTTTCGGCAATTGCGCTATCCTAATATTATATCTAAAGCCGGAACGCAATTCGAGCTGGCGGTCTTCCTTGCCGAAAAGTGTTTCAAACATTTCGTAATAAATAGCGTTACCCAGTTCCTCATCGCGCGCGCGCGTCTGCAGACAATGGCGGATAATATTATCGATGCGAGAGATGGATTTTTCTTCGTCCGGAACAAATAGCCGCCGCAGCCGCGGCTCTATCGTATCTGTCTTTCCTTTCTGCAAAAATATTCGCGGCGCTCTTTTACCTAAAGCGCAAAGAATTTCATAGCTTATCGTCTTTGCTTTTTGGGCAATCTCGTTGGCGCTGATATATTCTTTGCCTTGCTTGCCCAGAAGAACAACTTCATCGCCCACGGCGCAAGCGGGAATTTGAGTGACATCAATTGTGCACATATCCATAGAAATCCGCCCGACAATGGGCGCGCGCCGGCCATGGATCAAAGCCTCTCCCTGATTGGAAAGAAGAAAGGCGTAACCGTCACCGTAACCTACCGGAATTGTCGCGATCCGCGTTGGCTTTGAAGTGACATAAGTGCTACCGTAACCGATACCGTAACCGGCGGGAAAGTCTTTGAGCAAAACAACGCTGGTTTTAAAAGACATGACCGGGGAAAGTTTGGCTTTGGACTGAGTTTCCACCGAGGGATATATTCCGTAAGTCATCAGACCAGGACGCACCATGTTCAATTTGCATTCGGGGTAATTTAAAACCGCGCCGCTGTTATCTATATGCCGGAGGGGAATATCTATTCCTGAACGCTCAAGATCGGCAAGCAAATCCGAAAACAATTGCCATTGCTTATCATTATAAGAAATCATGGCTTCGCTTGAGGCAAAGTGGCTGAAAATTCCCTCCAGCTTAATATTGGATAGTTTGGATATTTCACGCACGAGTTTCAGTGCTTCGCTGTGCATGGTTCCGCCGCGTCCCATACCCGTATCCACTTCAATATGCACAGGTAATTTGCGATCTGCCTTTTCCGAAGCTTTTTGCAGGAGTTTGGCAAAGGCTATGTCCGAAACTGACGGGGTAAGATTGTATTTGATTATTTGTTCGATTTCGGCCGCGGTTGAAGGCCCTAAAATTACAATTGGCGCTTCGATGCCGCTTATTCTAAGCTGAGCGCCTTCATCGGCATTGGCCACGCCCAGCATCTTCGCGCCATTCTTTAAGGCGGCGTGCGATATTTCTATGGCGCCGTGCCCATAAGCATCTGCTTTAACGGCCGGCATGAAATCAACTTCAGGCCCGATAAGTCTTTTTATTTCCTTCAGATTGCCAATAAAATTATCCAGGTCAACTTCAACCCAACTGCGATATTTTTGCTCTTTTTTTAATGACATATATTCTTAGTCCGGTGGATAATTATTGCTTAGTTTTCATGGTAAAGACATCGTCCCAGGACGGTAATAACTTTATATTATTCGGTGAGTAACTTTAGCTTTTTTAAGATCGTTTTGCCACGAAATCATACCAAACCGGCAATGAAAGTCAAGCTGTCTATGCTTTCTAAAAAACGTGAAAAATATCTAATCTATGCTTGAAAGAAAATTTTTTTTAAATTAAGATTCTAAAAAATGGACTTAAAAATACATCAGCAACGAGGAGGAAAAACAAATGTCGAAAGCAAAGACTGGAGATGTCCTGAGTTGTGAAGTATGCGGCCTTACCGTAATCGTGGACGAAGAATGCGGATGTGCCGGAGTGGGAGTAGTTTGCTGCGAAGAGCCCATGATAAATAAA
>MGQN01000038.1:0-314 GCA_001797845.1 Deltaproteobacteria bacterium RBG_16_44_11 | reverse complement strand
CAATAAAAAAAGCAAAATCAGCGAAAAAGAAACCGGTAAAAAAACCTCCGGCAAAAAAGAAACTGAAAAAGAAAAAGAGGTAATTAACCGCCGGAATTTTGTCTCTTTTTGATAGAGCCCCATTACCAGGGGCTCTATAGATTATAATTCGTGCGAAAGCGGTTAATCTTAAGGCAGTCTTTTATATTCTTTAAAGAAATGATTATTTCCCGGAAAAGGTATGTGCGGAAGATTTGTTTTAATCAGCAATCTGTCTCAAATTGCTGAAGAGTTTAATTTAAAAGATATGACCTCGTCTTCTGTACTTCTCGGTG
>MGQN01000037.1:66662-77127 GCA_001797845.1 Deltaproteobacteria bacterium RBG_16_44_11 | reverse complement strand
GAGAGAATGTTGCGGTTAAAAGAACAACCGCCGCCGCTACCATCATTGTTCCTAATGTCTTTTTCATGATCTGTTTCCTCCTTTGTTTATAATGAGACCCAAGTTTTAGAAACGGAGTGCACTGAAACTTGTTGGTCGAATTATCCCGCAAAGCGGGATTTGCCCCTATATTAATGGAAGGATCATGCCAAAATATCAATAATCGTTACCGATAATTGTAACTATATAATAATACGCACTAACTAGTGGAATCGTCTCTCGGAACAAATCAGAAAAATCGCCCCTTTCACCCTTCTTTTTCAATGAAATATTAAAAACGGTTGAACAAAATGTGAAACTTTTTACAGCTGCTATCTTTTAATTTGGCATTGACAAAATAATCATGAAAGCGTTAACTGCTTCATAATATTTTTCCTTCTAAATCAAATTATATAATAATTATGCATAGCGAAAAGGACTGGTCAAAGCTATACAAAATATCATCTGAAAAAAAGGATTCGCATTTATTTGTTTATCTTACGGGAGATTTTGGCTTAAAAAATTTAAATTTATTTACCAATGACATCAGAAAATTAATTGACAAAAAAAAATTTCAACAAATAAGCATAGACTTTTCGGGTATCTCTTTTTTAGACAGCGCCGCGGCCCTAGCTTTAATCCAACTCAAAAATTATGCCGGCGCTAAAAATACCCTATGGTCGTTCGTTAATTTAACCGAGGAAGCAAAAGGTATTTTCAGCGTTATTCATGAGCAGGCGCTGATTAAACGGCCATTCAAACCTAAAACAGCATCAGATAACTTTTTAATCCAGCTAGGAGACGCTTTCCTGCATCTTGTCCGCGATTTTATCAATGTTGTCGAGTTTGTCGGTGACTTATTGTTTGCCATATTTTATACGATTACTCATCCGCAATCATTGAGAATGAAAGATATTCTTTTCTACATGAAACGCGCCGGCGTTGATGGCTTACCCATCGTTGGCCTAATTAGCGCCTTGATCGGTCTCATTATCGCTTTCATGTCCTTTTTGCAGTTGAAGCAAGTTGGGGCAAATATTTATGTTCCCTCCCTGGTAAGTTTTGCGATGGTGAAGGAGCTAGGGCCCATTATGACGGCAATTTTGGTGGCTGGGCGATCCGGCTCAGCCTTTGCCGCGGAAATCGGCACAATGGTGGTTAACGAGGAAGTTGACGCTTTAAAAACAATGGGCTTTGATCCGGTTCGTTTCCTTGCCGTGCCCAAGGTGCTGGCATCCATGATGGTTGTTCCGATATTAACAATCTATGCTGATTTTTTTGGCGTTCTGGGCGGCATGATTGTCGGGGTTACCGGATTGGATCTAACTGTCAACACTTATCTTACACAATCAATTAAGACAATTACTGTATTTGATATCGTTACCAGCCTGATTAAGGCGGCTGTTTTTGCCGCTCTTATCGCCGGTATTGGCTGCCAGCGAGGATTTCAGGTTCGTTCGGGCGCCCAGGATGTGGGAAAATATACGACTTCCGCGGTTGTATCCGCAATTTTTCTTATTGTCGTGGCGGATTCTATTTTTGCGGTTACACTATATTATATAAGGTAGGTAGCAAATCTTGCCATTGCCGGAAAATAAACCAATAATTGTTGTGGAAAACCTTTCTGCCCGCTTCGGCAGCAACATTGTGTTTGAGGGCGTAAGCTTTCAGGTAAATAAAGGAGAGATACTCGTTGTTGTCGGAGAAAGCGGCTGCGGTAAATCAACGCTTCTGAAAATTATGATTGGTCTGCAAAAACCATTTTCCGGCAAAGTCCTATTTCGGGGGAC
This sequence comes from Deltaproteobacteria bacterium RBG_16_44_11, assembly GCA_001797845.1. GTDB lineage: Bacteria > Desulfobacterota > Syntrophia > Syntrophales > Smithellaceae > UBA4810. The sequence goes on along the minus strand of MGQN01000037.1, from coordinate 75,319 downwards.
CGATATTATTTCCGCCGGAGAGGATGAAATAAACAATTATCGTCAAAATATTGGGGTGCTTTTCCAATCCAGCGCCTTGTTCAGTTCCATGAGATTGAGTGAAAATATCGCTCTGCCCCTGCAGGAATATACTGATCTCGATTCCGCGATGATAAATATGATTATCAAAATGAAATTAGGCATGGTCAATCTGGCTGGTTATGAAAACCATTATCCTGCGGAATTATCCGGCGGCATGAAAAAAAGGGCAGGCATTGCCCGGGCCATGGCGCTTGACCCTACAGTCCTTTTTTTTGATGAACTATCCGCGGGACTTGATCCGGTTACCGCTGTCGAATTGGACGATTTAATAATTAAGACCAATGAAGCACTGGGGACGACCATGGTCATCGTAACTCACGAGCTAGAATCTATTTGCAAAATCGCCCACAGAGTAGTAATGTTGGACAAAACAGCCAAGGGTATCATTGCCGAGGGCGATCCGCAGGAGCTCAAAGAAAAATCTACAGACCCCAGGGTGCGCAGCTTTTTTTTAAGGCAGCTGCCCGATGCCGATTACCGGGATGGAGCATATGGCAAGTAGAGCATCAAAATTTTTGATTGGCCTTTTTGTCATTACCGGTTCAGTGATGGCCGCAATTATCATTATCTGGGTTGGTGCCGCCGACTTTTTCATGAAAGGCTCTATTTATGTCACATATTTTGACGAATCGGTTCAAGGCCTGCAGGCTGATTCTGCCGTTAAATATCGCGGCGTGGAAGTGGGTAAAGTTCAAAGTATTAAAGTCGCACCTGACGAACGCTTAATTGAAGTCGCCATGAAAGTTGACTTATCCTCGGATTTACAAGACCATATCGAAGCTCAATTAAGGACAGCGGGCATTACCGGGATTGTTTTCATCGAATTGGATCAGGTTAAGCCTGGTGAAAAACCAAGCTCTCCGGCGATTACCTTTAAAACGAAGCATCCGGTGATCCCTTCGCGCCGCTCCGACATCAGCCGCTTTTTCGCGGATACAAATGAAATAATGAAAAATATCAAAGCTGTTGATTTTAAAGGATTGTCTGATCAATTAAAAAACACTACCAAGGCCGTGGAAACTTTTGTAGCAGGGAAACAGACCACGAATGTCCTGGTTAATCTGGAATCTACAACAGCCAACATTGACAAAGCCATGGAAAATCTTCGTGTCACTATGGAAAACCTGCAGTCATTTTCCGAAAGTATAAATGATAATCCTTCGGAATTATTTTTTAAACGTCCGCCGCCTCCGAAAAAACTTATGGAGAAATAATGGCGAAAAATGGAGAAATATGGAATGCCCCGCAAATTCAATAATATAAATATACTTCTTTGTATCATTTTTATATTTCTTGTTCTTCAAGGATGCACCTCCGGCGGAAAACGAAGCTATGAGATTCAAAATTACCTTTTAGATTATTCGGCTCCCACTTTGGGAAATCTTACTAAGCTTGATTCAACAATAAGATTTAACCGGTTTACCATTGCCGCTGCTTATAATACCCAAAACATGATTTTCCGTTCCGATAATTATTCTCTCGATTTTTTCAGTTACAATCGCTGGGCCGTGAACCCCGCCGACATGGTTGCCGATATTTTGTTGCGCGATATGCAGGCCAGCGGACTTTTTCATGCCGCGCTGTCACGTTATAGCGTGGAAGAAACCAATTTTCTTCTCGAGGGAGGAGTAGGAGAATTTTTTTTACAGGTGGAAAAAAATCGCAAGCTTGCCGTTATCTGCCTGGAGATAACGCTGAAAGATTCCAGAAAGAGAGAAACAAATAGGCGTATAATTTTTCAAAGAAAATATCGTCATGAAGAATTGTTAACCGAGCAAACGCCGCGCGGCTACTGCCAGGCTATGAGTCAAGCGCTGAAAACTATTTCCCCGCAAATCATTACTGATGTTTATCAGGCGATAAAGTCATCCGCAAATTAGTTTTCGACGAATAAATTCATGAAAGAAATTAAAGTTCAAACGAATTCACGATCAGAGATGATTGATATCACGTCCTTAGTCCAGGTGGCAATAAGCGAAAACAAAGTAAAAAAAGGAGTTTGTATTATTTTTATTCCGCACACTACGGCGGCAGTTACAATCAATGAAAATGCCGATCCCGATGTACCCCGGGATATTATAACCGCATTGGAAATGGTTTTCCCGCAAAACAGTCATTACCGGCATATGGAGGGAAATTCTCCGGCACATGTAAAAGCATCACTGGTCGGGGCTTCGGCAACAGTTTTGATTGAGGCCGGCCGGCTGGTTTTGGGTACATGGCAATCAATATTTTTTTGTGAATTTGACGGCCCACGCTCCAGAAAAGTATTTCTATCGATTATTTCCAACGATTAGATTTTTGAATTCGGTAGCGAGCGCATTCCCCGTAGCGAGCTTTTGGGTAAGCAAGCGAATACTTAATGATATTGTTCCTTAAGAATCGAAGATTCTCTGCGGCTTGCCGCGGAGAGCTTCAATTAAGCGAAATTATTTTTGTGTTTTTACTCTTTGGCCCTATCTTTTAATACTTTAATCATTTGTTTGTGAATCAAGCCGTTGGTGGCAACAACATCCGGCGAAGATAAACGCCAGTCTCTGCCTGAAATATCCGAAATTGTTCCGCCTGATTCTCCCACCATAAGTATGCCGGCTGCCGTATCCCAGGGCATAAGCTTTAATTCCCAGAAGCCATCAAAACGTCCCGCCGCCACATAGGCAAGGTCCAAAGCAGCAGCTCCTGCCCGCCTGATGGCTTGAGCTTTTTTAGCCATCGAAATAAAATAGTCAAGATTATTTTCTTTGCTTTTACGTATATCGTAAGGGAAACCGGTGGCCAAAAGACTGTGAGAAATATCAGCTGTTGACGAAGTATTCAGCTTTTTACCATTTAAGTAAGTTCCTTCACCGCGAGCGGCGGTGAACATTTCATCCCGCATGGGGTCATAAATTACACCCAAAATGACAACCCCGTTATCTTCCAGGGCAATGGAAACACAAAAAACAGGATACCCGTGAGCATAATTTGTAGTCCCATCTAAGGGATCAATTATCCAACGGAGCTTTTCAGCGCCAGCGATGACCGGTGATTCTTCCGAAAGAATCCCATGGCCGGGATAATTACGGCTGATTGCTGTAATAATTAAATCTTCAGACATTTTGTCCGCCTCGGTAACCAGATTAATCTCGTCCTTGTAATATATTTCATGCTTTTGGCTTAACTTCTCTTTAAGCAAAACCCCGGCTTTTCTTGCTATCTGTTCAGCGAAATTTTTAAATGGCAACATAATATAAATCTCCTATTATTGTTAACACAGCATACACGTAATAGAATTTGGAAGAAATATAAAGCTATAATATTGTGAATTTTAGCGGCTGTTTTAAAAGGATTGCGCTGCGGGAAAATTAATGGTAATGCCTTTTTTATAACGGCTATTTGTGGTTTGTATATGGCTATAGAAAAAAATCCAAGAACTAATTTTCAGGACTTAAAAGAAAAAAGAGAAGAGTTTGGCCTTTCTCTTAAAGATGTATTCGGGCGAACACGCATAAGCGTTGTCTATCTGGAGGCAATAGAAAATGGCGATTTTCACCTTTTGCCATTGCCCATATACGCAAAAAATTTTATTAATACCTACGCCCGTTTTTTGGGCGTGGACAGCAAACTGATTATTGCCCGTTATGAAGATTATCTTAGCTCTCTTAATATTCTGGATAATATTCCGCCTGCAGATATTTCTGAAGAAGCGACTTTTTTTGGAGCAATTGCCCGCCACAGTACTTTTTTGGGGATTGCCTCTTTTTTAATTGTTATTGTTTGTGTGATTTGGTTGATTTCTATGCAGTATACACCGGCATCAGATATAATTAAAGACCAAAAAGGGGAAAGTGCCGTTGATATTTCCGCAAGCAAGGGAAATACAACCAGTCAGGAGGCTAATGCCATTGTTCCTCTCAACGAAAGAACGTCAGATAATTTAGAGCCTGCCATAAATGATTCCGGTAGACAAACGCAAACCCCCTCGCTCTCTCCGGAATCCGTCGAGCCTGTTTCCACTAAAGCTTCAGTGGAAAAGGATGCAAAAGCAGAGATAAGTGCACCGCAACCGGATTATAAAGAATCAAGCCGTTTGATTATAGAAGCTACCGAAGAAACATGGATAAGGATAAAAGCCGGTCAAAAGCCTCCGTTCCAGGTGTTATTAAGGCCGGGAGAAAAAATCGAGTATAAAGCGGCAATTTTTGATATGGACATTGGCAATGCCGGCGGGGTCAAGATACAATTTAAAGATAAAAAAATAGAAAACTTGGGTAAATCAGGCGAGGTAATCCGCTTGCGGTTACCATAATTTAAAAGAATAAATAAGAAGAGGTGCGATATTATGTTTGGAATAGGCATTCCGGAATTACTGATAATATTGGTAATTATTCTGATTATATTTGGTGTCGGAAAATTGCCGGAAATCGGCTCAGCTCTGGGCAAAGGAATTAAAAACTTTAAAAAATCAGTCAATGATAAAAACGAAATAGCGAATGACGACACAAAAAAACAAGAAGAAAAAAAATAATCTTGGCATAAAAATACAGAGTATCTTAATAATAACGCTATTTTGAACTAAACCGGCCATCTTTCATATTAAGATGGCCGGCAGTATAATTACTAAAGGTATATGATAAATTGGCTTTAATTTTAATGGTTTGGGAAAAACAAACGATATAAATCGTTGCTTAGAACGGGACATCGTCTGTCGGCGTATTGGCATTATTAGAGCTTATGGAATGAGCATCAGATGATTCCTCCGTCCTATTTTGACCTTTGGAATCCAGCATTTGCATATTGGAAGCTATAATTTCTGTAGTGAATCGCTTTACGCCATCTTTATCTTCCCACGATCGGGTTTGAATGCGTCCTTCCACAAAAATCAGCTTGCCTTTAACCAGATAATTGCCGCATATTTCCGCAAGCTTCCCGAAAGTAACTATTCGATGCCACTCTGTTTTTTGGACTTTTTCTCCATTTTTATCTTTCCACTGTTCGTCTGTGGCTAAATTGAAATTTGTGACCATTGTGCCATCCGGTGTGTAACGTACTTCCGGATCTTTGCCCAGCCTGCCGATTAACATCGCCTTATTTACCATTTTGTACCCCCTTATCGTAGATGACCTTTAGGTTATTGATTGTTATAATTATGAGTTATTATCATACATAACAATATCGCCTCTAGCAAACTAATTTTGAGATGCAAATTCATTTTAAGATCTTCTTTAGCGCCTGGTTGTACTACAATCGGGCTTGACTATTTATCAAAAAAAATATATTCACACGTGCTTTATAAAACACGGGGAAATTATGGAAGATAATGAACTTTTAAAGGTTCGTCTGGAAAAAATTGCGGCCTTAAAAGCAGCCGGGGTGGATTTATATCCCAACGATATAAAACCGGATAATACAACGGCGGAGATATTTAATTCTTTCGGCAGTGCGGATGGTGAAGCCCTGGCGCGCCTGACAGAAAAATTCTCGATAGCCGGGCGCTTAATGGCTATCCGTAATTTTGGCAAAGCGGCATTTATCAAACTCCAGGACCGCAAAGGCCAAATCCAAAGCTATATAGCGAAAGACAACCTGGGCGATGATGCTTATTTCATTTTTAAGAAATTGGATATCGGCGATATTATTTATATTTCCGGAAAGCTATTTCGCACTAAGACAAACGAATTAACTATTGAAGCGGATAATCTGCGTCTGGTATCCAAGGCAATCCGGCCTCTGCCGGAAAAATGGCATGGCCTTACTGATATTGAAACCAGGTACCGGCAGAGGCACCTGGATTTGATTACTAATCCCAAGGTTAAAGAAATTTTTTATAAGCGCAGCCGCATAATTCAACTTCTTCGGAAATTTATGGACGAGCATGATTTTTTGGAAGTGGAAACGCCGATGATGCAACCGCGCGCCGGTGGAGCAATGGCCCGCCCTTTCAAAACCCACCATAATGCACTGGATATGGATTTTTATCTTCGGATTGCCCCGGAGCTTTATTTAAAGAGGCTTATTACCGGCGGACTGGAACGAGTCTATGAAGTCAACCGTAATTTTCGCAACGAGGGCGTTTCCACTTTTCATAATCCGGAATTTACCATGCTGGAATTTTATTGGACATATACAACTTTTGAAGATTTGATGTTTTATACCGAAAATTTAATTGCCTTTATTGCCACCGATATATTTGGCGGGCTTAAATTCAACTATCAGGGTACGGAAATCGATTTGACCACGCCTTGGCGGCGCGTATCAGTTAAGGAAGCTCTTGTAGAAATGGCAGGAATGCCTCCGGCTTCACTGGAAAATCAAGCCCAGGCTCTGGCTTTTGCCCGGAGGGCCGGTTGTGAAACCAAAGAAACCGATTCTTTAGGTAAAATATTAATGGCCATTTTCGATGAGCTTGTTGAAAAAAAGCTCATTCAGCCGACATTTGTCACCCATTATCCGGTAGATGTATCCCCTCTCTCACGCAGGTCGGTCACGAATATTAATTTTACCGACCGCTTTGAGCTCTATATTTACGGTAAGGAGATTGCCAATGCCTTTTCGGAATTAAATGATCCCGTTGATCAGAGGGGAAGGTTCCTTCAGCAGTTAAGCCAAAGGGAGGGCGGTGATGACGAGGCTCATGAAATGGATGAAGATTATATTCGAACATTGGAATATGCTATGCCGCCCACAGCCGGTGAAGGTATTGGTATTGACCGGTTGGTAATGCTTTTTACCGATTCCGCTTCTATTCGAGATGTCATTTTATTCCCTCTGTTAAGGACAAGACAGGAATAAAGTGGCGATACTAACCAAATTTTTCAAAAATTAGGTTATTCCAGAGAGCAGGATAATATTGATGGCTTACGAATTTTTCATAAGTAAACGTTATTTGAGAGCAAAACGCAAACAAGTTTTTGTATCAATAATTACGTTTATATCAATCTTTGGCATTTTTTTAGGCGTAGCGGCTTTGATTATTGTTCTGGCCGTGATGAACGGGTTTGAAAAAGATTTACGCACAAAAATCCTGGGGATTAAATCTCATATCGAACTGACGGCAGATATAAACGGCTCCATGAAAAATTATCAAGAAGTTCGTCAAATTGTTGACGGCATGGACGGTGTTGTCGCTTCTACGCCGTTCATTTATAGTCAGGCGATGATTCGCAGCGGCAACAGCGTGAGCGGCGTGGTTATTCGCGGTTTAGATACCGAAAGCGCGTTTAAAGTCATTAATCTGGGAAAAATAAGAGAAGGCAATATTGAATATCTCAACAAAATTCCCGAAGAAGTATCAAAAAAGATTCCCAAAGAAGATGCCCGGTTGAATGGAATCGTTATAGGTAAAGAAATGGCGCGTAATCTGGGAATCTTCCTTTATGACACAATCACCATCATTTCGCCTGTAGGCATTTCTACGCCGATGGGGATAATGCCCCGCATGAAGAAATTTACCGTCACGGGTATTTTCGAGTCCGGATTTTACGAATATGATTCGACGCTTGCCTATTTATCTCTGAAAAGCTGTCAGGATTTTTTGCAGATGGGAGATGCTGTTACAGGTATTGATATAGTAGTCAATGATATTTACAAGGCGGATATTATCGCCCGCAAAATTCAAAGTAAACTTGGTTTCCCTTTTTGGGCGAATAACTGGATGCAAATGAACAGGAATCTTTTTGCCGCCCTTAAATTGGAAAAGCGCGTCATGTTTATAATCTTAAGTTTAATTGTCCTGGTTGCCGCTTTTAATATAATTAGCGCTTTAATAATGATCGTTATGGAAAAAAATAAGGATATCGCTATCTTAAAATCTATGGGCGCGACCTCCCGCAGTATTATGAAAACATTTATATATCAGGGTCTTATTGTCGGCATCATCGGTACGTCTTTGGGCTGTATTGCGGGCCTGGCCGTAGCCTTAAATTTGCAGAAAATATCGCTTTTTGTGGAAAATATTTTCAAGTTCAAGATTTTACCCGGAGATGTTTATTACTTAAGCGAACTGCCCTCTCAGGTTAATTACGGTGACGTGGTTATTATTGTTATCGGGACATTGCTGATTTGTTTTTTAGCCACAATTTATCCTTCCTTAAAAGCCTCGCGGCTGGATCCGGCGGAAGCCCTAAGGTATGAATAATTAGGCGTGGAAATATAAAAAATGATTATACTGAATAATTTATCAAAAACTTTTTTTAAAGACGGCAATAAAATCGAAGTTTTACGCGGCCTGAATTTGGAAATTGCTAAGGGAGAATCGTTGGCAATTCTTGGTGTTTCCGGTGCGGGCAAAAGCACCCTCATTCATATTTTAGGTACGCTGGATCATCCTACGGAAGGTTATCTTCATATTAATGGGCTGAATGTTTTTGATTGGGAAGAGAACAAAATGGCCGCCTTTCGCAATTCAATAATCGGTTTTATTTTTCAATTTAATAATTTACTTCCCGAATTCGACGCTCTGGAAAATACCATGATGCCGGCTTTAATCAGCGGCATGACGAGAAAGCAAGCTGCGCAAAAAGCTTATACATTGCTGGAAGAAGTTGGATTAGAACAGCGGTTAAAACATAAGCCGGGCGAGCTTTCCGGCGGGGAAC
>MGQN01000037.1:56336-66571 GCA_001797845.1 Deltaproteobacteria bacterium RBG_16_44_11 | reverse complement strand
AAAAAAGATAGAAGACATTCTGGTAAATTTAAACGCAACAAGAAAGATCACGCTTATTGTTGTCACCCATAATAAACTATTGGCAGAAAGGATGTCCCGCAGGATCGGACTGCGCGACGGGAAAATTTATGATTATAAATAAAATAGCTCGTCAGGTGTTTTTAGTTTTTTTGCTTTTATCGATTATTTTTCTTGCGCCGGCATTTGCTCAGGAAATAAAAAAAATCAGCATTTTCCCTTTTGAAATTTACAGCAAGGACGACAGTTCGGCTATCAAAGAATCCCTGTACAAGAAGTTATCCGAAGAACTAAAAAAAGAAAAACGCGTAAAAGTTGTTTCTGCCGGTGCTTTTCTTCGGGACAAAACAAAAGTTGACCAAAAAGGGGCGATTTCAGCGGGGAAATCCCTGGGCGTAGATTTTGTTGTTTTAGGCAGTCTGACTCAATTCGGTGAAACTTTAAGCGTGGATGCTCAAATAATTGATGTGCGTGCGGCAAATGCTTTACCTCCGGTTTCTATTCAAGGCAAAGGCTTTGACAATATCGGATTGGTCGTAGCTCAATTGAAAACGGAAATACTTGTCCGGATGGGATTAATTGAGAAAATATTCAAAATAGAAATCAAAGGTAATAAAAAGATTGAAGCCGCGGCCATTATTCAGCAAATCAAAAGCAAGGAAGGTAAACCATTTTTCAAAGCGGATATTACCGATGATATTAAGACTATTTACAAAATGGGTCTTTTTCTGGATGTCAGCGCGGCGACTACTTCAACCCCGGAAGGGAAAATCATCACCTTTACGATACTGGAAAAGGGGTTAATTACGGACATTCAGATTAAGGGCAATAAAGCATTAGATAAGGACGATATTCAAGAGGTCCTGACGATAAAGACCAGGGAGAGCTTGAATCAGGAAAAAATTAAAGCCGACATTGAAAAAATTAAAACCCTATATGACGGCAAAGGTTACTATAATGCCGAAATCACCGATTCCGTCGAGCAAGACGGAGAAAAAGATTTCCGGGTAGTATTTGATATCAAAGAAAACGACCGGGTCTATATCAAATCCATCACCTTTGAAGGGAATGAAGCCTATTCTTCAAAAGAGCTTAGGGGCATGATGAGCACTTCCGAACACGGATTTCTAAGCTTTATGACGGATTCCGGATTGCTCAAGCGCGACCAACTCAAACAAGACATTGGTAAAATAACCTCTTACTATTTCAATAATGGTTTTATTAACTCTCGAGTAGGCGAACCCGAAATAACATACGACAAAAAATGGATTTACATAAAAATTCGGATTAAAGAGGGGAAAAGATTTAAGTTTGGAAAAATTATAATTTCCGGTGATTTGTTGCAAAAGTCTCGCGATGAGTTGTTCGCTTCGCTCAAAATAAAGGAAGGCGAGAATTATAACCGCGAAGAAATCATAAAGGATATAGATTTATTGACGCAAGCGTGTAATGATGAAGGCTATGCCTACGCCGATATTAATCCTAAAGTTGATACAAGAGAGAAAGAGCAATTAGTTGATGTGGACTTTCAAATCATCAAAGGAGAACTGGTCTATATTAACCGCATCGGCATCAGCGGCAATACAGTTACTCGTGATAAGATTATTCGGCGTCAGTTGGACGTGGTTGAAGGAGATTTGTATTCCAGCTCTAAATTAAAAAACAGCTATGGTAATTTGAACCGTCTCCGATATTTTGAAGAAGTGGATTTCCAGACGGAAAAAGGTCCGGACAAAGATAAAATGGACATCAATATACGGGTTAAAGAAAAAAACACGGGTATGTTTATGGTTGGCGCCGGTTACAGCGCGAATGAACAGGCGGTCATCATGGGGCAAATTGTCCAAAATAATTTTCTGGGCTACGGTCAAATTTTAAGCTTTAAAGCATCATTAGGTTCTACTACTAATAATTATGAATTATCTTTTACCGAACCCTGGCTATTTGACATTCCCCTCTGGTGCAAAGCCGACATCTGGAAATACACAAAAGAATATGATTCTTACGAGCTGGATACTTACGGCGCAGGACTTACCTTGGGCTACCCTATTTGGGAGAAAGTTGTTGGCTACGGGGGCTATAATCTTAGTTCCAATGATATTAGAGATGTTAACGAGGCTACAGCCTCGCCCTTAATAATAGAACAGGCCAGGTTCGGTGAAAGAATTACCAGCGCCATGACATTTACTTTAGCGCGCGACACGCGCGATGATTACATGTTCCCGACAAAGGGATCCAATGCGAGTGTTTCTGTTATGTACGCGGGATCTCCTCTGGGAGGGAATGTAAACTTAGTAAAATACTCGGCAGGCGCAAGCGCTTACTGGCCGCTTTTTTGGGATATGGTGTTTGTCACGAAGGGACGGATGGGATATCTCCAGAATACCGATGAGGATGCAAGCAGATTGCCTGTTTATGAAAGATATGTTCTGGGCGGGATCAGCACCATTCGTGGTCTGCGTTACATAGGAACTAAGGGTAGTGGGACCGCCGATGTCGAAGGCGGAACAACCATGATGGTTTTCAACATCGAGCTTGTTTTCCCTCTTATCAAAAATGCCGGCATGAAGGGCGTTGTTTTTTATGATGCGGGTAACGCTTGGAATTATAGTGGAGCATATCGTTTTAATGATTTAAGGCAGTCCGTGGGCGCGGGCATTCGCTGGTATTCGCCAATCGGTCCTTTAAGGCTCGAATACGGCTATGTGATTAACCGTGGAGATCTGGCGGATGATGCAAAAGGCCGTTTCGAATTTACTATCGGCATGTTTATGTAATTTTAAAGCGGATAAAAATTATATTATCCGCTAATAAATAAAGGGGAGATTAAATTATGAAAAGAAATATTTGTGTGATGGCGGGGATTATCGTGTTGCTTTTTGTCTGGAGTTCAAGTTCTTTGGCTGCGGACACCAAAATTGGTTTTATCAATGTGAGAGAGATAATCCAAACATCCAATGCCGGCAAAAAGGCCGGTGAGGAACTAAAAAAGGTTGCGGAAAAAAAACAGTCTGAAATTACATCAATGGAAAAAGAACTAAAAAGCCTGAAGGATGACCTGGACAAGAAAAGCTCCGTTTTGACGGCAACAGCACGCAGAGATAAAGAAACGGCTTATCAGAAGAAACTACGCGATTATCAATTGCTCGTTAATGACGCCAACGAAGACCTTCGCAAGAAGGATCAGGAAATATTTGCAAAGTTAATGCCGGAAATATTGAAAGTCATTCGCACTATAGCGGAAAAAGAAAAATACACTTTAATTATAGATGTGGCAACCATGCCGGTACCTTATTTTGATAAAGATTATGATTTAAGCAAAAAAGTTATCGAAGAGTATAATAAAAAACATTAGAGATATCCTCTTGACATGGGAATGACGCTCAACGAAATAGCCCGGATTATTGGCGGCACAGTCATTGGCCGTGATGATATAATCATTAACAATATCATGGCCATTGAGGATGCACGTGAAGGCGATATTACATTTATTGCTAACGCAAAATATGTAAAGAAATTAAAGATGACTCAGGCGTCGGCTATTATTGCTCCGCCGCAAACTGCGGCGGAAGGGAAAACCCTGGTTATCGTAGTCGATCCTTACGCCGCCTTCGGAAAATTATTGGCGTTATTTTATCCCTGGGAACATGGACAAAAAGGCATAAGCCCTGACGCCTATATTGAAGAAGGCGCCATTGTTTCTCCAGAAGCAAATATTTTTCCCAAAGCTTTCATTAGCCGGGGGACGAAGGTTGAAAGGGGCGCTTTTATTTATCCCGGTGTTTACATTGGGCGTAACGTCTCGATCGGTGAAAATTCGGTAATCTATGCCAATGTAACTATTTATCATTCTTGTATCATTGGTAAACGGGTAATTTTGCACTCCGGCGTTATTGTCGGCGCAGATGGCTTTGGTTTTGCCGATCCTGGTAAAAGCAATAGCAAAATACCACAGGTAGGCATTGTGCAGATAGATGACGATGTGGAAATCGGCGCCAATACCACCATCGACCGCGCCACACTTGGAAAAACGTGGCTTGGACGTAATGTGAAAATTGATAATCTTGTTCAAATTGCCCATAATGTAGTCATCGGCGAAAATTCGGTCATTGCCGCTCAGACCGGTATTTCGGGGTCCACCAAAATAGGGAAGAGCGTCATTATCGGCGGGCAGGTCGGCATTGTCGGACATATTTCCATCGGAGATCATGTCATGATTGGTGCCTCATCGAACATTCACAAGGACATCCCCGCAGGCCAGATTGGCGGCGGATCGCCGTTTCTTCCTTCCAAAGAATGGCTGAGAGTGGAGTCCAGCAAGGTTAAACTTCCTGAAATCCGCGTCAAATTGCAACGGCTGATCAAATACGTGGAGCAGCTTGAAGCAAAAATTAATAAGACAGGTAAAGAATAACCATGAAAATTCATCCCACGGCAATTATTTCTCCCGAGGCGAAACTGGAAGATGATGTTGAGATTGGTCCCTACTGCGTTATTGGGGCTGGCGTGAAAATCGGGAAAAACACAATCATTGGTCCTCATGCGGTAATTGAGGAGTTAACGGAAATTGGTGAAGGCAACCATATCCATCAATTTTGTTCCATTGGCGCACCACCACAGGACTTAAAATATACAGGGGAAAAAACTCGCGTAATAATGGGTAATTTCAACAGTATTCGGGAATTCGTAACCATTCATCGAGCCACTGCTTCCGAGACCAGTGTAACCGTGATCGGCGATTATAACATGATCATGGCCTACTGCCATGTGGCGCATAACTGCAAATTGGGTGATAGAATTGTCATGGCGAATACCGCAATGTTAGGTGGATATGTCCATGTAGAAGATTACGCGATTATCAGTGCTTTATCCGGGGTTCATCAATTTTCCAATATTGGCGCTCACTGCATTATTGGGGGAGCGTCGGCGGTTGTTAAAGATGTACCGCCTTATACCATAGTTGCGGGAAACCATGCCAAGCTTTTTGGGCTGAATATAATTGGCCTGAAAAGGCGAAATTTTTCCGACAAAACTATTAAAGCAATCAAAAAAGCTTACCAGATTATTTTCCGTTCCCAACTTCTTTTGGAGGAGGCGCTGAAAAAAGCACAGGACGAAGTGGAAGATATTCCCGAAGTAAGACATTTTATAAACTTTATAAAAGAATCGAAAAGGGGCACTTGCCGCTAAAGAGATGGCTGTCAAAAAAAAGAAAATCAAAATCGGCGTTGTCGGCCTCGGTCATTTGGGTAATTATCATCTCCAGAAATATGCAAAGATAGATGATTGTGAAATTGTTGCTGTGTCGGATACTCTGATAGAGCGAGTTGGAAAAGCGGCTGATACCTATCATTGCCGGGCTTTCACTGATCACGGAGATTTACTGGACAAAGTTGATGCCGTGAGCATTGCCGTTCCTACCGGCGAGCATTACAAGGTGGCCAGGGATTTTTTAAACGCCGGCATTGACGTGCTGGTTGAAAAACCGATTTGCGCGACCATTGAAGAAGCAGATGAATTAATTAAATTGGCCGGCAAAAATAATTTGATTCTGCAAGTGGGGTTTGTCGAAAGGTTCAATCCCGCTATAATGGCGCTGGAAAATGTCATTACCCGGCCGCTTTTTATTGAAGTTCATCGCTTGCATCCGTTTTTTGAGCGCGGTACCGATGTGGATGTTATTCTGGATTTGATGATTCACGATCTGGATATTATTTTGAAATTTGTAAATTCTCCGCTTAAATCTTTGGAAGCCGTAGGTGTTCCCGTTCTTTCCGATAAGATAGATATTTCCAATGTACGGCTTTCTTTTGAATCCGGCTGTATCGCCAATATTACGGCCAGCCGCATCAGCGCCAAAACCATGCAAAAAATACGCTTTTTTGGGCCGGAGGGATATCATTCGGTTGATTGCCAAAAACGCGAAATTCTATCTTTTAAGAAGATTGTCAATAATACAGGCCAGCCGCAAATAATTCAAAACAACATTGAAGTCGGCAGTCATGATCCCCTGGAAGAAGAAATCCGCTCTTTTGTCCATTGCGTTATTGACCGCTCTGCGCCGATCGTTTCGGGTTCTGAGGCCCGCAAATCTTTGGAACTAGCTGCAAAGATTACTAAAAAAATGAAAACCGCCGAGGACATAAAATGATCCCAATGGTTGATTTAAAAAGGCAGTACCAGACGATTAAAAGTGAGATAGACACGGCGGTAGGCGAGGTTTTAGAGCAGGCCCAGTTTATTTTGGGGCCTAATGTAAGCAAACTGGAAGAAGAGATTGCCTCTTATCATGGCTTGCCTTACGCCGTGGGCGTAGCTAACGGTACGGATGCCTTACTTCTGGCACTGCGTGCTTGCGGTATTAAGGCCGGCGACGAGGTAATAACTACTCCCTTTACCTTTATTGCCACGGCCGAAGTCATTGCCCTTTTAAAGGCTACCCCCGTTTTTGTGGATATTTGCCCCGATACCTTTAATATCGATCCCGGCAAGATCGCCGCAAAAATAACCTCCCGGACCAAAGCCATCATTCCCGTCCATTTATTCGGACATCCCGCGGATATGGCGCCGATCATGGAGATAGCCATAAAGAATAATCTGAAAGTTATTGAAGATTGCGCCCAGGCTTTTGGCGCTAAATACCATGGACAAAACGTCGGCACCATAGGCGATGCCGGCTGTTTTAGTTTTTTCCCCAGTAAGAATTTGGCCGGTTACGGCGATGGCGGTATGGTCATCACAAAAAGCGAAGAGATCGCCCGGCAAATAAAAATATTACGCAACCATGGCAGTTCCGTGCGTTACTATCATCAGGAGGTAGGCTACAATAGCCGTCTTGATGAAATTCAAGCAGCGATCATTCGTGTTAAATTAAAGCAAATCGATAAATTTAACACCGCGCGCCGCCAAAATGCCGCCGCTTACCGCGCGGCCATCAATAAAAAAGAAATAATTCTTCCTTCTGTCGCTCCAGGATGTGAACATGTTTATCACCAGTTTACTATTCGCACAAAAAATCGCGATGTGCTGACTGCCGCTCTTCAAGAGAAGGGTATTGCTTCGGCTATTTATTATCCGGTGCCGTTGCACCGGCAGGAAGTTTTTATGGACTTGTATAATTTTTCGGTAAAATTACCACTAAGCGAAACCTGCGCGCGAGAGGTTCTTTCCTTGCCGATGTTTCCCGAGCTAAATCAAAAAGAAATAAAACTTATTGCCGATGTGATTAATAATGCCCCTTGAAGGAAAAAATATTAATGCTCACACTTTTAAGACCGGCAGGAATGCCCCCAAGGTGATGATTGTCGCCGGCGAAGCATCCGGCGATCTGCATGGCGCCAGTCTTGTTGGAGAAATGTTGAAAATGAACCCTGCTCTTAATTTCTATGGAATAGGGGGCAGCAGGATGAAGGAGGCAGGCGTTGAGCTTCTGGCCAACGCTGCGGAAATAGCCGTTGTTGGACTGACCGAAGTTATATCCAAATTAGGAAATTTTTTTAAAATAATCAAAAGACTGAAAAATTCTCTCGATGAGTTGAAACCTATCTTGGTTATTTTAATTGATTTTCCCGACTTCAATCTTAATATTGTAGCCCGGGCGGCCAAAAAGAGAAAAATAAAAATATTTTACTACATTAGTCCGCAGGTCTGGGCCTGGCGCAAAGGAAGAATTGATCAAATAAAAAAACTTGTCGACAAAATGGCCGTTATTCTGCCTTTTGAAGTCGATACCTACGCGGCGAAAGGTTTTACGGTTGACTACGTAGGACATCCATTGCTGGATTTAGTTAAAACACAGTTTACAAAACAAGAAGCAAGGCAGCACTTTGGATTATCCGGAAATAAAACAACCATTGGACTGTTGCCGGGCAGCAGAACAGCAGAAATAAAGAGACTTTTGCCGGAAATGATGCGCGCGGCGCAAATCATCTCTCAAAAGATACCGGCCGCGCAATACATTCTGCCCCTGGCGGATACACTGGAAGAAAAAGTAATTGCCGGCATCATTTCTGGTTCGGGGGTAACGGTAAAAATAGTTTCCGGACGCACCTACGACGTCATAGCCTGCTGTGATCTGGCGATTGTTACTTCCGGGACGGCAACGCTGGAAACAGGACTGTTGGGAATACCTATGGTTATTATTTACAGGGTTTCTCTTGTATCGGCGTTGATCGGCGAAATTGTAATTAATGTCAAAAATATTGGATTGGTCAATATTGTTGCGGGCAAAACGATTGTACCGGAATTGATTCAATTGAATGCCAATGGTCAGCGGATAGCAGCAGAAGCGCTGGCTATTTTATTAAACGAACCAAAGAGACTCGAAATTATTAAAGAGCTGGCCGCGGTCCGAGCCCGGTTGGGCAGTCCCGGCGCGGCAAGAAGAGCTGCGCAAATCGCCTGCGATATGATATAGGAAAGAATATGGAAACATTTAAGCGTCTATTAAAAATGGCCAGAGCGTATTATGTGCGCTTTTTCTTTGCCATGATTTGTATGATTATTGCCGGAGCGCTGCAATCATCTCTGCCGCTGGTTTCAAAACCGGCAATTGACGAAATATTCGTAAGTAAAAATATTGCGGCATTGAAATGGATTCCCTTTGCCGTTATCGGCATTTTTTTATTTAAAGGATTAGCCAATTATGGCCAGACAATTTTAATGAGCTCCATCGGTTTACGTATCGTTGCGGATTTGCGCAATAAGCTCTACGAACAAATACAGAAACAATCCTTGTCTTTTTTTGCAGAGCATCCCACAGGATTACTGATGTCGCGGATTACCAATGATGTTCAGTCTGTTCAAACCGCTTCATCGGAGGCCGTGACCGCATTGGTAAAAGACACCTTTATGCTGATATGCTTAGTGGGAGTCATTTTTTATACCGATTGGAAGCTTGCTCTTATTGCAATGATTGTTTTTCCTCTGACCATTTACCCTATTTCCCGTTTCGGCAAGAAAATGCGCAAGGTGACCACATCGTCACAAATAACGATGGGCACTTTAAGCTCTCTTTTGCAAGAGACTATTTCCGGAACCCGCATTGTCAAAGCCTTTTGCATGGAAAAGTACGAGGGCGAAAGATTTGCCGCGGAAAACGAGCGGTTGTTTAAATTGGGTATGAAAGCTGTTTCCGTAAACGCCATTTCCAGCCCCTTGATGGAATTCCTCGGCGGACTAGGCATAGCCGCAATAATTTTCTATGGTGGTTATAACGTTGTTCAGGGCCATTCCACACCGGGCACTTTCTTTTCCTTTCTGGCGGCCTTGCTCATGCTCTATGAACCGATTAAAAGGCTCACCAATGTCAATAATACCATCAATCAAGGCATTGCCGGCGCCGACCGTATTTTCAGCATCATCGACCGTGTGCCGGATATTGAAGATAAACCTAACGCCATTGAGTTACCGCCGATTTCCCGCGGCATTGATATTCAAAACGTAACTTTCTGCTATGAGGAGACACCGGTTTTAAAAAATATTAACCTTTACATCAAGCCCGGCGAGGTCGTTGCTTTTGTCGGCATGAGCGGCGGCGGCAAAACATCCCTGGTGAATCTGATTCCCCGTTTTTACGATGTATCCGTCGGACGTGTCCTGATCGACGGCCATGACATTCGTGATGTTACTTTGCAGTCTTTACGCAGCCAGATCGCGATTGTTACCCAGCAGACAATTCTTTTTAACGATTCAGTTAAAAATAACATTGCTTACGGAGATATCGAACGTACGGACGAGGACATCATTACCGCGGCCAAGGCGGCCAACGCCCATAATTTTATCATGCGTCTTCCCAAGGGATACGATTCGAATATCGGTGAATTGGGCACAAAGCTTTCCGGTGGAGAGAAACAACGGATTTCAATCGCGCGCGCTTTGTTTAAGAATGCGCCCATCCTGATTCTGGATGAGGCGACTTCATCGCTGGACACGGAAGCGGAAATTGAAGTACAGGAAGCGCTGGATAATCTGATGAAGGGGCGCACTACATTGGTTATTGCGCACCGGCTTTCCACCATCCGCAATGCCGATAGAATCATCGCTTTAGTCAGTGGAGTAATTATGGAAGAAGGCGATCACGAAACGTTAATGGCTAAAAAGGGTGAATATTACCGTTTGTATAATTTGCAGTTCAAAGACGAAGGAAATGGCAATGATCGATTGGCAAAGGATATGGAATGATGACGAGAGAATCAGCCGTTTCAGTCCGACTCGAG
>MGQN01000037.1:53313-56307 GCA_001797845.1 Deltaproteobacteria bacterium RBG_16_44_11 | reverse complement strand
CGGCTGGTTGTCGATCTGCGCAATTGGCTCTATGATAAACAGATAATATCTTCAGTTAAACTTGCCCCTCCGGTAATCAGCATCGGCAATATTACCGTGGGTGGCACCGGTAAAACGCCCTGCGTGATTATGTTGGTGCGAATACTTCAGGCACATGGTTTCCGCCCGGCAGTGCTCAGCCGCGGTTACGGCGGTAAAAATCCTCAAGAAGTGAATATCGTTTCAAACGGCAAAACAATTTTGCTCAATGCCGCAGTGGCCGGCGACGAACCTCTCTTAATTGCCCAATCACTGCCGGGAGTACCTGTTATTACCGGCGCCCGCAGGATAAAAACAGGGAAAGCAGCCATTGATCTATTCGGCGCTAATGTGCTGATTTGCGATGACGCATTTCAACACCGGCAAATATTTCGAGATATGGATGTTGTTTTGCTGGACGGCGAAAAACCGCTGGGTAATGGCCAATTGCTTCCGCGGGGTGAACTGCGTGAATCGTCCGCGGGACTTCGCCGTGCCGGCTGTTTTATTTTAACCAGAGCAGAACAAACACAGCCGGTTGATCCTGTTGTCGGCAGGATCGCCCAAACATCCAGTATCCCTATCTTCCGTGCTGCCCATCAGCTTCGGGAATTAGTCAGGGGTGATGAAAGTTTCCACCGGCCGCCCGGCGATCTGTACGGTAGAAAAGTTTGTGCTTTCTGTGGAATTGCCAAGCCGGAGTCTTTTAGAAATATATTGCTTAAAGCGGGGGCGGAAATCCTGTCTTTTCATCCGTTTCCCGATCATTACTCCTACAGCCTCTACGATCTGGAAGAATTAAAAAGTATATACATTACCTCGGGCGCCGACTATCTGGTGACTACTCAGAAAGACGCGATGCGTCTCCAATGTTATCCGGAATTTTTAAAAATGCTTTGCATCTTGCGTATGGAAATGGAAATAATACCTTCGTCAGAATCTTTCGAAAATTTTATTGTGCAGCGGCTAACGTCAGCCGCCCGGCACGGATAGATAGAGTTAAAGTGAACAGGAAAAGCTTATGAAGGGGAAAAGCGCGATATTTCTATTTCGCATCATTCCGTTGCCTGTCCGGCGAACGATAGCCATTGGTCTCGCCAGGTTACTCTATCATCTATTCCTCAAGCACAAACTGATTGCTGTTCATAATCTGATGCGGTCATTTCCCGAAAAATCATTGAAAGATATTTTAAAAATCGTCAAAGCATCCTACTCAAGTTTCGCGCTGATGGCGGCGGAATTTATCGATATTCCTAACCTGAATAAGGATAACCTGCATCGCTGGATTTCCGTCAAGGGATTGGATCATTATGAGAAAGCCTGCCGCGAAGGCAAGGGCGTTTTGCTTTTCGGCGCTCATTTCGGCAACTGGGAAATAGGCAATGCTGCCTTAGCGATAATGACGCAGCCGTTTATCTTTGTTTACCGCATTCTGGACAGCCCTTTGCTGGAAAAGGTAATCACCGGTGTGCGCGCCTCTTGCGGCAACATTTCTCTTTCTAAAGAGAATACCATGCGGAGGATGATTCGACGATTGAAAAATGGCGCTACAATTAGTATACTCATCGACCAAAACGTTGCCTGGTATGGAGGAGTATTTGTTGATTTTTTTGGCCGCAAAGCTTGCACAACATCCGGCTTGATTCTTTTGGCTTTGCACACGGAAGCACCAGTGCTTCCCGTATTTACTCGCCGCCTACCCAACGGCAAATATTTATTGGAGATCGGCAAGAAGGTAGAAATTATTACTTCCGGTAATCGAGAGGCCGATGTATTAATCAATACACAGAACTTTACTGGAATTATTGAAGAGCAAATTCGTAAATATCCGGAACAATGGTTTTGGGTGCATCAACGCTGGAAGACCAAGCTCTGCCAGGTAAAAAGGACAAATACTTGATACTGGAAAACAGCAAAAAACTGCCGCAAACGGGTCTGAAAAAAATCTTAATCCGCGGCACGAACTGGATTGGCGACGCCATTATGACATTGCCGGCTGTCGCCTCCGTGCGTGCCGCGTATCCGCAAGCACGTATCTGCGTTTTGGCCAAACCTCTGGTAGCTGATATCTATAAACTTTTTTCGGAGGCCGATGAAATAATTCTTTATAAAAATAAATTCGATAATCCGCTGGGAGTTTTCCGCCTGGCGCGAGAGCTGCGAAAGAAGAAATTTGACGCGGCTATTCTTTTGCAAAACGCCATTGAGGCGGCAATCATGACTTTTGCCGCGGGGGTTAAATTGCGCGCCGGTTACAATTCGGACGGCCGCGGTTTTCTTTTAACTCATAGAGTGAAATGTACTAAAGAGATAAAAAAAGTCCACCAAATTGATTATTATCTGGAAATGGTCAAGGCTTTGGGTTGCGCTCCTGTCAGCCGTGAAATGCTCTTACAAACAAAAATTAATCGTGTTACTGCCCGGAGCGTTTTGGGCGAATTTATATTAGGGAATAATAAACCTATAATTGGGATTGCTCCCGGCGCCACTTATGGGCCGGCGAAGAGATGGTTTCCGGAAAGATTTGCCGCATTGGCGGATAGGCTGTATGATAGTTTCCCTTATCAGGGAATACTTTTGGGCGGTAATACTGACGGGTCCACGGCGGAAGAAGTCTGCCGGCGGGCAAATGTCAATTTAATGAACCTGGCCGGAAAAACAACCCTGCGTGAAGCCGTTTATCTGATTTCGCAATGCAGTTTATTTATCAGCAATGATTCGGGGCTGATGCATATTGCCGGCGCGCTGAATATTCCCACGGTGGCCATTTTCGGTTCAACCAATCCTGAAACTACAGCGCCCACGGGAGATAGAACGATAATTGTCCGCAAGGGAGTTTTCTGCAGTCCCTGTCTTAAAGAGACGTGCCCGACCGATTTTCGCTGTATGGATTTGATTACAGTAGATGATGTTTTGGCGGCCGCTCATACTATATTAAAATAGAATTAGGATAATTATGAAGAAAAATGTCGCTGT
>MGQN01000037.1:43658-53236 GCA_001797845.1 Deltaproteobacteria bacterium RBG_16_44_11 | reverse complement strand
CCGCTTTTGAAGCTATTCGCTTGATTAATCGCTACGATATGAAAGCCGTGGTGATTACCAATCAGGCCGGTGTCGCCCGGGGTTTATTTTCTGAAGAATTTGTGAATACGGCCAATGAATATCTGCGCGCCGCGCTACGGCAAAAAGACGCGATTATAGATAAATTTTATTACTGCCCCCATCATCCCACTGAAGGAATAGGTCATTACCGGCAAGAGTGCAACTGCCGCAAACCGGCTGCCGGAATGCTATTGCGGGCCGCTCAAGAGATGGATATTAATTTAGCTCAATCTTACATTATAGGTGACAGGTACAACGATATGGAGGCGGGCAAAAAGGTGGGAGTGAAAGGCGTTTTAGTGAAAACCGGCTATGGCCAAAGTTTGTTGCTGGATGACGGTCCTGATCGGCCAACACCTCAGAATAAACCTGATTTTATTGCCGCGGACATTCTGGAAGCCGTGCGATGGATTTTAAAGGATAGAAGGTGAATATACTAATCGTTAAACTCAGCGCGATCGGCGATGTAATTCATACACTGCCATCGCTTGCCGCCTTGCGCCGGCTTTATCCTGACGCGCACATAACATGGGTGGTGGAAGAGGCCGCGGCGGATTTAATCGTAAATCATCCCCTGCTCGATGAAGCGCTTATTTTCCGGCGTAAAAGCTGGCTGAAAAATATTAAAGCCGGACAAATCCGGCCAACCTGGCGGGAAATGCGTTCTTTCTTCAGACGACTGCGCGGGCGGCCTTATGAGCTGGTGATTGATTTTCACGGCCTTCTTAAAAGTTCTGTGATTGTGTTTTTAAGCAAGGGGAAAAGAAAGCTTGGTTATGATTCATGGCAGGAGTTGAGCGGTTTATTTCTCAATGAAAAAATTTCCGAAGACATGAATAAGCACGCGGTAGAGCGTTATCTTGATTTTCCGCGTTATCTGGGCGCGAAAATTGAAAAGGCCGAATTTATTCTTCCCGCAGGTGCCGCTGCCGAAAAGAAAGTTCAATTGTTACTGGACAAATACAAGTTGGAAGACAAAAAATTTATCGCGATTAATCCTATCGCGTATTGGGAGACTAAACTCTGGGATAATGAAAAGTTTACCCGTTTAGCCGATCTGATTAATCGTAAGTTAAAGCTCAAAGTCGTCTTTACCGGAAGCGAAAAAGAATCTATCGGCAAAATAACTTCAGCGATGGCTACGGAAGGAATTAATTTAGGAGGGGAAACTTCGCTTCTGGCGCTTGCTTACCTCTATAAAAAGGCGAGAATGGTGATAACAACCGATTCGGGACCCATGCATTTGGCTGCTGCCGTAAAAACACCGGTTATCGCTCTTTTCGGGCCGACCGATCCGGCAAGGACGGGGCCATACGGTGATAGGCATACAATAATTCGGACGGCCCTGCCTTGCAGTCCCTGTTTTCTGAAAAAATGCGCGACAAGAAAATGCATGGAAGATATAACTCCTGAACAAGTTTTAGCCGCCATTGAAAATAAATTAAGCAAGGAATGATTAGAGACCTTTGCAAAACGCCTCTAATCGTCATGCCGGCGAAGGCCGGTATCCAGGAACCCATTGATAATACTGGATTTCCGCCTTCGCAGGAATGACAATATTGTTGGTTTTATGCAGTTATGCAAAGGGTTCGACTAATGGCTTTAAACAAGAAACTTTTGGAAATTCCGGCATGTCCGCGATGTTACGGCGCGGTGAAGTGGGATGAAAAATTGGGCGGGCTACATTAAAATAATATAGTAACCTGTTAAAACTACATAAACAGTAGATAGTAAAGAAAGAACGGAGAAACAGACAATCAATAAATAGCAGGAATTATACAGAGTAATTTGTTGATTATTCTGAACTATCGCCGCAGTTTTTATTAAATCCTTTTGTTTGATTTTACCCTGTTTCTTTTTTCGCGGTGCAAAAATGGTATTTAAATATTTTTCCAAAGAAGTATTATATAGTAAAAGGAAAAAGAGCGGCGCGTAAGGAATAAAGTATCGTCCTTGAACGTCCAGGATGTAGTTTCCCCCGACCGGTGTCCAAACCAAATAAAGGCCTGTTTCTATCAATAGAACTCCTGCAGTAAATATGGATGCAATAATTAATTTATTTGTTAGCGTAATTCTTATATTCTTATTAGAAAAAAGAAGTGCGGTGATGAGTAATATCCATAAATAAAGATTTATGTGCCACTTGGGCAAGGGCTTATTCAACCAACCCAGGATACCGACAAAACTATCCAGATAGAATGTGCTGGAATAGCTAACTGTATTAAAAATAATTCCCATGTATTGGATAGGGTTATTCAGGATAAAGCGTTTTTGTTCAATGAAATTTACGCCTTCAGGGGGGAACTTGGGACGATCAGACCGCTGGAAATTCTCAACAGGAATTGGTGTTGGTGCTGGAGTGGAAAGCGCATTTGAAGATAACGTAAGATGCATAGTTGGCTGTGTTGCAGCAGCAGCTTTGGGTTGAAAAAGCGGCTTGAGGGCGCCGATTTGCGTGGCCAGAAAAACAGTGATTATCAGACAGCTTAAAACAAGAACATATTTTTTCAAAAGTCCTATCCTGTATACGGGGATTAAAAGAAACATTCCTATTAATATGATATAAATGGAGCGGGTGGTTGCCACTAAAAAAGAGACAATAAATAAAATGACCAAATCCATTTTGCTTATTTTTTTCTGCTGATCATAGGCAAACTGAAGGAAAAGAGCGATCAATAAAAAGGCGAGACTGATGGCCAGGCCATCTTTGGACAAAGAAGCGCATAAATATAAAGTCATGGGCATTAGTCCCAGCAAAAAGAAAATCCATTTGAAAAAAGGCGCGGTGCGGATTGCCAGGAAAATAAGAACAATAGAAAATAGCAGATTAAAAATTCTTCCCATATATAAAAGCATGACGGGTGAACCATTAAATGTTTTTCCAATGAAGATACCTAATGCCTGGGGGATGTAAGGAAAAATAAAAGGACGAGCAAATACTGCTGATCTGACTTGTGGATTCAATTCTACTTTTCTCTGAGAAAGTATTTCATCAATGCTTGCTTTTTTAAAGGCATTGAAATTCATTCCTCCAAAGGTATTAAACATTTGTATAAGCGAAGCCGGTACGGTAGATTCATATTGAAAAATGTTGAGTTCCGCAAGCTGGTATGACCTGTTCAGATGGTCGTGTTCGTCAGGGACCTGAAGCGGCGGTGTTATAAATACCAATAACAATCCAAAAACCAATGCCAAAACAATATAAATTTTTTCGGGAACAAAGGTCAATCGAACGACGAACGACTGAAATTTCTCTGCAAACAAGATGAGCAAAGCAAGGAACGATGCTAAAAAGAATAAAAATATCTTAAACCAATTTAGAAAACCATAATTAGATTCATATGTCCGCATACACAGACTGCCCTCTAATAGGAAAATCTTCCCGGCGTCTTTTAAGGTTCCGATTACATCATCATTCACAATAGGCCTTACCGAAAGTGTTCCTAGTTTTCCCATCGGATTCCTCGTTACGGATAGATGGTTATTCTTATCTCCGGTTGAGGAGAATAAGCAGAGAATTACTTTCTGCCCTTTTCCCACACGGATTTTTTCAGGGAACTCAAAGACCCGATATTTAGGTCTATTCAAATTTTCATTGGTAAAGCGTTGAGTATAGAGAGTCCGATAGTTGGAATCCAGCAACATAAGCGTATTTTCATTCCAGTATTGTACATCAGGAGAATATAGAAGCAATTCCACGGCCATCAGATATTCTTTTGTTACGGGAATTTCCTGGATAATCAAAAAATCTTTTGTCAGAGCTCCGAATTCAAGCTCCCCTTTTGATTCCACTTCCTGCGACGGGAAAAATATAACCGTGCTCTTTGCAAAAAAGATAATAACTGCGGAAATAATCAGGATTGTTAATGCGATGATCAAACGTTTGTTTTTCTTCATAATGTACTATGGGACTCTAACTATTTTAACGTGGAATGACCGTCTTGCTGATGAGAAAATCTTCTATCAGGTCAACGCATTTTTCCGGTGTCATACTTTGGGTATCCAAAATCATTTCCGGATTATCAGGTGTCTCATAAGGAGAATTTATGCCGGTAAAATCTTTTATGGAGCCGGACAGGGCTTTTTTGTACAATCCATTTGGATCACGCTTTTTACATTCATCGATACGGCATTGGACGTATATCTCCACAAATCTACCTGACGGAAATAAATTTCTTACAAAATCCCGATCTTCCTTAAAGGGTGAAATAAACGTGCAAAAAACAATGTGGCCATGCTCAAAAAACAATTTTGCCGTTTCGCCGGCCCTGCGGATATTTTCTTTTCTATCTGTCGGAGAAAAAGCCAGATCCGAACATAAGCCGTGCCGGATAATATCGCCGTCCAGCAAGGCTGTCCGGCAGCCGCGATCAAATAATCTGCGCTCCAGAGCCATGGCTATAGTGGACTTGCCCGCGCCGGAAAATCCCGTAAACCAAAGTACACAAGCCTTATGGGTATTTTGTTTTTCCCGGTCGCGAAGCCCTATATTGAAATCGCGCCAGATTGTATGCGGCGATTTTTTATGTTTTATACCTTCATCCGGCTCGGACGGGACATAATCTTCAACATGTCGCGCGGCATCGCGAATCATGCCGGCGGCAACGGTTTTGTTGGTTTGCGGATCAATCAAGATAAATCTGCCGGTGGCATGATTGATTTTATAGGGGTCAAAAAACACCGGCGCGGCAAGAGTAATTTCCACGCGACCGATGTCATTGAGCGAAAACATGTCCACCTGTTGACGGTGCAGAGTATTCACGTCGATTTTATAGACAATATTTTTTATAGATGCCCGAACAGACCTCGTCGTGTGTTTCATGATGTAAGATGCACCTGCTGTCATTGGCTCTTCATCCATCCAGCAAATTATTGCCACGAGGGAATTTTCAATTAGCGGGAGATTTTTTTTACGGACAATCATGTCTCCTCGACTGACATCGATTTCATCATTTAAAGTAAGAACGACCGATTGCGGCGCGAAAGCTTCCGTGAGTTCGCCGTCGTAGCTTGTGATGGATTTGATCGAGGTTATTTTTCCGGACGGCAGGGCAACAACCTCTTCGGAAGGGCTGATGGTTCCCGAAACAATTTTTCCGGCAAAACCACGAAAATTAGTGTCCGTTCTTACTACATACTGGACGGGAAACCGGAAGTCCACAAGGTTTCTATCTGCCGAAATATTGAGATTTTCCAGACAGTGAAGAAAAGTTGTTCCATCGTACCAGGGCATTTTTTTACTTTTTGTGATAATATTATCACCTTTCAGTGCGGATACGGGAATAAAAACAATATCGTGTATATCAAGCTTTTGTGAAAAATTTTCATATTCCTCTACGATACGGGAAAAAATATCCTGCGCGTAATCGACCAGATCCATTTTGTTGACGGCAACAATCAGATGCGGGATTTGTAACAACGAGACAAGAAAACCGTGCCTTTTGGACTGGGTTAAAACACCGTTGCGCGCATCGATGAGAATTACGGCGCAATCCGCTTTAGACGCGCCTGTTACCATGTTCTTTGTATATTGAACGTGCCCCGGCGAGTCGGTAATAATGAACTTTCTTTTTGCCGTTTCAAAATAGCGGTAAGCCACATCGATGGTAATTCCCTGCTCCCGCTCCGCCGCCAAACCGTCCAGAAGATAGGCCAGTTCCACTTCTTTAAATCCCTTTTTTCTGGACGTCTTTTCAATCGCCGCATACTGGTCATCATAAATCGACCTTGTCTCATATAAAAGCCTGCCGATCAGCGTTGACTTGCCGTCGTCAACACTGCCTGTGGTCACAAAGCGCAGCAGTGATTTTTCGCCGGTTTGCATTAAAAATATCCTTCCTTCTTTTTTTGTTCCATGGAACTGTCGCTGGTCAGATCGATAACGCGATTTTCGCGCTCTGATTTTTTTGCCGCCCGGACTTCCGCGATAATTTCATCGTGGGTTGTTGCCGTTGACGCGATAGCGCCCGTGCAGGGGATACAGCCGAGACTCCGGAAACGGCAAACCATTATTTTTGTTTTTTCGGCGGCAAGGTTCTTTCGCGTTTCATCATTATTTATCGAACATGATGACAGGGGGATGAGAATGCCGTTACGGATAATTACATCCCGTTTGCGCGCAAAATAAATCGGCACGACCGGAATCTGTTCCAGCTTGATATATTCCCAGATATCCTGCTCCGTCCAGTTGCTCAAAGGGAAAATCCGCATGGACTCCCCATCGTTGATTCTCGCATTGTATATATCCCAGAGTTCAGGGCGCTGATTTTTCGGATCCCATTGACCGAACGAATCCCGCAGGGAAAACACTCTTTCCTTGGCGCGTGATTTTTCCTCTTCTCTTCTCGCGCCGCCGACGGCAGCATCAAAGCCGTGTTTATGCAGGGCGTCTAGAAGCGCGCCTGTCTTTAAAAAACCGCAGCATTTATCGACGCCTATATTGAGCGGATGACAGCCTTCGGCAATCCAGTGTTCATTTCTCTCCACGATCAAAGTGGCGTCAATCTTCCGGCAGAATTCGTCCCGGAATTGGTACATTTCCGGAAACTTGTAGCCGGTATCGATATGCATCAGAGGAAAAGGGAATTTGCCGGGGTAAAATGCTTTTTGCGCCAGCCGTACCATCACGCTGGAATCCTTGCCGACGGAATAAAGCATAACCGGATTTTTAAACTCTGCCGCAACTTCGCGCAAAATATCAATGGATTCAGATTCCAGTTGTTTCAAATAAGATAAGGTGAAGGAACTCATCTAGCTGATTTCTCCGGTAGTATAGGCAATTAAAACCATGCTGATGGGTATAACCATTATCGAATCCAAACCTTGTAGATAACCCATAATCCTTCCACCAATACAAGTACACCCAGGCTCATCTTTAATACTTTTTTCGATTTAATTTTACTCAAAGCCATTGGCCCAAAAAAACCACCCACCACCGCGCCTGCGCACAACGGCATCATTAATGTCAAAGGCGGCAGACCTTTTAACAAAACCCAGATAAAAAAACTAAACAAACAAATGGGCGCTTCGGCAAAATCTGTGGAGCCGATAGCGCCTTTTTCATTGCGGTCTTTGAAAACCAGTTGTCCGCCGGCAACAAGGGGTCCAAACCCTCCTCCGGACAATGCCTTGTTGAAAGCACTCAAAAAACCGAGAAAGTATATTTTTTTTGCTGTCATAATTAATGACTTGTTTAATAATATCATTATACCAATAACAATAACCAGCACGGCAATATACGTATTAAGAATTTTTGGTGATATCGAAACCGAAATGAAAACTCCAATTAGACAGGCGAAAACACCAAACCAAATAATGGTTGTTGACACACGATAATCCGTTGTGCCGGATTGAAAATTAGCGTTTTTCAGCCGATGATGCCGCCAGGAGGCGATAAAACCTCCGATGGCTTGAGAAATCAAAATGGAGGGTACGACCGTTTTGACATCATATCCCATCAAGATCAAGAGAGGCGACAGCACTGTTCCATACATCATGCCTAGCGCGCTGTCGATAAATTCCATGACCAGCGCAAAAACAACTAAGTAAAATGATTCAAACAATATAACACCTTCCTGTCCAAAAGATCGTTTTTATACCGCTTTGCGGTAGAAGCCGGGCAGATCGTTTTCACTCAACTGAAAGGACGCGGGGAAAAATCCAGGTCTCGGCTTGCATCTTGATGATCGAAGACAATATCCGAATTCATCCTTTCAGCCATAGCAGCCGACCAATGCTTAAAAGGAGGAATCAGGCGCAAGAAAAACACTGCCAGGCGGAAGAGCCATAGCGGGAAAGTTACAAAGCGCGGTTTCTTGCCGATTGCCGAAAAAACACGACCGACCATTTCCCGATAGGTAAGTATTTCCCCGCCGGAAATATTATAGGCGCGATTGGAAGCCTTCTCTGCGCTCAGCGCGGTCCTACAACACAATGCCGCATCTTGCGCATGTACCGGCTGCCGCAGCCCCCGTGCTTCTCCCAGCAACGGGAAAAAGGAAAAACGCTTAATAAAGCGTGCAATCACACTGATATTTTTATCACGCCCCAGGCCGTAAATAAGCGTCGGCCGTAAAATTGTCCAGATCACTTGATTTTTTTCCGCCCAGTCAATAAAAAGCTGCTCACCTTCTGCAAGCTTTGCTGCCAGTTGCTTTTCAGCAGTATCCGAAGATGAACCTTTAGTAAAGCGGCTTGTCGATGAGAGAGCCACGATATGTTTGACTCCGTAATGTAAAAATAGCGAAAGGTACTCCGGCAAAACCCAGATTGGCGCCAGGCAAATCCATTTCGTTATCGGCTCTACATCATGAGAATGTCTTATAGTAAGATGGTGCCAGACAACACCTTGGCTTGCCGGTAGCTGCCGCGCCAGTATCGTCCGGCGCGTAAAAGCCGCAACATCCCATCCCGCCTCCACAAGCAATGGCAGCAGGCATTCTCCGGTCAGACTGGTTGCACCGATAACTCCTACACGCCCTGTAAAAGCGGTCATATTTTCAGCCTTTGCTTTATTTTTTGCAAAGTATGATAGATGGCCATCATGCTAAATCTTAGCCACACGCCGGCTCCGATAATCCATAATAAAATTCCTGGATACTGATGGCGAAAAAATTTTCGGTAGAAACGCATCATCCCTTTATGCTTATGCCACTCCACAAAAATAGGCCGGCTGTGGCTGCACGAGCCCAGATGGTGAACCACGCGCGCCTCAGGCACAAAGATCACTTTCCAGCCTCTCTGATGAAAACGCATACACCAGTCCAGATCTTCACAGTGCATGAAATAACCCTCATCCATGGGGCCAACATCCAATAGCGCATCGCGTCTTACCAGCATGCAGGCGCCGGAAATAGCTTCTACCTCAGTGGGGCCGTCCGGGAGAGGCTGCTCATTCAGCAGGAAATCAGAGAAGAGGCGGGGATAGCGTTCACGAAGTCTGGACAGGCCGAAGATTCGAACGAAAGCTCTCCATGGTGTCGGTACGGCACGTCGCCCCCCTGCTTGCTCAGTTCCATCCGGGTTGAGAATTAATGGTCCGGCCATTCCCAGTTGAGGTGATGATTTCATGCAGGACAATAACGTTTCCAGGGCTTCTTTATCAATAAGACAGTCCGGATTAAGAAAAAGCAGATAATCATTTTCTCCGGCCGCGGCGATAGCGATATTGCAGGCCGCGGCAAAACCAAGATTTGCTTTATTATAAATGTTTATAAGCCGTGATTGCGAATCAGCAAGGTGTTCCATTTCATCCATGCTATGATCCACGGAGCCGTTATCAACTACGAGCACTTTGGCAATAACCGCCGAGCATAACAGCGAATTTACAGCCTCATTTAATATAAGACCGGCGTTGTAGTTGATAATGATGGCGGATATGCTCGGCATTTATAACCACCTCGGCCGGAGTTGTGATAAGCGAGGTAAAAAGCTTTTATCCAGCACCTGCCAAATTTTACCTATGGAAGCGCTACGGTTTCTCTGGATATCGCGCCGCTTCTTCCACATACGGGGAATAC
>MGQN01000037.1:38325-43622 GCA_001797845.1 Deltaproteobacteria bacterium RBG_16_44_11 | reverse complement strand
GCAGAGAAAACCAGATAATAATTACAAGATTGAGGGCAATATGCAGAGGAAGCAGCAGCCAGAAAAGGACACCCGGCATATTTTTAACATAAGTCCAAACAAGATTTCGATGTCCATGATAGACACTGAAATCACTACGCTTGCCTGTCGCCGCCGAGCCGATATGATATGCAACGGCATCCGGAACATATAGACAACGGTATCCAAGTAACCTGAGCCGAAACCCTAAATCAACATCTTCCACATAGCAAAAATAGTCTTCGTCAAATCCGTTCGCCTCAGCGAAGATATCTTTACGGTATAAGGCAGCCGCCGCGCAGGGAGAAAATATTTCTTTCATCCTGAGCGAGGAAGCATCGACCGCCTGTCCGTGGCCTTCCCGCCAGACCAGACCAGAGATATGATTGACATCTCCTGTGCCATCAAGAATAGCAGGCTCATTTGCATCCAATAACAGGCTGCCAAAAAAAGCATACTCAGGATGATGCTTTACCGCATCCATTAAGGACTCTAACCATGTTGGCTCCGGAAACGCATCCGGATTTAATAAAGCAAGCCAATTGCATTCCTCCGATACCAAACGCGCTGCATAATTGTTGGCAGCCGCAAAGCCGATATTATTATTCAGCCTGACGACTTTAATATTCTGGTAACATTCTTCCAGGCCCTCAGCAGATGAATCCGTACTGGCATTATCCACAATAATGACTTCACGAGGTGGCATGGTCTGTTTGCTCAACGACAACATACAGCGTTTAAGCTGCGCGTCTGTGTTCCAGTTCACAATAATAACGGATACATGAAATCCATCAGAAGATGTTTTATGCAACATGATATGACTTTATATTTTTATTTGCGAGAATTTCTTGTGAATCTATAAAGCTAACCTTAACATTTGCGATAATCACCACGTGATAGATTTTTCTCCAACCAGATGTAAAGGCATATGAAAAGATAGCGGCTTCCCATTTCTTTTATATTAAGTTTAGCCACACCACTCCGACGGTTTCTCCATGTGATAGGGATGACTGTCCAGCTAAAGCCACGAACGATAGCCTTGAGCGGTAATTCCACAGTCAGGTTCACGTGGGGAGCGATGAGCGGGCGGCATCCATCAATCACCTCGCGGCGGTATGCTTTAAAAGCATTCGTCGTGTCATTGAAACGAATGCGGAATAGCATTTTAAGAAAAGAATTCGCAAGCCGGTTCATGACATACTTCAGACAGGGATAATCAATCGTTCCTCCTCCTTTTATGAAACGGCTAGCCGTTATAGGTCGCAAACAGAATATCAATATGCGGATCGCAGTTCCTTTTCGGCTATTCAAGTTCAGATTCTGCACTTTTGGCTGATAAATTTTGCACAACGGTATAATCTGGGAAATTGTGTAAGTAATTTTCTTAATTTATTTTTAAATTTGACCAGACTTGAAACATCAGAACAATCGGCTTTTTCCGTCGCGATTGATTTATACAGAATATCCTTCAGGAAATCATAGTCCGGCCCCTTAATTTTAGGCTCAAAGCTGTTCCTACGATATGATGCATGATCGACCATAAGGTGTATCCCCATTTCCTTGCCGATATCGAACAGGTCGCTTCCCGGGTGAGGCGTATAAAAGGCAGGCGAACAATGATAAGGCTGTATCTGCTCAAGCATGGACAATGTCTCAAGCACCTCGTCCTTTGTTTCGGTCGGCAACCCAAGCATGTAATTTGCCCATATCCTGATGCCGAGTTTTCTGCAAATACTCGCTGCTTCAAGATTTTCGGCGAGCGTGCAGCCTTTGCGAAGAAATTTAAGAACACGGTCTGAACCGCTCTCAAAACCAATGATGCACAGTTTAAGGCCGGTCTTAGACAAGGCCTCAACCATGTCCTGATGCTTACAGATAATATCCGCCCTGGACTGCGCTACAAAAGGTTGGGTAAAACCTTCGGCGTGGTATTGTCTACAAAACTCCATTACCCATTGGCGATCCTCGGTCAGACAATCGTCGTGGATCATAAAGGAGTTAAAATGATACCGGTCGCTGAGATATTTTAATTCATTGATGACGTTTGTTACGGAACGCCGCCGAACCTTTTGGCCAAACATTATTCTCTCTGCCGGCTGGCAGTAATTGCAGTTGTATCGGCAGCCGCGGCCGGCAATCAAAGTAACAAACGGAGGTTTTAAGAACGGCGCAAAAGGCTGTTCCTGACATTCAAACAAATCGCGGTCGGCCCATGGCGATTC
Organism: Deltaproteobacteria bacterium RBG_16_44_11; assembly: GCA_001797845.1. Lineage (GTDB taxonomy): Bacteria > Desulfobacterota > Syntrophia > Syntrophales > Smithellaceae > UBA4810. The sequence goes on along the minus strand of MGQN01000037.1, from coordinate 41,382 downwards.
ATCTAGATTTTCCGGCTTGCAACCTTGCGTCACTTTAGGCAAGGTCTTTCCGGCAGCGATATCTTCCAGCATTTTCGGGAAGGTAATCTCCGCCTCACCCCTTACGATATGATCAATACATTCTAAACATTCCAATTCTTCAGGACAAATGGACGGATGCGGTCCGCCCACGAACACCTTTGTTGACGGCTTAATTTCCTTTATTATTCTGGCCGCGGTAATGGCGGCATCGTAATCAACGCTCATCATGGTAATACCTGCGATTTGGCCGACACTCTCACTGACGGCCTGACGGAAATGTTTCCAGCCCTTGAGGCGTCGAAGGTCGAGCAGACGCACTTCGTGGCCTTTCGCCTTGAGCGCAGCGGAAATCACCGCAAGGCCGTGATTCATCCACGAACCTTCATTGCCCTTCAATGAATTAAAACCACATTCAGTGATACCTGGGTATATAAGAGTAACTTTCATTTGCATAACTCCAGTTTTTATAGAACTTAGTATTCTTAGATGTTACCTAGAGCCTTGTCATATCTCTACGGACCGGGAAACAGATGGCACCGCAGATATTCGAAAGTTTTGCTTTCCATACGTAGTGGAAGAGAGCGACATTCGCTGAGATTGAGCTTTTGATTTGCGACTTCTTCGGCCTATCCGTGAACGAAAAGGTCGTAAACGGCAATTTCACAACCAGGTCCACATGCGAAATTAATTCGCAAGCCATGCCATGGTTTCCGCCAGTTGATTATATTTTCTCTGCCGACAGCCAGGTCCATCCTTGACAAATCAAAGGATACCGTTGTCCTACCGCCTTGTAGTACCTGCCAATCTGTCTTTGCTGATGCAGTATCCGATGTCAATACTTCAATATCAACCGTAATATCAGCCTTCAATTCAAGTTCCAAGCACAGACTCAATTTCTTAATGGTAACCCTATATCTATCCGGTATCCACATTTCAATGAAACCTCGGGCTGCCGTGAGTTTACCCTTAAAAAACATCCCGCCTTCCCACGATTCATCATTAAATCCCTGAGAGGACACCCGCCAGTCGTCACGCAGAAACTCAATTCGTGAATTTCCGTCGGGATTTTCATTGAATTCTTCGGCTTTAGTCTTACGCCTGTCATAAGATTCCCGCCAGAAGTCCATATCAAGAGACAGATCGAGGTTATTCGTCTTTATATTCCGTTGAACAAGGCGTCTTTTTGCAATAAAGGACGGTCTTACTATAAGGCCGACTAATCCACATATGATGTAAGCCGCAATTGCCCATCGAGCCGGGCTTTTGTCGCACCAGGATGCCAAGAAACGCCACTCCTGCCAAAAAATCTTTTTAAAACGTCCCTTAACATCCTCTTGCCGTAGGTTTTTGAAAATAGTAAAAAGGCGATTTCTGAACCCTATTGCGTAATAGCCTGCCTTTTTCCAGATACTTTCCTTACGGGTTGCGCCGCGTTCATGATATGCAACGGCATCCGGTAAAAATAGCCCTTTCCATCCAGCCAGATTTAACCGCCACGAAATATCTATATCCTCGCAATAAGTGCACATCTGTTCATCGAAATACTGCGTCTTCCTGTAAACAATATCCTCAATAGCCTTACGCCGATAGCATCCAGCGGCACCGGAAGGCCCAAAAATGTTCACGGCCAAATCATATTGGCCTCTGTCATATTGCCATTCGCCTCGATCAGCAGGGATAAGGGTTGTGAAATCTATTCCAGTAGAGTCGAGGTACATCGTCGGCTGCATATCAACGAGTTTGTACAATTTTCCCGATATCATTCCAACCTGCGGCATGGCCTCGAAGACGTCATAGACTTTTTGCAGAAAACCAGCATCCAACAAACAATCAAAATTCAGACACAGGATGTATTTCCCATAGGTTTGGCTTATTCCGAGGTTGTTGCCGCCTGAATAGCCGAGGTTCCTGCCCGGGTTTATGAGCGTTATATCGGGCTGATTTTGCAGAATCTTCAGCGATCCGTCCGTCGAAAGATTATTCACCACTACAATCCGGCTGGAACCAGAAAAATTCTGGTTTTTTAACCTTTTAAGGCAAGGCTCAATATAGGCGGATGAATTAAAATTTATGAGAATTATTGAAAAATCCATAAACTGTTCTCTCCCGATGAGGATATAATTTCATCTTGCAATTACAGATGTGGGTGGTGGAGCTAACCAACTACCCTGTAATGTTTATTGTGTGGTACTCTTGTTAAAAAATAAGGTCTTTAATGCACGTAATGGCGCAGTTAATTTCCACGACCACGAAGCCATAATGGCATTCATCTGCTCATCGCGCTCTGCCATCTGTTCGGTCAAGGTCTGTACCGCCTGATCACGTTCGCCCACGGCTTGGCGAAGACTGGCAATCTGTTTTAAGGAGTTGGTTATATAACGATCAAGGGTTTCAAATTTTTCTGTTTCGATCAGCATACCTTCGGGAGTTGCTATTTTCTCGGCAAAATTGATCACCTTCCTTTCTTTTTTAACATAGAGTATGGTCCGGTAGTAATCATGAGCGCTTGTCAAAGTTCCCTTTATAATGTCTTTTGGATAAATAAAATTGTTGTAATAGAAATTCAGCTCATCCGGTTCTTGGATACCAGCGATCGTGATCTTTTGTATAATCTTCCAGAGGTCTAGATGATTATTATGAATAATTTCGTAGGAAAGACCCATCGCTTTCAAGAACCTCAACGTTTCTTCTAGGTCTGGCAATCCATTCGCAATATGTTCGATAAGCCACGGGTGATTTTGATGAAATAATTGATAATGAAAGACATTCACTTCTTCTTCCGCGCTTTTGATTTCTGGCGAGAAAAAGGGGGCCGCAAGAATCATGCCGGCATTAGCAACGCGAAGATTCTCGGCCAAAAAGGGACACCTCTTTTCTTTCTCAATATGTTCGAACACGTCGCAAGAGATAACCCAATCAAAAAAACGGTCATTCCGCGGAATATGACAACCGTCCGCCTCAATAAAATTAACATCGCTGCTTTGCACGTTTGGATCCAAATACCACACGTCATCCCCCGGTAAAAAATCTTTGAGG
>MGQN01000037.1:35773-38296 GCA_001797845.1 Deltaproteobacteria bacterium RBG_16_44_11 | reverse complement strand
CGATTGAGATCAATAATTGTCGAAGGAATCTTATATCTTCCATAAAGATCGAAAGCGTATTTTTTTAGAAGTCCAGGTTCGCGATTATTCATAATATCCAGTACATCCTTTGCATAAATCAATTTGGAATCTTTTTCCGGAAAGAAATTTTTTGATCATAGTTTTTCTTTGTTTAGAAAAGAGGATCCTGTTCATGCCGGTCGTTCGCACATTTCCGATCACACCTCTCGAATTAAGGTCCGCACAACAGACGGTGACATCACCATTCGGCAAAACCACCAGATTATGCAGAAGAAACTTGCAAGTTTGATTTTCCTTAGCCTCCCAATAATTTTTATCCAGTGGCACATTCAATTCAGCGCTACCGTCCCACCGGTGGGGGTATCGGAGTTCGAAATGATTCACGCTGCCTAATAATTTTTTGAATTCTTCTCCCATCCATTCTGTCGTTAAAGGTCTACCCGGCGGAACAATACAAATGATTCCTGATTTTATTTGATCGTGGTTCAAGGCCAAGAAATTAACAATATTGTTTTGAACCTGAAAAAAATCAGCCCCCCTTCTTATCTCTTGGAAATCCTGGATCGTTCCCCCGTCAACACTGAACCTTATCTCATCCAAAGCACCGCTTTCGAGAATTTCCCGGGTCTTTTGTTCGCAAAGCAGGGTCGCATTGGTAAGCAACGAAATGACCCGCACACCTTTTACTTTCAATTTTTCTTTTTTCTCTTTAAAAATGTCTAGCATTTTTCTTAATTCGGGATGCAACAACGTTTCGCCAGCGTTATGCAAATCAATTCGTTCCATGCAAAAATAGGAAGATTCCACTAGATCGGTCAGTGCTTTTTCTAAAATCTTTTGTTCCATAAACTGCGCGGGTTTTGTATGGTCTAAAGTACACCATTTGCACTTTAAATTACAGCGAGATGAAAACTCAAAGTTGACCCATCTAATTTCACGGAATATGTTTTTTTCGTGATTATATTTCGCAAAGATTTCGTGGATTTTTTTTAGAAGGAAATTCATTTATGTGACGTTGATTTCATTCATCGAGTTATAAAAACATCCCCAAACTGCGTCGGGTGGGCTTATGGACCTAAAAACGCAAGCATTATTGATCCAATCATGATACTCAATGATATTTACTTTTCTCCTATCACTTACTGCAGTGGCCACTGTGTAGACCCCGCCAGCAAGATAATTTATGAAAGAAAACCATACAATCCCTCTTTCTCCTTGATGCTTATAAGGAATTTTAGGACATAACTCGGCGGTTCGCGCACCAAAAAGTTCCAAACCATTAAGATTGCGGATCAAAAATCCGACGTTGTATTCACCACTTGATATTTCCTTGAAATTCAAACATACCTTCAATCTCACTTTCTGAAATAAACAAATCTCTTGAAGAGATTTGCCGGTCTCATCAAGCAGTTTAACGGACTCGATTTGAATTTTCGCATCTCCGTACCGTTGTTCTTTAGAAAATCTCATGTAGGTGACATCGACTTCGTATTCTTTGTCGATGAGATCGTCTCTTTTGGTTTGGTCTTGCGGGCTTTTATCTATTACTGAAAAAGATTGATGGATGGTTTCGGTTCGCAGACTATCGGAATCGATTCGATGACTGCTTGAATGGTAAGCATCCACAACTTCATTAGTGTTCCCATCTTTTATGATGCGTCCTTCGCTTACAAAAATTGCTCTGTGGCACAGACTCTTAATAGCGGCCATGTCATGGCTGACAAAAAAGACTGTTGCCCCACTTTTGATAATATTTTTCATCCGTAGTATGCATTTGGCCTGAAAAAACATGTCCCCAACACCCAAAGCTTCATCGACAATCAATATATCCGGATCTACTTGAGCGGAAACCGAAAACGCCAACCGTACCAACATGCCACTAGAATAAGTTTTGACCGGCTGATCAATGAAGTCACCAATATCAGCAAATGCGACAATGTCATCATAACGCGAGTCAATTTCTTCGTTACTCAAGCCTAGCACTGAGGCATTCATGTAAACATTCTCACGCCCGGTGAATTCGGGATTGAAGCCGGAGCCAAGTTCCAGTAACGCGGCAACGCGGCCATTGGTTAGAATGCTACCGCCGGTTGGGTTAAGCGTGCCGCAGATCATTTGCAGCAGGGTGGATTTGCCAGCTCCGTTACGGCCAATAATTCCTATCGTTTCCCCCTTCTTGATTTCAAATGATACATCTTTAAGCGCCCAAAACTCGCGGAAATATTGTTTGAGAGGCTGTCCGAAAAGCCTTTGCAGGCGAGGAACTACAAATTGCTTGAGCCGGTCACGGGGGGCATTGTAAATCTGGTAACATTTGCCCAGATTGCTTACTCGTATAGCGATATCATTTGCTGATTCTCTCACTGCTAGAACCTCTTCCGGGCGGGGAGATGGTGCTTTATTAAAATGTTAGAAGACATCGGCAAATCCCTTTCGCGTCTTCTGGAACCAGGCATAGCCCGCCCAAGCGACGGCAAGGATGCTTTTAGTTTTTAGGCTCAA
>MGQN01000037.1:30450-35747 GCA_001797845.1 Deltaproteobacteria bacterium RBG_16_44_11 | reverse complement strand
CAACTTCAACAGAGCTTTCGAATATTTTTTTACTTGGGAGAATGGGTTATTTATCCAACGCCGCACCTCTCTAAAAGGAAGCGTTATCTTCCATGAAGTGCTTGAGTGTATCTGGGCTATCTGTAGGTTTAAGTTGGCTATCCGGCTATCTTGTCTGATTACGGTTTGTCTGGCAGCCGCTATCTGTGTAGAAAGCTTATCGGCCAGTAGCAAAAATAATTTGAAACGTTCAAATTCGCCTGCCCAAATATCGACTTTCTTCTGCAGTGATAACTCGTCAATCTTTTTTTTATCCGATGCCACTTCCAACAGTTCGGAGTAAATTTCACGGACAAGCGGAGGGCAGGCATCATCAGACAATAAATCATTAAGATCGTAAACCGTGTGCCGCAGCTCTTCATCGAGAAACGCAGCTTTGTAGTTTTGCAGCCCTGCCGGATCAATTTCCAAATCAAGCTTTTGTGCAATCCTATTTAGTTCAAAATCCGGTGATTGCATCAGATGATCGTAATCAACAAGAATACACTTTTCACCAACGGTTCCTGACAAACTCACAATGACATGCCCCAGCCATAGAAGATAACTTTTTTCTGTATCAAAACCATCTCGCCTAGCCAAAGACTTGGCCACGCTGAGGGGGTGGCGAATAGTCAGGACATAGCTCACATCTAATTCACATTGGTCAAACACTTCTTTCCAAAATGGAAATAACTTTGTCACGCGCGGATCTTTAAACCCAAAAACAGGTGCGTCACCAATTTTCCGGCGCAACAACTCAATCGCACGAGGGAAGTAGCTTTTCTTACGTAAAACTTCGATATCGCCGGGCTGGATAGGGGCAAGATAGTGCCAATCACTGCCAAGGGCATGAAGTATCTCATTATCAAACGTACTTATATCAATATCTTCCCAGAAGCCTTTTTCGTTGTTGTCGGCAATAGGCGGCATAAGATTGTTGCCCAACGCCACGCCCAGTACTTGCAGCCCGCGCGCAATGACACTTGTGCCACTGCGGTGCATACCTAAAACCACAAACACTCTTTGTTTATTCATATTGAAAGACCTTTACACAACTGACTTCATCCCAACCGTTCCCGAAGCCAAGAAACTCCCTCAGATGGAAATCCCGGATGACCATCTATAATTGCATTGGCTGATGTGGGAAAGAATAGATGGTGGTAATGAACATGGACGATATTCGATAATATACCCTTTTCAATTTCAGGAAGAAACTGCTCATAGAAGTGCAATGGAAAGTTGAGTGTAGGAGATAATGTCCGCACCGAGAGTCCGGAACACCACAAGGCCAGCGACAAGCAGGCTTGGGAACTGCCCCAGTATTCACTTCCTTCATAACTTACCAACCCATAGCCGGCACGTACCCGGATATTTTGTCCCGCATATGGACGCATTCCGGCTTTTACAGATCGCTGAAAATAACTCGCCGTGCGTTGAAAGACTTCTTGATTACGACGAACAATAACAAATCCTCCATTGTAACTTGCTTTGACCAGTTGTTTATCGACAGTGGTTGTTACGTAAGGAATCATTTCATAATCTGTTTCACAAACATCGCATAGTTTCTTCCAATAAGCATCATAAGGATCCGATGCCCCTGTTGTACACATTCCTTTAACATCGACAGGCCGCACTGCTGCATCGTTGCCTTTCAGAGCCAGGTCAGGTTCGCCAAGAAAAACAGAGTCACTATCTAAACAAATGAGCGTATCTGCATTGCTCATCCTCTCATACTCAGCGCTGGCAAGCACTCTGAAACTTGAGCCATATTCCGGGCATGGTGAAACAATGTTCAGTGGGATGTAAGCTGCATTTAACTCCTCCAGCTTGCGCAGTATGTTTGCCGAAGGTCGTTTGTCGGGACGCGGCGATATTACAGCAATATCCGCATTTGCGTAACGTCCTCCAAATCGTCGAATACTCTCACAAAGCAGAGTCGCTTGTTCTGCAATGATTCCAGCTTCAGCCATGATGAGGAATGCGAAAGTTTCACTGTCAACCGATCGATTTACTGTCTTAGCATGTATCTGCATTATCCCTCCCTGGTCCTCAATAATAGTATCCTTATTAGTTATGTAACTTTATAATACGACCGGTACCAAGCCACGAACTTCTCTATACCCTCTTCGATTGTGGTCACCGGTCTGAATCCCACATCCCTGACAAGATCATCGATATCGGCGTAAGTGACCGGGACATCTCCCGCTTGCATGGGAAGCAGGTTCTTTTCGGCCTTCCTGCCCAGCTCCGCCTCCAGTATTTCGATAAATTTCGTTAGCTCAACAGGATTGTTGTTGCCGATATTATATAACTTGTACGGCGCATAGCTGGATCCCGGATTGGGATTTGCCATATCCCAGCCGGAGGTCGGCTGCGGAATTCTTTCCATAACGCGGATCACGCCATCGACGATATCATCTATGTAGGTGAAGTCGCGTTTCATGTTGCCGAAGTTATAAACGTCAATGGGCAGTCCCTCGAGGATTGATTTCGTAAAGGAAAAATAAGCCATGTCCGGGCGGCCCCATGGTCCGTAAACAGTGAAAAACCTGATGCCGGTACAAGGCAGACCGTAAAGGTGGGCATAGGTATGCGCCATTAGCTCGTTTGCCTTCTTTGAAGCAGCATAAAGCGACACAGGGTGGTCTACATTGTGACTGACCGAAAATGGTATTTTTGTATTCATCCCATAGATCGAGCTTGAGGATGCGAATACGAGATGCTGGATATGGTTGTGCCTGCAACCCTCAAGGATATTCGTAAAACCAACGATATTGCTATCAATATAGGAATAGGGGTTCTTAAGCGAGTACCGTACGCCAGTCTGGGCAGCAAGATTTACAACAAATTCGAACTTGCCTTCATGAAACAAGTCGGCCATCACCTTGCGGTCTGCCATGTCGATCTTCCGGAACGTGAAGTTTCCGTAATGTTCAAGTTGGGCAAGTCGCGCTTTCTTCAGACTTACGTCGTAGTAATCGTTAAGGTTGTCAATGCCGATAAGCCTATCGCCGCGCTCCGCCATTGCCTTTGCCAGATGGTAGCCGATAAATCCGGCGGCGCCGGTGATTAATATCTTTTTTTTCATTTGACTAAAATAAACCAGGTCTCTCTACGTAATTAAATCTTTTTTAGCACAGATACTGAATGAGACGCTAAAGCCTATCATGTTGCAATAATCTGCTGCCATATAAAATTCAGTTTTCATTCCTGTTAATTACATTTTTACCCATACGTTTCTTGATATACGTTAATGCATTGCCTAAAGCGTGGAAATCTCCTTTGACGAGACACCCCAGTAAGCGCACTGGTGCAGTTAATTGCCAAGAAGTACTTCTCTTGATAGTCGCCAGAGCTGCTAAAGCTGCATCACGCTCAGCAATAAGACCCTCAACAGAGCCTGCTGACCGTAACTGCTCATTTTGATGTTGATAATTATTTATGGCCCTATTCAAAATATGCTTTGGAACTATCTCCATAAATTCTTCCGTTAGCATATTGTTATTTAAATAACTTTCCAGCATTAAGAGATAGCCATGTTCAACATCTTTAATGTAACTATCATCCGCCTTAATATCTTTTAAATACTCAATAATAATATTTCTTGTTTTTAATGCGCGTGAATATTTTTCTCTATCTGGCTTTTTACTCATTAATCCACCGTCATGCATCCGATACACGCCAATACAGTCCGGCAAGATATACCCTTTCCCTTTCATTAATAATAAAAGGGATAAAAAAATATCTCCGTTTAGTGCGCATTGCAAATAATTAGACATTTTACATGATTCGTTATTTCTGAAGATATTTCTAAAAACTACAGTGTTAGACACAATGAAATTACTGTGGGCTATATCTTTGAAGGTTATGGTCCCTGTTTGTGATGACCAAAAATCATGAAAATCATTGCCGTCGCGTTTTAAACTTTTACCCGCACAAAGCACATAATCATCATGCGCCTCTAAGAAATCCACTTGCTTTTGCAACTTAAGACAATCTGTCCAATAATCATCACCTTCACAGAGAGCTATGTATTTACCTTTTGCACGATATAAAATATCTATTAAATTTTTCATAACACCAATATTTTTATCCCGATAAATTGGCTTAATAGTATGAGAATATTTTTGTTCAAATTCTTTTATGATTTCTCTTGTAGTATCCGGAGAACAATCCTCTCCAACAATCACCTCAAAATCAAAATCAGTTTTTTGCATCATAAATGATTCAAGTGATTGTCTGATGAATTTTTCGTGATTATAGGTTATGCATAATATTGAAATTTTTAAGTTAGTCATGGTTAATCACTCTATTTATTGTTCAAAGGTGTACCAATCATAGCCGGGAGAAAGCGATAGGCAAATTTATGCAATCTATTGTGTTTTTACCCCATGCATTTGCATTGCTTCACGCGTAGAATGACTTAATACAATCAAGGATGAAGCCGAGTTCCTGGTCTGAAAGCCGGGGGTGTATGGGGATGCTTAGTGCATCTTCGTTGAGCGTCTCGCTGTTAGGAAGGCACTTGCCGGTTTGGCGATAGAGAGGGTTCAGATGCAGCGGGTGGTAGCGCAGCGTCGAATAGATACTATGATCCAGCAGATAATGCGCCAAGTCATTTCGTCTTGGCACGCGGATGCAATAAGTGAAATAGGAATGCACATCACCCGGGGGTGCTTCAGCAGGCGTGCACAGTGCTGCCACCGTCTCCAACTCTCTCTGATACGTTTCCCAGATCTTTTTACGCCTTGCTTGCAAAGTGTCTAATCGCTCAAGCTGAACAGTGGCAATGCTAGCTGCGATATTTGTCGGTAGCATTTTGATAAAGGGCTCCTGGATGTTGTACTCCCACCAACGGGCCTTTTTACCTGCGTCCGATATTGCGGAATCAAAGCCGGATTTCCCAATACCGCAATAGCGCAACACTTTAGCACGTTCGATCAATGCGGGGTCTTTAGCAGTGATGCCCCCACCCTCACCGGCGGTCAGATTCTTGACAGCATCGAAACTGTAGATGCCCACTTCAGCGATTGCCCCGCAGGGCTTCCCCCGATAGGTAGAGCAAACGGCATGTGCAGCATCTTCGATTATGGGCAAGCCAATCGCAATTATCGGTTCCATTTCAACGGCAAGGCCAGCATAGTGCACCACCATGATAGCGCCGGTTTTACTCGTTAGGTGCGGTTCGATGTCTTTGCGTCGGACATTCATCGTTCTCAAATCAACATCACAGAAGACCGGCACATGGCCACACAGGAGTATCGCCTGTGCGCAAGACA
>MGQN01000037.1:11624-30443 GCA_001797845.1 Deltaproteobacteria bacterium RBG_16_44_11 | reverse complement strand
GTAAGAAGGAAGGATAATCTCAGATCCTGACGGCAGATCGAGTAGTTTCACGGCCATGTATAAGGCATTGGAGCCGCTGTCAACCATGGTAAAGGTACGTAGGCCGATTTTTTCAGCAAATTTACGCTCAAAGACCTCGACGTTTTTACCAAAGCCCATCCACTGCGATTTCATACAAGCGGCGGCGGCTTCAATTTCTTCGGTGCCTATCATTGAGCCAAATACAGATATCATTGAGAATCTCATGAAATATCAGAATGTGTTATGTTACTCGCCCACGGTTTCGTTTTGGGCCACTTCTTTCAATATGCATGGAGTAAAACTCGCAGCATATAGTTCAATGTCAACATAATTGGCTTGAACAGCACGTTCCCGGAACCCGTTGCGATAATACCATTGCAGAGCAGAGTTTGTGATGAGCACTTTCGCTGTGATCGGCAGCGACTGAAGCGAAATCGCATAGCTGCATATCATCCTTATTGCTTGCCGCATGTAACCTCTGCCACTAAATGCGGTGTTGCCCAAAATAACATTGTAAACATCCCAATGCATCTCGCATAAACGAAACCCAATGCATCCAATGTTTTCGCTACCACTTCTGATTAAAAACATAAAATCTTCATTCCGGCGCAGGTACGCCTCAAACCACTTTTGCTGAGCTGCTGGTGTGATCAACTCCTGATAGAAGAAGCTATGGCGATTATCATTCTTCCAATTGCGCAAATTTTCTTGATCACCCCATTGAATGGCGCCAAGAATAACGCTTGGATACTCATCTGAGATGAGCGAGAAAAGCCGGTTCATGCTAGATATTCCTGTCTGCTTAACGGGTGGCTGTCCAAGTTTGCGCTGAAGTTCCATTCGTTACAAAATAAAAATACTCAACATATAAATATATTTTTATTGACGTCATCAAAAAACCAACAGTCTCGTATTCACCGTTTAATCTAATAATGTCAGCAATCACCCTCGCATGACCCTATGTTCCCCAAATCAATAATTTTTTAGACATAATAACACCTAAACTATTTCCAAACCTCGCAAATAAGAATAGAATCTTTTCTTGACTCTCTATTTCTTAATCCATTTATTTCGCTTTTACCCCATTCTTGATTCGTTACATTATGAAAACCAGCGTCCTTAAGTCGTCTGTTTAACTCTTCTCGATCATACAACCATTCATGCCCCCACCACCGAAATGCAATGTTGATCATTTCAGCCCGGGACTGAATGAATTGATATTGCGGCCATGTTAACCAAACCTGATCGCGCCAATCTTTAGAACAATACTTTTGAATAATATATTCGAGAGAGGGCATCGCTATCCTCAAGGCACCCCCAACGTTTAGCACCCTGTAACATTCTTTTAAAAAACCCAATCCTTGATGAACCGGCAAATGCTCCAAAAAATGTTCACAATAAATAAGCTCGCAAGAAAAATCTTCAAATGGAATGCCATTTCTTAAATCCCAGCAAAAATCAGCATTGGATAGAGAAGCATCCGAATCAATATTAATCCAGCCCTCAAACCGAATCTTTCCGCAACCAAGATTCAATTTATAGGGTTTACATTTTTGTTTAATCTTACTTTCTATCAAACGAAGTCTTTTGCTCTCGCCGAGACCTTTTAACTTACTTAATATATGTCTGTAATCCATGCCGCACCTTAAAAGTTCCTAATGAACTTTGTTATTAATCTGTAATAAACTCCACTTAATCACCTGTTACTTTTCTGCAAACAATTTCGTTATCCCAATTAACTAATCCGTGTAATCGAAAAGGTTGTCTGATATTCATCACAAATTGACAGGAAATAGGAACAAAATCACAAAAATCAACTTGCCCTATCTCCATGCTGATGGGTATGGAAATAACGCTTGCTATGCTATAATTTCCGTTGCGCAGTCTTGGATTAAAACACCAATCAATAATATACCTGTCACCTGCTTTTAAATTTTCTAAACAGCTCTGCCCTTCTATAAAACAATCACTATAAATCACATCAACGCCGTTTTTATCTCTTATATGATAGCCATAGCCTAATAAATGAATATCTTCATGCACCACCACGGCCATTCTAAGTTTAACTTTCTGTCCATACTCAACACTTTCTATTACCTTTTCATTTTCATCAAGCAGGACAACTGACTTAAAAGAAGCTTTTCCGTTTTGCACTCTCTGAAAAGCTGCTTTTTTTTCAAAATCCGCACTATAATTAAAACAATCATCCAATGCACTTTTATCTTCCGATTGAATAACCTTTTTGTTTGTTGCAACATTCTGTTCTGACTCAATCTTCATCCCAAAATATTTCTCAACTGCACCGCTGCCATCCCCATCATATATAACAAAACCTTTGTTAAGAAGAATGCCTCTTTTACAAATAGATTTTACAGTTCCAGTATCATGACTTACAAATAAAAGAGTTGTTCCTTCGTTATCAATCAGCTTTTTCATCTTTATCATACATTTTGCTTGAAAAAACATATCCCCAACACCCAGTGCTTCATCTACAATCAATATGTCCGGATCTACTTGAGCGGCAACCGAAAACGCCAATCGCACCAGCATACCACTGGAGTACGTTTTTACCGGTTGATTAATAAAATCACCGATATCCGCAAAAGCAATAATATTTTCGTATTTCGCATCTACCTCAGGTATAGACAGACCCATAATAGCTGCGTTCATATAAACATTTTCGCGTCCGGTGAATTCTGGATTGAAGCCGGAGCCAAGTTCCAGTAACGCGGCAACGCGGCCATTGGTTAGAATGCTTCCGCCGGTGGGGTTAAGTGTGCCACAGATCAGTTGCAGCAGGGTGGATTTGCCAGCTCCGTTACGGCCAATGATGCCAATCGTTTCCCCCTTTTTGATTTCAAATGATACATCTTTGAGCGCCCAGAACTCGCGGAAATATTGCTTGGGAATTTGTCCGGCAAGACGTTGCAAACGGGGAACGACAAATTGTTTGAGCCGGTCACGGGGGGCATTGTATATCTGATAACATTTACCCAGATTGTTGACTCGTATTGCAACATCATTAGAGGACATCGGCAAAGCCTTTTCTGGTCTTCTGGAACCAGACATAGCCCGCCCAAGCGACTACGGTGGCGGCAATGGTGTAAATGCCCAATCCCATCCAGTTCGGCAAATTTCCCCAGATCAATACTGCGCGAGCTTGCTCAATAATGAAAGTGAGCGGGTTGGCCATCATCCAGGGGCGCAATTCTACCGGCAAAGCTGTTACCGGGTAAAAGATGGGGGAGAAAAACAACATTACCATAGTGATAATGCCGGTGGTTTGCGCTAAATCACGAAGGAATACACCCAGCGATGCCAGCATCCAGGCAACGCCAAGAGTAAGGATAATAAGCGGCAATAGCACTAAGGGAATAAATATTATCGTCCAATTCAGGTAACCGTTAAATAATAAAAAAGCAGCCATGAGTACACCAAGACTCACTAAGCTGTGGAATAGTGCTGCGCCTATAGAAACGGATGGCAAAATATCGAGCGGGAACACTACCTTTTTAACAAAATTTACGTTAGAGGTAATCAGCGTAGGTGCGCGATTGATCACTTCAGCAAATAGTCCATGGACGATCATGCCCACAAACAGCACAATGGCAAACTGCGTTTTAGTCTCTTCAGTATTTATGCCCCAGCGGGACTTGAAAACAACTGAAAACACAAAAGTGTAAATGAAGAGCATAAGCAGCGGGTTGAAGAATGACCAGGCGAGACCAAAGACGGATCCCTTGTAGCGGCCTACAACTTCACGCTTCGTCATCTGGATTATAAGCTGGCGATTGCGCCAGAGACTGCGCAACAAAGATATTAGAGATGTTGGTTGCACTGCATGTGGATTCATTCGCTCACCTCCGGGGCTTTGTTGATATAACCAAATTATTATCCAGCATTACTATATAGATACAGAGACGCGTTTACTGCCACAGCTTACGCAGGATTGTTCCCCTAAGCTTCGCTTTAGGGATAATTCGACCAGCAAACTTTAGCGCACTTTGTAACCTAAAGGTCATCTTCGATTTCTGAAGTTTGGGTCTCATTACAATATAGTCTCACTTAGCTTCGCACGTGGGATAATTCAACTTGCAGATATTACTGTACTACGTTTGTAATATCTGAGTTTCATTAAAATTGGAGTTTTACGACCATTTAACTTTCTGCGTTTTCCAGTAATCGCGAAATGTCAATATTCGTTCCTTCTGCTCGGAAGAAAAGAGAAAGGGCTCAACATCCCTGGCCAGAAAATTAAAATCGAGTTCCTGTAATCTTTCATCAAATAGTTTCAAAAGTTGCTTTTGATCGATATTCATACATTTTGCAATATAGCTAAAATCGGGTTCGGCCAATCCCATTAAGTAGGACACATCAAAAAGGTCTCGACCTTTTTCGCGTTTTCGTTCCAAAACAGTCATCATTTTTTGAGCCAGCAGAACTGATGCAGGCGCCACGCAAATTTGCCGATATAGGGCAAATCTATTTATGATATATCGCTGCGGCTCGTAATACTTTTCCTTGGTTTCGGTGTCGATCCGAATCAGAATTTTTTTCGAACTTTCAGGGCTGATTCCTGATTGGTAGAGAATGTCAGGAAATTTAATATAACAATGGTATGCGCCGCGCTCCACAAAGCGATATTCAATTACAAAACCTTTATTTGCCATATCCTTACATGCGTTTTTCAACAATATTTCGAATTCACCAAAAGATAAACTGAAATTATCAAAATCCAGGTCTTCTGAAAACCGGAGGTTTTGGTAGAGGATACGAATAGCCGTGCCGCCGATGAAACTTAGCGAAGACGATGACTTCTCCTTGAATATTGAGTCCAATAGCTCGTGCTGTAAATACTCCACAAGAACGCCCTGGGGATTTTTCCGGCGTAACGGTAACGGGAAATAATCGGAAATTTGATCTATGGTAAGCATCGCAAAGCCCAAATTCTCATTTTCTTGACGTCAAAAGCTGAAAGATATTTAAGGAATTTATCAGCATTTAATTTTTCTTTGATCGTTTCGATGTTGAACCGGATATTATCAAAGTCGGCTTCGTTTCTGATTTTGGATAGATTTAAATAAAGGAAGTCTAATAACGCCTTCTCCGGTTCGGCCAAAAGATAATGTCCGTGTTCTGTTTTTATTTCCGTATATCCCCAGAAGAGTTCTGATTTGATATGCCGATACAGGAATGTTCCAAAGTCATTTTTAAATTTTCTGTTAATCCTGGCGGTCACGCTGACATAGGCATAAACCATTTCAGGGATGAAACCGTACCAGGCCAGCGCACTCTCCAGGCTTAGATAGCTAGGCTCGTAGAGAAAAGCCGCGATTTCTTCGCCTTTAATTCTTTCTTTATCCTTCGCAAAGGCATACATCCCATTTTTCAAACGCAGCAGATTACCTTTCTTAACCCACAAGCTAATCTGATAATCGAAAAGTTTTTGCCCATCCAGCAAATGATCTCCCCGTGAAAAATAGGGCGCTTGAATAGTTTTTAACAAATCTTCATATTTCATATTCTTATTATAATTAATAATATAATGAAATGTCAATAGACTATTGTAAAGGGTTCAACATTAACCACATTGGTTGCCCTATATGAGGATTCACTCGCATTCGAGCATTTTTGTATTACCTGCTGGTTTGGACAGATTATTATCCAGCATTGTTTCTACAGCGTCCTGCACTTTAGCAACAGTCAATTTATCCAGACACTCACTTCGGCCGCTTCCATTACAGCCTTTTTTATAACAGGGTGAACAATCCATGTCGGGCAGGACAACTTTGTTTTTGTTTCCCGGAGGCGCCCAGTCACGCCAATCGGATGGACCGTAAATAGTCAATGCCGGCGTGCCGACAGCCGCCGCTATCTGCGGTGCGGCGCTGTCCACACCGATATGTAAACGGCTCATTTGCAGGAGTGCCGCAAGCTCTCGAAGATTGGTTCTGCCGGCAAAATTATAAAAGGGAAAGTTTGTTGCAGATATTAACTTATCAGCCCTCTTTCTTTCCTCTTCAGAACCGATGATTAGCGCGGGCATTTTATATTTTCCCCAAACAAAAGACATAAGTTGCCCCCACTTGCCCATGCCCCATTCTTTATAAGACCAGCGCGAAAAAGGATTGATCGTTACAAATCCTTGGCCGGCATCGATTTTTTCCGCGTTTATTAATACGGCGGTTTTGTCTTTAATTTCCGGCGAAACAAATATTTTGGGAATATTGGTTGCTTCTTTTATTCCGAATCCGCGAACGATTTTAAGCGACTGTTCAGCCGCTCCCCAAATTCTTTCTTTTTCAGGAGGCGGATTAACCAGGTGGGTAAAGGCTCTGTTGCGCCATGTCCACCCCGGATAATACAGCGCGCATCTCATTTTTGCTCCGCTTAACAAAGACAGATAAGTTCCACGCTCGTCGGCGCGCAAGTCAAAGAGCAAATCGAATTTATTCCTGCGCAATCTTAACAAAAACTTAAGCTGCGCAAAAATATTCCCATTGCCGGTTTGCAATACATTTTCAATAGACGAGTCATCCAGGAGTAAATCTCCAAAGGGCTTTCTGGTCAAGACGGAAATCTCAGCGTTGGGAAACGCGGCTTTTAGCGCCTGGAATGTCGGCATCGACCAGACAACATCGCCAATATCGCCCAGTTGAACGACTAAGATTTTTTTGGGAGTAATATTTAACTTATGTTTGGCGGCAATCAACATTATTCAGTATTTTGCGGCGTGTATTCGGGCACAATTTCTTTGAGCTTCTTCTTAATCGCATTGGCGTCGTGGCGCAGAGCATCTTTCACCAATTCATTAATTTGCGCCTCCAGAATTTTTCCGGCTTTCTGATGTTGGCGCTTTCCCTTTAAAAGGTTATTGGAACGCAAAGCCACAACTTTTTCGTGAACTGTAGGTAAAATATCTTCTCCTTTCACGATAAGTTCTTCGTGAAGTTTTTCTCCTTCTCGCAAACCTATATAAGTAATTTTTACATCAACGTCCGGTACTTTTTTAAAAATTCGAATCAAATCACGCGCCATATCATCAATTTTTACCGGTTTACCCATTCGCAAAATAAAAATTTCTCCTCCTGCGCCCATGGCACCGGCCTGCAAAATCATTTGTGCCGCTTCCGGGATGGTCATGAAATAACGGCTGACTTTGGGATGTGTTACTGTTACGGGGCCACCCAATTGAATTTGCCGCTGGAAAATGGGCACAACTGAGCCGGAAGATCCGATAACATTACCGAACCGTACCGCCATCAAACGCGTGCCGTTACCCTGCAGGGATTGCATAATCAACTCCGTTACCCGTTTGCTGGCTCCCATCACATTTGCCGGACGTACGGCTTTATCCGTAGAAACAAGAACAAATCTCTCGACATCATGTTTTATCGATAACTCCATGGCCATACGGCTGCCGATAATATTATTAAAAACAGCTTCCCAGGGATTTCGCTCCAGCATCGGCACATGCTTATATGCCGCGGCGTGAAAAACAACCTGCGGCCTGTATTTTTTAAAAACTTCGTTCATTAACTTTTTATCCTGAACATTTCCCAGAACGGCTTCACAGTTGCGGTAGTATTTTTCATTTTGCAATTCCATGTTGATGGTGAACAAATTTATTTCGCTGGCATCAAGTAATACCAGGGAGGCGGGCTGGTATCTTATAACCTGCCGGCACAATTCCGAACCAATCGAACCGCCGCACCCGGTAATCAAAATAGTCTTGCCGGCAAGATAATTACTGATGCCGGAAATATCCAAATGCACGGGTGTACGTCCCAAAATATCCTCATAGCTTATATCTCTTAGTATATTTACGCCGATCTGCCCGTCAACAAGTTCGTCGATAGCCGGCAAGATCTTGTAAGAAATATTGCAATCCACACAGGTTTCGACAATGTTTCTTATTTGAGCGCCTTCGGCTGAAGGAATGGCAATAAATATTTCCATTGCTTCTTTTCTTTCGACTATCCCGGCTATGTCGGAAACGCCGCCTAAAACGCGCACGCCGTGAATAGACCTGCCCTGTTTTTTGGGATCGTCATCGATGAAACCCAACACTTTGTATTGCGACTGGTAATTATCCAAGAGCTCCCGTAAAAGCTTTTCACCGGCGTATCCGGCGCCTATAATCAGAACGTTTTTACAGTTAATTTTTGCAGGCTTATTTTTGACGGCGGGAGAATAAGTCCGGTTAGCATAGAAAAACCGAATGCCCACGCGAAGCCCGCCGGTAAGTAAAAAAGTAAAAACTCCATCAGCGATAAAAACAGCGCGGGAATATCCTTCAAAACGGCTTACGTAAAGGATGACAGCCAAAATCAGCAATGAAGATAAAAGAGAAGCTTTGGCCAAGAGCCACAAATCCCTAATGCTGGTATAACGCCACATACCGCGATAAAGGCCAAGAGAAAGAAAGACAAAACTCTTCAACGGGATGATCCATAAGAGCAGTAGTTTTATTCCTTCAATTTTGACGGCAGCAAAAGAAAATTCGAAGCGCAGTAAATGCGCAGCCACAAGAGCAACGACAAAAATAAACGCATCGCTTACAATCATCAAATAAAAATTATAATTCTTAAGTTGCGGATGTAAGTTCATTTAATGAGCGACTCCGTCTTTTTTAATTACCTTGGCAATAGTGTTCCATAATATTTTCATATCCAAAATAAAAGATTTGCTTTTCAGGTAATATTCGTCATATGAAACCTTGATAGAAACAGGAAGATCATCTCTCCCGTTAATTTGCGCCCATCCGGTCATGCCGGGCAAAATCTCCGATATTTTTCTTTCCGTTCTTAACTTAATTAAATCATCTTGATTAAACAAAGCGGGTCTGGGCCCTACCAGGCTCATATCGCCCTTGAGCACACTCCATAGCTGGAGTAATTCGTCAAGACTTGTTTTGCGCAAAAATGATCCTATGGATGTTAAATAGATATCGGCATCTTTCAGAAGATGAGTCGCCACATCCGGGGCTCCCATACGCATAGTGCGAAATTTAGGCATGCGAAATATTCTATTATCTTTCCCTATCCGATCCGACCAGTAAATAACAGGTCCCGCTGAAGAAAGTTTAACGGCAAGGGCAATAATAATAATGGGCAAAGCCATTATGCCTGCCAAAATTAAGGCCGTCACAAAATCAAAAATACGCTTCATCCAGACCTTCGAATTTAAAGCTTTAATCTATTTTATTTTGTACCATAATTGGCCTACGATTTCTTTTAAGGCAATGGAAGTTTTATAAAGCTCCTCCGACTGGGGAATATAGTTGAGGACAGAATTTACGCTAGTAGATGAATAAAGATAGCCGGCCGGCAGTGGAACAACATTATTAAAATATTTATTAAATTCACGTACGCTTCGTTTCATGTGATAAGCCGAGGTGACAATTCCCACGGAAATATTTTTATTGGTAAACATTTTATTTAATTCGGCGGCATTTTGCCAGGTATTGGCGGACTTATCTTCAATTTTTATTTTTTCTTTAGGCACTCCTAAATTTTGTGCCAGACGCGCCATTACTGCCGCTTCCGTAACCTTGCCGGTTCTCTTTCCTGAACAAACGAAATATTTCGACTCCATTTTATTATAAACGGCAACAGCATGAAGAACTCGGGCGGCTGTTCTCTCTGTGGGGAACGTATTATTCAAGGTGTTGATGTCCTTTACGCCATGACCTAATACAACGACGACGTCAATATCATCATCCGGAGTAGCCGGGTTGTTAATATAATCCTTTTCCAGGTAGCGGCAAAGGTAATTGGCCGCGGGAAATATACTTGCTCCGTAAAATAAAATAATCGCCAACAACAAAATAAGAATGCCTGTTTTTTTCTTGCTTGCCCTCCAGCCCACAAAAAATGCCGCGAGCAATAGAACAAACACAATAAAAACAGGATCAAGCAATCCCTTGCAAACAATGTAAATTTCTTCCATTAATTTATCTGCCTCCTATCAAATTAACTCTTTCTACAGCTCCGCCCTCTGGATTACAAAAGCGGACATCCAGGAAACAACAAAAAGATAATGTATATTCCCGTGCTAGGACGGGATATTGTTTTGAATGTTACCCGGTATATCAACAACACCGGCTTCTTTTTTTAGTTGTCTGATCTGCGCTTCCAGTTTTTCGTATTCCTCTATTTTTCTCTTAAGGAAGCGGTATGTGGCCTTCGTCTTTTCCTCTAAACCATGTGGAGTCAGGGAATAGAGATAAGCGCTTTTGTTTTTGGAATTTTTGAAGTTTTCCGCTTTGATCAGACCTTTTTCGATCAGAGCTTTAACGAGGAAGTTGATCTTGCCCAGGCTTAAGCCCAAGCGCAACGAGAGCGTTCGTTGAGTCATTTCCGGATCAGCGTCGATTTCCCGGAGCACGCTCAGCGCTTCTTCGGTTTCCAGATCAATTTTCAGATGATTTGGCATTGCAACCTCATCTGTTCATGGCATGAACAGATCGGAAAATACTGAAATTAAGAATGAAAGTCAAGGAAAAAATGGAGAACGAATTAGCAGGTATTTAACCCTGGTGTGTAATGCAATTTTTCAGATGCCAAAAAATTAGCCGGGAATAAACAGTTAATTTTTGACGCAGTTTTTTAACTAAACCCAGGGTTGCCGCCATAACTATAAAACTGAGCAGCCAATCAATTATCAGCCGCAGGATAATTATGCCGCGAGCTAAATAATAATAAACAGGGCTGTGCCACTTGCGCAGGAATTGATAGCGCGACCGGAAAAATTCAATTCTGGATTGGATGTTATGGCCGATACTCTGCCCCTGTAAGTGATGAATGAAAGCATCCGGCACCTGATAAATGCCCCAACCGGCGCATTTTATTGCATAGGCCAAATCGGTTTCTTCAAAAAAGAAAAAGTAACGTTCATCAAAAAAACCAACTTCATCCAATGCTTTTTTGCGAATCAGCATGCAGGCTCCGATGGCCGAATCTACTTCAATTGGCTCTATATGTTTATATCTTTTGCTGGGATAATGTTTGGGGAACAGATACTCGAGCAGAGATGTGTTTACTGCCAGCGTCAATAAGGTCGGAAATGCGGCAACGGAATTTTGCTTTTTGCCGCCGGCATTCAACAGCTGTCCGCAGATGATTGCCGCGCGGGGACGCGCTTCGGCAAGAAACCAGAGCTTGTTTACCGCGTCCGGTGTTAACATAGCGTCCGTGTTTAAAAGCAGGGCGTATTTGCCCTTCATGATGGCAAATGCCTGATTGTTTGCCGCGCCAAACCCCCTGTTTTCCTGATTGCTAATTTTTATTACCTGAGGGTATTTTTTATCCAAAAGTAAAAGCGAACCGTCGGAAGAAGCATTATCCACTACGATAATCTCAAAGGCGAGATTACCCATCGTCCGGTAAACAGAATCCAAACAGTTTTGAATAAGCTCTTTCGTGTTCCAGTTAACGATGATTACGGAGATGTCTATTTCACCGGACTTATGTTCAGGGCGGTAGTTATTCATTTATTGTTTCCCGCCTCGAATGCTTCGCTCGAGTTCGTTCAGCTTTGCGTATTTAAAAAATTTATTGACGGAATCGGTAACGGCCAGGATAAGCCCCTGTTTGCCGTCAAGTATGCCCAGCTTCAAAAAGTAATCCTGAATAAATGTAAAAAAGGCTCGCGCAAAAGCCCCATATGGTGATGATTTTTTCCCTGTCGAAAAAGCTTCCTCGGCGCCCAGCGTTGAATATTTATCTATTTTCTGGAGAACTTTGCTTAAATTACTCTCTGTAAAGTGTTCGATGGGAACGTTGAGTTTACCGACAACACCCTGAACTTCCACTGCTTCATGAACGGCAGATGGAGTCATGGAGCCTGCTTCTTTACGAAACAGGCGCATGACACGATCGGGCCACCACCCCGCGTGCTTTATCCATTTGTCTTGAAAATAATTTTTCCGGGGAAAGCTGAAACCAGCCTCCGGTACTTGCCGGGCAGTTACAATTTTTTTTATGATTTCCGCCGTTTCCGGAGGGATACGCTCATCGGCATCCAGAACCAATATCCAAGGCAGGCGGCATTTTTCTATCGCCAATTGTTTCTGCGGGCCGAATCCGTGCCACTGTTCGCGGTAAATTTCACAACCAAACTCCGCGGCAATTTCCAGTGTCTTATCGGTACTCCCCGAATCGACAATTACTACCTGGCCGGAAAAGGAAACACTCTGCAAACAACGACGGAGATTTTCTTCTTCGTTTTTTGTTATGATAGCTGCGGATACGGGAACTTTTTCCATAAAAAGTATCTCTGCTTTAACTTGACGCATTAATATTGTTGATCGTCGCTTTGAGGTCACTAATTTATATTTCGTTTAAATCGGCATCAACCGTATCTATTGCCTGATAAGAAATTTTCCCGGCTGTTTAGAACCCAATGTTCTCTTTAACATCTCAACTTTCCCCGGGATACTTTTTTGACATCACTCTTTATTTGCGTGCAAGGACTACAATGAAATGGGCCATTTCGAAAGAGACTATTTTATTCATTTTCCTTCCCAAAGTAATAAATGCTTCCTTGATTCCCAAGTGATCGGAATGCCAAGCATTAGCTAAATTATCGGCTATTTTGTGAAATATTTTGCCAATCCTCGACGGAGGACTGTAATTGCATGTCTGAGCATGAATAATAGCAAAATTTTCTTGAGTCAGCATATATTCCACTTCAGGAAGAACGTACTCCCGGTTGTGCCCCCTGTAAATAGATCCCAAAGGGCACCCCTCCATTTTATAGAAAGATTCAATCGGTTCACGGATTGACCTGCCCAAGACAACGCGCAGTCTATTAGAGCGAGCTACCATGTTTGGCGTTGTGAGAATAAGATGACCTCCTTTTCGTAGCGTGCGATAGATTTCTGACAGCAATGGTTTTGGACTATTCGGAAGGTGCTCAATGACTTCGGAAAAGATTGCGAGGTCAAAAGTATCGTCCGCAAAAGGGATTCCTTTTTGGTAGAAGTCATCTGCCAGAACACGTACGCCCTTCTTCTCGCAGTAGTTTTTTAATAAAGGAATGAGTGGCTTTCCTTCGGTATTTAATGCCTCTGTTTCCAAATAGAGACAATCGATATTTACACATTCGAGTCCCAGTCCGCTTAACAGGACACTCATCCGTCCTTTGCCACCCCCGATATCAATCACCTTGGCCCCATCTTTACGGTATTCTTCTGGGATGAGAGACAACATAAGCAATCGGTGATGTAACCACTGAGAATAAAATGCTTTATCTGTTTCTGCATACAATTCATGCTCAAGCCCCAAACGCTGGTATTCTTCTTGCTGCGAAATCAATAGTCGCCGTAAATTATCGATATGCCATTTATTATTACTCATGCGCACTCCTTGTTAACCGGTGACACCTACGAAAAGCAATAGCTACAATATATAATCTGACATTCCTCATATCAAAATCATTAGGGCTAAAACCCCCTCCATAATTTTGCGGTTAAACTCATATTAATATATTCAATCACTTGAAACAAGTTTTTCTTTCAATGGAGTCGAAGTTTTAATGAGCAATTGCTTTTTACACAATGTTGGTAATGATAACTAGTGTGGAACCTTGTTCAAAATAAAAATAATATTGATATTATGACTCCAAATTAATTTGACACTTCAAAATATTGTTTACCTGAGATCGGCTTGACCGGTTTCTTTTTTGAAAAGAAAGTTGTAATGAGCTTCTGTATTTAAGTTTTTGACCCAGTTGTGCACCTGTGTCTCACTTATTTTTTCTTCTGCAGCATTCGCAACATCATAGGCTGTATATCCTATCGACCAGAATTCCTCAAAAACCTTGATAAAATCTGCGTTATGGCCACTGGGAAAATGGTCGGTTAAACCCGTTTCCACAAGCCATACCGGAGCTGGTGAAAGTGACATCGTTTCGCGCGCACCTTTCAGAACACGGTATTCTATGCCTTCAACATCTATTTTGATGACTATTTTCCGGCCGGAAAATCTTTTTGCCACCAGAATATCCAGCGTGCTCAATGGAACCATGCGCATCTTGGTAGATACTCCTGACCAGTCCTTGATAAACGAAGCCGCAGTTCCGACACCATATAGAACAGCCAACCCTGGTTTATCCGATAGTCCTAAAGGATAAACTTCCACATCAGTCCAGTTATTAATATTCAAATTATGATAGATGTATTGAAGATTATGCCACAGCGGTTCAACGGCAAGAACCTTCATATTCATGGAACGGGCAATACATGTATAATAACCTATATTCGCGCCGATATCGATGAAAACATCCGCTTTTTTCAGACATTCAATAATTATCTTCGTTTCCCTGGCTTCATAAGAGCCTTCCTGCATCGTTTTGGGGCCGGCCATCATAAAGCCATAAGGTGTTTTCCTGAATCCCGCCTTACGAAAATCGCGATAAGCACCGTAAAATTCACTGGCCACAGCCAATTCGGGACGGCGTTTATAAATGAAAGATTTTATGCTCATTTTTTGATAATCTCCAATTACATGTATTAACATCATCCAAACAAAAGAAATTTCATGGCACAATCAAAACTTATTCCATAGTTACGGGGGAAATTGCATTTGTTTCCGGTAATTCTTTAACTTACCTTAAGTTTTTAATTTATAGCTGGCGCCATGCCCACAGCATGCCGACGGGTCTCCGCCGGGTTGAAAATCCCTGCTGTCTAAAGAAAATTTCCAAAGCTTTAATGTTTTGGTTTTCCTTTTCACCGGAGTGAACTTCCATGGTAATTTGATCAATGCGCCGCAAATAATCAGGCGGACAATTATATAAAATTTCATATTCCGCGCCTTCGCAATCCATTTTCAACAGAGCACATTTTCCAATACCGTTTTCGTCCATTAATTCCTGAAGGGTTACGCAGGGTACAGCAAGAGGTTTTTCCGCCGCTTTATCAGAAGTAAACATGGTTGCACTGGTGGTAAAGGAATCACTGGGATCAAAGGTTAAATTAATTTTTCCGGGATGCCCGGCCACTGCCAGAGGGAAACAACTGATTTTACATTTATCATTTAAATCCCGGTGGCGCTTGAGTTGAGCATAATTAACCGGCACCGGCTCGAAAGAAAACAATTTAGCTTGCGGGAAAGCTGAGGCGGAGAAAAGCGTGAAATAACCGGCATTTGCCCCGATATCAATAATATTGGCACCGGGGGCGATGTTGCGTTCTAAACCCGCCAGATAGCATTCATCCATAAATATTTCCTTGAATGTGTGTAAAAGCCTGATAGGCACTTCCACGATAATTCCATTGCGGGTTTCAAAGATAAGCGTCTTAACTTTTACAAGGCCAAATTTAAAAGCGAGATACAGCCGCCAGTTTTTAAAAGTTTTAAATAAACGATAATATCTTATCATCGAATCATCCTTAATTATTTCAAGATTGATAACATATCGGCTCAATTATTTAAACATGATTTTTTCTTTTATCTGTGTTAGAGCTACCTTCATTAAAACCAGAAAAATGAATGTTTATTATGCAAAATATCGCGGTGGTTATACCCAAATACGGTTTGGTCGGCGGGGCGGAACAATTTGCTTCCGAACTTACGGAGAAGCTATCCGGTCAAACAGGATATAATTATCATGTTTTTGCCAACCGCTGGCAGACATCGGCCGCCTCGATAATATTTCACAAAGTCCCCATTGTTTCCTTTCCTAAATTTTTAACTACAATCAGCTTCGCCTATTTTGTCCGCCGCAAGTTAGCTGCCGGGAATTTTACTTTAGTACATAGTCATGAAAGAATATATGCCGCCGATATATTCACTTTGCATGGTATTCCGCACAGGTATTGGGTGCATAATGTGCGCCGGAAAAAAATGAGCCTTTATGATTTAGCCACAGCCTGGGTCGAAAAAAAACTTGTCGAGGAAGGCAATTGCAAAAAGTTTATTGCCGTCTCCAGTCTGACTAAAGATATTTTTTTACAGGAATACCGGATTAATCCTGATAAAGTTGCTGTTATTAACCCCGGTGTAGATTTAAATGATTATACGCAACAGAATAAAGATTCTGTTCGTAACAGTATCCGCCGTGAATTAGGAATTAACATTGCTGATCCGGTAATTATATTTGCTTCGATGAATTTTGAGATTAAAGGGCTTGATGACGTTTTGTTTTCTCTGGCTAAATTAAAAGCACAAAATCGCAAATTTAAGTTCATTGTTGCCGGTAAAGGAAATATAAAAAAATATACGAAAATGGCCAAAGAAGCCCAAATCGGCCCTGATGTCATTTTTACCGGCCCGGTAAATAAAGAAAAATTAATCAGAATGTATTTAGCCAGCGATCTTTATATTATGCTTTCCAAATTTGATACATTCGGCATGGTTGTTCTTGAAGCGATGGCGGCGGGCCTGCCGGTAATAATCAGCTCTAATGTCGGGGCTAAAGATTTGGTGCAAGAAGATAAAAATGGATTCATTGTCAGCAATACATCTGACGCCGATTATATTGCCACAAAGATTGCTCTGCTGCTCGATGAAAATATCCGCAGGCCGCTGGCTGAAGTTGCCTATCAGACGGCAGCTCAAAACACCTGGGACGATGTAACAAAAAAATACGCGGCCATATACGAAAATATACTGGCAGAACATCGAGTTTAATATTAGAAGGCAGAAGCCAGAATACATAATACAGATTAGTAGCGCTTAATAAATTCAAAGGGAATTTCCTGATGCGCACTAATGTTTGAAAAACCATATAAGCTTCGATAATCCATCTGATATCCCTTTAACCATTGCTCTAACAAATAATCCTGGTGAGTGTTTCCGCATATATTTTTGTTTTCTTTTTGGACCTTATTACATGGGATATTAACAATTTTTGGTTTCTTATAACATACCCCCATGCGAATTAAGAAAAACCGGCGAAACTTCTGTAATTGGTCTTCATATGTGTTCGGGGCGGAAAACCGGATTAACTTGGTCATGGCAGTAATTTCTTGTGTGGAAAAAAAGTGTCCATCAACCGACAACGGATAAGACCAGTCATATATGCCCTGATTCCATTCCCAAAATATTATGTCCCCGTCGCTGTCGGCACAGGAGATTAATTCTGGTAATGGTTGTTCTTTCTGGACGGGATAGCATTTTTTTAAGTTTAATCCCATTCGTAATGAGGGAACTATTTTATCTGTATTGAATTTTGCAAAGGCTCTTACATCAAAATCTTCGATAAAAAGCACATCATCTACAAGGAAGAAAACCTTTTGGGCCGGCACGGAATCTAATAACGTTATAAGATTATCTCGAAATGAATTATTCGAAGATTGTTTAATAAACGAAAATTTATTCAAAAAGATTGCAATGACTTCTTCATATGCTTTCTGATGCGATGGTGTTGAGGTGTGATACAAAATATGAAGCGGTACGGGTGAAACAACTTTTTCCAGGTAAGAAGATAAAAGTGCATGAAGCTGCAAAGCTCTGTCCTTGGAAAAGACGATACCCTCCGCAGGATGTACGCAGGACCCCGCCACATGTGTAATGCGTGATTCATAAAGTTTTGCAAATGCGTCTCTCTCCCATTCCTGTTCACTTCTCTGCAGGACGAAACCAAATCGTTTCAAAAAGCAGTTAATGCTTGAATGAATGAATTTATTCACGATTTCCTGTCTCCTTGGCATTAAGAAACTGTTTTATCTTCGATCGCACTTCATGTTCATGTATGAAGCGCCCCATAAATCGGGGTCCGGCAAGATAAAAGTCTCTCTCGCGTCGGCAGGCAACGGCAAGACGTGCATTTTCCGGGTAAGAAAGGGGACTTGGTATATCTTCGACACCCTTTAACGCCGACGCAAAGACGTTAGCTGCCGCTTTATATTTATCACGGCGGTTCGGCCTTGAATAATGTACTAGGGGAGTTTTCCGGTAAATTACGAGAGGCTCGGTCAAATTCCAAATTTCACCGAGGGCGCCGATACGCAACCACAATTCATAGTCCTCGCATGGCGGCAGGGAAGGCGCTTCATTAAACAATCCTGACTTTTCAACAACGGTCCTTCGAAACATCACTGAGGAATGAATGAGACAGTTTTGGCTAAGTAATTTGTTATAATCTATCTTCCCGAGCTTATTTTTTTTAAAATATAATGGTGAATGATTCCATTCTCTTGTTCCTTCCCAGAAAAAGGCGTTGCACCCCAGCAGTACACAATCGGGATGACTTTCTAAAAAAGCCACCTGATATTCTAACTTTTTGGGCAGCCAAAGATCATCATCATCCAGCGATGCAATATACGGAGCCGTCCCCTGCCGAATGCCGCGATTTCGGGGAATAGCGGGATAGCCCGCATGCATTCCGGGCAAATAGGCAAAACGGTTATCCTGCAGAAAAGGTTTTACGGCTTCATAAGACTCTTTCGATTCGCCGTCTTCTGCAATCCAGCATTTCCAGTACGGATAACTCTGATTTGTCACACTCTTCAAAGTCTCTTGCAAAAGGTCGTATCGTTTATATGTCGCTACAATGATATCTACATTCATTACCGCACCAATAATTACAAAACCCTCTTCGCGGCTTCAAGCGTGTTTTTTATCAGCATGGCGATGGTCATCGGTCCAACGCCTCCCGGCACAGGCGTGATATAGGACGCTTTTGAAGCAACTTCATTGAAAGCGACGTCTCCGGTAAGCTTGCCGTTTTCCAGACGATTTACTCCCACGTCAATGACAACAGCGCCATCTTTCACCATATCGGCCTTGATCATCTCTGCCTTACCGACGGCGGCGATAAGAACATCGGCACGCCTGGTGACGGCAGGTA
>MGQN01000037.1:8413-11524 GCA_001797845.1 Deltaproteobacteria bacterium RBG_16_44_11 | reverse complement strand
CTTCTTTACCTGAAAGTACAATGCCGGTGCGGTTGATTAATTCCATGATCCCTCTTGGTGTGCAGGGAACAAATAAAGGGTTTCCGGCAACAAGACCACCTACATTGTAGGGGTGAAAACCATCCACGTCCTTGTGCGGGTCAATCGCGGCGATTATTTTATCCGTTTGGATGTATTTGGGGAGCGGCAGCTGCACCAGGATTCCGTGAATGAGTTTATCTTTGTTCAACTCACTGATTAACTTCGTGAGACTTGATTCACTGGCATCGGCAGGAAGCTTGTATTCACGGGAAAGGAAATCAACTTCCGCGCATGCTTTGGCTTTTCTAGCCACGTAAACTTTTGATGCCGGATTTTCTCCTGCGAGAATTACGGCAAGCCCCGGGACGATTCCCGTTTTTTCTTTGAGTGCCAGAGCTTCTGTGCGCACCGTATCAAGAATTTCCTGCGCTATCGAGTTTCCATCAATAATTACAGCCATAAATCCTCATTATAAAATTATTCAAAAAAAATTGTATCGGTTGCTGTTTGGCCGCTCGCAAAGACAGAGTCTTCAGCTCCGGCATGCCCAGGCATGCGCCGGGGGTCCCTGCCGGACTTCGCTTCAGCCTGCAGTCTAATCCCCTTCAGCCTCTGTATCTTATTTAACTTGATATTCCTTAATGACATTAATTAATTTTTCTACTTCTTCCGGTGGGAGTTTGCCGCTGTATTTATAGCGGCATATTTTTTCTTTATCCAGAACAACAACATCGGAAGAGTGATTTTTCAGCCCCCAGGCCTTGATTATGCTGTAATCCTTATCAAGCAAGAGAAGCAAGCCGGTATTCTCCTGCTTGTTTTTTATGACTCGCTTCATAATTAAATTGGGCATTTTACTGGCTTTGAGATTAGTAATTAACAAACCCTTGTAACTGTTTTTTCTGTCCAGTTCCTCGTCTTTAAGCAGGGCAGTTTCCACGTGTTTATTCCAGTTTTTTTTGTTGGGGTCTATATAAAAAATAGAAATAACGCGCCCCTGGAATTCTTGTGAATCGAGAGTATAAATTTTCCCCGAAGAATCTTTCAGGGCAAAATTGGAGGCCTTTTCTCCAACTTTCAGCTCATCCGCCCAAGCGGCAGGGGAGCTCCAGAGCAAAACAAGTAAAAAAGCCATCAATATTTTCTTCATCTAACCCTCCTATTTAATCACCCACGGATCAAATTACAGGCGTCGAATTAGCGGCAACCGATATGAGCAGGATGGTGAATTTGTAAAAACTTCGCGAATTATAGGATAAAACATTCGTACAGGCAAGTAAAAACACTCCCGTCCGAGGCCGGGTTAATATACCTCCGGTTTCAATATCTTGTTGAAAAAAAGCTGTTTGTTGTGCTAAGTAAGCACGCAACTTTTACGGAGGTGCGGAGGTATTGGAGAAAAATAATTTGGCGCTCTTACTGGAAGAAGCAGCCGATAATTACAAGGAACGAACGGTACTGATCTCGGAGAATCAGCGTATTAATTATGATCAGTTGAATCGCGCCGTTAACGCGGTCGCGCATTTATTAAAGCAAACAGGTGTGGGGAAGGGCGATAAAGTCGCCCTGATGCTCCCTAACATTCCTGAATTTGTTTACTGTTATTTTGCCGCGGTAAAACTGGGTGCTGTCGCTGTTCCTTTGAATACTTCTTCTACGCCTTATGAGCTGAGCTATCTGCTGGAAAACAGCGACGCGAAAGTTTTAATGACAGTGGAGGCGGCGCGAAAGCGTTACGAAGAAATTCAAAATAAGCTCTCTACCTGCAAAAACTTAATCGTTGTCGATTCTCCCGGTGAAAATTCGCCTTTTCGAGAAGCCTTGAAAGCGGGTAATTTTTCCAATCCTGAACAAAAGATAAATCCTGATGATCCCGCCGCGATAATTTATACTTCCGGTCTTACCGGGAAATCTTTAGGGGCAGTTCTCACCCATCGCAACCTGTACGCTCAGTCTCATTTGATACATTCTTGTGTGAAAAGAACTCATCTGGATATAGGACTTTCTCTCATTCCTTTATTTCACTCTTTTGGTTCGACCGTCAATATGATCAATGTTGTTCGCACAGGCTGCAGCGTGGTCATGATGGATAGATTTACGATGGACGGCCTTTTTAACGCCATTCAAAAAGAAAAGATCACCTACATATGTGCCGTACCTCGTCTTTATTTGGGCATGATGTTTCACGAGGGCGTGGCTAATTTCGATGTCAGTTCTCTGGATGTTTGCGTTACCGGGGGCGCGCCGATGCCGGCCGAATTTATTCCCGTTTTCGAAGAAAAATTCGGCGTAAAAGTTGTGGAAGGCTACGGTTTGACAGAGGCCTCGCCGGCCTGTTCCTTCAATATGCTCGACAGGCCGCAAAAGCCGGGTTCCATCGGCATGGCCATTCCCGGCGCCAAAATCAAAATAGTCGATGAAAACGGCCGGGAACTGCCGCGTGGTGAAATCGGTGAGCTTATCGTAAAAGGCGATAACGTCATGCAAGGCTATTATAAAGACAAAACGGCAACGGCATCCGTCATTAAGAACGGTTGGCTGTACACCGGCGATTTGGGCAGAATGGATAATGATGATTACGTTTTTCTGACCGGTCTGAAAAAAAGAATGATTATCACCAGCGGTTTTAATGTTTATCCGAAAGAGGTGGAAGATATTCTAAATATGCATCCCGCCGTGCAGGCAGTAAGGGTTGTGGGCAAAAATGATTTGATGCGGGGCGAAGTTGTAAAAGCTCAAATCGTAAAAAGAAAAGGTTCTATAATTGATGAAAAAGAAATCCTCAAATATTGCCGGGTTTATCTTTCGCCGTATAAAGTGCCGCGGGAAGTGGAGTTTGTGCAGAGCATAGATAATTGAACGGCTGTCGTTGCGAGGGCATAGCCCGAAGCAATCTCATGCACTTAAGGATTGCTTCTTCATCTGTCTTCGGCAGAATCATCGCAATGACAAAACGGTGTGCCGTTGCGAAAAAATATTTTTTATGTTTTCAATATTGAAAAGGAGCGGGAAATGAAAGAAGCAGTAATTGTCAGCGGTGCCAGAACCGCGGTAGGGGAATTCGGCGGCTCATTAAAAGGCGTCAGAACC
>MGQN01000037.1:0-8087 GCA_001797845.1 Deltaproteobacteria bacterium RBG_16_44_11 | reverse complement strand
ACATTATTGTCGCCGGTGGTATGGAAAATATGAGTAACGCGCCATTTGCCGTTCCGGAAGCCCGCTGGGGTTATCGCATGAGTATGCCATATTCGCAGATTACCGATTTGATGGTTTACGATGGTCTCTATGAAATCTTCAACGGCTATCATATGGGCTTAACCGCGGAAAATATTGCCGCACTTTATAAGATATCACGCGGGCAACAAGACGAATTTTCCTTGAGAAGCCATCAAAGAGCGCGCGCGGCCAACGCCGCGGGCGCTGTCGTCGATGAAATAGTTCCTGTTATCGTTCCGCAGAAGAAAGGCGAGCCGAACATCTTTAAAGTTGATGATCGTCCTATGGATACAGCGCTGGAAAAGATGAGTAAACTTGGGGCGGTTTTCAAAAAGGACGGCACAGTGACGGCCGGGAACGCTTCCGGTATCAATGACGCAGCGGCGGCAGTGGTGATTATGAGTGCCGAAAAAGCCAAGGAATTGAAACTCGAAGTTCTCGCCAAAATCAAGGGTTTCGCCAGTGGTGGAGTCGATCCGGCTTATATGGGTTTAGGTCCCATTCCGGCGACAAGAAAACTTTTTCATGCACTCAATTTAACCATGAAGGATATTGATCTTGTTGAATTAAACGAAGCCTTTGCATCTCAATCGCTCGCCTGCATCAAAGAATTAGGCATTGATATGGAGAAGTGTAATCTCAACGGCGGCGGAATTTCGATAGGCCATCCTATCGGATGTTCCGGCGCCCGCATTACCTACACACTGGCTATGCAGATGAAAAAGAAAAACTTAAAACGCGGGCTGGCTTCGCTTTGCATCGGCGGCGGTCAGGGCATGTCCATAGTTCTGGAGAGAGTGTAATGCCAAATTGTTTCACATTCTGTCCATCGGTTCAACGATATTCAAAGCTTCCCTCGGGGGAAGCCCTGTCTTTGCTATTTACAGAGTGGGCAACTCCGGAGACGCGCTAAGCCAGGATTAGAAATGACAGCGATGGCTTTTGATAAGGCGATATTTATACATAATTTTACGAGGATAAAACTCAATGTCGGACATTCATGAATCTACACCCTTAGCCAATCCTAAAATATCAGTCCTCGGTTTTTGTCTGAACAGCGGAAAATTCTTAAGAGAGACTATTGGATCCGTACTCCAACAAACATATGGGAATTATGAATTCATTATCAAAGATGGCGGTTCGACGGATGACACCATCGAAATATTGCAAGAATATCCGCAAATTCGCTGGGTATCGGAAAAAGAAAACGGAGACGGAGACATTCCTAGTCTTAATACCCTCGATGCCATCTGGCAAGCATTTCGTATGTCCAGAGGAGAATATATTTTTTTTCTAGCTGTCTCTGATGGTATTTCCGACCCCAACTGGTTCAAAAAGGCTGTGGAAGTCCTGGATGCAGATCCGGAAGTTTCCTGGGTATGGGGAATCTGTCAGGCCAAATCTGAGAATGGGCATCTCGGAAAACTCATTTTATCGGAATATCTGCAACATGCTCCGCCGCAAAAACGTGATTGGTTCCCATTCTGGTTGGCACTCCAACAAGTGCAGGAAACAAACGCAATATTTCGCCGTAGTGTTTTTGAGAAATATTTTCCTAAGAATGATTCCAATGAGCCTTATCGGTTTTGCGCAACTCTCGGTTTTAATTTAAGATTAAATAAGATGGGGTACATGCCATATTTCCTGCCGATCATTTCATTTTACGGCCTCACCCATAAAGGTCAGATGTCGGAACGCATCTATGATCTCGTAGATTCTGTTTCCAAGATATATGATCGTGATGTCAAGGAATACCGGAAAAAATTTCTATCCGGGAAAATAGTTCACCGCTTTCGTGACGGCTCTGGCAATGTTATTCGTGAAGTGGGGAAAAATGAGCTGTGGGGCTACCGAAAAAAGGTTTTACTCTATCGCCTTAAAGCCAAGCTACGTCGTGAATTGCAAAA
Organism: Deltaproteobacteria bacterium RBG_16_44_11; assembly: GCA_001797845.1. GTDB lineage: Bacteria > Desulfobacterota > Syntrophia > Syntrophales > Smithellaceae > UBA4810. Next base: position 6,120 of record MGQN01000037.1, on the reverse strand, counting down.
ACTCATGGATCATATCGTCTATTGAGATGAAAGATTACTCAATGTTTTATGCTAAAGAAGTTTTTCCTTGGAATTTGAGGGTGATAATTTTCGTAGCGCTTGCACATACCTTTCTGGTGTCCCGATATCGATAATTTCTGATTCCGTCTGAAAACCGTAGCATCCCGCAGACAAAACTTTCGGGAATAAATCATATTCCAGCGAAAAGCGGGCTTCTGCAGGCATATGATCCAAAATATCCCGCTTCATGAAATAAATGCCGCCATTGATAAACATTGTCTTGCGGCATTTGTTCTTTTCCCTGAAACTAATGATACGCTGATTGTTGTCCACTTCGATCACCCCATAGTCCTGTCCGGTCTGCGGTTTTGCCAGCAATATAGAAAGAATTCCGCCTTTCTGTAAATGAAAAGTATAGAATTGTGAAAAATCAACAGGACAAATGGAATCACCGTTCATAACCAAAAAAGATGGGCACTCAATTATTGGAGCGGCGTTCTTTAGCGCCCCGCCTGTTCCCAGCGGTTCCGTCTCTTCGGAAAAGATGATCTCGTAATCACTTTTCTTAAAGTGCTTCTGAATTTTCTCCTTAAGGTGTCCGACACAAAGAATAAAACGCCTGAACCCGAATGGCAGTAGGGATTCGATCAGGATATCGATGAAAGTCCGTCCCGCAAAAGGCATCAAAACTTTGGGCAGATCTTCGCTGATCGGTCGCAGACGTGTGCCCAGACCACCACAGAGGATCACAACATCGATTTTCGCCAACTCATTTTGCTTATTCATCAATATTTACGACATTAACCAGCACAAAAACCATCAAATTTGTCATTCCGTCGAAAGACGGAATCCAGATATTTCAGAATATTTATATAAAAACAGTACACCGGTTTTCATAACCTAATAACCTGAAGGCCACGCAAGACCACAAGCCAGTGTGACAACTTTTTACGATTTCACTAATAGCTATGTAGAATAAAAAACCAAATGCGATCCAAGATTTTCAAAGCGCATGGGAACAAGTAGCAATTCCTTTAATTTCTCCTTAACTTTATCCTGATTCTCCGGAGGGACAAACAAAAGCATAAATCCGCCGCCACCTGCACCGCACAATTTTCCGCCTATGGCGCCGGCGCCAATAGCTGTTTGGTAAATATCATCGATATTTCCATTGGAGATTAGTTTTGTCAGGGTTCTTTTTATCATCCATGATTCGTTGAGTAACTTTCCGAATTTATTTAAGCCTTCAACCGGACCGTTGAGGATGTTGATGGCCTCTTCAACCATTTCTTTCATTACAGTAAGTTCCTTGATATTTTTAGGCATTTGCACAATCTGTTCTTTAGATACCTCACTGGCGTATCTGGGAAATCCGGTAAAATAAAACAAGAGACAATTTTGAAGATATTCCAGTTTTTCACCATTGATGGGAATGGTCTGAACAAAAACCCCGTCTTTTTTACCCCCAAACTCAATGTGGTTAAAGCCGCCGAATGCGGCCGCAGTTTGATCCTGCGATCCTACCGGTTCACCGATCAGGTTTTGTTCAACATGGATGGCATCAAAAGCAAGACGTCTTTTGGTAACAACTTCACCCTTCAAAGCATATAAGGCGTTGAGTAAGCCTACGGTAAATGACGAACTTGATCCGATACCGGACATTGCAGGAATATCGCCGGTATGCACGATCTCTACGCCTTTTTCTACGCCCATATACTTCAGGCATTCGCGAACAGAAGGATGAATAATCTCACCAATCGTTTGCGTTTCTTCTTTGCTGGAATATCTTATGCGAAATTTATGATCAAAAAAAGGAGGCAGATAGCGGCATGTTATATAACAGTATTTATTAATGGTTGTGCTTAAAACGGCGCCGCCATGCTCTCTATAGAAAGCCGGGTAGTCGGTACCGCCACCGAAAAACGATATGCGAAAAGGAGTTCGTGTTATAATCATAACGTTCTTACCTTTATAAAATTATTGTATTTTCCTTATTGATTTTATAATATCCTCATCGCCTAATCCGTTTCTAGAATGTAGATAGTCTCTATCTCCTACATCAAAACAGTACTTGTCAGTAAAACCGAATCTCGTAAATCCAATGTGCGAGTTGTTATCTCTTAAGACATCGGATACAATAGCATCTAGGCCTCCTCTGTATACAAATGCTTCTTCCATGGTGATAATATGCTTATATCTTTTCAGAGAATCATAAAGTAGGCCTTTATTTACTGGATTGAGAAAAAAGAGATCGATTACGCCAACCCTTATGCCTTCCTTTTTTAATCCCTCCGCAACACGCATGGCCTTATGTGTCATAAATCCTGTTGCAACAAGACAGACTTTATTGCCCGTTATCAATTCGTAAAAACCACTTTCAAGATTGAAATTAGATATATCATTGTAAATTGCCGATAAAGGTTTTCCGTCAAGCCTGATGTATTTCGGTTTTTTCACCTTTATTGAGTAGTCAATAAATTGTCCGAGACTACTGTAATCACTGGGTGAATAAATGACCATATTAGGGAAGACTCTCATGATCGAAATATCTTCGAGGCAATGATGTGTAGGACCAGTCACATCATAACTTAACCCTACACCGACCCCGATCAGGTTTACATTTATCTCCCTGATGTGTGACAGAAGAGAAAGATTCATCTTGATCTGTTCATACGCACGCATCGTTAAAAACGGCGCTATGGCATATGCATAGACGGTAAAACCTTCCAACGCCAAACCGGCGGCAATGTTTATCAGGTTCTGCTCGGCGATACCAACATTGATAAACCTGTTCTTGAATTCATCTCTCAGAGAATCAAGTGCGGGAGAACCGAAATCAGCGGAAAGAAAAAATATACTTTCATCTGTCTCCATCTTTTTATGAATTTTCTCTATAAAAATATCCCGTAAAACACGGGGCTCTTTGGTCAACATTCCATCTCCATTAGTAACTTGTCAATCTCTTCTCCCTTGAGCGCTTTAATGTGGCAGAGAGAATCACCCTCCAGCCTGGGCACGCCCTTTCCTTTTACTGTATTGGCAATCAATACCTTGGGCCCATTATCTCTGTTGCCTATTAATACGGATAATCCATGATGGAGGTCTTTCACATCATGACCATCAACAGTATGGGTGTGCCAGCCAAAAATCCTGAATTTCTCCTCTAAAGAACCCAAATCTAAAATATTTTTACAATAGTCAAGCATACAAATTTTGTTGTTATCTATTATGAGAATAAGGTTATCAAGTCTGTGATGTGAGGCAAACATTATGGCTTCCCACACAGAACCTTCAAATAATTCACCGTCACCGGACAAGATGTAAACCAGTTCCTTTCTGTTACGTCTTTTTAAACCCAGGGCAATACCGCAGGCCAATCCGAGGCCGTGTCCCAAAGAACCGTTTATAGTCTCAAAACCGGGGATTGACCCGTCAGGAATATCATTTAGAATAGCCCCTTTTTTCCCCACTTTTGCAAGCTCCGCCATGTCAAAGTACCCCTTATCGGCAAGGATGGGATAGAGAGAGACTGCCCCGTGAGGTTTGCTGATGATAAACCGGTCCCGGCTATCCCATAAGGTTTCACCGGGCTTATACCGCATGATGCCGCTATAGTAGAGGACGGCAAAAATCTCCACACAGGAGAGGCAGGATGCGAGGCGTATTCCTGGTGCGATCTTATGGATGCGCAGCGTTTCACGCCGCACCCACGCTGATTTATTTTGCAGTAACCGGAAGAGATCGTCTTTATTTGTAATATTTTCTTTTTGAGTATCCATCTGGCTCATAGAAGTCTCACTATTCTGTCATATCCGTGCCACGCCGTTAAATTCCCTGTACCACTCGACAGTTTTTCTGATTCCTTCCTTTATATCTGTTTTGGGCTTGAATCCAAGTAGCTTTTCAGCTTTTTTATTATCAATCAACCTGATGGGTATCATGGATGGTTTCGAAGGATCATAGACAACTCTAGCGTTTTTATACCCGTCAATCTCTATGATCATCTGCATAATCTCTTTAAGACTGTAACCTTTACCGAGTGCAATATTGACCGGTTCGAAAGTTTCGAGCTTTTCGGCTGCCATAACGAGGGCATCAATAAAATCATCGATATAGATGAGGTCCCTCACATCATTTCCGGTACCCCATACCTCTATAGGGTTATGACGTTCTACTACTCTCCTGATCATTGCCGCCATCACGTGGGACGTTGCAAAATCATAATCATCATAGGGGCCGTATATGTTTGACGGTCTAATGACCACTGTTTTCATAGGGTTTCTTAGTTTCTCGGCATACATTCTGCAGAGTATCTCCGTGTAACGCTTCATCCACCCCACACCAAAATACGTTTCGTAAGGGTCACCGTCGAACATCGCTTCTTCTTTTACATAATTATCACCTGAGGGTGGGTAGGCCGCATTGCTGCTTAAGAAGGCAAATTTTTTCACCCGGGCGAAATAGGCGGCCTCAAGTATCTGGGCATTCATAATAATATTTGGCGTAACGTGGACGAGGGGAGTGCTCGCAATAACAGCCGCACCCGATGTATTGGCGGCACACATGAATACGTAATCCATGCCGTCAACGATTTTTTTGCAATCTTCCATGTTAAGGAGATTACATTTTATATAATCTATTTTATCGTCCACAACCACAGGAGCTTTTCTGTGCAGGGTAGCCCTCACGTTGGCACGCAGTTCGAGCATCCGTTTGATTATATTGATACCAACAAATCCGGTTCCACCCGCAATCAATACCTTTGCATTTTCAAATATGCTCATTCCCTTCGTCCCTTCTGGACACTATTGGATCCTTTATGGGCCACCACATATTCAGCTTCGGGTCATTCCACAAAAGAGTAAATTGGCCAGCCCTATTGTAGTTAGTAGTCTGTTTGTAGTGGAATATGGCTTGCTCGCTCAGAACAAGATGACCGTTTCCGAATTTAGGCGGAATAAGTACTTGGAGCCTGTTGCTTTCTGACAAAACAAAGGAATCCCATTGTCCATACTGGGGCGATGCTGAATCCCAGTTAACCACAACGAGATAGAATTTTCCGTAAAGGCAAGAAATGAGTTTCCACGTTTCACCGTCTCCGTGGATACCTCTCAAAACGTGCCGTGACGACACAGAGATATCGTCCTGGACAAAATCCACATTTATCCCGGCTTTTCTGTATAGTTCTTCATTATATATTTCCACATAGGTCCCTCTGAAGTCCTCGAAAATAGTAGGCGGTTTAATGAGCAGGATTCCTTCGAGTTTCGTTTTCTCTATTTTCATACAATTACTCCGTAAAATAGTTTTTTCTCTTTAAATATTCGTTCTGATTTCCGACAAACCATTCCCAAGTTTCTTTCAGACCCTTCCGGAGGGATGTGGTGGGATTGTAGCCGATCAGTTCTCTTGCCAGAGATATGTCCATAACCCTTTTGGGGAACCCGGAAGGCTTTGATGTATCAAATCGATAGTTGAAGTCGATGAAGCTGTTCAGCGTTTCCACGAGTTCCATGATGGAAACCCCCTTACCGCTGCCAAGATTTACAAAACCCGATCTTGTTCCATGATAAAGAGCAAGAATTACTCCTTCAGCGACATCCCGACTATACGCAAAATCCCGCACTGCGCTGCCGTCTCCCCAGACGACAACGGGATTTTCTTTATTATAAATTCTATACATAAGGGTGGGTATGACCATAGCATTCGCCGGATCAAAGTTGTCCCCAGGCCCGTAGACATTACATGGCCTCACAATAGCAAAATTATCAAGGCCATACTGAATCTTATAGGCCTGCACCTGCATTTCCGCCATCCTCTTTGCCCATCCGGGGAACATATCCATGGGGGGCCCCTCAAGGTTTTCCGTCTCTTTAAAAACCTCTGTGCTCGCATAGGCCCCGATAGAACTCGTATAGACAACCTTCTGCACATTGTTCAGCCGACAGGCTTCTAAAACATTGGTATTGAACATCAACAGGGGAATAAAGAAACTGGCCGGTTTTTTGACCGTCATTTCGATGGACCCTTTGATACCAGCGACATGAAAGACAAAATCCATGTCTTTCGTTATATTTTTGCAAAAGGTAAAATCCGTGAGATCTCCATATACATGCTCCG
>MGQN01000036.1:111759-133397 GCA_001797845.1 Deltaproteobacteria bacterium RBG_16_44_11 | reverse complement strand
CGGCCTTCTTTAATGAGGCTGGCCATTAACTCACTGAAGTGCACAACATCATAATCCTCACCATAGTCTTTTTTAAAAGAAACCAGGCAGTGAGGTGAAACGGTAATTATTTTTGTGATACCTTTTTTATTGAAATAGTTCATATTGTTGTTTTTGAGTCTGTCAAACAGTTCCCGATCACCGACTTTTCTTAAACTTTCACCGCAGCAATTAACATCAACGGACGGCAGTCCCCAACTCAAATCTGCCAAATTCAATATCTCGGCGGTCGCTTTTGCTAATCTGACATTGCGGGGATCATAACAAACCGTGCAGCAGGTCCAGAACAAATATTCTTTATCGGAGGAATAAAAGGGGTATTTCTCTTTGGCCCAGTCGTTACGTTTGGCCGGATCGCCGGACCAGGGATTACCGCGCGCAGATAGAGATCCGACAAAAGCACGCAGACTCTGCGGTAGCATTCCGCCGCCGCTGTAAACGTTGCGGATTGCGGTAACTACGTCGATAATCTCCACACCGCGCGGACAACGATCAACACAGAACTTACATGTGGAACAACCCCACATATGCTCTTCAATGCCGTCCAGACCCAACTGGCCAAAACGCACAAGCTTGCGAATATTGAAATGGGTTATCGGTGTCCAGGGACAGGTCCCGGTGCAGGTACCGCACTGATAACATTTTTTCAGCGCCTCACCGCCGGCCTCCATGATCGCCTGAGACATTTCCAGATATGGCGTAACTGCTTGCGACATCAAATATCTCCCGTCATTTATAAGCCATTAATCAGAAACTGTTGATTTCTTATGGACTTGCTAACACACAAAAAAAGAAACCGCAAATTGAAACTTGACTACAACCATAGCATGGCAGAATATCGAATACTTTTTAAAAAAGTAATACACCAGTTATCTACTAATTTTTCGCGTAATTAAAAAAGATAGCCTCTTAAAAAGTACCAGAGGCAAGGCGCGCAAAGCCTGAGGAGTGAGGCGTACTTTTGGCGTACGCCGCAGCGACGAAGGATGCAGCGCAACGCAGCATATGGACTTTTTAAGAGGCTGTCAGTATTCTGGTGTCAGCTTGTCTAATTCCGCCAGTGAAAATACCGGGCCGTCCTTGCAAACGTATTTACTGCCGACATTGCAGCGGCCGCATTTACCGACACCGCATTTCATCCTCATTTCCAGAGAAGTAATAATGTTTTCTTTGGAGAATCCCAAATCAAAAAATACCGGCAGGGTAAAGCGGATCATCACGGGCGGGCCGCAGATCACCGCCACAGCGTTTTCCTTGCTGGGAGCAACTTCCTTACATACCGCGGGAACAAAACCTTCCCTGCCCTTCCAGTTGGCGTCACCTTTATCGACAGTGACGTTAAGGTTCAAATCGCTTCTTTTGCCCCATTCTGTTAACTCATCTTTATAAAGTAACAGACCGGGATTTCTAGCCCCGTAAATAACCGTAATGTTACCAAAGCGTTTGCGGTTATCGTCGTGGATCATGTAATTGATCAATGAGCGCAAGGTTGTGAAAGCAAAGCCGCCGCCGACAATGACAATGTTTTTCCCTTCCAGAAATTCCAGCGGCCAGGAATTCCCCAGCGGTCCGCGGAGGCCCATCACGGTGCCTTCTTCCATTTCGTGAAGCGCTGAAGTGACCACACCGGCTTTCTGCACGGTAAATTCGACATAGCCCTTTTGTGTTGGAGAAGAAGCGATACCGATAGGCGATTCGCCTTTGCCGTAAATGGAAAGTTCGCCGAATTGTCCGGGAATATAGCTGTATTTTGCTTCGTCTTCGGGATTCACAAACTTGAAACGAAATGTCTTGATGTCTTTGGTATCGACTTCAGTAATGATTTTATCCACCACAACAGGATAAGGTATATACGGGTTTTGCATTACTAACTCCCTAATTATAATTTTGAAATATCTTCAATAATTTTACGAATATCAATATTCACGGGACAATACATGACGCATCTGCCGCAGCCGACACAGGAAATCGCGTTAAAATTATCCACATAATACTTGAACTTGTGCATGGTGCGCTGACGCCACCTTTCCTTCTGTGAAGGGCGCGGATTGTGACCCGATGTTTCCTTCGTAAACATAGGAAACATACAGGAATCCCACGACCGGATGCGCACACCATCTGTGCCTTTGACCTCGTCACTGATATCGAAACAATGACAGGTAGGACATAAATAGGTGCAGGTACCGCAAGCTAAACATTTACCATGGATCGTGTTCCAGAAGGGATTGTCGAAATTCTTGTCAAGAATCGGCTTGACAACATGTGCGGGAATTTTCGACGTAATGGCCGCTTTTGCTTTGGCCGCAATTTCGTTTTTCTTTGTTTCGGCCGCGGTATCCGCTTTTGTATCACCAAAATACTTGACTAATTTCTCTCCCTTGGGTGTAAAAAACTCGACCAGATAGTAAGAGCCAATATCCGTTAGGAGAATGTCCGCGCCTTCCGAAGAAACAGGTTCGCCGTCAACTGACGTGCAAAAGCAGCTCGCATAAGGAGGCTTAACACAGGCCAAAGAAATAACGGTCGTTTTCTGTCTTTTCGCGATATAGTAACCATCCTTATATTTTTCCTGGTCAAAGAGTTTATCGAGCAGGACAAAACTGTGAGCATCGCAGGGACGCACGCCAAACAAAACCGACTCGGCCGCTTTGTTTTCGTCTTCTGAAAAAACCATCCCTTTTTCTGTACGTGTGTATTTCATCATAGTTTCCGTATGGGGAAAGAAAACATTTTTCGGCGCGTTCTTGGAGTTTAAATAGGCAAAGAAAGGTTCCGTGCCTTTTTGCAGAGGTACAAAAAGAATATTATCTTCCTTTTTTACCGGCGCCCAAACCAGGAAGTTCTCGGTCATTTTCTTGGCAATGCCCGCCAGCGCATCTTTTTTTATTAAACATTTTTCCATAATTTTCCCTAATTAAGAATTTTCTCCAACTTACTTGGCAAAATCAGCTTATAAATTTATCAAATCAACTGCAATTGCTTCAAGAGCGGCCGTGGATCAACCATGTGCGATTTAAACGTTTCCTTTGATCCGTCCAAACCCATCGCCAAAGCGATTAATTCCGTAAAATAAAACACCGGAAGTTTTAATCCGCGGCTTGGTCTCATATCCAGATTATTCATGCAAAGAGGACAAGCGGTAACCACGCAATTGGCGCCCGCTTCCCGTGCCGCTTTCATCAACTTATCGCACATATCAACCACAATGCTGGTCTTGCTGATCGCGAGCGAACCACCACAGCAATCCGTCTTATATGACCAGTTTTTCACGTCAGCACCGATAGCGCCCATCATCTTATCCAGCATGACGGGATTTTCATAATTGTCAAATTCGCAAACATCAGGTGGTCTCAAAAGCAAACAACCGTAATAAGAAACAGGCTTCAAACCGGTCAAGGGCTTCACGACTTTTGCTGTGAGTGTGTCAATGCCAATTTCATTAAAAATGATATCGATGGGATTGCGTATAGCAATGCCGCCCTGATATTTGGTGCCGACTATATCTTCAATTTTTGTTTTCAATTCCTTATCGGCCTTTAAATGATGTTCGGCCATTTTGAAACGATTGAAGCATGCCGCACAAGGGACCATCACATCCAGAGCGTCTTTTTCCGCGGAAATCAGGTTACGCGCCGACAAGGCAATGGATAAATCAAAATTTGTGCTGTGTGCGGATGAAGCACCGCAACAAGACCAATCATCAACTTCTTTCAGTTCGATGCCCAGCGCGGAACTTACCAACTTCATGGACTGATCATATTCTTTTCCCGTCGCGTGCAGTGAGCAGCCCGGATAGTAGGAAACTTTCAACACCAACCTCCTTAACTCGGCTTTATAAAAAGTCCATCTGCGGAGCCTGTCCCGGCGAAGGCCGGGGTTGCGCTTCACCTTTCGTCATTGCGACCTACGAAAAAATAGGCCTCATTCCTCAAGCCTCGCGCGCCTTGCATCTGGAGCTTTTTCTTAAAGCCGTCCATTTGCGTATATTGGACTTCTAAAAAACTTTTTACCTCTTACGAGTGCTTTGTTTTCTCAAAAATATCTTTTACCGATTTGATGTCCTTCGTTCGCGGAGACAGAAGTGACAACTTGCCTTTCATAAACATTTCCACGCCCATAACCGCATCGGAAAACAAATCGCCTGATTTGAGCTTATACTGCACCATCATGAGCGGTTCGTTGATTCTGCCGCCCATTTTAATATTAGCCAGAAATGCGTCATGGAATTTCAATACGTTCTTTTCACGGGCGCCGACGCCTTCTTCAATAGCCATCTGCCTTAACACATCCATCATACGGGCGATATCAATCTGGTTGGGACAACGCGTAATGCAAGTTTCACAGGAGAGACATATCCAAATGGTCGAACTTCCCAGCACTTCGTCACGCTTGCCGTTCTGGATCATTTTAACGACCTTGTTGAGGTTATACTCCATATGCGACGCCACAGGGCAACCGGCCGTGCATTTACGGCAGTGATAGCATCGCTGCAGAGGTACGCCATTAATCTTTTTGTTTACTTCTTCCAGAAAAGTTTCCATGTTTACTCCGTAATCTCGAACTAATTATGGGTTGAAGATAAAGTCTTCTTTATCACCATGCTCATTATATTTACCGAGCGGCGGCATGTCTTCCAGCGAAGAACCGGCACGGTTACCGAAAAGCTCCCAGCAATCCTTATCGATTTTTTTGAGGAACTTGCGCAGATCGACGCCCATCGGACAAACGGCAACACAAGAACCGCAATCAACACAACGTCCGACCATGTGGTAAAGGCGCATAAACTGAAACACTTGAGTATCGGTCTTGTCTTCGCCGATGCCCACCCACTGCGGTTGACTCTGTTCAACAAAGCAAGTCGGACAATAGCAGGAGGGACAAGCCTGGCGGCAGGCATTACAGCGTATACATTTTTCCATTTCCTTGGTGAAATATGCCCAGCGTTCTTCTATTGATTTGGCTTCAAAGTCTTTGACATCGTCATATTCGGAATCAGGATTCATAGACGGAGCTAAATTTCCGACCATGACATCGGAAATTATCGGATTGTTAAAGCGACAGGTACGGCAGCTATCCGCTAAAACATCTTTTAAAGCAACTGATTTTTCGCCAGCAGAGGTCTTCATCTTGATCTTTTCGCCTTCGATCGATCCTTCGATGATATCCGCGCCATTGATAGCAGCTTTCAAGCCTTTGCTATCCACATAACCGGTACAAGGCACGCCGATGATATAAACTTCATCACGTCCGTATTGTCTTTCCTGAAGATGGATGATGAGCGAACGGGTTGTACAGCCACGAGCGACAACACCGATAATCTTTTTCTTCCGGTCTTCCGGCTTAACTCTCTTTTGTGAGTTTTTGTGCGCCGTGATCAGATCGTGCACAAATTTAGCCAGATTCTGCGTGCAGAGATCATTCCACACCAGCTTGTCGGCTTCTTCCGGTGTGGTGATAAAACAAGGTGTTGCCGTCAACGGAAGCGTGCCCTTTTCATAGCCGATAATGACATCAGCCTTTTTTTCTAAGAGCAGCCTTTTTGCCTCTTCCCGCAATTTTGTTTCGATGTTTTCCACAGTTATTGTTTCCCCGTTTAGTTTAGTTCTTTTATTCCAATATTAACCAAGTTTCTTTTTAAGTTTATCCGCCGGTCCTAAAGCTTTAACTTTGGCTGTAACGCCTCTGATAACTTGCGCGAAGCGGTCGCCTTCGGATGCGGAAACCCAGGTAAACATGGTTCTATCGCCTTCCATGCCGATATAAGACAAAAAGCTCTTCAAAGCGGCAAACTTCCGGCGCGCCACTAAATTTCCGGATATGTAATGACACTCTCCCGGGTGACAACCGGAAACCAGAACTCCATCAGCGCCGGTCTGCAAGGCCTTCACTATGTAAAAAGGATTAATTCTTCCTGTGCAGGGAACGCGGATAATTCTTACATTCGGTGGATACTGAATTCTACTGATGCCCGCCAGATCGGCGCCGGCATAAGTACACCAGTTGCAGACGATGGCAACAATTTTCGGTTCCCAATCTTTACTTGCCAAATTCTCAGCCATACATTCTCCATCTTCGGCTTGACTTGCCCAGCCGTTTTTTTAACTTATATTCTCGATTTGCGCCAATACCTCTTCATTGTTAAATCCGTATAGGTCGACCGCGTTCATGCGGCAGGACGCCGTACAGACGCCGCATCCTTTACACAAAACAGTATTAACGACCGCGCAGCCTTCCTTAACATCAACCTCAATAGCGCTATACGGACAATTGATTTCGCAAAGACCGCAAGCCGAACAACGTTCTTTATTGACATAGGCTGTTTTACCTTCCGCCTCAATGAAATCGAGAGTTAGTATTGTGCAGGCGCGCGACACTGCGGCGTTAGCCTGAGTGATCGACTCGTCACTGAACTTGGGCGAATGGGCCATGCCGCACATAAACACACCATCGGTCTGAAAATCGACCGGTCGTAACTTCACGTGTGCTTCCAGGAAAAACCCGTCCTGATTGGTGGGCACTTTCAGCATATTGCCGACCGCCGCGTTTTCGGGATTCGGCACAACGCCGACACTCAGGGCGACAACATCGGCGGGCAACACAACCGCCTCATTAAGAATCGGATCAAAAACATTCACTTCGACTTTATCGCCTGCCGCAACCACTTCCGGTTTACGGTTTTCTTCATAAGATATAAATTTGATATTCTCTTCTCTTGCTTTCTTATAATAGTCCTCTTTGAAAGCAAAGGTGCGAATATCACGGTAAATAATCGTGATGTCACGGGAAGGATCGGCAGCTTTCAGTTCGAGCGCGTTTTTAATCGCTTCAGAGCAACAGTAACGGCTGCAATAAGGTCTTTCCTTCTCGCGGCTGCCTACACATTGAATCATAACCACGTTTTTCACGGCCGCCAGCTTGGGATCTTTTTCGTAAATCAAAGTTTCCAGCTCTCTTTGCGTTTTCACTTTGGCGTTTTGGCCATAGAGATACTCTTGGGGTTTGTTTTCATAAGCGCCGGTCGCGACGATCACCACGCCATGCTCGAAAACTTTTTCACCTTCTTTAACTTTTACAGTTGTCTTGTAATTTCCGATAAAGCCTTCTATCTTTTCGATCTTAGCGCCGGTGGCTACCGTGATTAATGGATTTTTATAAACCTTTTCCAAAAGCGCTTTCAGATGCGCGCGGGTATCGAGACCTTCGAGCGTTTTATAAAGGTGACTGTAATTACCACCGAGACGTTCTTCTTTTTCCACAATGTAAGAAGCGAATCCCTGATCAGCCAACGACAAGGCCGCGGTGATACCAGCCAAACCGCCACCGATAATCAGAGCCTGATGCTTGACAGAAAGCTGTCCCGGTTTCAACGGTTTGAGATATTGAGCTTTCGCCACAGCCATGCGCAGCAAATCTTTTGCTTTTTGGGTGGCCGCTTCCGGCTCGTGCATATGCACCCAGGAATCCTGATCGCGGATATTGGCCATCTCAAATAAATATCTGTTGAGACCGGCCTTTTCGCAGTTTTCCTGGAAAAGACCTTCGTGTGTGCGCGGCGAACAGGAAGCCACAACAACTCGAGTCAAATTCTGTTCTTTGATTACCTCGGCCATTTTCACCGCCGTATCCTGAGAACAGGTAAACAGATTGTCGGCTGAATAAACAACAGTCGGCAATGTTTTGGCATAATCCCGCACGGCCGGTACGTCAACAACACCTCCGATGTTGATGCCGCAGTGGCAAACAAATACACCGGTACGCGGCCCAGTGCCTCGTAAATCTTTTTCTTCCGGATTTTCTTCTGCGGTAATCATCGTGCCGCGTTTAGCCGCCAGAATTCCTTCCGCGCAGGCGGCGGCGGCGCTTGCTTCCATAACTGTTTCGGGAATGTCTTTAGGCCCGCCGAATGCTCCGCAAACAAAAACGCCGGGACGCGATGTCTGCACGGGATTTTCCAACTGCGTTTTGCAAAAGCCATGCTCTTCCAGTTCGATTCCCAGACTGCCCGCAAGTTTTTTGGCTTCCTTGGGCGGCATGAGGCCAACGGAAAGAACGACCATATCAAATTCTTCTTCGGTAAATGTTCCATCTTGATTGACGTATTTAATCAGCAGATTATTGGTCTGCTGCATTTCTTTAATTACCGAAGGCATTGACCGGATGTAGCGAATACCGTATTCTTCTTTGGCGCGATTAACAAAACGGTCAAAATCTTTACCGTGGGCGCGGATATCCATATAGAAAATGGTGGGTTCCAGTCCTTTGGCGTGTTCCTTGCCGATGATCGCTTCTTTGGTCGCATACATACAGCAAACCGACGAACACCAGCTGTTATCACAAGATACATCACGGGAACCGACGCATTGAATGAATGCTATTTTTTTTGGTTCCTTACCATCGGAAATTCTCTGCACGTGGCCGAAGAATGGCCCCGAAGCGGATAGAATTCGCTCAAACTGAATTGCCGAGACAACGTTTTTATAAATGCCGTAGCCGTACTCACCGCGGAGACGGGCGTCAAATATTTCAAAACCGGGCGACGCGATGACCGCGCCGACTTCAATTGTTTCTTCTTCAACTTTCATGTTATGATCAACAGCTTTGGCAATACAGGCATCGACGCACTGGTAACATTCGGAACAGATACCGCAGTTGAGGCAGCGCAATGCTTCCGCCACGGCTTGCGCTTCGTTAAAACCGATACCGACTTCTTTGAAGTTGGTCCTGCGGTCTTCCGGTTTCATGTTGGGGTATTCCACGCGCGGGCTTTTGGGCACATTGGAGACATCAGCTTTATCGGCCAAGTCTTTGGTCCAGTCTTTTTCGCGACCAGCCTTGATATCCTCGCCTAGAAGATAACGGTTAATGGATTTGGCCGCTTCTTTGCCGGAATAGACGGCTTTGACAACTGTTTGCGGCCCGGTAACAACGTCACCGCCGGAAAAAACACCGGCAATATTTGTCGCATAAGTAACTTTGTCGTAATCAATATTATTCCACTTATTGATGGAGACACCGCTTTCCTTTGTAATAAAAGATAAATCTGCTTCCTGACCGATGGCGGGAAGAATGGCATCGCATTCGACGATAAATTCGGAACCCTTTATTTCAATGGGACGGCGACGGCCGCTTTGATCCGGTTCGCCCAATTCCATACGCGTACATTCGATGCCGGTGACTTTTCCATCCTTACCCACGACTCGTTTAGGGGCAACGAGGAATTTCATTTCAATTCCTTCTTCCAGCGCTTCTTCAATTTCTTCGGGTGAGGCGGGCATCTCCGCGCGGGTCCGGCGATAGAGAATGAAAACATTCTTGGAGCCTGTTCGAACAGCTGTCCGGACGGCATCCATCGCCACGTTGCCGCCGCCGATGACGGCAACTCTGTCACCCAGAGATACTTTTTTGCCCAGGTTAATCTGCATCAAATAATCCACACCGTGGATAACGCCCTGCATATCTTCACCGGGAATATTGAGCTTACTGCTTTTCATGGTGCCGCAGCCGATGAATATCGCGCTGTAATCTTTGCGGAGCTTATCAAAGGGAATATCTTTCCCAATTTTTGTGTTGAGATGAATCTTTACTCCCAGATCTTCAATAACCTTGATCTCCGCATTCAGAACATTTTTGGGAAGGCGGTATTCTGGAATACCGACGGCCATCCAGCCGCCCGCCACCGGCAGCGCTTCAAATACCTCCACATCGTAGCCTTCGATGGCCAGGTAATAAGCGCAGGTCAGTCCCGAAGGACCAGCGCCCACAACAGCGACCTTCTTGCCCTTGTTTTCTTTCTTTTCCGGCAGGTAACGCGTATCACTATTCAGATCAAGATCGGCGACAAAGCGCTTCAGGTGCATAATGTCGATAGGATCGTCCACCTTGCCCCGCATACAGGCCGTCTCGCAGGGATGGTTACAAACGCGACCGCAGACGATGGGAAAAGGGTTGTCCCTCTTAATGAGCTTAAGGGCTTCTTTAAACTTGCCCTGGCCAATTAAGGCCACATAACCCTGCACACTGATATGAGTTGGACAATTGGCTTTACAGGGAGAGGTTCCCAGTTTGTCAATGGCAAAACCGCTGGGAATTGCCTGCGGGAAATGACGATAGATTGCTTTTCTCTCGCTTAAATTACCGTTGAATTCCGCTTTCACGGAAACCGGACAAACATTGGCGCAATCACCGCACCCGGTACATTTATCCAGATTAACAAAACGAGGAGCACTGGTTAACTTAACTTTAAATTTTCCCGGTTCACCTTCGACCGACTCCACTGTTCGTCGTGTTTTGATTTCTACGTTGGGGTGACGGCCTACTTCAACCAGTTTCGGCGATAATATACAGGCGGAGCAGTCATTTGTGGGGAAAGTCTTATCGAGCTGCGCCATGACGCCGCCGATGCTGATCCCATTTTCGACCAAATAGACTTTCATTCCGGAATTGGCTAAATCGAGGGAAGCCTGAATGCCGGCGATTCCTGAGCCAACAACCATTACTGCACCAACTTTTTCATCTTCTTTCAGCACTTGATACTCCTCTATGTTCTTTATATATTAAGCTTTTTAGAATATTGTTTAATGCCGGGTCGGATAAACTTTGGTGGGCTAACATAGTTTAATTATCCTGTCAAATTCAGACGCTTTGTTACATATACTAAAAGTATATAAAAAATTTTTGACCATTGGTCAAGGAAAATTTATTTTCTGAATCGATTAAAAGCTCTTCAAAGGAAAAATCATTGGCAAATCAGCATTTTTGGTCAAAAAATATTTATACTTTTCTCCGCTAGATATTCCAGATAAAAGCGACAAATGCCCATTCAGTTTTTTACACTTAATCCAATAAATTCAGCGATAATTATTAAGGGTATACCGGGTGCTTTTCCGACAAACGCAAATGGTCTTCCAATGCCTGCCAGATTTCATCCTTGCCTTTCTGGGTTTTTGCGGAAAAAATGATTATCCTGTCCTTTGAAGATAAATGCAGGTCTTTTTCGATTGCGCGCTTTTGCGCTGTTAACTGGTTATTTGACAGTTTATCGCTCTTTGTTAAAATATACTGATAAGGTATGCGGTATTGGTCGAGCCAATCCCGCAGGGACAAATCGTCTTTGCTGGGATTGCGCCGAATATCCAAAATAAAAATTACCAAAGAAAGACTTTGCCGCTCTTTAAGATAAGCTTCCACCATTTCCCCCCAGTTTTTTTTCACAGACTGGGAAACCTTGGCAAAACCATAGCCGGGCAAATCCACAAACGATATTTTTTCATTGATAGTAAAAAAATTGATGAGCTGCGTCCGCCCGGGAGAATTGCTTGTTTTAGCCAAATTTTTACGCCCGACGAGCGTGTTGATTAAAGATGATTTACCGACATTGGAACGCCCCACAAAAGCGATTTCCGGCAATGTCGCCGGAGGATATTGTGGCGGCCATACGGCACTCTTTATAAATTCCGCACTTATTATTTTCATAATTTAAATATTAGGGCACTGCCTATAATTTCCCTGTTTCTTTCACCTACTTATCAATAATTTTTAGTCTTGATGGGATTAATTATTAATACTTGAAATGTTAATATATAAAATAATTGCAACAAAAATTCACGAGCGCCAATAATGCGCATCTGACTAATTAATTAGCCGGATAGTAAATATAACTTTATTTAATTTCTTCCAAACAATAATCTAGCATTCAGAATGGAAGATAACAATTGTGGTTTCATCAATGTCTTGTAGTTTCTTGGTGAATGGTGCGTTTTGAAATTTTTCCAACAACTTCTTTCTGCCGATCCTGAAGTCCTTTCGTGCCTGTTCACACTCTGGAATCCACTGCTTGATGAAATCTTTTGTATATATTGTATACCAGCCTTCCTTAAAGGATTGTTTGATGTGTTGCTCGCAAGATTGACCTTTTGCTTTCTTATAAATATCAAATTCACGCATGAATTCATTAAAATCTAAATCAAATTCAATTTCCTTACTCTCTGGCGAATTTGGAAAACTTTCATTTATACGATCAAGCCAATATCGGTTTGGTTCGAAAAAATTATACTCACCCTTAAATCCGTCCTCAACTACTTTAAAACGGGATTGATTTGTTCGAACGTAAAGAATAATTTCAGCTCGCACTTTGGTATCCGCAGCACAATTAAAAGACTGATTAGTGGTGATGGTTTTGCTAGGCTCGCCCCAAATGCAGCCACTAATCGCCTGCTCGGCCTTGTAAATATGTAAGATTTCCATGGCTGTTGGCTGCTTTATGAGAGATATTTTCTTTACTATCTGCAAACTGGACTCCAAAACTTTTCGATTCTGATGGAGACGTTCAATATCGAACTGACTAATCCAAGATTTAGCGAAAAGAGTAGAATGCATCGTGCAAAGAATGATTATCATCAAACCTATGGCTATAGAATAACTTCGTAATTGAGACATATGCTCCTCCAAGTGTGCGGCAGGTAAATACCTATTTGCCCGAGTGATTTTTTACTCGTTTGAACATTATTCTAACACAATTTATTATTTTTAAAATAGGAAATGATATGGCCTTATTGATAACGGATTGAAATCTTGTATTTCTGTCTTGGTTAGGGGTTTCCTGACTACAGGAAGTATAATATGACCACGTCTTTAAATATCAGTCTTCCTATTCATTATATCTACTCTTTTTTACTGGATTCAACTTAAAGGGCACTTCGCCCGCTTGCGCGGGAATAACAAATTCTGGGGCTGTTCAAAAAAGCTTAGATGCAAGGCGCGCGAGTATCGCGGAATGAGGCCTACTTTTCCGTAGGTCGCAACGACGCGAACGGAGCGCAACACAGCAGATAGGCATTTTTCAACAGCCCCTCACTCGCGCTCAAAAGTAATCCCATACTTCTCCAACTTCCTCTCAAAAGTAGGCCGGGAAATTCCCAATATCTCACAAATTTCCCCTTTGTTTTTATCCGTTTCTTTAATTACTTTTCTTATATAGCGCTCTTCAACTTCATCCAGCGTTAAAAGTTTACCCGCCTCAGAAGAGGTAAACACATTCGCGGTTTCATCTTTTCGCGCCTTTGTTATTTCATCCTTCCCCAATTCCGGAAAATCACCCTTGCCCAAGACCTGGCCCTGAGCCACAACACAGGCACGCACTAATAAATTTTCCAATTCGCGAATATTGCCCGGCCAATCGTAACTCATAAAGATTTCCATCATCTCGTCGGAAACGCCGATGACTTTTTTATGCAAATCCAAATTAATCTTGGCCAGCAAATAATCAATCAACGGCGAAATATCCTGGCGGCGCGTGCGCAGCGGTGGAATCGTAATGGACACGATATTCAGACGGTAATACAAATCGTCGCGAAATTTTCCTTCCTTCACCAGAGTCTTTAAATCTTTATTGGTCGCGGCCATAATTCTGGCACTAACCTTAACCTTGTCTTTGCCCCCTACCCTGTCGAATTCCATTTCCTGCAAAACACGTAGGAGTTTTGCCTGTAAATTTATCGACATTTCGCTGATTTCATCCAGAAAAACCGTGCCATACCGGGCTAATTCAAATTTCCCCTGTTTACGGGCAATGGCGCCGGTAAATGAACCTTTTTCGTGACCGAATAATTCCGATTCCAACAATGTCTCGACAATCGCCGAACAATTGACTGCAATAAACGGTTCATCGGGCGACGTATTATGATGGATGACCTTGGCGATTAATTCTTTGCCCGTACCGCTCTCTCCCTGGATGAGAACAGTTGTGCGGCTTTGTGAAACAATACCGATGGTCTTGAAAATTTCACGCATTTCATTACCGGTGCCGATAATATCTCCGACCCGGAAATTACGTGAAGGTTCCATCAATAGCCCATCAATCTTTTTTTCCATTTCCAATGATTTTAAGGCTTTTTTTATCGCGATATCCAATTCATCAACATTTACCGGCTTGTGAATATAATCAAACGCTCCGCTTTTCATGGCGTTTATTGTTGTTTCCATATCATGAAAAGCGGTAATCATGATTACTTTGACGTTTTCATTTTCTTCCTTCAGATCTTCCAAAACCGAAAACCCATCAACGTCAGGCAGTCGAATATCCAAAATCACAACATCGGCAGGATTTTGGACGTATTTGTTCAAACCCTCCGTTCCATTTTCCGCGGTTTCCACCTTGTACCCTTCCTCGATCAAATACAAATCAAGGGTTTCCCGAATCGAGGCATCGTCATCAATAACCAGAATTTTGGACATAATAAGCAACCTTAATTGTTAAGAGAGCTAAACAGAAATCATCACTATTTCACCGGTAAAATAATTCGTACTGTTGTTCCCTCATTTTTTTTACTGATAACATCAATAGTGCCCTGATGAAGATCAATTATTTTCTTTACCTGAGAGAGGCCTAAACCTGTACCATATTTTTTCAGTGTAAAGAAAGGATTAAATATATGGGGCATATCCACATCGTCGATACCGCATCCGTTATCTGTAATTTGCACGATTATCGACTGTTGAGTATCATCAGAATAGTTTAACGAAACTAAAATATTACCCTGCTCTTCTACTGCCTCTATCGCGTTACGAATAATATTTAGAAAAGCATCGCCCATCATTGCCGCATCAATTGTTATGGAGTGGACAATGCCATACTCTGTTTGCAATACAATTTTTTTATCGGCGATTCCTTTTTCCGCCATAGCAATAGCATGGTCGAGCACTTTGGCTAAATCCGCGGACGTTTTTTTAGGGTCTATCGGTTTAGCAAAAACCAGGACATTATTGACCAGCGTTTCTAAATGCTCCACTTCTTTTTCGGCGATCTTAAATCTCTTTAGATCATTCCCGGCAGGATTTATTCGTTTTTCCAGAATTTGCAGACTCATTTTAATGGATGACAGAGGATTCCTCACTTCATGAGCAATTCCCGCAGACAACTGCCCCAAGGCCGCCAGCTTTTCACTTTCATAAAGTTTCTTTTCCAAATTTTTAAATTCTGTGATATCGCGCTGAACCACGATATAATGATTGGTACCGACAACGGGGGAAGTGGTTACAAGTAGATTTAACTTGCGACCGTCTTTTGTCGTGGCGTCCATTTCATACGGTTTATAAATGCCTTTTTTGGCCTCTTCCCACCGGGACAGCACTAAATCTCTGTGTTCGGGCGCGACAAACTCCAAAAAATGTACTCCCTTAAATTCACGCGAAGACGATCTGCCATCCTTCTTTAAACCGCGGCTCATATAATTAATGATGCCGCTTTCATCCATTTCATAAATCTTATCCGGCAAACTTTTTACTATGGACTGCAAATAGTTATAAAGTTCTTCAATTTCCCTCCTCAGCTCAATGTTTTCAGTTAATTCATTTTGCAGCGTCTCGGCGTATTCGCGTAAACTTTTGCTTAATTCTTCATCGCGTGAAACATCTTGCAGTGTTTCAATTGCCGCTATAATTTCCCCTTTTTCATCGTAAATGGGAGCGGCCAGAAAATACAAATACCGGCTGCGGCCGCCCAGATTTTCAAAATAATCGGTCGCTTCATAGGCCCCCAATACTTTCCCCGATTTCTTTACTTTTTTCGTGCCGTAATACTGATTCAAACTTTCTATATCGTTATCGATGATCAAATCAGCAATAACCGGCCTTTTGACTGAATAAAAAGGAATGTAATGTTTATCTGTACCGACCATATCTTCGGCTGAATAACCGGTAAGTTCCATGCAAGCGCGGTTCCAAAGGATTACCTCGTGCTGTTTGTTAATGACAAAAGTGGGAATCGGCGAACCTTCGATAATGCCATCGATGGTTTTTTTTTCGCGCAAAAGTTTTTCCTTCCATCCTTCCCGTTCTTTTAATCTTTTTTGTTCTTCTTTCATGCGCAACCGTTTGCCTTCTCTGAAGGCAAACGATATGCCGGCAACAACTACAACCAAAATAAGTAAAATAGCGCTGAAAAGCGTATAAGCGAATGTCTTGCGCACAGGAAGAATTACATTACTGTATTGTGACGCAACTAAAATGAACAATTTTTTTTCACCAAACTTTAAAGGATAATAAGCAATAATGTTTCTTTGCTCTTTTTTGGCGCTTTTCCAAACCAATGAATCCAAATAGTTTCCTTGTGCTGAGGAAAAATCAACCTCAGATCCATTTACATTTCTTATTAAAGTGTTGATACTTTTCCCGATAAAAACAGTGTCAGGATGAATAATAAAATTACCTTCTTCATCAACTAACCAAAGATCACCCAATCCATTATCTTTCGTTTGCTTCTCGTACTTTTCAATCATTGCGGCGAGAGACAGGGATACTATCCATGCCCCGGAAAAAATATTTTCCTGACGCCAAAGCGGGTAACCAAAAATCAAATGCCAATCCTTTTTTTGCTTTATTGCATCCTTTTGTGTTTTTTGGGCCAACGCCAGCTTTAAATATTGCTTTCGTTTCTGTTTCAGAGATTGAAAATGTTCTGTAATATTTACAACAGGAAAGACACCTTGGGGTAGAATCCGCTTCATCTTTCCCTCTTTATCCAGCAAGACAACAAAATCAACTGTATCTTCCCAACCGGAATAGATAATCTTAAAATCGTTATAATTTTTTTTTGAAAGAACTTTCTCTTGAGATTCAAAGCGGGAAAGTAGTTCTACATTTTTTTCGACTTGCGTGAATGTATCGGCCATTCTTGCCGCTGTACTCTGGGCATAAGCAAGCTGCTGACGACTGAAAAGCTCAACCATATCCTTTTCTCTGGCGTGGTTAACTGTCAAGGCGAGCAGGATGATCAAGATAATTACAGTAGAACTGGCGAACCAGATGCGCATTTCTATATCCCCGATAATGACAACTTTATAGGATGCTTTTTCTTTTTATGAATCAAACGGCTTTGCAAAAAGCCGCAACTGCGCAAAAAAAAACTTTTACAAAGACGTCAACAATATTAATCATTGTCTTTGCCCCTTTTATTTTCCCGCTTAGAGTACATCATCCCTATTAAGACATAAACCAAAACAGCCGCCGTCAGCGAAATGAGAAGTTTCGCCAAACCATTTTCAACTTTTAAGACATAAGAACAAACAAGCCAGACTATCAGGTAGGTAACAAATGTTAAAATTTCCTGCATAACAATCCTTCTATATAAAAATCACAGCTTTTCAAAAAAATGCCGTCTAAGAGATAATTGATATTAACGGCCTCAAGATAAAATTTCAATATAAATATGAAAAAACTATTACCTCTTCTTGAATAAAAAAGCCGGCTTAATGGCTTGCCGTGTATTGTACATGATTTGAACATTTCATGTTAGATGATTTAACAAAACTTTAAAGTGGAACAGAAATTGAGTTTAGTCATCACTTCAAAAGAATAATAATTAAATATTTTTATGGAAAGTTATTCTCAAGTCAATAAAAGCGAAGTGAAAGCAATCTCAATAAATTAGATTACCACACCACTGTATTCCATACAATTATACGCGCCAATTTCCCATTGTCATGACACCTGATTTTCGACAATGGCATGTATCGTGCAGTATTTTTTGGCCAGTATAAAAATAAAATGATTTCCTCTTTTCATGACATCTATTTTATGTTATTAATATAGAGGCAGATTATTTTTATGTTATTAATATAGAGGCAGATTATTATTGACAATTAACTGAAAGGAGAAAAATAATGTCACATAAATTAAGTACAAAAACTTTAACTGCATTCACTGCAATAATCGTTCTGCTCGCATCAAGTCCGCTTGTTTTTGCTGCAGAAGTAATACCGGTGGGTGAATCTTACACAAAAGCTATTTTTGCTGTAGGCGCGATGATAGCCGCAGCCTTTTCTATCGGAGTAGGAGCAGTTGGTGCAGCGCTAGGTATCGGATCGGCCGCAAACGCTGCGTGTAACGCTGTAGGAAGAAACCCCGGCGTCCAGGGGAAGATCATGATGACCATGCTGGTTGGTATGGCTATGGCCGAATCTATCGCTATTTATGCCCTGGTTATTTCTCTTGTACTTTTGTACGCTAACCCCTATATGCGTTATTTTTTGGGTTAATCCTTGATAAGTTAACTAAAAAATTAACAAAGGTTAGGGGGGGAATTATAAATGTCAGAAACTAAAAAAAATAGGCAGTTTTCTACTATAGGAGGCGTGTTCTTCTTGCTTATCGTAATCCCCTTATCACTTATGGCATTCTTAATTGCCAATGGTATGTTTAAGCTTGGGGTTACTGCAAAAGAGAAAGCAGTTGATGTTGTCGATCAAAAATCTCAGGAAGAGATAAAAGCCAGAGCCATAAATACAGCAAATGAAGTTGCCAGCTTCCTCATGGAAAGTAAAAAAGACTTACAAATAGCAACAATTATTCCCGCAACAGCAAGCGTATACAAACAGTTTGTTCTGGAAAACAAAAAGCCGATCTGGATCAAAGAGGGAGAGAACATCCGACAAGTATTAGTCCCTCTATATAAAGAGATGTCTTTGATAGACAAAACAGGCAAAGAACTTATCAAAATCGCCGATGGCAAGGTAGTGTCAGCAGATAAATTAAGTAACGTGAGTATTCCGGCAAATACAACTTACAAATCCGAAAATTACTTTGCAAAAACACAGGCTCTAAACAAAGGCGATGTATATGTTTCTCCGGTTACAGGATGGTACATAACAAAAAATGATTTTGATAAAGGCGCCAGATTTTCCGGCATCATCCGATTTGCGACATCGGTATTTGACAAAAACGGTTTCGCGGGTGTAATTACGTTGGCCTTGGATTATCGCCACCTGGGCAGATTAACCGATCAAATTATCCCGACGCAGACGGAACGGGTATTTGAAACAGATGCTTCTACCGGTAATTATGCTTATATGGTGGATAATCGCGGTTTTGTCATTTCCCATCCTAATGATTATCATATTGTTGGACTCAACCGTAACGGAACGATTGTTACAACTCTTTCGACTCAAAACGCGGCAGAACTGGTTAACCAAGGCAGAGAAGCATTGAACCTGTTTCAGTTGGGCTTTATGGATCCCAAACTGCCGGTCATTGCTAAAGATGCATTTTTCGGAAATTCCGGAATCACTATATATAAATTTGCTGGTCATACCAAATGCGTAGCGTATGCGCCAATCAAGTTTTACGCATCAAACATCCCTCAACCCGCAGGTTTTGGCTGGGTCGGTATGGGATTGGATGTAGACAAATATAATGAAGCCGTCATAAAAGTTTCGAAAAATATTGACAAAGAGGCAAAAGCATGGACGGCAACGATCATCTTTATTCTTATCCTCTCAATGATCATTCTTTTCCTAATTATGTGGTTGCTTGTACGCGGCATCTATCGCTCTCTGTCGGCAGAAGTACCGGAAGGATCAGAAAATCCGTCCTTCGACGATGACGACGAAGATGATGATAAATAAAAAAAAGGCCGAATTCAAATTCGGCCTTTTTTTACTCAATTTTTGCTTTCCCATTGTAAGCATTTGTTTAAGTATAAAATTGTAAATTAAAAGGCTCAAGAGAAGATCGTAAGCCGAGTTCTGTCCCGCGTTTAGGTTACCCGCCGCGCGGCAATGATCATTCATCTGGGACGTAAGTTGCCTCACGCCTCTAGCGACACTACCCGAGAACATTGAGCGGGCCGCTCTCAAACGTTCTCCTATTTGGTCTTGCTCCGGATGGGGTTTACCATGCCTTTCCTGTCACCAGGAAAGCGGTGAGCTCTTACCTCGCCTTTTCACCCTTACTCAGGCTTTCGCCTGGGCGGTATGTTTTCTGTGGCACTTTCCTTAGAGTCGCCCCCAGTCGCCGTTAGCGACCATCCTGCCCTATGGAGCTCGGACTTTCCTCCGGTCCGCCAAGGGCGGACCAGCGATCACCTGCTCTTCTCCGGCCTGAGTATTAAATCTACACTTAATTGATTTTTCTTTCAAGATATGTTCTGAGTTATAATTTGTTCAAAGGCCAAAAATAATAAAGACTCCTCAGAATAGATTGTTGGCATTTTATAATTGCTGACAAAAAACCTCTTACGGTTTTGGCCTTAAGGGAGTCTACTCTATAAAACAGATCATGTTTGTTTAGAGGATGGGTTGGTTATACATCCTTTCTTTTTTTCCAGGCCTCCTGATAAAGCCTCCAGATGCAGAGAGCGATTGCCAGAAAGAAAGAACCCAGCATGAAGTTCGGTGTAGTTCCCAGAATTTCATCGACAAGGTAACCGATATAGAGGAACAAGAAAGAAGATAACACCATCGCAAATCCCCAAGCCGACAACATCAGTATCCCGCCGACCGTGACTAACTGCTCACGTTTTTCCTTGTGTTTTTCTTCTGCCATAGTCTATTTTTCCTTTGTTTCCTCTTTCTTTGGTAAATTTGTTTGACTTATACTAGATGGAATTATCATGCCAAATTTATAATAAGCATTAAACATAATTGCAAACACAAGAAATAACAATATAATGCCGGAAGATTCCCTTCATAGATCCCCACGAAAACCACACTTTTTTATCCATTCCTTTAAATGAAATATTAAAATCGATGAACGAAATAACGAAAAGAAAGCGGAGTATTATATCATCCGCGTCGTCCGCCGTAGGCGGATTCAACTTACCAATTTTCACGCGTGACCTTTAGGTTATACACTTCGTTATGGAAATTAGAGTTTTACAAATAAAATAGACGGTTCCCCGTCATTATTAAGATTTTATATATCGATAGGTTACAATAAGCAAATTGGATTACGTTTATTTTTATTTGTTCATTTTCGGTTATGGTGTTTATAATTTAGTTACACTCAATTTAGAAAAAAATCGTTTTTCATTTTATCGATTACACGTGCGAATGTTACTATACTTGAATAAGGCCAATAAGTTTTCTTGCTAGATTTAGCACCGGCTCAGTAAAGAGGGCCACTAATATAAAATATAGGATGAATACTATGATTAATTCAATGATTCGTATCTTCTGATATTTTCTTTTTACCATGAAAAGAATGATACAGCCAACAATTAACGCAATCAAATGAACGAAAGGGAAATTTTTCATTTTGATCTCCTTTTCTTATCAACAACATTAGTCTTTAACAAAACACAAACCCTTGCAAGCTTATACATAACCTTGAGCAATATCATAATTATGTCCAATTAAAGTTCATACTAATTTTTATACATAATATAATCAAAAACAATTTTAAATAAACTTGCAGGTTAAGACAACTGCTGATTAGCCTCTGCTTTTTTCCTTCACACAACAGTTATTTTTATCCTTATTCCATTATGAAACAGCCTACACTTGATTTTAATTTCTTTCAAGTGATCTTGCAAGACTTGTAATGTCGTTAGATACGTTGCGGGTAAGAGAACGGAGAAGACATGAGCCCGACACAATCTGGGCTTGTCCTTAAGCCATTAATGATCATCAATAGCCAGATTAGCTAATTTGTCAGCCCGTTCGTTATGGCGGCGCAAAACGTGCTTGACCTGAACAGATTCAAAAGAAGAAAGCAGGCTTTGAACTTCCTGCATTAAAATATACAGCGTTTCATTTTTAACTTTGTAGGAACCATTGATCTGATTGGCCAGAAGTTCTGAATCCAGATAAACTTCCAGATTATGATAA
>MGQN01000036.1:94309-111737 GCA_001797845.1 Deltaproteobacteria bacterium RBG_16_44_11 | reverse complement strand
GACCCAGAATCAACGCTTTGTATTCAGCGATATTATTGGTACAGTGACCGATAAATTCTTTGCCTTCCCATAGGACATTATCGCCGGCGTCTGTTATCACGGCGCCGGCGCCGCCGATACCGGGATTTCCACGGCAAGCGCCATCACTATATAGCCTGTAATTTTCTTTAATCATAATATTTCAGGCTGACTTTTCTCTATTTTCAAAATAAATTATTCGATTACAATTAGGGCAACTGAACAGTTCCGCCGACCTCTGCAATTCATTATAAAGCTGCGGAGGAATATTCATGTGGCAGCCGTTACAAACGGCTTTCCAAACAGAAATAACTCCAATTCCATTATTCCTGTTTTTAATTTTTTCGTATTTAGCCAGGATATCTCCGGGAACTTTTTTTCTCAACTCGTCGCGCTGCTTCTCCCAATTCACAAAATCGGAATCTATCGCGTTTATATCCGTTTCTATCTTTTTCTTTTCTTCTTCATGCTCTTTATTTTGCTGATTTAAAGTGTCTTCGTCTTTTTTTACTAAGACAGATAGTTTATCCAGCTCCTCCAGCAGGGAAATTATTTCTGTTTCAATATCACCGCAAGATGATTCGGCAACTTCAATTTCTTTGAGTATAGCCTGGTACTCCTTGTTGTTTTTAACTTCCAAGAGCCGTTCCTTAGCCTTGGCCATACTTTCATTAATTTTTTTAATCTCTTTTTCCTTAGCATTATGGCGAGATTTAATCTCATCATACTTAATTTTGTTTTGTTCGATTCCATTTTTAAATGCAAGGAAGTCTTGATTAAGTCTATCCATCTGTTCCGGCAGATTTTTTTTTCTGGACAAAAGCATAACTAATTGCGAATCACATTCTTGAAGCCCAATCAATAATAATAGATTTCCTTTCAATCATCTTCTCCTTCTTTTTATAAAATAAAAAAAATGCACCTTTTAGGGGTGCATTTTTTATGTGTAGCGGCTTACAGCCTTATTGTATCTGCCGTGTGATGACATAGTTCGTTTCTCCACGGCCGTTGCAACACTGATTGTCAAATTTATGCTTAATTTACTAAAAACAATTCCTGCTTTTATCATCTTTTTTTCCGGTATTTATTTGGTGGGCCCACCTGGGATCGAACCAGGGACCTACCGGTTATGAGCCGGTGGCTCTACCAATTGAGCTATGGGCCCGCCCTTCCTTATTGATTGTATACCACGGGGCTTGCCTTGATATACATAAATATATAGCTTGTCAATACTATTTTGACGAGCGTTTTTTTGACTTATTCTTAGACTTTTTCACAGGTGGCGCTTCAATCATTTCTGTTTCTTCTATAATAGATTCCATTAAATCCGCTATTGCGTTTTCATTTTCCGACAAAGAACTTAATCGGTCGCTAATGCCAAAACGCATACGTAATACTTTTTCTTCACGGGGGGTAAGTGTTGATAAAATTTTTCGTGTTTGTTCCGCCAGGTCCATGCTAATTGTTGCGTCCGAAGGAGACATAATTTTTTTGTCTTCGATAAAATCGCCCAAATGACTGTCTTCTTCCTCACCAATAGGAGTTTCCAAAGAAATCGGCTCTTTCGCGATTTTTAATACCTTTCTGACTTTCTCCAACGGATATTCCATTTTGTTGGCGATTTCTTCAGGAGTCGGTTCACGCCCTAGTTCCTGCACAAGATAGCGGGATGTGCGAATCAGTTTGTTGATCGTTTCAATCATGTGGACGGGAATTCTAATGGTCCGGGCTTGATCGGCAATAGCACGTGTAATCGCCTGTCTTATCCACCATGTAGCGTAAGTGGAAAATTTATAACCTCGCTGATACTCAAATTTATCCACTGCCTTCATCAAGCCGATATTACCCTCCTGAATTAAATCAAGAAACTGTAAGCCGCGGTTGGTATATTTTTTGGCGATGCTCACCACGAGACGTAAATTTGCTTCCACTAGTTTTCTTTGTGCTTCATCCGCTTTGCGCTCTCCTTCTTCAATGGACTTGACAACAGTTTTTAAAGTTGCCGTCGGTATCCCCACTTCCCTTACGACTTGTTTTATCCTTTTTTGAGCCTCATTTATGGCTATCTTGCTTTTTTTGAGCGTATCAATCGAAACACGATTTTCTTTTGCCACGCGTTTTTCATCACGCTTTGATCTTTTCATTTTCGCCCAAGCTTTTTCCAATTGCGCCAGAGTTAATCTCGTCTCCTTTTTAAATTGAGCAATAACTTTTTCTGCTTTTTCTATCTCATCGTTATAATGCCGCAACCGCGCAACAAACCGATAAATTTGCCTTTTACTAAAACGAATCTTCCGGCAGAGCGTAATGATGTTCTTGGTGTTTTTCTCCAGTTCGGCGTTTAATATTTCACGCCTCTTGGCGCGCATAGTCTTAGCTTTAAGCTTTGCGCGTAGGGCTGTGTTTCTATCATTAAAAAGTTTAATTCTGGAAATCAGCTTGAGAACCCTTTCTTTGTGTTCATCTTCTTCCACAAAGCCTTCTTCATCTTCAATATTATCAACAACGTTTTTTACCCGGATTTCACCATTTTGCAGCTTATCACTAAGATTAAGCACCTCTATAATCGAAACGGTCAGCCGAAAGATAGCGGACATTGTTTCACGCGCGCCTTCTTCTATTTTTTTGGCTATTTCCACTTCTCCTTCGCGACTCAACAAAGAGACTAATCCCATCTCGCGCAGGTACATTTTTACCGGATCTCCTGTTTTTCCCGTACCGGGTACCAGCGCCAGCGTCTCCGGAAATTTAGCAGGAACAACCTCTTCCGCCGGTTTTTTCACTACCAGTTTTTCGCCTTGTTCGGTATCGATGATATCGATGTTTTTTTCTCCGAAAAGCATTATAATGTCATCAATCTGATCCGAAGATGTTACATCCGGCGGCAACATATCGTTGACATCATCGTAAGTTAAAAAACCTTTTTCTTCGCCCAGTGAAAGTAATTTCTTAAATTCATCGGATTGCAGTTCTTTAGCCATTTGGTATCTCCCCAAATATTTTATTTTCCCAGTTTATTTAATGTAATTCCTTTTCTATCATTAGCAAATTTTCTTTCTCGCGAAGAAGCTTATTTATAAGTTCCTCATTGCCGTTTTCCTGAGCTTTACCCAGTTTTAATTTAATTTGGCGGTGCTGATCCTTGTACCATTTTTTCTTAATCTGCCGGATATTGTCGGCAAATATTTTCTCCAGCATTACATCATCGGCAGGCAGCGCCTTCATTATTAATTGAAATATTCTTTCGCGCAAAGACGAATCTTCATCAGCTGATAGAATGACGCCAATATCAACAAACCCCAATAGTTTATATGCATCAATAATTTTTTTGCCGATAACCCGAAGCTGAGGCTGCAAAAAATAATCTAATATGTTTTCATTTTCCACTTGAATAGTTTTCTGAGGATACTCCAGCAGCAGCTGAATTAAATGCACTTCCACCAGATCATTATTAATATTAAGCTGCAGTTTTTCTTTTCCGCTCTGCGGCTTTCTTTGTGTTTCATTTTTATAAGTTTCTTTTATAAGCAACTCTTCATTGATGCCTGTTTTCTCCGCTATACGTTTAATAAAAAGATCTTTTTCTTTTTTATCGCTAATCTTACCAATAAATTCCATGGCGGTTTTTATCATCTCCCGTTTATCTTCAAAAGTCTTACCACCGCCTAAAACATTTTCGATATAATAGTCACTGAGCGGTTGAGCGTGAGCAATCAACTCTTCCAGCTTATCTTTGCCAACCTTTTTTAAATAATCGTCGGGATCGAAGTCGCCCGGCAAAATCAATGCTCGCGCCTTCATTCTCATACCCAAAAATAGTTCCAAACTGCGGTCGAGAGCCTTTCTCCCCGCAGCATCGGCATCAAAAAGAGCGACTACTTCCACGATATAGCGGCATAAAAGCTCAAGGTGCTCTCTGGTCAGCGCCGTGCCCAAACTGGCAACAACATTGCAGATACCAGCGTTCCATAAAGAAATCAAATCAAAATAACCTTCAACGATGATGGCAGAACCTTTTTTGCGAATTTCCTCCTTTGTTTTATTCAGACCATATAAGTTTTTCCCCTTAATATAAACCGGCGACTCGGGCGAATTCAAATATTTCGGTTCGCCTTTATCCAAAATTCTGCCCCCGAAAGCGACTACTTCACCGAAAACATTCTCAATGGGAAAAATTAGCCGGCCGCGAAAGCGGTCATAAAAACCACCGTCTTTCCCGGCAATAACCAGGCCCGCTTGCTCAGCCAATTTAAGCGGCTGACCGCTACCCTCAATGTAATCTGTCAAAGAGCGCCAATTATCCGGAGCGTAACCCAGCCGGAATTGCTTGGTTGTTTCCTCAGCTATACCCCTCTTTTTCAAGTATTCACGAGCTTCTTTGCCTGCCGGGGAAAATAAATTGCGCGAAAATTGTTGCGCCGCCTTTAAATTTAAGGCAGTAATACTTTCCCGCAGGTAATCCTTTTCGCGGCCATCTTTGCTAGTCAAACGTGACGGTAATATCACTCCTGTTTTTTCCGCCAACTCTTTTATAGCTTCGGGAAACGATTTACCGGCAATTTTCATGAGAAAGGTTATGACATTGCCGCCTTCGCCGCAACCAAAGCAATAAAATATTTGTTTTTCCCGGTTGATTGTAAATGACGCCGTTTTTTCCTGGTGAAAAGGACATAACCCAACAAAATTCCGCCCTGCTTTTTTTAAAGCCAGGTATTCGGAAGCCAACTCTACAATATCCACCTTGCTTTTGATTTCTTCAATTTTGTTGTCATCAAAACGCACTGAATACTTTACCTATCTATGTTTTCTCCCCAAAGGAAAAACTTTTTACCGGGATAAAATCTCTTTTACTTTTTCTCCTGCCGTTTTACCATCGGCTCTGCCGGTTAGCTCCGGCATCAATATTTTCATGACTTTGCCCATATCTTTGATGGAAACAGCTCCGGTTTCGGCTATGGCTTTCTTGATTAAGGCTTCTACTTCTTCATCAGACATTTGCGCCGGCAAAAATTCCTGCACAACTTTAAGTTCCGCCTCCTCCTTTTCCACCAAATCAGTTCTGCCGCCTTTGGCAAACTGCTCAATGGAATCCTTTCTTTGTTTAACCAGCGCGGAAATAATCTGCATAACTTCACTTTCGTTTAACGATCGCATCAAATCAATTTCTTTATTATGCAGCGCCATTTTCAACATACGAATGGCCGAAAGCCGTATTTTGTCTTTGGCTTTTGCCGCCAAAACCATTTCTTCATTTAGCTTTACATTAATATTCATAATTTTTTACCTCTATTATTAACCTAACTGATCCTGAAGCTTCCTGCCCCCAAGAACGTGCATATGTAAATGAAAGACTACCTGCCCCCCTTCAGCATTGCAATTAATGACTGCGCGGAAGCCTTTGGCAGCAATTCCTTTGATTTGTGCCACTTTTTGCGCGGCGGCAATTAAGTTACCGGCAATATCGCTTTTTTTTACGTCAACATCCAGCAAAGTAGAAACATGTTTTTTAGGAACGATAATCACGTGCACCGGCGCCATGGGATGAATATCATCGAACGCCAGCACTTGCTCATCTTCATAAATATTTCCACAGGGAATCTTTCCCTCGACAATCTTACAAAAAATGCAATCAGACATAATCATTTCCTCCCCCTCTTTTTAATTAAGAGGTTTTTTGCCCGCTCTAATCGCCGCCTCCAAGGAAATCTTGCCCGTATATAGAGCGCGGCCAATAATCACTCCATAAATTCCGCAATCTTCAATTTCCCGAAGCTTTTCCACATCGCCAATGTCAGCCACACCGCCGGAAGCGATTACCGGTATATTAATCGCCGCTGCCAATGTCTTCGTAGCTTCAATATTCACGCCCGTTTCCATACCGTCGCGTTTTATATCAGTATAAACAATGGCTCTTAAACCGCAATTTTCAAAACGCTGGGCTAAATCAATTGCCTTTTGTTCGGTCTTTTGCGTCCACCCGCGAATGGCCACATTCCCCTCTAAGGCGTCAATACCTAAAATTATTTTATCTGGAAATGCTTTAACGGCATCACGCACTATTTCTTCATTTTGGAGCGCCGCTGTACCAAGTATTACACTGGAAATACCATTGTTTAAGTAAAACTTTATGGTCTTAATGTCCCTTATGCCGCCACCAACCTGAATGGGTATATTAATTTTTTTAATGATATCCAAGATAATCGCTTCGTTGCACGGTGATCCTGCTACCGAACCATCTAAGTCAACTATATGAATTAATTCAGCCCCTTTTTGTGCCCAGGCAAGTGCCACATCTACCGGATTGTCCGCATATAGCGTAACACGGTCAAAATCACCCTGGGCCAACCGTACACATTTTCCGTTTTTAATATCAATTGCCGGAATAATGACCAAAAAAGCACTCCTTAAACGGAAAAAAATTGCAATTCACGATTAAGAAATTACGAAAAACAAAAAACAATTATCGCCTGAAATGGTAAGTTTTAACGTACAAAGCCTGGAAATGTTTTAAATATTTCATCCATGCCTTGCTTCGACAGTTGGTCGGCGGTAAGCCATTTACCGCTACCTCTAAAAAAGGAAGATATTTGAAAGACATCTTCCATCAGCGATTTTTGTGTTTTATCAAAAACACCCCGCCAAATTATGCTACGATCAACTGGATTAATCATATAAATCTCAAAAGCTACAGAAGCAGGATGTTCTGTAGAGTAGTCGTATCCCACTCTCTCTGTATAACGGTAAATATAACCCAGAGCTAAAATATCCGCTCCTAAATCATGACCAACTTTCTTTAGAACATCCAGTAAAGGTTTCTTGAGCGATTCCGAAGAAATTCTTCTATAAACACTTTGCACCCGCTCCTGGGGAATTATTTGTGCCTCTTTAAATTCACGCAATTTATCTAAAAAAATGTTTTCAACAATTTTTTCTGACCCTCTTAATATCCTTCCCGTGGTATAACCTGTGGTGCAAAGTGGGCAGATTACAGTATCCCCCAATCCTTCATCAGGTATTAACGCCTGAAAAGAAATGACGCCAATGCGCAGCGGAGATTTATCTTCTTGGTCTTTTTTTTCTGCGGCTTGAGCTAAAAATGATAAAAACAACAAAGAGATTAAAGCAAATCCGGCAACAAAACTTGTTTTTTTCCAAAAATAATTGTGCAATTTTTTACCTCACTTTTTAAAGAGTCCCTTTTGTAGAAAGAACCCCTTTGATATTTTTGTTTACATTTACGGCTTTTCTTAAAGCCCGGGCGAAAGCCTTAAATATGGCTTCAATAATGTGGTGGCTATTGTTGCCGTAGAGCAGGTTGATGTGCAGAGTTATCCCGCTGTGATCCGTAAACGCCTTAAAAAATTCTTTAATCAGGGCCGGATCAAAGCCGCCGATTTTTCTACGTTCATATTTAATGTTGTAAATCAGATAGGGGCGTCCGGAAATGTCTAAATCCACACGGCATAAACATTCATCCATCGGTACCGAGGCCGAACCGTAACGATTAATGCCTGCTTTTTTACCGAGCGCCTGTCCCACCGCCTGCCCTAAACAAATACCTAAATCTTCCACTAAATGGTGATCATCAATATGAGTGTCTCCCTTACTTTTAACAATAAGCTTAAAAAACCCATGCCGCGCAAAAAGCTCCAACATATGGTCCAAAAAAGGGATGGTCGAGGCAATTTTACTTCCTTCAGCATTATCCAAACTGATTTCAAGTTGTATGTTAGTTTCTTTTGTTTTACGGATGATTTTTGCTCTTCTAGCCATAACCTTCTTCTTGCCTAAACTACTTTATTTAAAGGATACTCTATTATACCTTGAGCTCCTGCCTCCAAAAGCACGGGGATTAAATCCCTCATGCCCTTGGCATCTACAATGGATTCTACGGCAAACCATTTTTCAGAAGACAGACTGGAAATTGTCGGCGATTTTAGCGAAGGAAGCAAGGACATCACCCTGTCTAAATTTTCTTTAGAAACATTCAGTTTCAACCCAACTTTGCCCATCGCCTGCAGCGAACCGACAAGCATCGTCCTGATTTGTTCAATCTTCTTACGCTTCCACGGATCATTCCAAGCCGTGCGATTGGCAATCAACTGCGTGTTGGTTTTCATGAGTTCGTGAATAATCCTTAATTTATTAGCTTTTATCGTGGAGCCTGTTTCTGTCACCTCCACAACGGCATCCACCAAACCTTCCACCACTTTGGCTTCCGTAGCCCCCCAGGAAAATTCAACATGAACGTTGATCTTTTTTTCGGCAAAGTATTTCTTTGTAAAATTAACCAGCTCCGTGGATATCCTTTTACCTTCCATGTCGTCAATTTTCTGGTAAGGTGAATCCTCACGGACGACAAGCACCCAGCGCGCCGGCCGCATGGAAACTTTCGAGTAAATCAAATCCTGCACGGTAATAACATCTGAAAAATTTTCCTTAATCCAATCGATTCCCGTA
Organism: Deltaproteobacteria bacterium RBG_16_44_11; assembly: GCA_001797845.1. Taxonomy (GTDB): domain Bacteria; phylum Desulfobacterota; class Syntrophia; order Syntrophales; family Smithellaceae; genus UBA4810. Next base: position 103,259 of record MGQN01000036.1, on the reverse strand, counting down.
AGCCCCAGATCCAGCGCTCCATCTTCAATATACCGCGAAATTTCCTGCGCCCGCACTAACGAACACGTAATTTCCGGATCATCGATATCGGGAAAGTAGCTGCGGCTATCATAAGTAATGCGCCAGCCGGCCTTTTTAAAAAGGTCTACAGTATTTTCTTCCAGAGATCCCTTGGGAATCCCTAATTTTAAAACTTTCATTTATATACTTCCTTGGGATTAAAAATTTTTTCTCCCACGACAACAAAATCTTTACCGTCTAATTTCCGGTAGAAGCAGGATTTATAACCGGTATGGCAGGCCGCTTCTCCTATTTGTTTTACCTGTAATAAGATTGTGTCGTTATCGCAGTCAATAAAAATGGCTTCAACTAGCTGAAAATTTCCTGATGTTTCTCCTTTTACCCAGAGGGACCGACGTGAGCGGCTCCAGTAAGTGGCTCTACCTGTGCGCAGTGTCGCTTCCCATGATTGCCGGTTCATATAAGCCAGCATGAGAATTTCCTTGGTTTCGGCATCCTGAACGATTGCCGGAACTAAACCATCCCCTTGGGGAAAATTTGGTTCAATCATTTTATCCATTTATCCATCTGTCTTCATTAAGTTATCCATACTTAAATGATGAATTGCTTTAAATCAAGAAATATTTTTACCTTTAATAATCATCTATTTCCAACTTGCCTAAGCTCTCTATTCATGATAGTAAATTCTCATAAAAATATGATCTAAAATTATTTCATTAATTTCTATTTTTGCAGGAGGGTTGCTTATGTCTTTGCTTATTGGAGGAGTTATTTCTGCCATTTTTGGATTGATCAGCTTAATATTTTGGTGGTCAGACTTCATGACGATAGTAAAAGGAGCATTCCCCATTGGCCTGCTTCTGGGAGGAGCTTTGGCTATTTATGTGGGAATAGACGAAATACAAGACAAAATCAGCGAAGACAAGCAAACCCATGAAGAAAAATTGGAAAAAGCCAAGGAAGAAATCGAATTGATAAAAGCCCAGGCTGAAAAATACAAAGAAGAATTGAGTAAATTAAAAGAAACAAAACTCTAAAGAAGATAATTTCCCCCAACGGTGGGCTGCACTTATCAAGTTTCTCCAAGAAACTTAGTTTTAGAATAACTATTCAGAAACATATTTGAGGCACATTGCCTATCTTTGGCGGCTATCTGTCAACCAATACACTTAATATTACCTAATAAATTCAATATTTATTCTTATCTGCTTGAATTAATTAAATATTTATTAAAGTCCGTATAATAACCGATTTTCAATAATTAGCCATTATTTCAATATATTATATATTCTTACAAATTATTACTAATATATCCAAAATATCATTTAACAAAATGCTTAAAAAATGTTAGGCGGTTGTCATAGTTTGGGACAATGCCGGAGACTATTAATAAATGTCAATTATATGATTTTTCATATTATTAATATCTTAACAGATCCGTCATCATTCTGTAATCCAAGATTTGGTATGTTCCGGCGTCAATTTAAACAAATTGAAGCTGGAGCAGCCTTAAAAATGTCCGTTTTTAAGGGAATAATTAAAAATTTTAATTTCAGGAGGAAAAAATGAAGAGATTTTGGTTAATTTTGCTATCGCTGGGGTTGATTACCGCCTTCAGCACGTCGGCTTTTGCCGCAGATGTAAAATTCAGCGGCGAGTTTTACGCAGCGGGAGTGTATCTGGACAAAACTTCGTTGAGGAAAGATACAGCCGATGAAGGACCTTCCACTGCTTTCTATTTTCAAAGATTGCGCGTCCGGACGGATTTTATCGTAACTCCGGGCCTGACATTGGTCACGCGCTTTGACGCTCTGGAAAGAGTCTGGGGCGGCCCAAGAAGTTCAGCCAGTACGACACTGGCCGCAGATTCCGCCGGAACGGGCGCGGAAAACGAAAATATCGCTTTCGACTGGGCCTACATCAATTATAAATCACCCATAGGCACTTTTGATGTCGGCTATATGAATGACGGCAGCACCGGAACCATTTTTGGTAACAGTTACGCTCCCGCCGGCCGAATAAAATATTCTTATACCATCGCCCCCTTCACCATTAACCTCGCTTATACAAAAGTGCTGGAAAAAAGCCATACGGCGGTTGCTTCTTCCAGCTACGCGGATAACGACAACAATAAATACGGCATAGAAGGAGTGTATAGCTGGAAAGATGGCAAGGCCGGCATACAGGTCAACTATTACGATTACAGACAGAACAGGCCATCAAACTATAAAGCAGTTTATTATCTGTTCACGCCTTACGCCATGGCTAAAATAGGACCTGTAGCCTTGCAAGCAGAAGTTAATTACGCTTATGGGAAAATAAACGACTATGAGACGCCTTCAATAAATGAAGATATTAAATTGCGCGAGTTGACAGGATGGCTTGATGCCACGGCAACTTTCGGCCCGGTTTACTTTGGGGGAACATTCGCCTATGTTTCCGGCAATGATCCCACCACGGCGAACAAACAAGAAGGCGGCACACTCAGCGGCGGCCGTGATTGGAATCCCTGCCTGATTCTGTTTGGCTATTATGAAACCTACCGTTGGGTGGGCGCTATCAGAGGCTATGACAACACTGCTACCGGTGATGCCAATAACGCAATGAAAAATGCTTTCTTTTACCAGGGTAGAATTGGCGTGAGACCAATTTCTGATTTAGACATTATGGCATCTCTCTCCTATGCCAAAGCCGACGAAAAACCGACGGGCTATCTGGAAGATGACTACGGCATCGAAATGGATGTTGTCGCTACTTACAAAATCACCAATAACCTTTCTTACATGCTAGGTGCCGGTTATCTATGGACAGGTGATTACTTCAAATACGATAACGCCGCCAACAAAATCAGTGATAACTTCATGGTTATCAATAAGCTGACGCTGACATTCTAAAATAGCCTTTCAGGCTGAAGCATTTTAGACTGCTAGGTCAAGAAAAAATCCTCGGAAAGATAGATAACTTCCGGGGATTTTTTTATTGCCTGAATTATTGATGACGTTAACTTTATGCCCTTTTTTTTCTGAGTGTCTGATAAATGGGAAGGATGACCATAATAAAACAAACAATCAGCGCCGCCAGTGCGATAGGCCGCTCCACAAAGATGGTGAAGCTTCCCTGCGACATCAAAAGAGAGCGCCTTAAATTTACTTCAAACATGGGCCCCAGAACAAAAGCCAGAATCAATGGCGCCGGTTCATAATCGAATTTTTTTAGAAGATAACCGACAACGCCGAAAATAATCATGACAAAGATATCAAAAATGTTGTTGTTTATAGAATAGGAGCCGATTACGCAAAGAAGGATGATTAAAGGATAAAGAATTTTATCAGGAATTCTCAATACCTGAATCCAAAGAGGAATCAAAGGCAAATTCAGAATTAGAAGCATTATATTCCCTATATACATACTGCCGATTATTCCCCAGAATATTTCGGGATGCTCTTTAATCAAGAGCGGACCGGGGGTAATGCCGTGAATCAAAAACGCACCGAACAAAACAGCCAGCACGATAAAAAATTAAATAATTGAAAAACAATTACCTTTCACAAATAAAAGTTAACACTAACTAAACTAAATAAAAATTACCTTTTCGTCAACAAAAAAGTTGTTATTTTAAATTTTTAAATGGACGCGATGCGCTTCAAATAAATCGTAGTTCTTTTTGAGTAAATCAGGAATGGGTAATTCATAGGGGCACCGTTCGATACATTCTCCACACTCTGTACACTTTAGCGTAGATTCCATGGGTATTTTCAAAAATTCAACGGACACCTGAGGCGACATACGGCTGGCAACAATCGGATAACCCATCGCCGGGGTGATCATAACGCCTTCAGGACAAGGCTGACAATATTCGCAGCGCCGGCAAAATACGCGGCCTAATTCCTGCCGGTATTCTTCCATCTTTTCCAAGTCTTGATCAGTAACTTCATTCGGGCTATTGTAAATAGAAACGATATCATCCACAGATTGCACCGAATCAAAGCCGGGAATAGGTATAACATCTGGAAACTGCCGCAGGTATTTAAAGGCCAGGGCGGTATTATCAATCACTCCGCCGGCAAATGGTTTCATCGCGATAATTCCTATCCCCTTATCTTTTGAATATTTATGCAGTTTATTTTTCGCGTCCTGCTCAATAAAATTGAAGGGAAACTGAACAGTATCGAATAATCTGGTTTTTATAAGTTTGATAGCTATCTGTATGTTATGTGAAGTAACGCCTATGAATCTAATTTTCCCGGCTTTTTTTGCTTTTTCTGCCTCGATAAGAGCCCCTTCATTACTGGAAATCTTTTGCCATTCTTCGACATTAGCTACCTGATGGAATTGATATAAGTCGATATAATCGGTATTTAAATCGTTGAGGCTTTTTTCTAAATGCTTAAGAAATCCTTTTGCGTCCCGCCGGGTGGTTTTTGTCGCGATGATAATTTTATTCCGAACAGGGGATAGGGCCCGGCCAATTTTGGCTTCGCTATCGCGATACATATTCGCCGTGTCATAAAATGTAATACCCCGGGCATAGGCATGAAGTAAAACTTTTACCGCCTCATCGTTTGATAGCCGTATTATTGGAATCCCGCCAAAACCAACTTCGGAAACCTTGATGCCTGTTTTACCTAAGGGAACATATTTCATATATGATTTAATTTTGTTGGGGAATATAAAAAAATTAAATTAATGCTGTTTATCATTTAATTTTCCGGATATCTGCTTCTTTCCCGATAACGACAAGTACTTCGCCATCTTTAATAACGAAGTTCGCTTGCGGCACCATATGAATCTTGTCGGAAATAACATCGCGCACGGCGATAACTTCAATATTGTATCTGCCGCGCAATTGCAGCTCGGCAATGGTTTTCCCCAGAAAACTATTCGGCGGCGCCATTTCCAAAATCATATAATCTCCAGAAAGCGGTATATAATCCATTACGTTGGGAGAAATAAGACTTTTGGAAACCTTTTTGGCTACATCCATTTCGGGAATAATGACATCCGTCGCGCCAACTTTCTCCAAAATCATTTTGTGCTCTTCATTAGGCGCCTTGACAATGATGATTTTAACTTTCAATTGCTTCAAATGCAAAGTAATCAAAGTCGCGGCGGCAAGATCTTCACCAAACGAAATGATGGCAATGTCGTCTTCCTGCACACCTATTTCATCCATTACCTCTTTATCGGTGCCATCGGCTAATATCGCCTTAGTGGAATAATTCTTGATCTTCTGGATGGCTTCTTTGTTTTTATCAATGGCAACAACATCAAACCCGTTTTCAAATAAATCACGGGCGATATTGTAACCAAATATTCCTAAACCGATGACGATAGCTCTTTTCATTAACGCCTCCTCTTGCTTCAGACCAAATTATAATTTCATAATAAAATACTCTGTTTTGTATAATTTTCAAAAATAACAACTCTGGGACGCCTTTGTAAAATGCGCCAGAGGCAAGGCGCGCAAGGCCTGAGGAATGAGGCCTACTTTTGCGTAGGCCGCAATGACAAAGGTCAAAGCGCATCCGGCATCCGCCGGATGTACTCCGCATATGCGCAGCCCGGCGTATGCCGGGGATTTTTTACGAAGCCGTCAACCCACCATTACCGCTTCTTCCGCGTAAGTTATACCCTTTTTCCTTGATGAATACAAAGCAAAAGCCAGGGTCAGAGGACCCACTCGTCCGGCAAACATCATAAAGATTATGGCGAATTTCTGAATATCATTGAGTTGCGGTGTAACCCCCATAGACAGACCCACCGTGCCAAAAGCGGAAACGGTTTCAAACAAATATTCCACAAATCTATGGCGGCTGGCCATGGGAGTGGCATCTCCTCCGCTGAAAAGCAAAAGAACGGAAGTGATCAGGCATATGCAAAATGCCGAAGCAAAAACGATAGAAATAGTCTTTTCTATTGTTTCTTGCGGCATTGTCCGATTAGCAATGTTCACATTTTCATTTCCCCTGATGCGATTAAATATCAATAGCAAGAGCAGAGTAAAACTTGTAGTTTTAATTCCTCCACCGGTCGATCCCGGCGAGGCGCCGATAAACATCAAGATTATCATAACGAGAATTGTGGAATTTGTTAAAATCCCTATATCAACAGTGTTAAAGCCGGCAGTGCGCGCAGTTATGGATTGAAAAAACGACGCCAGCAGTGATGTTTTGAAATTCACACCTTTCAGGGAATTGTTAATTTCCAGAAAGAAAAAACAAACCGCACCGATAAAAATTAAACTAACTGTAGTCACCAAAACAATTTTAGTGTGGAGAGAAAGTCTTTTTTCCAAACCGCGTAATTTGGCAAGCACTTCATATTGCACAATAAACCCGATACCGCCTAAAACAATTAATGCCATTACCGTAATATTAATAATTATATCACCTTGGTAAGCCATTAAATTATCTGTAAAAAGAGAATACCCGCTATTATTAAAAGCGGATATCGCATGATAAATAGCTCGGTAAAAAGCTGTAAGCGGAGGAAAATCCTGCGCGAATCTCCAAAACAAAAAAATTGTGCCTATTGCCTCAATGACAAAAGTATAGAGCAAAACTTTTTTAATAATTAAATAGAAGTCGCGTCTAGGCGTGTGCAAAAATGTCGTCTGACATATTTCGCTTCCTTTAAAAGAAATACCCTTTCCCATTAAAGCGAAGAGAACAATGGAGAAGGTAATTATCCCCAATCCGCCGACTTGAAAAAGAATCATCGTAATAATCTGACCGATAAGGGATAAATCTTTGCCGATGTCTAATACGGCGAGGCCGGTAACACATACAGACGATGTTGCAGTAAAGAGCGCGTCAATAAAACGCAAGCCCTTATGTGATGCAGAAAAAGGAAGCCACAAGGACAGCGCGCCCAACATGATAAACGCGGCAAAGCTGGAAACAAAGATTCGAGTTGGCGTGAGATGACGGGAAAGGAAAGTCTTAATTATCAAATAAAACTTCATGGTTTTACCTTAACATTCGAAACAACGAATCGCCATATTAAGACGAACTTGTTTTTTTGCGGTTTACCAACATTTCCCAAACCATTAAAACAGCACCTATTGATATCGCTGAATCAGCCACGTTAAATGCCGGCCAGTGCCAGGTGCCTATATAAAAATCGAGAAAATCAACAACCGCGCCAAATCGTAAGCGATCAATAAGGTTCCCCACTGCCCCGCCAAAAATTAAAGTCAGAGATATAATTACGGGCAGCCTTTCCTGTTTGCTTTTTAGAATATAATAAATTATCAGCAACATGGCCAGGGAGGTTATTCCGATAAAGAAAAAATAACGAAAGATTTCCGGCGCCCCGGCCAGAAAGCCAAAAGCAGCGCCGGGATTCATTACGTAAACAAGGCTAAAAAACCCCTCAATAACCTTGTGAGTTCCATACATGAACAATTTCTCAGTAATGACGACTTTGGTGATTTGATCTAATACAATGACCGCGATCGCGCCAAAAATAAAAATAATTATATTTTTCTTCACAAAAAACTCCTCAAGATGAGCCTACAGGTTAGGCAAGCAGCGTTCGCAAACGGTTGGATGCGTTTTGTCTGTGCCTAATGATTCAGAATAAATCCAGCAACGCTCGCATTTGCCTCCGCGCGCTTTTTCCACACCGATAATTAGCCCGTTAATTTCTTCGCTCCTGTAAGGACGGCTAATTTCACTTTCCTGCACCAGTTGCAATTGCGAAACGATCAATAAAGCGCGTAAATCTTCCAGATGTTCTTTAAACAGATCGCGCATTTTTTCCGGAGCCGCGATGCTGACGCGGGCATCCAACGAATGACCGATTACTTTTTCTTTCCTGGACTGCTCTACAGCTTTGGCAATTTCCGCTTTGGCATCAATCATTGTCTTCCAGCGTTCGCCAAGTTCGGCATTGATATGCTGGTCGTTTACTTCCGGAAACTGTGTCGTGTGGATGCTGGTATTTTTGCCCCTCCAGGAAGGCAGCGCCGCCCATATTTCCTCAGTTGTAAAAGTAAGAATCGGCGCCAGAAGCTGCATCATCGCTTTTAAAATGATGAACATGGCCGCCTGTCCGGAGCGCCGCGCCGGAGAGGCTGCCTTTGTTGTGTAGAGCCTGTCTTTCAAAACATCCAGATACAGAGCGCTTAAATCCACCGTGCAATAGTTATAAAGCGTGTAGAAAACCACGTGGAATTGATGCCGCTCATACGCTTCCTTAACACGCTTGATTACTTCCTGCAGGCGGTGCAGCGCCCACCTGTCCATTTCTTCCATCTGCTTGTAGTCGAGCATGGCGAAATCAACATCAAAATCATAAAGGTTACCCAGGATGAACCTGCCGGTGTTGCGAATCCGGCGGTAGGCTTCCACCAACCGTTTGAGAATTTCGTCGGAGATACGAATATCGTCGGTGTAATCCTCCGCCGCGACCCAGAGCCGTAAAATTTCCGCTCCGTACTTATCGATAACTTCAGCGGCCTCAATGGTATTGCCTACGGACTTGGACATTTTTTTACCTTCGCCGTCCACGACAAATCCATGCGTAAGAACGCTTAAGTATGGCGCCCGTCCTCTTGTTCCCACTGATTCTAACAGTGAGGAATGAAACCAGCCGCGGTGCTGGTCGGAACCTTCCAGATACATATCGGCGGGCGAGTGTAAATCTTTCCTCGCTTCCAAAACAGCCGCATGAGTCACTCCCGAATCAAACCACACATCCAGAATATTAGTTTCTTTGGTAAACTCCGTATTCTTACAATGTGGGCAGGTTGTACCTTGGGGCATTAAGTCTTTGGCTTCTTTTTCAAACCAGATATCGGCGCCGCCGGCTTCAACTAATTTCACCAGGTAATCCAACATTTTTTTGGTCAACATTTCCGCTTTGCATTTGCCGCAATAGAATACTGTAATCGGAACGCCCCATAATCTCTGGCGCGAGATGCACC
>MGQN01000036.1:89538-94204 GCA_001797845.1 Deltaproteobacteria bacterium RBG_16_44_11 | reverse complement strand
TCTCCATCGAGATGAACCACTGTTCGGTGGAACGGAAAATGATTGGTTTTTTGCAGCGCCAGCAATGCGGATAGGAATGCTGCATGGGGAAATACCCCAGAAGCGCGCCCACTTCTTTTAACTTTTTGATGACATTATCATTGGCGTCAAAAACAAACTGGCCGGCAAAATGTTCGACCTCTGCGGTAAATTTACCATAATCATCCACCGGCGCGTAATTTTCCAACCCGTATTTAAGACCGATCTCATAGTCTTCCTGTCCATGACCGGGCGCGATATGCACGGCACCGGTACCGGCTTCCAGTGTTACAAAAGGAGCCAGAATTAAAACGCTGTCTCTTTTCACCAGCGGATGAACGCATTTTTGCCCCTCCAAAACCGCGCCCTTAAATTCATCCAGAATTTCATAATTTTTATTTTTATAACCGAAAGCGTCCAGACAATAATCAAGCATATCTTTGGCAACAATGAGCGTTTCGTTATCAATTTTCACCGCAACGTAAATAAAATCATCTTTGACGGCAATTGCCAGGTTGGCGGGAATTGTCCAGGGTGTTGTCGTCCAGATAACCATGCTGACTTTTTGACCGGCTAATTTTGACAGAACTTTACCGATATTGGAAGTTACCAAGAATTTAACATAGATAGACGGCGTGGAATGATCGGCATATTCCACTTCCGCTTCGGCCAGCGCCGTTTTACAGGAAGCGCACCAGTAAACCGGTTTTTTGCCTTTATAGACACTGCCGTTTAAATAAAGCTTGCCGAATTCGGCAATGGTTGCCGCTTCATAAGGATAGGCCATGGTCAGATAAGGGTTATCCCATTCGCCAAAAACACCCAGTCTTTTAAATTGTTCCCTTTGTATCCCTACATATTTTTCCGCGTAAACACGGCAGGCGCGGCGCTTGTCGGCTTGCGACATAGCCGCCTTTTTACCGCCCAATTCTTTATCCACCTGATGTTCAATGGGCAATCCATGACAATCCCAGCCCGGCACGTAAACTCCATCAAAGCCCGTCATATTTTTGGCCTTGATGACAATATCTTTGAGGATTTTATTGAGCGCTGTTCCCAAATGGATGTTGCCGTTGGCATATGGCGGCCCATCATGGAGGATGAACGGTTTTTTCCCTTTGGCGGTTTTACGAATCTTTTTATAAATGTCAATTTCTTCCCACTTTTTAAGCATCTCCGGTTCTCTTTGGGCCAGATTCGCCTTCATCGGAAAATCGGTCTGGGGAAGATTCAAACTACTTTTGTAATCCATGTTATGTTATTCCTCACATCTCAAAAAAATAGCGGTTAAACCGCAAAAAATATAATCATTTTTTATATGTTGCAGTGCAGTATCACATAAATACGGCAGTTTCAAGTATAACCACAAACCGCCAACATCAATAATTTCTTAATGAATTTTGCAAATTTTAGATCTTAATTATAAAAAACTATAGATGCGGTAAATGCTTTTAAAACAAGAAACTTTATTTTTTGTTATCTGTTTCTCATAAAAGCTTGACATCCCGCAGCTTACTACTAAAATAAGCCCAGATTATAATCAGTTCATTGCCCTGATCTTCGGCTAACGCAATATTAAAAATTTAGGAGGTTTTAAGAAAAATGAAAAGGATTTTATTGTTTCTCGTTACCAACATTGCCGTGCTTATTGTCCTGGGCATTGTTTTGCGCCTGCTCGGAGTCGACCGCATCCTGGATGAAAGCGGCGTTGGTTTGAACTACTGGAATTTGCTTGTCTTTGCCGCGGTATTCGGTTTCGGCGGTTCGTTTATTTCTCTGGCTATATCCAAATGGATGGCCAAGCGCATGACGGGGGCCCAAGTCATCACCAATCCTCGAAGCGCCGCGGAAATTTGGCTGGTGGATACGGTCAAAAAACATGCTAAAGTAGCCAATATTGGCATGCCTGAGGTCGCCATATTTGACTCTCCCGCGCCCAACGCCTTTGCCACCGGTATGAACAAAAATAATGCCCTGGTTGCCGTGAGTTCCGGTCTGCTTAGCACAATGAATAAAGAAGAGGTAGCGGCCGTCATCGGCCATGAAGTGAGCCATGTGGCCAACGGTGATATGATTACGCTGACGCTGATTCAGGGAGTTGTAAATACCTTCGTTATCTTTTTCTCCCGCGTTGTGGGACATTTTGTGGACAGAGTTATTTTGAAGAACGAAGAAGGCCACGGCCTGGGCTTTTTCCTGACGACGATTATCGCACAAATCGTCTTCGGTATTCTGGCGAGCATTATCGTCTTGTGGTTCAGCAGAAAAAGGGAATTTAGCGCGGACAAAGGCGGCGCGAAACTCGCCGGAACACAAAGTATGATTGCGGCATTGGAAAAACTCAAAAAAGGCGTTGGGCAGCCCCTGCCGGATCAGATGTCCGCCTTCGGTATTAATGGCAAACCGTCCAAGCACGGACTGAAACTGTTATTCATGAGCCATCCCCCGCTGGATGACCGCATTGAGGCGTTAAAAAAATTAACCTACAGGTAAAAATGAATATCAATTAAAACTGTAAGCCAATTTCGGGCATATCATGCCTAGAATTGGCTTACTTGTTTTTAACAATCTAAAAAATTGGTGATGCTTTCATGGAAACGAATTTAAAATCAAATATTAAAATAATAGATGATATTCAAAAGATTGATTTTATCAAAGTAACCCAAATGCTTAAAAATGCTTACTGGAGTGAAGGCATTGGTATGGATGAGGTCAGGCAGGGCGCCGTCAATTCCGCATTAGTCGTCGGCGCGTTTACACCAAAAGGTGAACAAATCGGCTATGTCCGTGCTATCTCGGATAAAACCCGCTTTGCTTATCTTCTTGATGCTTATGTCGATGAGCCTTTCCGAAAGCAGGGTATCGGACAGGCGATGATTAAATTTATTTTGAATCATCCTGAGTTAAAAGACGTCTATCAATGGCTTTTAATTACAAAGGACGCACACGGTGTTTATAGCAAGGCCGGATTTAAGCCATTGGAAACCCCGGATAAATGGATGGAAATACGCAACCCAAGGCCGCAGAGGTAAATACTTAACTTAATTTTTTCTTCCTGTAATCAACAAAACTTCTATTTCGATTAAGATACAAGAATTCAACCCGTTATCAATATGGCTGCGTAATTTCCTCTTTAAAAAATAATTAATAGTGTTATTATGATCTTCAGTTCATTGGAAAAGCGAAAATTGTATATTAATTATTAGACGTTGAAAACTTGAATAGAACATGGAGCTATGATGAGCAAAGGCAAGTGGGGTGAAAGTTTTCTAAAATCAGGGCTTCCGCTGGAGCATTTAACTCTTATGACCTTAAGATCTCTTGGCTGGTCTTGTTATCCTCATATTACATATGAAAGGAAAAATCGTGAAGGTCAAAATTCTTGGTTTGAACTGGACTCGCTTGCTATTTATGATAAGGAAAACAATAATACACAACTTTCATTCTTAATTGAATGCAAATATCACGATTTGAGTAGATTTTGGTTCTTTTTGCCATATATCAAATCCGCTCTGGATTCTGATAAATTTTCTGATGATAGTATTCTCAATATTGCTCCATTACAGACTTTAGCCAATCCCAGGAATTCAACTTTTTTAAATCTTGCTCCGACATCAAGTTGGGGCATAGTCGTATCAGAAGATGGATCAAAGCAAGATAATGCCGTGAATACAGCCATACAACAGCTAGCGAATGGTTTCGTTCCCCACTGTATGGATATGTCTTTCGCATCTTACATGGTTAAATACCATGTCACACCATTCGTCCAAGCACTTATTCCTATGATTGTAACAAATGCTAAAATCTATATATTGAAACAATCAGTTTCAGATTTGGATGTAATTCGCAATGCTACATCACCAGAACAAATAGCCGATGAAACACAATGGACTTGGTGCTATTTTCAACCTTCAGAGTTACAATTGCGTAATAATTTTGATTTCATAGATGAATATAAAAAAGATTCATCAACAAAATCAATTTGTAAAGTCTCTCCTTTTAAAGAGCGCATGTATACATTTGCGCTTCGTCCGCAGTGGATATTAATAATTAACATAAAAAGCCTAGAGAATGCTATTAATACAATTACAAGCATTTTTATGAGCCTACCTACAAAAAAAATCCATGACATTCTTATGCCACAAAAAGATAAGCAAAAAAAGACTAAGTAATAAATCATTCTAGCGGACTCGCTATGCTCACCGCTGATTTTTTTGTTGCACCTTTCAAATCGTAATCCACAACGTTGGGACTTTTTTAAGTCGTTTGTTTGTACAGGTGAAGTCAATTGAACAATAAAAAGCCCCTTGTCCAATCGAACAAGAGGCTTTAATTTGAGATTGCTTCGTCGCAACGCTCCTCGCAATGACGCGGCGGCGGCGGCGTTATTTTAAGCCATGCCGAATGGAATTTACTCCATTATGTCGTAAATTCCCGGTAAGGAAATTGCCTATTTACATTGCGTTCCCCTCGTGGGATACGCTACCGGTCATCAGGATACCGAGGCGGACTGATGCTATTTAGGATCAGGCACAGAAAGGGCGCGGCATATTTTTATAGCTAACCTATCAGAAATCTCGGTATGCCGCGGTACGGCTTCTGTCCATCCAGTCACGGGGTTTGTCCAGAGAGAATGCGCGCTGCCCTC
>MGQN01000036.1:88770-89532 GCA_001797845.1 Deltaproteobacteria bacterium RBG_16_44_11 | reverse complement strand
AAATGCCGGAGCAGCTCACTGGTTTTCATCCTACGGAAACCATTTCTTGAGTGGCATCATCCGGAATCCCGCGCAGTGCATCTGCCCTCCGATCTTCAAGAATTAAATCAATAGCTTCAGAAAGATTTTTCAGACATTCATCTTTTGTTTTTCCCTGTCCGTTGGCGCCGGGGATCTCTGCGCTGTAGGCAATATACCAATCGCCGTCTTTTTCGACTATGGCCGTGAATTCGTTATGCATAAATTTTACCTCTTCTTGATTACATTTAGTAACATGAAGTATATGCAAAACAGTATTCTCTGTCAAAACAATAAAAAAAGCCCCCAGCCGTAATGGCTTGGGGGCTTTTGATTTTATTTAATGCTATTTGGCAATTACATGCCCATGCCGGGATATCCTCCACCGGGAGGCATACCGGGCATTCCGCCACCGGCGCCCTTCTCTTCCGGTTTATCGGCAACCATGCACTGCGTGGTCAAAAGCAATGAAGCGACGCTGGCCGCGTTTTGCAGGGCAAAACGGCTAACCTTGGTCGGATCAATGACTCCGGCTTCCAGCATATCTTCATACTGGTCGGTACGGGCATTAAAACCGTAGGCGCCCTTCTTTTCCTTTACTCTTTCCACAACGATGCTGCCTTCCATGCCGGCGTTGTTGGCAATCATTTTAATCGGCTCTTCTAGGGACTTCTTTATAATATTCACGCCGACTTGTTCGTCGCCTTCTAAATTAAGCTTGCCCAAAGCAGGCAGGGCACGTAG
>MGQN01000036.1:85992-88752 GCA_001797845.1 Deltaproteobacteria bacterium RBG_16_44_11 | reverse complement strand
CAGCTTTGCCAGTCTTTCCTGCAATTTTTCCTTATCGTAATCAGAAGTGGTCTCTTCGATCTGAGCGCGAATTTGTTTCACGCGGCCTTCCAGTTCCGATCTCTTTCCGGCGCCGTCAACGATAGTTGTGTTATCTTTATCGATGATGATTTTCTTGGCGCGTCCTAAATCTTCTACCTTCACGTTTTCCAGTTTGTAGCCCATGTCTTCGGAAATCATTTTACCGCCGGTGAGGATGGCGATGTCTTCGAGCATGGCCTTGCGGCGGTCACCGAAACCCGGTGCCTTAACCGCAGCAACATGCAAGGTGCCGCGAATTTTGTTAACCACCAGAGTGGCCAGCGCTTCGCCTTCCACATCTTCCGATATAATCAAGAGGGGTTTCCCCATCTTGGCAATTTGTTCCAAAATAGGAAGCAGATCTTTCATGCCGCTTATTTTCTTTTCGTAGATTAAGATTAACGCGTCTTCCAGGTTAACCAACATTTTGTCCGCGTTGGTGACAAAGTAAGGGGAAAGGTAACCGCGATCGAACTGCATACCCTCAACGATTTCCAGTTCGGTTTCCAATCCTTTAGCTTCTTCCACAGTTATTACACCTTCTTTGCCTACTTTGCCCATCGCTTCGGCAATGATACTGCCGATTGTTTCGTCGTTGTTGGCGGAAATGGTGCCGACCTGGGCGATTTCTTTTTGGTCTTTGGTGGGTTTACTCATCTTGCTTAGTTCTTTGACTACCGTTTCCACAGCCTTATCAATCCCTCTTTTTATATCCATAGGATTGGAGCCGGCGGCGACGGCTTTGACGCCTTCGCGGTAAATCGCCTGGGCCAATAGCGTTGCGGTAGTTGTTCCATCTCCGGCGACATCACTTGTTTTGCTCGCGACTTCCTTAACCATCTGCGCGCCCATGTTTTCAAATTTATCTTCCAATTCGATTTCTTTGGCTACGGTAACGCCGTCTTTAGTAACAGTCGGTGACCCGTAACTTTTATCAAGAATAACATTGCGTCCTTTAGGACCCAGTGTTACTTTTACGGCATCGGCCAGGGTGTTTACTCCCTTGAGCATCGATTTTCTTGCCTCTTCATCATAAAGAAGTATTTTTGCTCCCATCTTATATATTCCTCCTTAAATTATTAATTATTCTTATTTTTCAATAATGCCTAAAATATCTTCTTCTCTCATGATCAAATACTCGTCACCGTCGATTTTGACTTCGGTGCCGCCGTATTTGTTAAAAAGAATTTTATCGCCCACTTTTACTTCCGGCTTAATCAATTTGCCGTCATCGGCTACTTTGCCCTTGCCTACAGCGATAACCTTGCCTTCAATTGGTTTTTCTTTAGCTGTGTCCGGGATGATGATGCCTCCCTTGGTTTTTTGCTCTTCCGCCAAACGTTTTACAATGATTCTATCCTGTAAAGGTCTGATATTCATGTTTTTTTCTCCTTTCCTGATTTTTTATATTTTAATTTATAAATGCTGAGTAGCGGCGCTAACTTAAACATTTTTTCAGCGATGTCAATACTTGAAAATATTTTTTGGAAAAATTCCCTTGGCCGCGTCAAATTATTTAAAATAAATTTTCCAGTAATTCTTTGAGCGAGCTGACAGTAATTATTTCCATTTTTGCCACTTTTACTGTTTGTGCCGCGCTTGTTTTCGGTACCAGGCAACGGTTAAACCCCAGACGCGCCGCTTCTTTTATCCGCACCTCCATCTGCGAAATAGCCCGGACTTCTCCGGTAAGACCCACTTCACCCAAAACAACTGTCCGCGCATCGATGGGCTTATCCAAAAAACTCGAAGCCATCGCGGCAACGATACCTAAATCAACCGCCGGCTCCTCCACCCGTACGCCGCCGGCAACATTGATAAATATATCAGACGCGCCCAGATGTAAACCGCAAATTTTATCCAGGACGGCCACTAATAATGAAACACGGTTATGATCGACACCGATCGCCGTCCGCCGCGGCATGCCCAGGTTGGTTGGAGAAACCAGCGCCTGAATCTCGACTAAAATCGGCCTGGTGCCTTCCAAACTGGGAACAACTACGGAACCGGCGACATTTTGCGGCCTTTCGGCCAGAAAAAAAGCGGAAGGATTAGGAACTTCTTTGAGCCCCTTATCCATCATTTCAAAGACACCGATTTCGTTGGTGGGACCAAACCGGTTTTTAATGCCGCGGACTATTCGGTAAGCATGCCCGGAATCGCCTTCAAAGTAAAGAACCGTATCAACCATATGCTCCAATACCTTCGGCCCGGCAATAGAACCATCTTTGGTCACATGACCTACCAGGAAAACAGGGATACCGTGTTTCTTAGAAAACAGAATCAACCTGGAAGAAGCTTCGCGCACCTGCCCGACACTGCCGGGCGCGGACATTAAATCCCCCGAATAAACCGTCTGAATAGAATCAATTACAATTATAGCAGGAGCAACTTTTTTAACTTGCTCCAGAATCTTCTCTAAAGAAACTGCAACAAGCACCAATAAATCCTTGGCCGCAGCCCCGACGCGCTGGCTGCGTAACTTAATTTGGCTGGCCGATTCCTCACCGGAAACGTATAATACTTTAAGCCCTTTTTGAGCCAAATTATGCATCATCTGCAGCATGAGGGTTGATTTACCAATGCCGGGTTCTCCGCCGATTAAGATTGCCGAACCCCCAACGATACCGCCGCCCAGGACACGATCAATTTCGGCAATTCCCGTGACAATACGCCGGCCTTCTTCCAGGGGTATTTCTT
>MGQN01000036.1:83124-85917 GCA_001797845.1 Deltaproteobacteria bacterium RBG_16_44_11 | reverse complement strand
CAAAACAATTCCAGCCATTGCAGGAAGGACATTTACCCAGCCACTTGGGCGACATATAACCGCAATGCTGACAAAAGAAACTGGTTTTGCTTTTTTTCAAGCCTTAACCCCCTTTTATTTATGGCAGAGAAAAGCACATTTTTCGGATTAATGCCAATACGAATAACCGGATGGTTTTATTTGTAAGAAAAAATTCGATATTATGATTTTGGCCTTGTCTCTTCGAAAGCCTCCAAGAGATTAAATTCGGGTCTTCTCCAAAGAGCATGCCGATTATTTCACTCTTAAACGGACATGCTCTTTGGCAAGCTAATCCTGATGCAAAAAACCATGTCCTAGAAAGACATCAACAATCCTATATTAGCACCATATTTGTGTGTTCTGCTCGCTGGCTCAAAAGCGAAATCGCCACCACCGATATATTCCCAATCACTTCGCCCAAAGGCACCATATTCATACCAAGGCGTTAACACGATTCCAAACTCATTGGTAAATTTATAGGTTATAGGAATTTCCGCATAGGCGCCGATTCGATTGCCTAATTTGAAATCTGTATCGGAATCACCTATATATGAATAGTAAGCTGTCATTTCTCCATAAAACATAAAATTAGCCGCGGCAGAAGCGGATATGTTCAATCTATTAGTTATATTAAAATCAGCCCTGACCCCTACAGGAATATAGTGCCATTTATATATTTCTTTAATCGTTATGGTATCAAACTCCACAAGATACTGATTCTCGCCTCTCTCCCAATACTGAAAGCCATAACCCAGGTATGGAATTAACATAAAATGCTTACCTATGGATATAGGGTATCCAACATTTGTTTCAAATTTAAACATTTGAGCCTTTTGCTCATCAAACTTTACCGGCTCATCCGCGCTATTTGATCCATCGTAAGTTATTTCGTTAGCCGCATAGCTTAAAAATACTTTCGCATATATTGTTGATTTCTTTTTGTAAGTATAATCTAAATATACTCCCGGCATCCATCCGTATTCTGTACTTTTGTCGGGCAGGGTCAAATCTTCTTTATAGTCAAAGCGATATAAAGTCATGCCTATCTGAAGAGAAGATGGCTTTTCAATAATTATCTCGTTTTCCGCCCTTGACGGGGTGCTGAAAAACATTAAAAGTACGATTGCTAAATTAATGATTAACAGTGGTTTAAATATCTTTGCCATAATATTTCCTCCTTTTTTATTTATCGCTCTTCATACGAAGGTTTTTAATTGCGTGTATTAATGAACAATATTAAATTCCAAAATTTATATCTGGTTTTATTATATAGGCCTTGATAAATAATACAATTTTGAATTTGAAACTTTATCGTTTTAATGTCAACATTTTTTTAATAATTCCTATGAAAACCAAAAACGTAATATTTAAAAAATTGCTTATTTTACATTTCTATTCATAGATAACCACTTGAATTTCATTTAAAAAACGGTTTTTATTGAACTGCTTTTCTCGTCAAATACCGTATATTTTTTTTGACAAAAGAACTAAGATATAAATCGATCTGAAATTTCTTGAGTAAAAATTTCTTTGCTGATATGAATAACTGTTTTTTGAAAAATTTATTTTCAAGGATGTCTAATATGCAAAACCCTAATTTCAGTTCAGGTCCCTGCAGTAAGAGGCCGGCATGGAATATCGACGCGTTGAAGAACGCACCGGTTGGACGCTCACATCGTTCCGCGCTGGGCAAGGAAAGAATCGTCAAAGCTATTAACGACACACGAAAAATATTAAATATTCCGGCTGATTATCTGGTAGGCATCATGCCGGCTTCCGATACCGGCGCTTTTGAATGCGCCATGTGGAGCCTTTTGGGGCCAAAGCCGGTTACCGTATTGGTCTGGGAAAGTTTTTCCGACGGCTGGGCAACAGATGTCGCTAAACAACTTAAACTCGATCCTACCATCCTCAAAGCCGATTACGGGAAAATTCCCGATTTAAACAAGGTGGACTGGTCCAACGACGTCGTTTTCGTGGCTAACGGCACCACCAGCGGCGTGAAAGTGCCGGATTACAACTGGATTCCCGCCAACCGCGAAGGCCTGTCGCTTTGCGATGCTACCAGCGCCGCATTCGCCATGGAAATAGATTGGAGCAAGGTAGATGTTCTGACTTTTTCCTGGCAGAAATGTCTCGGCGGCGAAGCCGCTCACGGCATGCTGATTTTGAGCCCCAAAGCTCTTGCTCGCCTGGAATCGTACGATCCGCCCTGGCCGATGCCCAAAATCTTCCGCCTCAAGAAAAGCGGCAAAATTAACAAGGCCATTTTCGATGGCGACGTCATCAATACCCCTTCGATGATTTGCGTGGAAGACTATCTGGACGCTTTGAATTGGGCGGAAAAAATCGGCCTGGCTGGCCTCATTAAAAAAAGCAGAGCCAATCTAAAAGTTGTGGAAGACTGGGTGGACAAAACCGATTGGATTGAATTCCTGGCCGCCGATCCCAAAGTCCGCTCGAACACATCCGTTTGTTTGAGCGTGACCAGCCCCAAGGTAAACGCGCTTGCCGCCGAAGACAAAGGCAAGTTCCTCAAAAGCATCTCCTCGGAATTGAGCAAGAAGAATATCGCTCACGATATCAACTCCTACAAAGACGCGCCGGCCGGTTACCGTTTCTGGTGCGGCCCGACCATCGAAGAGGGCGATATTAAAACAGCCCTGGCCGAACTGGAAAAAGTTTATAACGAAAAAATTAAAAGCCTTTAATGATTATTAAGGAGAAAGATATGAAACGAGTTTTAGTCAGCGATTCTATGGCTCCCGAAGT
>MGQN01000036.1:78832-83092 GCA_001797845.1 Deltaproteobacteria bacterium RBG_16_44_11 | reverse complement strand
GTTAAAACCGGCATGAAGCCGGAAGAATTAAAAGCGGTTATTAAAGATTACGACGCGCTGATTGTCCGCTCATCGACCAAAGCCACGGCGGAAATCATCGAAGCGGCCGTGAAACTTTCTGCTATTGGACGTGCCGGCGCGGGCGTGGATAACATCGATATTCCCGCCGCCAGCAAACGTGGTATCGTCGTCATGAATACCCCCGGCGGCAACACCGTCACCACCGGCGAACATGCCATCGCCATGATGCTTTCTCTGGCGCGCAAAATTCCCCAAGCCACGGCTTCGATGAAAGCCGGCAAGTGGGAAAAATCCAAGTTTATGGGCAACGAATATTGCGACAAAACTCTGGGCATCATCGGCCTGGGACGTGTCGGCGCCGTAGTGGCCGACCGCGCCAAAGGGCTCAAAATGAACGTAATCGCCCACGATCCGTTTATTTCCCCGGAAGTTGCGGAACAAATGGGCGTGAAACTGGTTAGTCTTGATGAAATTTACGCCAATTCCGATTTCATCACCGTGCATTCGCCTCTTTCTCCAGAGACAAGAAATCTGGTCAACGCGGATTCGTTTGCGAAAATGAAAAAAGGTGTTTTCCTGATTCATTGCGCCCGCGGCGGTATTGTCAACGAAAAAGCTCTTTATGAGGCGCTAAAATCCGGTAAAGTAGCCGGCGCGGCCATCGACGTTTTCGAAGAAGAGCCGACCAAGAATATGGATTTAATTTCTCTGGACAATGTGATCTGCACACCGCACCTGGGCGCTTCCACCGATGAAGCCCAGACCGGTGTGGCCATTGCCATTGCCCGTCAGATTGCCGCCTATTTCGCCACCGGCGAAATCAAAGGCGCGGTCAACTTCCCCTCCGTCAGCGCGGAAGTTATGTTCGCCATACGTCCTTATCTGGCGTTGGCTGAAAAGCTGGGCACCTTCCAGGCGCAATTGCTGACCGGCGCAATCCAGGAAGTGAATATCGAATACAGTGGTGAAATTCTCAGTCACAATGTCGCGCCGATAACGATATCACTAATCAAGGGGCTTCTGGACCCGATTCTGACCGAAACTATCAATTACATCAACGCACCGGTCATCGCCAAGGAAAGAGGCATTAAGGTTGTTGAATCCAAAAGCAGTGAAGTCAAGGATTATACTTCCATGATTGCGCTGACCGTTAAGACATCGAAAGAAACCAGCACCACCGCCGGAACCGTATTTGGTAAAAATGATTTGAGAATTGTGCGCATCAATAATTTTTCCGTGGAAATAATACCGGAAGGCCATATGCTGGCCGTATCCAACGATGATAGGCCGGGCGTTATCGGCAATCTGGGAACAATGCTGGGCGATAATAAAGTTAACATTGCCCGCCTGCATTTAAGCCGTGATACGGACGCGAAACACGCGCTGGTTGTATTGAATACCGATTCTGCCGTGCCGGCGAATGTTTTAGAAAAATTACGGAAATTGCCTCACGTCATCTCCATTAAACCGATCAAAATGTAAGGATTTAATCATGGCTAATGTTGCAGTTGTGGGCACACAGTGGGGCGATGAGGGCAAAGGTAAAATTGTTGATCTCTACGCTGCGAAAGCGGATGTTATCGCTCGATTTCACGGCGGAAACAATGCCGGACACACACTGGTCGTCAATGGCAGAAAAACTATTTTACATTTAATCCCTTCGGGAATTTTGCACGATAACAAAATTTGTATCATCGGAAACGGCGTTGTTGTCGATCCGGCAGTCCTGCTGCGAGAAATAGAAGAACTACATAAAGGCGGCCTTTTCCCACCCAACACTAAGTTGTATATTAGTGAGAGGGCACATTTAATTATGCCCTACCATCGCAGCCTGGATCTTGCGCGTGAGGCACAAAATCCGGGAAAGAAAATAGGCACGACAGGCAGGGGCATCGGGCCAGCATACGAAGATAAAGCCGCTCGCACCGGAATCCGTGTCGGCGATCTTTATGATGAGGAACTCTTCCGTAAAAAACTGCACCATGCTTTGGAAGAAAAAAACTTTTTACTCAAAGGCTTGTTCAAGGAAAAAACTTTAGTGGAAGACGACATTGCCGCTGAGTATCTTGGTTATGCCGGGAAACTTAAGTCTTATGTAGCGGACACTTCTTTGATCTTGTATGACGAAATTAAGAAGGGCAAGAAAATTCTTTTTGAGGGAGCACAAGGCTCCAATCTTGATATCGATTACGGGACTTACCCCTATGTCACCTCTTCCCATACCATCGCCGGCAATGCCTCCTGTGGCAGTGGAATCGGCGCCAATGCCATAAACAAAGTTGTGGGTATCTGCAAAGCTTACACCACGAGAGTCGGCGAAGGCCCGTTTCCCACGGAATTAAATGATGCCACCGGAGAACACATGCAAAAAGTTGGGCAGGAGTTTGGAGCCACAACCGGACGGAAACGCCGCTGCGGCTGGTTGGATATTGTGCTGGTACGGCAAGCCGTGCGTGTTTCGGGCATAAACGCTCTGGCTATTACCAAGCTTGATGTCCTGACCGGTTTAGACAAAATCAAAATTTGCGTCGGATACAAGTCGGGGGATAAAAAATTTACCCACGCTGTTCCGGCCAACATGCGCACGCTTTCTCAATGCCAGCCGGTATATGAAGAATTTGACGGCTGGAAGGAAAATATTTCGCATGCCAAAAAAATTGAAGACCTTCCCGTTAATGCCCAAAAATATCTGCGTCGCTTGGAAGAGTTGGCCGAAGCCAACGTAATTCTGGTTTCTGTGGGTTCAGGCCGGGAGGAGACAATTTCACTGAAAGATCCTTTCCTCAATTGAAGTTTTTTAATAAACTTCCAAAAAGTTCTAAACTGTTAAAAATGCTGGACGGGGAGAAATGCAGCGCATCCGGCATACGCCGGATAAACTCCGCAGATGCGCAGCCCGGCGAATGCCGGGGACTTTTTACAAAGCCGTCTTTAGTTTCTCCTTGACACTATTCTAACTTGCTGTTAAGAGGGCACGTTCAAAAACAATCCCGAAAGTGGGCCGTTAGCTCAGCGGTAGAGCAGCGGACTTTTAATCCGTTGGCCGCGGGTTCAATCCCCGCACGGCCCACCAGAAATCAGGGCTTCCGAAAGGAAGTCCTTTTCTTTTTTTGACTCCAACCATCTCAATGATGTATAAGAAACATAATTCGCTAATTCTACTGGAGAGACCATCATGAACGAAACGATCAGAAAAGCTATTTTTAAACAGGTAGCAATTGAGCCTTTCGCGAAAAAATTCGGCCTGCAATTAATTGAAGTTCAGGAAGGATACGCGAAGGTGGAAATGGTTTTCTTTTCTGATTTGGAAAACATGTTCGGCATGGCTCATGGGGGAGCTTTATTTGCCTTGATCGACGAGGCCTTTGAAGTCGCCTCCAACTCTCACGGCACAATGGCCGTAGCCTTGAACGTGAACATAAATTATCTAGCCTCGCCCGCCAAAGGCTCGAAGCTGACCGCCGAGGCGAAAGAAATCAATAAAACGAAAAAAACCGCCGCTTATGATATTGTCGTGACCGATGACAATCAAAATATGATTGCCGCCTGCCAGGCGCTTGTTTATCGTATGGAAAAACCTCTTCCTTTTTTAGGAAGTTAAAGAATCAAAGATTGAAGGCTGAAAGATAGCTCTCTATAAAAAGCCCCTGAAGACAACCTTCAGGGGCTTTTTGTCGAATATTTTCTAAATAAAATTATTTACTGCGCCAGGGCCCCGGTAAATATATCCTCAAAGGCTTCTACTACTGCCTGCTCTCCCGATATTATATAATCCAGATAGCCGGAGTAATGTTTGAATTCGGCGCCCAGATA
This sequence comes from Deltaproteobacteria bacterium RBG_16_44_11, assembly GCA_001797845.1. Taxonomy (GTDB): domain Bacteria; phylum Desulfobacterota; class Syntrophia; order Syntrophales; family Smithellaceae; genus UBA4810. Next base: position 79,258 of record MGQN01000036.1, on the reverse strand, counting down.
ATATCGGGCCGACAATATTCTCCCGTAATAGTAGGCGGCTTCCGCATTATCTTTAACAATATTTACTACTTTTTCTCCGGATATGTCTTGGGCAATTGCTTTTAATTTGGGAACAGTAATCGTTAAAGACCACAAATGCATCCAGGCGTGCGCCAGCATTCTCATCGCATTCTGCAGGGGAGTGGCAATCGCCAGAATATCCAGCATTTTTTTCTGATCCCGGAGTTCAGCTAGTTTCTTCACTGTAGCGTCCATTTCCCCCACGCCTTCACGAACAGCAGCTATATATTTTTCGTCAACAACGCCCTTTGCTTTTTCTATGGTTTGAGCAATTCTTTTTTTGAAGACCGAATAATTGAACATTTCCGGATTCATCAGCAGTTTTCTCATAGTCAGATCTATGGATTGGATACCGTTTGTGCCTTC
>MGQN01000036.1:69494-78762 GCA_001797845.1 Deltaproteobacteria bacterium RBG_16_44_11 | reverse complement strand
CCGTAAACCTGCATGGCCTCGGAAGTTATCAGCCAAGCCAAGTCAGTGTTTCCCGCTTTGCACAGCGGAATAAGAAAATCCAAAAGCGCCTGTGCTTCCTTTGCCGCCTCACCTTTTTCCACCCGGCTGATATCGGCCGAATAGGCGGCAAGCATGGTAAGCATTCTCATCGCTTCCACCTGCGCTTTCATCCATATCAACATTCTTTTCACGTCGGGATGTTTTACAATCGTCGCATACGCCGTATCTCCCTTTTTCGCGGGATCAGTCCCCTGCAACCTGTTTCTCGCGTAAGTTACAGCGTGCATATAAGCTGAACTTGACGCGCCTGATGCCTGATTAGCCACATCAAGCCGCGCTTCATTCATCATCTGAAACATAATTTTCATACCCTGCCGCTCGGCGCCTAAAAGATAACCCACGCATTTATCGTTGTCACCTAAACTCAACGAACAGGTAGCCGATCCTTTGATTCCCATCTTGTGTTCTATGCCGGTGGTTATAATGTCGTTGCGCTCACCCAGGCTTCCATCGGGTTTTACATGATATTTCGGCACAATGAATATCGATATTCCCGGTGTTCCGGGGGGATCTCCTTCAACACGGGCTAAAACCGGATGGATAATATTTTCAAACATATCATTATCGCCGGCAGTGATGAATATCTTCTGTCCGGTTATAAGATACGTGCCGTCTTTTTGCTTGACCGCTTTGGTCTTTAAAGCGCCGACATCGGAACCGGCACCGGACTCTGTAAGGCACATCGTCCCTCCCCACTGGCCGGATACCATTTTTTCCATGTATGTCTTCTTTAATTCTTCGGAACCAAAGTTCTCGATAAGCCGGGAAGCTCCGCCCTTCAACGTATCGTAAGTAATAAACGCCACGGCGGCGGCGGAAAAATAATCCATGACCGCCCGGCAGATAACCTCGGGCATACCAGTGCCGCCCCATTCAGGACTATTGCCCAAACCGGAAAAGCCGGATTCCCGGTAAAGATTCATCGCCGATTTATATCCGGCGGGAATAGTAACAGTCTTTGTTTGGGGGTCATATTCGGCTCCGGTCTTATCGGCCTCGGCGTTCGCCGGATAAACCTGTTCCATGGCAAGTTGTTCGGCCAACTCTAAAGTGGCCTCATATGTATCTTTGTCGAAGTTGGCATACTTCTCGTATTTACTTAACTTGTCTGCTTCCAGCGCCTCGAAAAGAACAAACCTTACATCTCTTGAATCAACCAACGGATTTAATGCCATAACAAACTCCTCAATTTATTTTTTTGCAGAATTATTGCTCCGCCGGCGAGGTCAGTATTCATTGAACTGTGGCGATTCCGGCCGCAAAATTCCGTCAATTTATTTCTATCCGGAAAAATATTTAATTTTATATATAGAACATTGGCGGCGTAAAAAATCAAGCTAATCTTATCAAATTTACGAAGATAAAATTCTATATGGCTAATATCATAAATTTTTAGATGTCATTTTAATATTTTTTAACATCAAGGGAAAAATATTCTGTCTTTTCAATTAATAAAACTTTTGCTCAAAAAGCTAAACCCCTTTAGGATCATAAAATGTTTTCTACTGATTTGCATCATGCCGGCACGGTTTTTTTAAAATAAAGTCTTGAAATATCAAGCTTTTTATCCGAATAATTTTTATCAGCAACCTCCTCGCTGTCCCGTGGTTTATTTTCTTGACACAAGTTCTTTCTTAATATAATCACAGCTTTCATCATTTGGGCGAATCTTGTCCGCTGTTGTTATGCGCGACAAAGCAGTTGCTCCGATAATTATTATTCTGCGCTGACCAAACTAATATTTAGCTTGTCTATCAAAGGTATAAGGAATTTGAAGAAGTATGTCAGTCAAAGCGCCTAAAAAGCCTCCCCAAAAACAGATTGATTTATTTCACCTGGCAGAAAACATTACATCCAATATTGGCGTTGGTGTATATATCGTGCAACGCGGAAAATTTGTCTATATCAGCCCTCTTTACAGTAAGATCACTGGATATTCCGACCCCGAACTCTTGGGGAAAAATTCACTGGAACGAGTTCACCCTGAAGATAGAGCAATGGTCAGGGAAAAAGCTATAAAGAGCTTGAAGGGGAAATCTCCCGAAAGCTATGAGTACAGATATATCAGAAAAAATGGCGAAATAATGTGGATTTTAGAAATGATTGCCTCTATCCCATATAATGGGTGCCGCGCGGCACTGGGAAGTTTTATAGATATCACAGAACGAAAAAAGATGGAAGATGCCCTACGACAATCGGAGGAAAGATATCGCACTGTTTTAGAAGAAATAGAAGAAGGATATTACGAGATTAATCTCCAAGGCAATTTTACCTTTGTCAGCGACGCGATTTGCGCAACCTTAGGTTATTCCCGTGAAGAATTAATCGGCATGAATTATAAAACTTATGTACCCGAAGAAGAAATAAAAAATACTTATAGAATATGGCGCAAAGCTTATCAAACAGGTGAAACAATAAAGTGGTATCCTTTAATTAATATACGTAAAGATGGAAGACGCATCGCCGTTGAAGATTCGATGGTTCCTCTGCGCGATAAAGAAGGAAAAATTATTGGGTTTAAAGGAGTTACTCGCGACGTCACAGAGCGCAGGCGAATGGAAGATGCGATACGACTCTCCGAGGAAAAATACCGGACCATTCTTGAAAATATGGAAGAGGGCTATTTTGAGCTGGACCTGGAAGGCAATTATACTTTTGTTAATGAAGCTAACTGCAGATTTTTAGGATATACTAAAGAAGAATTGGTCGGGATGAACTCCCGGCAACATATGGATGAAGAAACCGCTAAAAAACTGTCTCAGCTCTATTACGAACTTTACCGAACAGGCAAACCGATTAAATCATTAGAAGTTGAATCTTTCAGAAAAGATAAGACTAAAGTTGTTTACGAAACGTCAGCCTCTCTCATCAGGGATTCAGAAGGCAAACCAATCGGATTCCGGGGTGTTTCCCGGGACATCACCGCGCGCAAACAGGCGGAGGCAGCACTGCGTAAAAGTGAGGAGAAATATCGAACTATTCTTGAAAATATCGAAGATGGATATTACGAAGTAGACCTTGCCGGCAACTTCACCTTTTTCAATGATTCAATGTGCCAAATATTGGGGTACACCAAAGAGGAATTAATGGGCATGAATAACCGGCAGTTTACAGACAAGGAGAACGCAAAAAAACTTTTTAAAACGTTTAATGAAGTCTACAGAACAGGGGAACCCGCCAAAGAATTCGGCTGGCAGATTATAAGAAAAGATGGGACCAAAAGATATATTGAAGTATCTGTATCTCTACAAAAATATTCATCAGGCAAACCAATCGGATTTCGGGGTATTTCTCGAGACATCACGGAACGCAGGCAAATGGAAGAGATGCTACGGCTCTCGGAAGAAAAATACCGGACCATTCTTGAAGATATGGAAGAGGGCTATTTTGAGCTGGACCTGAACGGCACTTTTACTTTTGTTAATGATGCAGAGTGCAAAAACATAGGATATTCCAGAGCAGAGTTAATCGGAATGAATTATCGACAATACCAAAAAGAGGAAACCGCAAAAAAATTGCGACAAATTTTCATTGAGCTTTATCGGACAGGTAAACCAGTCCGACTATTGGATGTGGAAATTATTAAAAAAGACAAAAATAAAGTGTTTAATGAAACTTCGGTATCCCTTATTAGAGATAAGAATGGTAAGCCCATCGGATTCCGGGGAGTCAGCCGCGACGTCACCAAGCGCCGGCAAATGGAAGAAATGATCCGGCAATCTGAAGAAAAGTATAGAACTATCATTGACGAAATGGATGAGTGGTATTTCGAATTTGACCTCACCGGCAATATCGTTTTCATTAATGATGCCGTTACCCGCAGTGTCGGCTATTCTACACAAAAATTAATCGGACTAAATTATCGAACTTTTGTTCAAGAAGGAAAAAATGCTGAAGTATATAAAATATTTCGTCAGGTTTATGAAACCGGCGAACCGATAAAAAACTTTCCTTACGAATTAAATCGTCCCGATGGAAATAAATCATTTTTTGATGTTTCTGTTTTCCCTAAAATAGATCAGGATGGTAAAGTTTTTGGATTTCGAGGTGTCGCTCATGACATTACCGAGCGCAAACGAACGGAACAGCAACTCAACTATATAGCCACCCATGATCTTCTCACCGGCCTGCCTAACCGGATGTTATTGATGGACCGTTTGAAAATGGCTATGGCCCAGGCCAAGAGAAGCGACGAGAAGCTGGCGGTAATGATGCTTGATTTGGATAATTTCAAGAATGTCAATGACACCTTGGGACATATGTTGGGAGATGAGTTACTCAAAGAGATATCTCTTCGTCTAACAGGACGCCTGCGCCAAAATGATACTATTTCCCGCCTGGGTGGCGACGAATTCATCATATTATTACCGGTATTGGAAAGAACTCAGGACGCAGTGGAAGTTGCAGAAATAATTATAGAATCTTTTGAACAGCCTTTTATTTGTGACGGCCATACAATATCTACCAGCATCAGCATCGGCATTTCTATCTACCCCGATGATTGTCAGGATATGGATTCGCTACTGAAAAATGCCGACATGGCCATGTATTACGTCAAAGCTCATGGACGAAACGGTTGCCAACTTTTTGCCGATATCAATTTTAATCATAGCGATCAACGGATTCAATAAAAACAGCTATTTACTGCAATATCATCAGGGCGTCTGCCACAATTGGATTCTTCCCGGAAATTATGACAGGATTTAAATCGATTTCCCGCACACACTCGAATTCCAACCCGATACGTCCCAACTGGATCAACATATTCGCAAGAATCTCCGTATCTACAGCTTCCATGCCACGAATGACGTCAATAATCCTATTCCCTTTGATTTCGCGTATCATGTTCAAAGCTTCTCTTTTATTCAGAGGCACTTTGCGAAAAGAAATATCCTTCAGGACTTCCGTAAAAATTCCTCCCAATCCGAACATGACACAAGGGCCAAATTGGTCGTCGCGCGTCATTCCCATGGCTAATTCCCGGCGTCCTTTAACCATCTCCTGAACCAAAACAGCGCCATTATAGCCATTCAACCCTTTTTTAATTTCATCAAAGGCTTCCAGTGCTTCCGTATCGCTGCGGATATCCGCATGGATTAAACCTTTTTCGGTCTTATGGGCAATTTCAAAAGAACAACCCTTCAGCACTAAGGGATAACCGATTTTTCTTGCCGTCTTTTCCACATCGCCTCTATTCTCAACAAGACATTCTCTGGTCACGGGAAGACCGTAAGCAGCAAGCACTTGTTTGGCTTCATATTCGGAAAGGGCAGAGCGTCCTTCCTTGAGAGCAATCTCAATAATTTGGAATGCTGAACCTTTATTCATTTTTTGTGTTCCTTCTTGCATAGTAGGCATTGACGTGCCCAATGGCGCGAATGGCTTCATGCAGTTCATCAAAGACAGGCAGACCGCGATCAAGAAATTCCCTCCGGGCCAGTGCCAGCATTTCGACAATATCCAGATCATCCACTCCCCTTTTCGGGTTAGCCAAAATAACAACTATTGGTTTGCCCGTCTCTTTCACGACATCGCGGAGACCTTCGGCCAGTTCACGGTAAGGCGCCACTTGACTAACCGGCTTCCCCAAAAGACGCGCCATTGTTTTATAATGATAGAGAAGTGAAATAATTATTTGCAGATCTATTTGCTTATCCTCAGCTGTGACACGAAGAATCTTTTTTAAAACTTTCGGTTCGACGAAGGGATTGGCCACATCAATGGGATTTGTGCCGCTTGAGCCCGGTTTCGGCAGTAAGTGCCCCACTCGAGTCTGTATTGAAGCACAAAGCGTCGGAATCTCCATGTTGAAAGTTTCCGCGGCATCGCAGGCGGTAACACCTAAAGCGCCTCCCCCACCCACCACAGAAATTTGTTTAAAGACTCCTTGGGGCAAAAAACAAAAGGCCAGGGCGGCCTCGGCAAGTTCTTCCAAATTCTGAACCTGAATCGCATTAACCTGCCGCAAAATTGACTGCCAAATAATACGGCTTCCTCCCATTGATGCCGTATGGCTTATAACCATCCTTTGGCCAGCCAGCGAAAGTCCTCCCTTACAAACGATAACAGGCTTTTTGTCAGAAGTGTATTTAATCTCTTGAAAAAACGCGTCCCCGTCTTTAATGCCTTCGACATACATGCCGATAACACGCGTTTCCTGATCATCGGCTAGATAGCGTAAAAGTTCCGTTTCTCTCAGGTCAACTCCATTGCCGAAACTGACAACCTTACTGAAGGCAATGCCCATCCATTTTCCTTTATGGGCAAAATCGATGGCCATACCGCCGCTTTGCGATAGAAAAGCAACAGGACCGCTTTGACGTGAAAGATCGGGACCCGGCAACAAAGTTAGCCCGCTTCGGGGACAATAGATGCCAAAACAATTCGGCCCGACCACACGGATTCCCTTTGCGGCGATCCCCCGAATTTTATTTTCCAGATCCTTGCCCTCCGCCGTTCCAAGTTCACTAAAACCCGCCGAAAGAATCTCCGCTCCCGCCGTTCCCTTTTTTCGGCAAGATTCAAGGACTTCAGGCACCGCTTTTGCGGCTACGGCAATGATGGCAAAATCAATTTTCTCCGGTATATCCTCAACTCGCTTGTAGATAGTCAAACCGGCAAAAATTCCCCCCTTGGGATTAACAGGGAAAATATCTCCTTCAAAGCCCATAGCATTCAAAGCGTTGAGCATGCCGGTTCCAAAGCCTCGCGCACCGTCTTCTTCGGCGGAAACGCCTACAATCGCCAGTCTTTGCGGATGAAATATTCTTTCAAAGTCCTCTCGCGTTGTTTGGTTAGCTTTCTTATCCATCGTTTAAACCTATCTCTTTTCAGAGACCAATCATTATTGTTCGTTGATATTTAAAAAGTATACTTCACGGGGAGTTACTAAATCGACTCGTGCGCAGTCCTGCCCTGAGCATACCTCAATGCGGCTTCAATGAATTTTTTAAAAAGCGGATGAGGCTTTGTCGGACGCGATTTAAACTCCGGATGAAACTGGCAGCCCAAAAACCACGGATGGTCTTTTATTTCCACAATTTCCGCTAGACGCTTATCCGGCGATATGCCGGTTATGCGCAAGCCTTTGTCTGTTAACTTTTTCTTATATTCATTGTTAAATTCATAGCGATGACGGTGCCGCTCCGAAATTTCTTTTTGTTCGTAAGCGGCAAAAGCAAAGGAGCCCGTCTCCACAATGCAGGGCCACGCGCCCAATCTCATCGAGGCGCCTTTTTCTTTTACATTGCGCTGTTCGGGAAGCAAATCAATTACCGGATGGGGAGTTTCCGAATCAAACTCGGAGCTGTTGGCTTTATTTAATCCGCAAATATTCCTAGCGTATTCCACCACCGCCATTTGCATCCCCAAACAAATCCCAAAATAAGGAATTTTGTTTTCCCGCGCATATTGCGCGGCCAGAATCATTCCCTCTATGCCGCGGCTGCCAAATCCCCCCGGTACTAAAATTGCGTCAACATCGGCAAGATATTTATCCGCACCTTCTTCCGTAATTTTTTCGGCATCGACAAATTTCAGATTTACGCGGCAGTTATTGGCAATACCGCCGTGAACGAGCGCTTCGTTAAGGCTTTTGTAGGAATCGGTGAGGTTGATATATTTTCCGGCAATGGCCACACAGACCTGCTGCGCGGGATTGTGAAACTTATTTACAACCTCTTCCCACGCTTCCAGGCGCGGTCTGCCTGTCCAGATATTGAGCAACTCGATAATCTTGCCATCCAGTCCTTCGCGATGAAAAACTAACGGCACTTCGTAAATACAACTTACGTCCTTAGCTGTGAAAACGGAAGACACTTCCACATTACAAAATAAAGCGATTTTAGCTTTAATGTCTTCAGAGAGGAAATTCTCCGTGCGACAAAGAAGGATATCCGGCTGAATGCCGATTTCCCGTAGGGCTTTGACGCTGTGCTGTGTCGGTTTGGTTTTAACCTCACCGGCCGTCTTGATAAAAGGCACCCAGGTCAGATGAATGAATATAGCGTTTTGTTTCCCCGCTTCATTGCGAAATTGGCGGATCGCCTCCAGAAAAGGGAGGCTTTCAATATCGCCCACCGTGCCGCCGATCTCCACGATAGAAACATCGTATCCTTCAGCCGTTTTAAGGATAAAATCTTTAATTTCATTGGTGATGTGAGGAATTACCTGCACGGTTTTGCCCAAATAATCGCCGCGCCTTTCTTTGGTAATAACGGAATAATAAACTTGTCCGGTGGTAAGGTTATTACATTTTCCCATGCGGGTGGAGGTAAATCTCTCATAATGTCCCAAATCGAGATCGGTTTCCGCTCCATCATCGGTCACAAATACTTCGCCGTGCTGAAAGGGACTCATCGTTCCGGGATCAACATTTATATAAGGGTCAAGCTTTTGATTGGTAACCTTAAGGCCGCAGCATTCCAGTAACGCCGAGATGGAAGCCGCCGCCAATCCCTTACCCAGAGAAGAAAGAACACCGCCGGTGACAAAAATAAACTTTGTTTTCATGTTTTGCTCCTCAATAATCCATATAAGCTTATAATTATTAAAACTTACGCGCCCGGATGCCGCCATTTCGCGGATGAGATTCAATTCTTCATATCAGCGCATTGCTTAATACGTCCCGCCAAATTTTCCACCGGTTCGCTGAACAAATCAGCAAGCGGAATTTTCTCCAAATATCGATCATCCCAGGTCATGTTATATTCATTGACCAGGTTGCGGATATCGTTGTACCGGTAACCCAGTACTTCTTTCTTATCGCCAAGCGATAAAAGCTCATTATATTCTATATGGAGCAAAAGCAAATTATTGACAAAGCCATTTTCTCCCAACAAAGGTAAAACCAATATGGATGCCCCGTCCGCCTTACCCTTGCCGATATAGACATTTCCGGTACTGACAATTGTTCTTTTTGTTCCCATAAGCAGTTTAGAAGTCTCGGCACGAGACATCATCTGGCTGGCCACCCCGCCCTTCTCCTTTATGATGATGGTCGATCCTTCCCTGGGATTACCTTCTTCATCGAGATTGTTCACATTGTAAATCGTATACCCCCGCACAGTCAGAACTGCCGGCTGCACTCTGTTTATGGCCAGAATATTTTTGTAAGTTAAATTTTTAGCGGCAAACTTAAGTTTCTCCAGAAGTTCGAAGACAACCCCACTCAGGGCTTTTTCCTTGC
>MGQN01000036.1:68953-69448 GCA_001797845.1 Deltaproteobacteria bacterium RBG_16_44_11 | reverse complement strand
GGCATCTATCGGCCGGGTAAGTTCATCAATTGCCCGTCCCAGAGTAACATCCAATAAATCAAGCGGAGAGATGAATCCTTCTTCGTTTTTAAATTCGTGGCGAAAATCCTCCAGGGGCAATTTACCGGCGGCGTATTTGAGCAAGAGCGCCAAATCGGAAATAGTTTTGACAGCCAATAAACTGAACGCCCCTTCATTTCGATGATTATTAAAAGTATGGGAAAAATCGTTGATTAAGTGCCGAAAATGCACATCCGCAATCTTTTCATAAAGCGAGTAATTAAGTTTCAAATGTTCAGCCATAGCTAAATTCAAACGATTTCTGAATTCCCGAAAAATATGCGCTTCTTCGTCAATGGCGCATGCGGCATAATATCCCCACAAATGACCAGCCATTGTATTGAGTATCACGGGCAGAGGGAAAGGTGCGGCAGGTATAGAAATAACCGCGTCGGCAATTTTATTAAAACGATCATCCCCTTCTTGGGCAAAAAC
>MGQN01000036.1:68128-68937 GCA_001797845.1 Deltaproteobacteria bacterium RBG_16_44_11 | reverse complement strand
TGCGCTTTAAAAATGGCCACGTCTTTTATTACGTCTTCCAGAACAGGCGCCGGATTACCAGCCGCGCAAACCAGAATTAAAGGTTCCGCGGATAAATCTATGTGTTTTTTGTTTTCTACAATGTCGGAAGAAATGGTTTTATAGCAAAGTTCACTGAGCTTTATTCTAATTTCATCGGCTGCCGCTTTGTTGGGTCCACTCCCCACTACCGCCCAGAATTTCTTGGTTATGGCTTTACCGACAGAAGCGCGAATTTTATTTCTTTCTGCAAAGACCTTCGCCATTAATTGCGGCGCGGCCTCCAAATTGCGTAACTCCGAAACGATGTAATCATCCGTACGGGCTTTTATCAGTTGGGCAAAGAAAAGGCCTAAAACCTGGCCGGCAATAATTTGGGAATAAAAAGCTTTCGTGGAAGCCACCGCCATTTCAACATCGCGGCCGTCGCTCGTGTAAAATACTCCGTGTGATTTAGCGGTGATATCCGATTGCCTTCTGTTGACAATGGAAATAATAAAAGCTCCTCGTTCTTTGGCCATAGCCACGGCGCGGTTTGTATCCGTCGTTGTTCCGGATTGAGTGATGGGAATTACTAAGGTATCCGCCAAATCATCTTTCAATAAGAAGCCGCTCATCTCAGAAGCTACCGTCGTAATAATATTAATGTTTTTATCTTTGAAGTAGAGTTTTAAAGCATCAGCGATCGCGGCTCCGGCAACAGCCGCTGTCCCATGGCCGATAAAAATAATATTTTTTATAGCGCCATTTTGAAGCCCCAGGCGAACAGCTTCGGGAACTATATCCACGCC
>MGQN01000036.1:63595-68102 GCA_001797845.1 Deltaproteobacteria bacterium RBG_16_44_11 | reverse complement strand
TGCGGGGCAAATACCGTATATTAATAAAAGACAAATCCCTGCAAGGTTCTTTTTATGGAAACAGCCGATTCGGAAATTTCCTTAAGAAAAAAATGAGAATAATCGCCGCGATCAATATCCCGCGTTGTAATTTCCGCTTTGTGTATATCACTTTTTTTAATACTAATTGCTTTGCCGTCATAATAGCAGGCGGCAATTCCGGTCAATCCGCCGGGAGAACTTTGGTCTAAAATAAAAATTTGTCCGGTTGCCGCGCTTTCTCTGCGGTTGCCTGTTTCGCCGTTCATTTTGACAAAATTCGGCATCACTTCGACCAGACCGTAGAGCTCCGAGGAAAACATATACTGATCAGAACCAATCCCGATATAAATGGATTGGCCGCTTCCTTTCAGCGCTAAAAATACCTTGCCTGGCTCCAAGTCGCTGGTCATGGCGATGGCGTGCGAACCTTCAAAATCTTTTACAGCAAGGCGAAACGCTTCGGCGAGATTATTTCCGGCCACAAGATATTTTTCAATTTGCAGAGGAATAATTTTTGTGTCGGTTGTAATTTCCGCCGCGATCAACTCGCGTTCTGTTTCCAACTGGGCGCGCAGGGCAGAATAGTTATCAATATCGCCGTTTAAGACGACATTAATTTGAGCTTTGGCTTTCGGATAAAAAGGAAAGTCCATCTCAGGCTGGCTACGCCTGTAATTGTTAATCGGATGACAATTTTCTTCTGTAATGGAACCGACGGAAGCCCAGCGTGTGTGGCTGAGTGTTGTCTCGCATAGAGTTTCCATCCGGGCAAAATGTTGCAGTATCCGGTCTTTTTTAATAGCTTGCCTCAAATCGCGCACATTGCGCCCAAGTTCTCCTACAATGGAAAAAGTTTTATAAGTAAAGGTTACATTAATTGCTTCATCGGTTGCAGAAGATGCCTTAGGCGCAATCCAAATAGAACCATTGACAAGATCGCCTTCTCGCGACCGTTTTAAATAATCTTTGTATAATTTTTCTTCCTTAAGGGCGGCTATTATATTTTCCAGTGTTTCTTCTTTCTCCATGGCAAAAACAATTTGCAGCCCCGCCGAATCTCTTCCCCGCACTTCCAGACGGTCGAGCGAGTTGAGCAGAAAATTAATTTTCCGGTATTTTTTAAAGGACGCCGGATTTACTGCGCCTGTCTCATCCGCTCCGGAAAGTTCGATAATTTTACCGAAATTAGACAGGATATCTTTTTCCAAAGACCATTGAAGATCCTTGAGCAGGATAATCCTGCTATTTACTATTTCCAGATCAGCAGAGATAAATTTTTCGGCATTAGCTTCAAGCTGTTTTTCTTCCCCGGTTATAAATAATTTCATTCCCTCAATAACACCGAGGAGTTTTTTTGTTTTTTTAGTCTGAAAAAAAAGAGCTTCCTGCGCGCTTTCGCTTTTTAGCTCCAGCACGGTATTTTCCATGGATTTCAGCGTTTCCAATCCATTTAAGTAACCTTCCGCCGTAATTTTTTCATCCAAAACATTTTTCAGGCCACGGCTTCTAATCTTCTCCCATAGTTCACCAAGGTCGATATCGGCGGTTAATTCGGTGAGTTTTTGCTTAATTTTGAAGGTCATTAATCCGGCAAAGCCGCAGTTAAGCTGAAAAGGCATAAGCGGAAAAAATATTATTGCCGGCGCGTATATATATACCGGATTCCTTCCGACAAATATTTTACAGGACTTTAAAATACTGTTTACGCTTTTTATGATATTCAACATTTGCGCAGTAAACATTATTTATCTTTCTGCTGCAAAGCACGAGACGCATTCAGGCATTCAGCGGTTGTTTTTTCAACAATATCATTTAACCAACCGGTGCCTTTTTGCGCTTGTTGGGGCGTCAGCGATCGTATCACATCAAGATAAGAGCCAACTTTATCTGACTGGCGTTGTATTATTTTTATAAAAGCTTCCTTTTTCTTATAGGAAATTTTTTCTTCATGATTTCCGGAAAGATGCTCCTCCATCCGCGGCCAATTTTGGACAAACCGCTGTTGTTTTTTCGATACTGAAGCTGAAAAGATTTTTTTTGCGTTAATCATTGATTTCTCCAGGTTCTGAGCAAACAATTGCATTTGCCTGATTCTTTCCGCAATAGCTTCATCTAAAACATTACAGGCGCCGTCAAATAACGCGCTGCCGTATTTATTTTGGCAAAAGAAATCCCGGCGCACAAAACGATACCATTGCCGTAAAGCCAATAAGTTGGCGATATAGACGATATTGGAATTAACCTTGCGGCTAATATCACCATACACTCCGGGAATAAATTTTTTAGGGCGGGAATAATTATCTGGAGAAGACCAAAGCATTCCCCGGGTCAGGCAATCCTGACGACAAATAATGCCCGCAGAAATAACGGTGCCATAAGCAATTTGCGCCGGCCCCGTAATTGCGCCCTGGCCGCCCAAAAAAATCGGAGCTTCGCGCAACATCACGCCGCGCGGCACGTCGCCGATCAGGGAAGGCGTCGCTTTGTCCTGCTGGGGAGTATAATTGAAATGGATATAAGAGCTGCCGACTTCGCTATGATTTTTGCGGCTAGTGCCGCCCGCCATCAGGCAATCACAGAAATTAATAAGACTTCCTAACGTAACAAAAGGCAGCAGGATTGTTTGCTTTAAGCCGACGGTATGGTTTCCGCCGGATTCTTCTTCCAAAAGGCACCCGGCGCGGATCTGCGCGTTACTGCCCATTTTCGCCTTATCCAAAAAAACAGATTCGGCAAAGTATCCGCCTTTAAGTTCCACCTCTTTTCCCAATTGACAGTTAATTAACGTAACAGGCGCTTCATATCCCAGCTTCACGCCTGGGGAAATCAAAGTAGTGTCGCCGTAAATTCTTGCCGCGCCGTAAATTATTAAAGAACCGTCAATTCGCTTAAGATCTACCTCTTCACCGATTTCCACAGAAAAAGGGGCCGTCATCCGTACCCCTTTTTTTAAGAGAAAATTCACCTTTTCAGGCATTGCTGCATTTTTTTTAAAAGCTCTAATCATAGATATTTTTACGGCGGCTATTTACTTTTTTCACAGTTGATACCCAATTTGGCCATTTTATCGGTAAAAGTGTTGCGGTTAATGCCTAAAAATACTGCCGCTGAACTTTTCACATAATTTGACCGGCGCAAAGCGATCTTAAATAGGCCTTTTTCTACCATCGACATCACTTCTTCGTAAATTTTGCTTTTGCGGCCGCCCGAAGCGGATAAAACCGTCGCAATATCTTCGAGCTTTTTTTCCATTATTTCTTCAACAGCAGCATAGGGGGTTTCCTTCACCTTCATCATTACTGACGATTTTTTTTGTTTTTTCGACCGCATATGCGCAAAATTCCCCCTTCTGTACAACTAAATTAAAAAGTGATAAAGCGTGTACGCTTTAAATATATTTATTACTAATTTAAACTGACAACAACTAAAATAATAATGCCAATAATAACCAATACCGAAATCCAACTCATTACAATCAGAGAAAGCCTTTCCACAGGCCGCTCTAAATAATTTTTGACTTCTGGTTCCACTTTTTCGTCACCCAGCTTATCAATAAGAGAGCGAATAAGCAAAGCGTGGTTTTCTGCCAGATTGGAAAAATAATAAAAACCTTTAGTCGTTGTCAGCAAAAAATAGATTTTTTTACGCAGTTCGACAATTCCCAAATGGGTAATTTCCGTCCAGACAAATTCCTTTAGCCGGAAAAACTTCTTAATTTTCAAGCCGTCTTCGGTGAGAACAATTTCCCTTCTCGACATTTCGATGCCGATGAATAAAACTACGACAAAGAAAACTGACAGGATTACTCCTTCGCGCATCTGGCCTTTAAATATGCTCAGCAATAACAATAAGAAAAGAAGAAAAATTACCGCCATGAAAGGTATAAGGAAAGCTTGTCGAATTTTAAAAATATTTTGTTGCATGTTTTATTTCCGCGTTTTTGTTATTCTATTTTTGTTTTGGAGTCCTACGAATAAAAGCGCCGCTTTTGCCTCCGCTCTTTTCTAAAAGCATGATTTCTTCGATAGTTATTTTCTTATCGGCCGCTTTGCACATATCATAAACAGTCAGGGCCGCGATACTTACTGCGGTCAGCGCTTCCATTTCCACACCTGTTTTGCCGACGTTTTTTACTTCCGACTCAATAATGATGCGCGAATTTTTACGGTCAATTTCTAATTTAACCTCTATCGCGGTCAGTTCCAGCGGATGACACAGGGGGATAATTTCCCCGGTTTTTTTTTCCGCCATAATACCCGCGATTTTAGCTATCCCTAAAACGTTACCTTTGGCAATCTGTCCTTTTTCAATTAATTTTAGAGTTTGGCAATTCATTTTTACAATACCGCGGGCTTTCGCTCTGCGGCTTGTTGAGGTTTTCGCCGTGACATCCACCATTTGCACCTGGCCTTTATTATTTATGTGGGATAATTTTCGCATGGCCATTATAGTGAACTCGGGAATTAATTATTGAATCAATTGATTT
>MGQN01000036.1:43835-63589 GCA_001797845.1 Deltaproteobacteria bacterium RBG_16_44_11 | reverse complement strand
ACTCTAGCACAGGGCAATTAATGAGTCAAGAAAGTCTACCATTTTTTATTGAATTAAAATTCTTGATATAAATATACTTATTAGCTAATATTTTTCACATTTTTTTGCAGGAGAAGGCAAGTGTTTGTTAAAGTTCTCGGCATGAGCGTTATCGGCATGGAATCATACCCAGTGTTCGTGGAGGTAGATATATCCCAGGGATTACCGCAATTTGCCACCGTCGGCCTGCCCGATGCCTCAGTTAAAGAAAGCAAAGACAGGATTAAAGCCGCCATAAAGAATTCGGGATACCGTTTTCCCCGCTCTCATGTGACCGTCAACCTGGCGCCCGCCGATATAAAAAAAGAAGGGACAGGGTTTGATCTTCCCATCGCCGTGGGAATTCTCGCCGCGGAAGAATTAATTAAAGAAGACGCGTTGAGGAAATTTGTTTTTATCGGAGAACTGTCGCTTGACGGAAGCATTAAAGGTGTAAGCGGTGTGCTCACCGCTGCTTTTAAAGCAAAGGAAATAGGTATTCAAGCGATCTTTGTTCCCGGAGAAAATGCCGCGGAAGCGGCTATGGTGAAAGGGATTAACGTATTTGGAATTAAAACGTTGCCTGATCTTGTGGAATTTTTAAACGGACGAAAAAATATTGAACCGCTATCTCTGGACATAAATAGAGTTTTCCAGAAGACACGCCAATATGAAGTGGATTTTAATGAAATTAAAGGCCAGAGGCAAGCTTTAAGAGCGCTGGAAATAGCGGCGGCGGGAGGCCATAATGTGCTGATGATCGGCCCGCCCGGATCCGGTAAAAGTATGCTGGCAAAGCGATTGCCTACAATTTTGCCCGACCTTTCCTTTGACGAAGCAATTGAAGTAACCAAAGTATTTTCCGTAGCCGGCTCTTTGAATAAAGATGAAATGTTGATAGCCGCGCGGCCGTTTCGTTCGCCGCATCACACGATATCCGACGCTGGTCTGGTCGGAGGCGGTCAAATGCCTCGTCCGGGCGAAATCAGCCTCGCCCATTTAGGCGTTCTTTTTCTCGATGAACTGCCGGAATTCAAAAGAAACGCGCTGGAAGCTCTCCGTCAACCTCTGGAAGAAGGCGCCATAACCATTACACGTTCTTCGATAACGGCTTCTTTCCCCGCGAAATTTATGCTCGTGGCCGCGATGAATCCCTGCCCCTGCGGGTATTTCGGTGATCGCATCCGCACCTGCCGCTGCAGCCCGCAGCAGATTCGTCAGTACCAGGGAAAAATTTCCGGTCCGTTATTGGATAGAATAGATTTGCATATCGAAGTGCCTTCCGTCAAATACCGGGCACTTTCCGACAAGGAATTGGGGGAATCATCATCAACCATCAAGGATCGTGTAAACTCAGCAAGGAGTTTGCAGAAAAAGCGTTTCGGCAATAACAGCATTATCTGTAACGCCAGGATGACGGAAAGACAAATCAAAAACTTCTGCCTCATAGACGAAGACTCGCATAAACTCATCGAAATGGCGATTGAAAAGCTGGGGTTGAGCGCCCGGGCAATAAACCGGATATTGAAAGTATCCCGCACTATCGCCGATCTGGAAAACAAAGAAAATATTGAATCCGCACATGTGGCCGAAGCAATTCAATATCGAAGTCTTGATCGCAACCTTATTTAGTGATATGAAAAGCTATCATTATTTAAACACTTTATAATAAAGAGGAATATATGGAAATTAAAATTATTAAAACTCCACCGGAAAAATTAAAACCAAAACCAAAGGATGAATCCCAACTTGGTTTTGGCAAAATATTTACCGACCATTTTTTCAACATGAAATATAAAAATGGTAAGGGCTGGCATGACCCTGTTATCGAACCTTACCGGCCGCTGCAATTAGACCCGACGGCGATGTGTCTCCATTACGCACAGGAAATATTTGAAGGCTTAAAAGCTTATCGGGGCAAGGATGGGGCAATTTTTCTTTTCCGTCCCACGGAAAATATCAAAAGAATGAATGCTTCCGCCGAAAGAATGTGCATGCCGGCTATCGATGAAAACGTTTTTTTAGACGCTTTGAAGAAACTGGTGATTTTGGAAAAAGATTGGATTCCTCACAGCGCGGGTGCGTCTTTGTACATCCGCCCGACCATGATTGCCACGGAGGCGGCTCTTGGTGTGCATCCGGCAGATGAATATTTGTTTTTTATTGTGGTCGGCCCGGTTGGGGCTTATTATCCCGAAGGGTTTTCCCCGACAAAGATTTTTGTTTCGGAAAAATATGTGCGGGCGGCAGCGGGCGGCACCGGATTCACCAAAGCTGGTGGCAATTATGCGGCTAGTCTTTATGCCAGCCGCATCGCCGCAAATATGGGCTATACCCAGGTTTTATGGCTGGATGCCAGAGAAAATAAATTCGTGGAAGAAGTGGGGACCAGTAATATTTTCTTTCTTATCGGCGATGAATTGATCACGCCGGCGCTCACCGGAACGATTCTACCCGGTGTGACGCGCAATTCCGTCATTCAAATGGCCCGTCATTTCGGCATAAAAGTCGCGGAAAGGCAACTTCCCATTGATGACGTTATCACTGCCTCGCAAAAAGGCACGCTTAAAGAGGTTTTTGCCTCCGGAACAGCCGCAATTGTCTCACCGGTTGGTCAAATTTACTTCCGTGGAAAAGAATATTTGATAAACAACGGGAAAACAGGGCCATTGGCGGAAAAATTATACAATGAAATACTACAAATTCAATATGGATTAAAAGAAGATGAATTTGGCTGGCGCGTCAAAATTCATGGTTAGCGCCGTACGAAAAAATAATGACAATGGAATTTCCCCTTGTATACAGGCACTTGGATTTGTATTCCACAAAGTTGTGGAAATGCCTGTTGATAACTTTGTTGACAATCTCTGCGAATGCCCAATTGGCGCGATTTTACACCAAATTGCCTAAGGTTTAAGCAAGATAAATAATCAATATAATCAATTATTTATAAATAAACGTTGTTATCGTGACCACTTGTAAGCCCGAAGAAAATATAGATATAAACTCTCTAGAAAAAAATATGCCACTTACAACCGGTTTTTTAAGTTTTTTTAATGATTAAATTATGCAAAAAAAATCCATAATAAATAAAGGTTTTATGGCAATTACCGCCTATAAATTGATACTGGCAACCTTATTTTTTGTATTATGTCCTTTCATTTGTACAGCGGCGGAAATTCCGCCTATTAATGATATTGTGGAGCAACTGCAGCGTACATATGAAAAGACCAACGATTTCCGGGCTAATTTTTTTCAGGAAACAACCATAAAATCAATAAAAAAAACGGAAATAGAAGAAGGCACGGTTTTTTTTAAAAATCCCAGAAACATGCTTTGGGACTATACCTCGCCAAATGCAAAAAAATTGGTAATTAATCGTCAAAGGGCATGGCTATATCTCCCGCGGGAAAAGGCCGCCTATGTGCAAAAAGCGGATAAAATCTTTCAATCCAGGGTATTGATTAAATTTTTATCCGGTTTGGGAAAATTAAAAGATGATTTTGCCATTTCATATGCCAAACCCAATGCCTTTGATAAAAATGAAAATTATTTGTTGCAGTTAACACCCCTTGACAAAAGCACTGCTCTCAATCCTTTTCAAATCACCATCGATAAAAGTACCTTTTATATTTTACAGATAAGCTTTGATGATGTTCTGGGCAATTCTACTGTTCTTAAATTTTCCCATATGTCAATAAATAACGGATTTACAGATAAAATTTTCCAATTTCAGCCGCCGGCTGGAACAAGCATTTTTGATATGCCTTAATAATAAAACATAAATAGGGATCATCTCTTTTCATTTTTTATTAAATAAAGTAAAATTGTACAAAAGTTCGGAAAATACCCATTGGGTATATTAATTGTCAGCTTACAACTTATTAGTGGAGAATAACAGTATGGATATGAGAAAAAAAATGGATCTCATGAAGTACTACAGGGAACAATCAGATGAAGTAATTAAGGAGTTTCTTCGATTAGGGCGTGATAGCTTTGAAGAAGAAGCTTACGACCTTATTCTAATGGAAACAAAGCACAGGAGGCTTAAAGAAGAGCCGCCCGATATCGATGCATTAGAAGCAGAAAAGAACAAAAATAATGAAGGGGCAGCAGAAATGATTCCGCTGCCCCGCAATACTCTCCCTTTGATTATAATCGACAATCCCGAGGATGCCCAGCCATTTTTCAAAGCTCTCAATGAAGCCGGAATACCATACAGTATTCAAATCATGGTCGAAGCAAAGGATTATGAACAAGCTGACTATGTAACCAATAATCTCCAATTACAAAATAATAATGAACGTGGGGACATAGGTACAGATTCAACTTGATAAATTAAGACAAAATCAACACAGCCGATCGCTAACGCTCCGGCTCAGCTTTTCGTTATCCACTCAAACGAGTCATTACAATTAATCAAAGGGATTTTCGCGGTTGAAATCAGGCGTCAGCTTATATTCGTTCACCTCTTGAATAAAAAGATTTTTAAATCCTGATTTCAGGGCAAAATCCAAGACTTGTTTATATTCATCTTTGCTGATTCTGCGCCCCAAAAGCGGATGATGCCGCACAGGTGCCACCGGCGTGTATTGCGACATCAGGCTAATCGGTACATTTAAAGATATTTCTTTTTTGATCAGCCTTAAAACTTCTTTCGAGTTTTCAATTTTTCCCGGCAGCACCAGATGCCTAACAATTACTCCTGCCTTCGCGACACCGTTTTTCAGCTCCAAATCATCTCCGACCTGCCGCACCATCTCCTTCAACGAATCCAAAGCGAAACGCGGATATCCCGGCGCCGCAGAAAAGGCAACTCCTTCTTCTTCTCGACCGTATTTAAAGTCCGGCAAATAAATATCCACCATTTTATCCAGCAGACGAATTATATCAGGATTTTCATACCCGCCGCAATTATAAACAAACGGAATCGTGAGTCCCCGTTCCCGCGCTAAAAGCAGTGCTTCCATGATCAGCGGCGCCTGCGGCGTGGGTGTAACCGGCTCGATGTTGTGGCAGCCGCGTTTTTCCAAATCCAACATCACCTCCGCCATTTGCCCCGCGTCCAGCTGCCTGCCTTCGGCGCTTTGTGATATTTGATAATTCTGGCAATAAATACATCCTAGATTGCAGGAAGAAAGGAAGATTGTACCCGCGCCTCTTTTGCCGGACAGAGGCGGTTCTTCTCCGTAATGCGCCAGCGCGCAATCCATAACAATCTTTGCCGGCAGGCGGCAATAACCACGTTGCCCGCTCGCGCGGTCAACGTGACAGGCGCGCGGACAAAGCACGCAATCTTTGAATATTTCTTTGAGTTTGTGAATTTTTTCTTCGAATTCCATATTGGCTCATCAGGCCAAACGGTAGTATGACCGGATCAATATATATTTAAATCCTTTTTACCACGTCTTTAATTTTGCCGCTTTCCACCAGTTCCATGAATTCTTCGCCCAGCGGCGCGGATAGCTCTACTGCTTTATACCAGTTTTTAATTCTCGTATCCTGATCATCTATATAGGTGAGAAAATCAGTGCGGTCGGGTACCTTTTCGCCCGGAAGCGTTTTAATAAAATCTTCCGAAGGTAACACCATCAAAACATTGCTCAATGTTTCAGCATCCGCCGTTCGTTTTTTTAAACTTTTGTCCAGCCAGCCCGGAATAATTCTTTCCTGATGATGGAAGAAAAGCACTACTTCGTCTTTATTGGCGGCAAACTGGTGCGCCAGATGATAATCAAGCAAGCCGCCATCGCGGTAAACACCGCGCGGAGCGCCGTAAATGTTATGCACGCCGGCAACAACCATAGGAATAGCACCTGACGCCATAACCGCATATTTGAAGTTGATTTCATTGAGCCGTACGTATGAACCGCGAAACTGCGGCTGCAAACAAAAAAACGGCGGTTTGGAACCGTCATAAAAAACAATCCTCTCGGCGAAGCGATAAATATTATTGCGGCTAAAGAGATTAAATAAACAGCCAGTTACCAAACCTAATTTTTGCAGCCAGAGAGTTTCCAAAGAAACCAGGCCGCGCGCTCGCGCGGTAATTATCGCCAAACGGTATTTTTTATTCGCTAAAGCAAAAGAAAGCGCGTCGTTTTCCAAATACTCATTAACAAGACCGGTAAATTTCTCCAGCACGATTTGGGGGTTATCTTTTCTGGAGTATCTCGTATTTACATAAGCGTCCAAAAGTTTGTGGTAGCTTTGAATAGCTTGCGGCTGAATCCAGGCGGCAAAACGCCAGGCTCCCGCGGAAGAGCCGATTAAATGCACAGCCCGGGAACGTCCCAAAAATCCACCTTTTAAGAGAGTTAAATCAAAGCCGCTGGCAATCAGCCAGCGCGGCCCTACCGCCGCTCCAAAATAAGTGGAAATAGAGTTTAAATTAAAGCCTCCATCCTTGATAATCTTGTAAATACGCTTACCTGCTTTAATTTTTATTCGGCTCATATTATCTTTCTTTCCCGGCAAAGGTCTTGACACAAAAATTTTTGTACTGTAAATAATAGCTTATATCATATTTTTAAAATTACCAATGCCTCATTAAATGAGGCGGCTTTTATCAAGTATTGAAAAAAATGCAAGTAATTTTATTTTTTTTAACGGTCAGGTTACTTCATGGATATTAAAAATGCAATAACACAAATCGCCAAAGGCGCGGTAGTTGCAGCGCGAAAGCTTTCCCGTGTGCCCACAACCTCCAAGAATGATGTTCTTTTACAGATGGCCGATGGGCTACTGCGCAGGCGCGATTTTCTTCTTGCCGAAAATAACAAGGATGTTGTCCAAGCCAAAAAAAGCGGCCTGACAACGGCCATGCTGGACCGCCTTACTCTAAAAGATGCCACAATCGCGGCTATGGCGCAGGGACTTAGGGAAGTAGCCGCACTTCCTGATCCCGTAGGCAAAGTAACTTCCATGTGGCGCCGCCCCAACGGCCTTCTGGTCGGCCGTATGCGCATTCCTTTGGGAGTTATCGGCATCATTTATGAATCACGTCCCAATGTCACGGTTGACGCCGCGGCTCTTTGCCTCAAAGCGGGAAATGCCGTGATTTTGCGGGGAGGTTCCGAAGCAATTAATTCCAATCTGGCTATTGCTTCCATTCTGCAGGAAGTTTTACGCAAAAGCCCTGTACCGGCCCAGGCCGTTCAAATTATCCCGATGGTTGAACGAGAAGCAGTGTCGGCCATGCTGCAATTGGATGAATACATCGATTTGATTATTCCCCGCGGCGGAGAAGAATTGATTCGCGCCGTGGTTGCTCAATCGAAAATACCTGTGATCAAGCATTACAAGGGGGTTTGCCATATTTTTGTGGACGCGCAGGCGAACATGGAAATGGCTGTAGATATTTGTTTCAATGCCAAAGTCCAACGGCCGGGTGTTTGCAACGCCATGGAAACTTTACTGGTGCATAATGATATCGCTTCCGAGTTTCTGCCGCAGGTAGCGGAAAAGCTGAAAAAAGCCGGTGTTCTTCTCAAGGGATGCGAAAAAACAAGAACAATTTTAAAAAACATTGAAGCCGCAACGGAAGATGACTGGTATGCTGAATACCTCGATTTAATTCTGGCTGTGAAAGTTGTGGAAAATATTGACGAAGCTATCGCGCACATTGAAAAATACGGTTCTTTGCATACGGAATCGATCATTACAAAGGATTATGCCAACGCGCAGAAGTTTTTGAACGAAGTCAATTCTTCCACCGTGCTCGTCAACGCCTCCACCCGTTTTAGCGATGGTTTTGAGCTGGGATTGGGCGCGGAAATCGGCATTTCGACGACCAAGCTTCACGCCTTCGGACCAATGGGATTGGAAGAATTAACAACAACAAAATTTATAATTTACGGCAACGGGCAGGTACGAACATGAAATGGGGACTTTTTGGAGGAACATTTGATCCGATTCACTTCGGACATTTACGGGGCGCGGAAGAAATGCTGGAAATTTTTAAATTAAACCGTATTATTTTTGTTCCCTCGTCAAGGCCGCCGCATAAACTGGAAGGTGAAATTACTTCTTTTTATCATCGCGAACAAATGATTCGTCTGTCTATTGAAGGCAATGTCAATTTCTCTTTTTCCGAAGTGGAAAACCTGCGCGCCGGTAAGTCGTATTCCGTAGAGACCGTCGAATACATTCTGGCCAAATACATGGAAAATTTAGAATTATATTTTATTGTTGGACAGGACGCTTTTCAGGCGGTGACTACATGGAAAGACTGGGAAAAACTTCTATTGCTGTGCAATTTTGCCGTGATGACACGTCCCGGCTATGAAGATGTAAAATTGGACAAAATCCTGCCGCAAGATTTTGCCGCGCGTTTTGTTTACGATGAAAAAATTGACGGCTTTAAAGGACCGACCGGTCATGCTATTTATTTTCGTCACGTAAGCTTTCTGGATATTTCTTCTTCCCGGATAAAAGAAATGATCAAAGCGGACAAATCTGTAAGATATCTCTTGCCGGATATAGTTCGCCAATACATCTTTAAAAATTATCTGTATAAAAAACCATAAGGAAATTGCCAAACGAACCCGAAAGCTATCCTTTGAAGCTTTTCCTGAAAATTACAAAGAAACTCTACCCTCCCCGTCTCATTTGTCACCACCTATTGATTTCTTCTCAAGCGGACATATTACGTGCTTCTTACATAATTTTTTCTTATGTTGACGAGGGTTTTTATTTTGTTATAATATTAATCACTATACGAGCGATCAATGATCGCTCTAGATCAAGATATAAAGGACGGTCACCGCCAGCTGTTCCTTCTATAAAGTCTTTAAGGCAAGCCCTTAAGAGACCGTGGGAAAATTTATATATGGCCCGGGTAATAATCAGGAGGGCACCTTAATGCCGAAAAAAATACTGATTGCAGATGATGATCAAGATACCGTATCGTTTCTTGCTTCTATGCTGAGGGCTAATAAGTATGAGGTTGTTGTGGCTTTTGATGGAATGCAGACCATAACAGTAGCCCATAAAGAAAAACCCGATTTAATTCTTTTAGATATCATGATGCCTGTACGTAGCGGCATAAATATTTTTGAGAATTTAAAAATGTCCGCCTTGACCGCCATAATCCCCGTAATTTTTATTACCGGTGTCGCTAATTCGGAAATAAAGCAGAAAGCACTAAAGATGGGTGCGGCAGATTACATTGTAAAGCCGTTCAAAACTGAATATCTGCTAAGTAAAGTAAAAAAAGTCCTTGGCGAGCAGAATCGTGTGTAATTCCGGGGACACTATTCTTACGTATAATCTTTTTTCTTGTTTACAGACAGGTATCATATCCATAAATTTTTCGAATTATGAAAATTTAGTAAAATCAGGCTTGCGTTTCTCAAAAAAGGCACCGAATGCTTCTTTTGCTTCCGGCGATAACAACATCGCGCTGAAATATTTGTTCTCTTCCCACATCTTCGCCAGAATTGCATCTTTTTGTGAAGCTTTCATCAAACTCTTGGTCGTGCGCAATGACGATGCGGGCAGAACCGTAAGTTTTGCCGCCTGCGCATAGGCATAGGGCAGGAGTTCTGCCGGCGGCAAAACTTTAGCAACCAGCCCCATTTCCAGGGCTTCCTGCGCCGAAAACACTTCACCCAGCAATAACCTCTCCGCGGCACGCTGATAGCCGACGATTTGCGGCAAAAGCATACTGGAGGCGAATTCCGGACACAGGCCGAGCTTGGCAAAGGGCATCGAGAACTTCGTGTTATCGGCCGCATAAACCATATCGCAATGCATCAGCATGGTGGTGCCAATACCAATCGCCGCGCCGGCCACCGCGGCAATAACCGGCTTGGTTGCAGAACTCAGATGCAACATAAATTGCGCTACCGGACGGTCACTGAAATCACCCTGCGAAGAACTATTCATGAAGTCTTCAAGATCATTCCCCGCGGTAAAAATGTCCGGCTTGCCGGAAAATAATATTACACGGATAGCCGCGTCGTTTTCCCCGTCTTTCAACGCGTCGGCCATCATCTGATACATAGCCGAGGTGATCGAATTTTTTTTATCCGGCCGGTTGAATTCTATGGTGAGAATTCTGTCTTTTTTGCTTGTCAAAATATCCATGGCATCTCCTGATTTGTCGGACCGAGTACCTTGAATTTGAGACTCGTTAACCACGGGTATCTATGATACCCTCCGCCAAGGGCGGGATAAATTCGACTTGTAGATATCACTGCACTACGCTTGTGATATCTAAGTCTCATTTAAAAATGTCTCCGCAGCTACTTCAGCCACGGAGACATTGAGAACTCACATAATTTGTTTACTGCTTCTTATTTTTGTAAATTTTCAATAACCGTGGCTACACCTAAGCCACCGCCGCAACAGGAACCAAAAATACCATATTTGCCACCTCTGCGGATAAGTTCTCTCATAGTAAACATACAAATGCGGGTTCCGGAAGCGCCATTGGGATGACCAAAAGCGATGGCGCCGCCATTGGGATTCCATTTGTTCATGTCCACCTTTTCGCCAGTCTGCTTTTCCAGTTCTTTGGCAACCGCCAGATTCTGCACGGCAAATGCCTCATTGCATTCCATAACGTCCATCTGGGAAAGCTTCAAACCAGCCCGCTTTATAGCCATAGGCATGGCGTAAGCGGGGGCAATACCCATAATCTTAGGATCACAACCATAATCACCGCCGGAAAGCCATTTAGCCATCGGTTTATAACCAAGCTCTTTTGCCTTATCCATAGTCATCATCAAAACAAAAGCAGAACCGTCATTACGGCCGGAAGCGTTGCCCGCGGTGACCGTTCCGTCTTTTGTAAAGGCCGGGGGCAATGCGGCGAGTGCTTCCATGGAAGTCATGCGCGGATGTTCGTCAACTTTAAATTCAAGGGGCGGATTCTTTTTGCCCTGCGGCACCATCACGGGAATAATTTCGTCAACAAAATATCCGGCGTCCATGGCTTTTTTTGCCAAAACCTGAGAGCGCAAACCGAATTCATCCTGCGCCTGACGCGATATATTATACATTTTTTGCAGATTCTCCGCAGTTAATCCCATTCCGATGCATTCTTCGGGAACGGGAGAAAGTTCCGTCTTCATCGGCATCGGCGGAATCAGCTTGTAGGGTTGAGTGCTCATGGAGAACTTCGCGGGAATCTGGCTGTAAGCTTCCATACCGCCGGCAATAATAATATCAGCATGATTGGCAAGAATTTTCCATGCCGCGTGATTAATGCTGTCGATAGCCGAGCCGCACTGCATTTCAATGTAACTTGCCGATGTCTCATAAGGAAGGCCCGCATAAAGAAGAGCCCAGCGGGCCGGGTTCATGGCGCGGGAACAATGCGCCGCCGATCCCAGAAAAACGCAATCGACTTTGCCTTTCTCCTTAATCTTCGTTTTTTCAACCAAACCCTTGATGCCGATGCCGGCCAACTGTTCGGCGCTAAAATCCCGCAATGTACCGCCCATCCTGCCGAACGCTGTCCGCATTCCTTCAACAAATACAACTTCTCTGTTACTCATATGTCACCTCTTTATTTTATTTTTTCACAAAATCATTTTATACTTTTCGGTAATTGAGCCTATGTCACAATTATCGTTTGTCATTGCGAGTCCGCGGCGGCGGATGTGGCAATCTTTATATTATCATGAACCTATAAGATTGCTTCGTTCGCTTCGCTCCTCGCAAAGACATTACTACACAGTCTCAATTAACCGAACCAACCGAAAATAAACTTGATAGTAAGAATGAGGGTAGCTTTTTGCCCTCCTCATTCTCATTTATTTAAAATAATATCTACCGGCCTACTTCTTTTCCGGTTTTTTATATTCGTACCAACCTTTGCCGGTTTTCTCACCGTATTCACCTTTAACATAATGTTCTACAACGCTGGGAGAGGGAAGATCAGCGGGATTGCCTGATTTTCTGAAGCCTTCCATACCCATGATGTAAGTAAGATCGATACCAGTTAAATCATTCAGCCGGAAGGGACCCATCGGATGGCCTGCCCCGTAAACACAGGCTTTATCGATATCTTCCGCGGAGGCAACACCCATATCCAGCATCCATAGGGCTTCCCGGGAAATTACGCGGAAAATCCTGTTGAGCAGGAAGCCATCCACTTCCTTTTTAATGAGGACCGGGACTTTTTCCAATTTCTTGCAAAAATCCATCGTAAGATTGGCGGATTCCTCAGACACATGCGGACCTCTGACGACTTCCACCAGCTTCATCACCAGCGCCGGATTGAAGAAATGCATATTCAAAACTTTGTCCGGCCGCTTGGTAGCATCGACAATGCGGGAGCTCACGATAAACGAGCTGTTCGTGGCCAGAATGGCATGAGGAGGAGCAATTTTATCCAGATCGGCAAATATCTTCCTCTTCAGGTCGAGGACTTCCGTGGCCGCTTCGATTACAAAATCAGCGTCTTTCGCGGCTTCTTTCATATCGGCGGTAAAAGAAATATTTTTGCGCGCCGCCTCAGCTACCTCTTTCGTCAGCTTGCCCTTCTCCACCCTTCCGGGAAGATAGTTGTTGACAAAATTATCAGCCTTCTTGAGCATTTCCGGCACAACATCCGAACACTTTGTCTTGTAGCCGTAAATCGCGCAAAGAAGAGAAATCTGGTGACCCATGTTGCCGGCCCCAACTACACATACATTTTTCACATCTTCGAGTTTCATTTTTTTCCATCCTTTCTTTAATTTAATTTTTTATGGTCATTTCCGCCCAAAATACCCCCGGAAAAGGATATCCGCTATCCAGAGATTAATCTACCGGACGGACATCATCGGGAATATTCAGGAACAGTTTACACTAAATTTAAAAATATTCTCGAAAAGGGAGTCAAACAATTTTTTCCGGAATCAACACAAGGCACAACGGTGTCATAAAGCCAAATACTCCAAAAAACACAGTTTTAGTTTCCAAGTATAAATCATTCGTCCCTAACGGCTTTCACCCTACCAAAAATAATTTTTGAATTCAAACTATTTTGACCGGCAGTCTGATTTTTTTATTGTTTAGAGGCAAATCGTGCCATTATTCGGCTTAGGTGCTTAAATATAAAGTGTTTTTTCATAATTACCATCCTCGCCATCATGGAGATATTCATTGGACAAAATGACAAATTTAGAATATTAATTTTCGCCTCAATAAGAAATTTTTAAAATCCTGAAGGAGGATGTATGAAATATAAGTTTATTGAGCTGGAAATTAAAAATCATGTGGCCGAAGTCGGGCTGGCCAGAGTGGATAGCTTAAATGCTTTGTCCCTGGAATTCGCCTTCGAAATTGCCGATGTTTTCAGAAAACTGGGAACGATGGACGAAGTAAGGGCGATTATCCTCGAAAGCAAGGCCAGAATTTTTTGCGCCGGCCTCGACCTGAAAGAAGCCGGCGGCCATTTTAAAGGAACGGCCAAAGGCGCCTTTGAATCCATCGAAAGGTCTCAGCCTTTATTTGATTGCTGTAACGCCATCGAAGAATGCCCCAAGCCGGTGATCGCGGCCGTGCACAGCCGTTGCATCGGCGGCGGGCTGGATATAATCTCCGCCTGCGATATTCGCCTTTGCTCTGAAGACGCGAGTTTTTGTCTGAAAGAAGCGGCAATCGGTTTAGTTGCTGATATGGGCGTGCTTCAGAGATTACCGTTAATTGTCGGGCAGGGCTTTGCCAGGCAAATGGCCTATACCGCCGCGGAATATCCCGCACGTGTTGTGGAAAAAATGGGCCTGGTCACCTCAGTTTATAAGGATAAAGACGCGCTGATGGCCGGAGCGAAGAAATTAGCAGCCCAGATTGCTCAAAACGCTCCGCTAGGCGTTCGCTGCACCAAAGAAGTTTTAAACTACAGCCGTTACGCCAACGTTAAGGACGGCATGACTGCGGCGATACAAAAGAATATGGTGCTCATGATTTCGGATGATTTAAAAGAAGCCGTTACCGCCTTTATCGAAAAAAGGCCGCCGGATTTTAAAGGGAAATGAAATCTACCAAATCGCTTTCATTCGGCTATATACGGGAGCAGTCAAGAAGACATTAGTCCTCTTTACTGCTCCCAGCCCATTGTCCTGATAGAGCCGCAATTCGCCCCGGCGATCACTTTTTGAATCTATATATCACGTGGATTGGCTCTCTTGGCTTACTCATATCTGCTGGTAACAAAAAGCCCCTCATGAAAGAGGGGCTTTTGTTTGGTTTCAGTACCTGCAGTGAAACATCTAATGGATGGTTAACACTATCCTAATAATAAACAATATTGTCATTGGAATTGCCAGTTACGTCTGCATTATTTACTATACTGATACTCGTAGGTGGAACAAGATTAAATGAAACACCATAATTAGGATTCATAGTTTCTACTCCTCCGGGGTAGATATATTGGCCAGCCACATCCCCAAATCTTATGCCGACATTATTTCCTGTAAAACTTCCTCCATCCACGGTGACTCCATTTAAGGCAGCAGGTTGAGATGTATATGCAGTATCGCTTCCCGTTCCACGTGCCTTAATGGTAAGCCCTGCACCGTGAGAAGAACCAATTCCATTACCAGTTACCGTCAGACTATTGAATGCGAGTTTCTTGTAGCTGCCGTATTTAAGGTTTATATCAATACCTGCATTGCTCCAGGCCCAATAATAAGGAGATTTGGCAACATTCCCGTTATCGGTGACGGTCACGTTGGTAAAGGTCGCATCGGACAGTTTTTCCGCATAGAAACCTTTTACGGCATTGCGGGTAAATGTAGTATCGCTAATTTGTACAGTCTGAACTGTAGATGGGTTGACAGAATTATTAAAGAATATCATTCCGTAGGTCATATCGCTGAACTCGCAATTCTTTACCACAAAATGGTTCAGACTTGTACTGCCATCCACAGCTACTCCCCACGCATTGGTTGAGACAGGAGCGACACGATTTGGAGCTGCATGACCCGGAGAATCATTACTCAGGTCGCCTATGATGCGGACGTTGTTCAGCTCCACATAGGAATACGATTTTACATACCCTGCTCCGGCTGCGCCGGGTTGCAGAATAATGCCGGGGCGTGGATATCCGATATTCGGTCCCGGTTTTATCTGCAGATCTTTGAGCAAAACAGGATTATTGCCGTTCCGTCCGGAGGCGCTTACTATTACATTAGGCCTGTATGCTCCGTAGGTCACGCCCAATACCTTCGGCAGTTTAACGAAGTCAGCCTGGGCTCCGGTGTTGATAAGCACGGTCCCGGTATCGCTGTTTCCGGCGCCGATGATAGCGACTCTCTTGGTAATATTTATCGTTTCATCGTATGTTCCGGCGCTTACCTTGATCGTGTCTCCCGGTGCTGCTGCATCGATGGCAGCCTGGATTGTGAGGTGATCGCCCGAGGGCCCTACGGTTACACCGGGACCGACCGAATTGATCAAATCTAAAACAATTTTGCCTTTCTTTGTCTCGATAGTTACGCCATCGAGATACGCCGAAATGGGACCGCTTCCAGAATTATCTCCGGCGGCGATGTCCATAAACAGTATGCTTTCTGTTCCGTGGTCATCGATTATTTCCGCCAATGTCTTCGCCGGATTGGGGAAAGTATCGGGTTGCCCAAACGATGTAATTTTATAAAACTTCAACAAATGTTGAGGCGTCCCATCTGTAGAGTTTGACTGCCAATCCGTATTTGTAGGATAATATAGTTCCGTATTCAATCGCGTTTTATACCATCCAGGACCTGTCGGTGCCGTATAAATTCTCAGTTGCCACGTCCTTACCGTTGGTCCGGCAATCTTCTGTTTTGTCCAAAACGATATTGATTGAATGTCACTCAACAGAATATCTGTATTGGTGTTAAGCACAAGCTTCGGGCTAATGCGAAGAGCGGTATATTTCCGGGGTGCTGTCCCTGTTACGGCGGAGAAGAGACTGGACTTCCCAAATCCAGGAGCGCCCGTAGTTGAGTTACCAGCGGGGGGGTTCATATCCCAATCGTAACCAAGCCCTGTGTTGGCAAAATCAGTTGTATTGGTGCTCAGCGAACTTGGACTCACATACGTTCTTGTTTTTTCCGGATTTTCCAAATCTCCTGTTGGCGCTACGATTATCTCCTCTTCCGTGGACTTATCTTTAACGACAACCAGCACATTGCTCCCCGAAAATTCAACCGCTATTGCCAGTAGATCAAAGAGTTCGTCAAGCTTTGTATGATCCGCCGTAAATGGATCGCTGACAGGGTCGATATTCTCAGCATCATACTCCGCAAGAAGCGGCCCCAGCAATGTTCGTAAGTCTGTTATTGCTTTATCAAGATTTTCTTCTGTAACGGAATATGCCGTAGGATTATTATAGACACTGGCCGGATCAATGCCTCCGGCCGCGGCCACAACGATCACGTTCGTGAGCGGATTGATATTCGCAATACCGCCAGACGATGTCGTTACAGAATACAGCGAATAGGGGGTTGATCCAACACTTCCCATCGCAAAGAGATAGAACGGCGGCGTAAGGCCCGTCACATCAAACGAAAATGAACCGTCCGCGCCAATCGATACGGGTCCAATGGTAGTATTTGTGCTGTCCTTCAAATACGCATTCCCGCTGATCGGAGCGCCTGCCGCCGCAACGCCCGAAACGAAGCTGGGAGACGGAGTGCTCGTCCCGCTACAAGCAACCAACACAACGACAAACAAACTGATGACCGCAACTGCTCTCGATAGATGATACAACTTTTTACATGTCTTCATACGTTACCGTCCTTCTTTTAATGAATTTTTTCAGCAATAGTTGATATTGATAGAAATTACGTACAGGATGTAAGGGGGAGTATACGTACAGGGATGAAAGGGAATGCACCGGAATGTCAATAGCAAGTTTTCAAAAAAGTCAACATAATTTTCTCGTAATTTTTTCAAAAAAATCGTGGAAAACACTGAGGAAAAGAAAAAATAACCCTCTGGAGATAAAACATCTCAAAATAGCAGTTAATTTTCATAAGCTTAAACACTTTCATCAAGGCCAGGCGGGGAATTTGCCTATCTTTACAAGATGCTTCAATATCTTATTCATTTCATTACGGTTGTATATACGCTTTTACAATTGTTTTCATTTACATTACGGCATTGACTATCATACGCCGGTGGAGTATGAAAAAATTGCGGCGTGAATATCGTCCACTTTTTCGGAGGAAGATCACAGCAACAACAGCGCTGTTGGGTATAAAGAATTGATTATGACAAAAAAATTATTCTGGTTTATTCTGTTAATTCTGAGCATTGGACTTTCCGCATGTTCACATATCAGCACAGGAAAATATCCTGCTTATTTTCAACCAGCACAGTGTCTGCCCAATTTTCCGGACAAAGACGGCTGGTACGGGGGTGACGGTGCCTACTCCATAAAACTGGATAAAGAGCGCACTTTGTGGCTTTTTGGCGATACGTTTGTTTCCGAGGACAAAGGCCGAAAAGACCGCATCAGCATGAATGTGGTAATGGGAACAACAATGGCCATATCCACCTGTTCGAATGACGGCCAATTCAAAATCCAATATTATTTAAAAAAGAGGAACGGCAATTTTCTATCTTCGTTTGGCACAAATGAATGGTTGTGGCCGCAAGACCCTTTTATTGCCAATAATACATTGTATGTTCCCCTGCTGGTTGTAAAAGCCATGCTGGATTTAAAAACACCGTTCAACTTCAAGATCGTCAGGCACAAAATTGCCCGCATAAGAAATTACACGGCGGCGGATCCCCATCAATGGGCAGTTGATTACATTGACTTAAGGGGCGCGATTCTACCGGGCATTGAAGCTTTTGCCGCGACTTCCGTTGTTTTTGAAAATCATGTCTATTTTTATCCTCTCTATAACTCCCTAAAGAAAACAGCGAAAATTTCCGGTAATATTCTGGTTCGCATTCCGATTGACAAACTGGATGATCCTGCCGATAACATGGAGTATTTAAATAGAAGCAGAACCTGGGAAAAGGGGCTTATGCCCGCAAAAGCCATGATCGTTCTTGCCGCCGGTGTTTCTGAGCTGAGCGTCAGATACCATGCTGATGAAAAAAAATGGATTGCCGTTTACATGTCCCTCAAAAACAGCGGCGATCAGCTCCTGTATCAAACCGCGGATAAGCCCGAAGGCCTCTGGACAAAGCCCAAGGCATTAATCGAAAAAATTCCCGAAGTTGACCCGCAAAGCCGTCTTTATGACAAAGACACTTTTTGCTACGCCGGCAAGGAACACATACAATTTGCCCGCGAGAGAACTATTGTGGCAACTTATGTCTGCAATTCGCTGGAAGATTTTCAAAACAAAACAAACTTTATCCGCAGAAATCTTTTTCTCTACCGCCCGGTTGTCATCACGGCTATAATCTCACAGTAATCTACTAATCCATCCTTTTTGCCATCTTTGCAAAGGCGTTCATTTGTGATAGAAATCAGCATTATGCTGGATGAAGGCACTATCGTATTTTATTATGTGGCGCTTTTCGCGATCTATTCCTTCCTGGGATGGATCATCGAAGCTGTTTACCGCTCTGTAACTCAAAAGAAATTTGTCAATGCGGGATTTTTGTACGGGCCTTTTATCCCCCTCTACGGAATAGGCGCAGCCTTTATTCTCATCCTGCAAAATGTTTTCTCCACGTGGCACATTTTGCCCAGATTTCTCATCTTCGGGTTGGCGCTCACCACCCTTGAATACACCGTCGGGTTTCTTTCCGAAAAAACATTTAAAATGACATTATGGGATTATTCAGAAAGCAAGCTGAATCTTAATGGAAGGGTGTGCCTTCAATTTTCAATATGCTGGACAGCGCTCGCCCTGATCTTTGTGACACTTATTCACCCCGTGGCTTTAAGCGCTATAACTAAGCTTAATGCCGTATACATTGAAATCGCGGCGGTTACGTTTGTTATCTACTGTTTTACTGATTTTGTTTTTTCCGTCATATTTATTACGGAATTTCAAAAGAAGATTGCCTATCTGTATAATGAATACTTTAACCTGAGCAACATCGAAATCGAAAAGATTTTCGATTCCTTTCAACGGCTGCTCAATGCTTTCCCCGATTTAAACAAGTATATCAATAAAAATATCAATAACAATATTAAAAGAATAGTCAGCTCTTTTTTAAAGTCCATCCAGGATAAGATTATCGAGGAGATAAACGGCAGAAGGCCGTTCGAATACGAATATTACGAAACGATTCAAGACATACATGGACACGAAGAATTCATAAAACTAAAAGATTACTTTCATCACAATTCTTCAATTTATGATCACGTGCAGGAAGTCGCGTATTTATCTTACCGGATATGCAAATATTTAAAGTTGGATCACCGGTCCGCGACACGCGGAGCTATCCTTCATGATTTTTTCCTTTACGATTGGCGTGATCATGACGAGCCGGACCTTCACCGGAAAAAATTTCATGGAGTTGAACATCCCGCCATCGCCCTTACCAACGCGAAGAAACACTTTTCTGTAAATGAAATTGAAGAGGATATAATAAAAAAGCACATGTGGCCGCTTACTTTTGTCCCGCCCAGATACAAAGAATCCTTTGTCGTTTCATTTATTGATAAATATGTTTCTTCAAAAGAATTTATCGATGAATTTAGAAAAAGAAGAAAACGGCGAAACACGCACAAGAAAAACATGCGTAGCAAAAAGCCGATAAACAGCCGTATTTAATTTTAAGCCTGCATTCACGCTTTGAGTAAACGCGCTGCTTTCTCAATATCCGCTTTCGCTTCTTTC
>MGQN01000036.1:43447-43702 GCA_001797845.1 Deltaproteobacteria bacterium RBG_16_44_11 | reverse complement strand
GATGAGTTCTTCCAAGCCACAGCCCTTCGCTTCTCGCGCTAACACTTCGGCGACAACTTTGTTTTTAATCGCCCTGCCCTGCAGACCGATTGATTTGCAAATAAGTGTGGTTTCAAATTCCTGTCTGCGGACAATTTCCTTTTTGATATTTTCGTGCACTTCACATTCCTTGGTGGCCACAAAGCGCGTCGCCATCATTACACCCTGCGCTCCCAGGACAAGTGCCGCCGCCATCGTACGTCCGTCGGCAATCCC
>MGQN01000036.1:34349-43282 GCA_001797845.1 Deltaproteobacteria bacterium RBG_16_44_11 | reverse complement strand
TTATGAAAAAGTTTGACGCCCGCTTTTTTCAGCATATCGATTAATTCCATCCCCGCCGCTTTATCCAGCGGCGTGCCGGATATTTCCAAACCCGCCACCTTTTCTTCGGCACAAACACGCAGATACATTTTATGATGTTCCGGGGTGATGTGTACCGAAGGCAGGACGGTCACATTAACCATAAAGGGCTTGTCCGTGAGTTTTCTTGTTTCCTGAATAGCATTGCGGAATTCATTTTCCGTGGCATAGTTTCCGGCAGTTAGATTTCCCATACCGCCGGCGTTGGAGACTGCCGCGCAGAGCTTGGGTTTGCTAAGCCACATCATAGCGCCGCACATAATGGGATATTTGATACCGAACATTTCTGTAATCGCTGTTTTCATTTTTCCACCTCAAAAGAATTATTAGAACATTAGTTTTATTAATCAGACATGGCAAGAGAAGCGGCTTCGTCAGACTTCTGCGCAACCGGTGTATCCAGGATTTCAATAATATCTTTATACAACCGTTTTTTTAATTCGCCAAAAATCCCGCGCTTCTTCTGGAACGTTTTGGCAAAAGCCAATGCCTTCGTCATGAGATCTTCCTTATCATCACATGCTTTTAATATAATGTGGTGCACTTCAAGTTCCTGCGCGGTGTAGCGGTTACCGGTAAGCTGCATTTCCGAAAGTTTATAAAGAGGAACGGCCTTTTTGATAAAAGCGTTCATGCCGGGACGAAAGGGTATACCGAGATTGACTTCCGGAAAACAGAAAAATCCGCGGTCCGACCTCATGAAGCGAAAATCGCAGGCGCAGGACATAATTGAGCCGTTGCCGTAGGCATGTCCATTGATTGCCGCGATGACCGGCACCGGATAAAGAAGCAATTTTTTGAATACCTTGTCCATGCCGCTGATAAAATCGTTCACCGGCTGATATTCCTTTTTCTGCAACTTTGCCATAATCCATTCAACATCTATTCCCTGTGAAAAATTTTTCTCGTCATTGGAAGTTATAATCAGAGCGGTAACTGATTTATCAGCAACAATTTCGTCAAGCATCGCGTTTAGCGTTTGGGCAAAGACGAGATTTTGCTTGTTTTCTTTGTTGGTCATGGTAAGAATCGCCACAGTTTCGTCTTTGGCCCAGGTCATGATAGACATATATTATGGTTCCTTCCTTTTAATTTTTTGCCAACATATTCGGGTTATGTTTACAGGTCAAGAAATAAATAAATTGCGCGTTATAAAAATGCTATATGGCGGCAACCGCTAAGTCATTTTCATCCTTAATTTTTTCTTGCAAATATTAATTAATTTGAATAAAACCAATTCCCAATTGTTGCGAATAACCAAGCACTAAAGGAAAAAAGGAGGCAGAAGATGAAAAAGGCATTATTAATTAAAGTTTTATTATTGTTTTGTGTGGTTTTGTTTGCCCCGAGTGTTTTTGCCGCGGATGGCGCTACGACACCAAGATTCAAACCCTCTATAAGCATAGGTTATGCTTTTGCCGTAGAAACAGATTTTACATTTGAAAGTCTTGATGGAGTAGGTCTCGCTGGCCTTATCAAGGCTGATCATGAAATTCCCAACTTTTCCGGCATTTACGTCGCAGGCGATTTTCTCTTTAACTTTACTGATCGCTTAAATTTATCGGCCGGGGTAAAGGGCACGTTTCCCTTAACTGACGAGGAAAACGCTGAGACGATCAATAACGGTACTGCCGTCAGAAATTGGGATACCGATAAGCGTTACTGGTATACCGCGGATTTATTAGTATCGTATGCTTTTATCAAAGACGCGTCTTTTCTAAAAAATCTCTCCGCCGTTGCCGGTTTTCGTTATGATTATCACAAAATGAGTTTTGACAACGCGCGGCTCACATCAGGTGCTCTGGTGACTTTACCGACAGACACGACTGATATCAAAATGCAAACATTTTCACCGGTGCTGGGAATAACGTCTACTCTGCAGGGCTTTAAATCGGGAATCTTCGGCGGCGATATAAAACTTTCTTTGTTAGGCAGTCCTTTTGTTTTTGGTAAAATAGATTACACGGAAGGATTCGGTGATCCAGCATTTAGATTCAATGTTGATGATAACTTTGATCACGCCTATTTTTTCAATGTCGGCGTGGAAGTTACGGCCATCTCGGCAAAAATCGGCCCGAAAGCTGATTTAATAGTTTCACTTTTCGGACAATACACCCGATTCGTTATCGATGATGATGTAGTGCTGACGGCAAATACAGGGAGTGCAAAAAATTATAATTTTGAGGCACAGCCGAATACAGCTGTTATAGGTATCAAAACGGCCATAGAGTTTTAAATACATTTAAGCAGTAACTTATTTGCAAAGAAACACCGGCGGCTGGGATTATGCCCTCCCGGCCGCCTCAAAAATATTTCTCTCGCCTATAAAATAAATTCTCATTAACCCTGGATTCATCTGGTAAATATTCACTATAAATGAATGTCCATAAAATAGTGGACATTTTTAAACTGTCGCATGAACTTAACTAGGCGTTTTTGTTCGACTCCATCCCCTAGCCGCTTAGTTCAATTCAGCATCAATAAAGGCAAATAATCCTTGACATTAATGTTCACCTATCTTATATTGTTCACCAATAAGTGAACATTAAATAAAAGTAAACTTTATGATCAGTAATAAAAAGATGAGAAATATTTTTGCCGACAAAGCAACTTTAGTTTTAAGAAAGATGCTTTGTTGCTCTGCGAAGAAATGGGTAACACGTGACTTTATCGGTTCCGACGGCGTAAGTATAGGAATGGCTCAGGGCGTACTTGAAGCTATGGCAATAAGCGGTTACATAGAATGGAGCAAACGCGGCCCTGCCAGTTATGCGCTTCTTATAAATAGAGAAAAGCTCATCAGTGATTGGCTGACAGCATACAAATTTGAGTTAAACGAAGTCGACACGTATTATTCACCTGATAAAAATATTTTGTCAAAACTAAAAAATTATCTAAAAGATAAACAGTATGCCTTGACTCTTCATTCAGGCGCTAATCTAATAACTTCTTTTGTAATAACAGATCATATTTATTTATATTTCAAATCTCAAAACCGCAATAAAGATATTCTGGATCTGCGACAAAAATTGGATTTAAAGGAACTCGTAAGGGGTGGCAATATTCACATTATCCGTCCGTATTACGAAGATAGCGTATTCTTCAATAGGCAGACAATAAAGGGCTATAAAGTTGTTTCTAATTTGCAGCTATACCTTGATCTCTACAATTTTCAGCCACGCGGGCAAGAACAAGCCGAACAGCTTAAAACCATCTTAGAAGAAAAAGAGAAAAACTTTTATGGATCATGATAAAATCGAATCCATATTTTTTAACGTCTTGGAAGATCTGAAAGATTATCTGCCTGACCTTACGCTTGTCGGCGGCTGGATGCCATACATATATTCAAATTTTTATTGGAAGAATTTCATAAAGAGTCCGGTCACCACAGCCGATATTGATTTCGGCGTGGATCAATCCATTACCCGGAATTATCCTAAGACAATTTTCCAAACTCTTTCTTCTTTGAATTACGGCGAACGCCATTTACAGGACGAACAAATCATATATTATTAATTGTCCAAAACCTTCGGCTTTTCTATACCATAAGGGAGTGGTTTTTATTGATAGAGAAAATAAAAAGAAGCAAGCAAAGGATTTATATTACATGTATTTTATTCTGCGATACGCGCCAGATATTGACATCATTATGGAAGAAATATCTTGCTACAAGGAAAATAAATATTTTAATAATTTTATTGAAAACCTCTCAAGTTATTTTGAAAGGATATCAAGTCCGGGTCCTCTTTTGGTCGAGCAGGAAAACGGTCCGGACGCGTATATAGATGATTTAAGGCAGGATATATTCGAGCGGTTTAACACACTGCGGGGATTAACCCCGTTAGAAATGAATCCCGTTAGAGCCTAAATGATTATGCACTATTTTTATGTTTCAATAAGCGCTGAGAATGGTAAATTACAGAAGGAATGTAATTAATCGTTCCCTATCTCTATCTCTAACGGGATGAAATAGCGTATCCTGCACCATGTGTATGTTTTATACTAATAACAGTAAGGTTTACAGTAGGATAAAAATGATTTCTAACGGGGTAAAAATAGTTATTCTACTTTTTTTGCTAATGACGACCTTGTCTATGATGTCCGGGAATGTCTGGGGGGAGGAAATTTACACGCACACAGATAAAGACGG
This sequence comes from Deltaproteobacteria bacterium RBG_16_44_11, assembly GCA_001797845.1. Lineage (GTDB taxonomy): Bacteria > Desulfobacterota > Syntrophia > Syntrophales > Smithellaceae > UBA4810. The sequence continues at coordinate 39,054 of MGQN01000036.1, read as the reverse complement.
CACTCTCGTTGTAACAAACATACCTCCTGAAGAAACTACTATTAACTTCAATACCAGGCAGAGTAATTCGTATCAAGATTCAAACTCAGAGGAGCGCTTACATTGGGGAAGGGACAATGCATTAACTGATGAAGAGGATGAACGGAATAAAGGTAAAAACAGAAAACGCAAAGCAGTTAAGGATGGCAGGGGCATTGAATCCGGTGTATATAGATTAACAATTAAGAAAATCGCCAGTAATTTATATCAGGATATTTTTACACGCATGATTATCAAAACCAACGCTTGTTTTGAGTTGGCAGATATTGATGAAGCTTTGTTGGATTGGTCTGATGTTCCCGGCGAACTCTATTTCAAAAATACGAGCAAGTCATGTATAGTTAAAAAAGTTTATAAATGAATCCCGTTAGAGATTAGATGACTTATGAACTATGTTTACGTATTTAAAAAGCACCAAAGATGGTAAATTATATATGATATGTTATGATCTACACCTATCTCTAACGGGATGAACTAACTTGTGACTGATTTTTATTTTTTAATCAAAGTTGCGGATGACAAATCATAGAAGGTATATAATAATTTCAACATCTAACGAGCCCCGTTAGAGCTTATCATTATCTCTAATGGGGCGGGGTAAAGGAGGAAAATATGAAAAAGAATTGTTTGTTTGTCGTGAAAATAATTACAGTGTTTGTTTTGATAACTTTTGGTTTGGGTATATCAGATTGTGCCAGTGCCGCCGGCATTTTTTACAGCGTTAATATGCGATATGACGCGGCGAAGGCCGTTATTCCGGCATATTTAAAAGCTGAAGGGAAAGCCCTTAATGCTGTCATTTCCGTGGCGGAATTCATCGACACACGCCAGGTGGATGATAAAAAAGAAATCGGTCGGGTGAGAGAAAGAGACGATACAAGAAATCCCGTATATCCCAAGGATGTTACACAAACAAAGGCTGTCGCTGACGGCATTAAGGCATATTTGAAAAAAGCCGGTTATAAAGTTGCAGATCCGATTGTGCAATGGGATCTAAAAGAAGGAACCATGCCGAAGGGAAGCGGCAAAATTATTATCGGCGGCAACATAGAGGAACTGGAAGTCACCTGCTGGAGAGGAGTTTTCAGTCATGCTTATAAGACTAGTTTGAAGCTGACCATTATCTTCGCGGATGTAGCCACAGGCAAGATAATATATAAAAGTAAGGTCGAAAGCTCGTCATCCAAGGATGATGTTTCTTTTTCTGAAGAACAACTAGGTGGGCAGTTAAGCACTGCTCTGGGCGATGCCATCGAAAAAGTATTTAAAGATAAAGATGTAGCGCAAAAGCTGAAAGAAGTTCTCAACCGGTAAATTTCCAACAGGATAAATTAATTTCACTTAAAACGCTTCCCACCCCGCAGGTTTGCCCTACGGGATAAATTCATTTTGGAGGTATTATGAATAAAACCTTTACATTCATCATTTTTATTCTTGCCGGGTTAGTCATGCTGGCTTTGGTCGGCTGCAGCGGATACGGCACTATAATCAAGAAGCACGAAGTAACTGACATCCCCAACATTCAGTTCGAGCGTATCATAAAGCTGTACAATCCCGAAGGCATTCCGGACAAGACACTTGCGGGAGTAGTCTTTATTAAAAAAGGCGCAAAGGTTTGCACGGACTACCCGCGCGAGATGGCTATAAAGAGTCTTGACGAGCTGGACATGGTGGAAAAGCAGGTCTACACGCGCTTTAGCAATTATGCCATAAAAGCCGGCGATGAGATTTTTGGATTTGTCTCCATAGCGCAAGATTACAGAGCAAATATCTGGGAAAACATAAAAGATGAAGATTGCAAATATAAAGTGCAAATTATAATTCCCGAAAGCGTAAAAGGCACCAGTGGTGCAGGCCTGGATCCTGGTGTTGGAGCCGGCGGATATGGTGGCGGCGGAATACCCTGATTTTCATCCCGCTAGAAATGAACCTCGTTAGAGATTTAGTCTCTTATGTGCGCTTTTTATTTTTAATAAACTCTGAGCATGGTAAAGCATGGAAGAAATGTATTAATCTCCATTTATTTCTAACGGGGTAAAATAACTCAGGTACCAAAATCTTTAAAAATCTTTTAAGGTGGTAAATTTTATATGGGCAGAAAGATATCTAACGGAATGAAAAAGAACGTTACAATATTCATCCTATTATCGTTGTTTGTCATAACATCTTGCGCTACTACAACCAGCTCGCGCCATCGTGAGGGCTCCAACGTCGGCCAGGAAACCGGCATGACGGTTAAAGACGAAGAGCGCCTGACCAAAGAAGCACTGCCGAAAATGCAGAAAGATTATCCTTCGGCCAAAAATCAGGAACTGCAAAAATATATTTCTAATCTCGGCATGAAAATCGTCCGGGCGAATAAGCTTGAGGGCAATCCTTATCACTATGATTTCACGGTCGTTGATGTCGCGCAGATAAACGCCTTCGCGATGCCCGCCGGAAAAGTTTTTGTGACCGCGCCGCTTATTGCCATGGCTTCCAACGAAGCGGAACTGGCTGGAGTCGTTTCGCATGAAATCGGCCATGTTGTCGCCCGGCACGCCGCGGAGAGAATGTACACGATGGAAAAAGAAAACAATAAAACATGGTTATTCGCGGCCGGCGGGGCTGTTATCGGCGCGGCCGCCGGTGTTGGTCTTGGATTGTTGGTTTGCGATAAAGGCGATAGCGAGTGTCTGGCAAAAGCGGCGCTAATCGGAGGCGCTGTTGGCGCCGGCGGTGGCTTACTTGCACAGCATTACAAATTCCTGGTGAATTCCCGCGAAGACGAAATGGAAGCGGATCGCATCGGATTTAAGCTTGCGGTCGGCGCCGGATACGATAAAAATCAGGTCGGCAGATTTTATGAAAAACTTCTGGAAGTAGAGAAAAAGGCTAATCAGAGCGGGGATCCTATAACAAGAAGCCTTTCCGACGCGCTGAGCACGCACCCACCCAGTGAAGAAAGAGTACAGCAGATGAAAGATATGGCCGCGCAAAGCCCTGCTAAAAAAGGAATCGTCAACACCGCGGAGTTTAACAGAAACAAACAACTTGCCGCGGGATTGGCTAAAAAAACAACAAAATAACCGCCGAATATGAAAACAAACTCCTGCTGCCTCGCGATATTAATCGCGTAAATGTCCACCATCAGTAAATGTCTATAAAATAGTGGACATTTTTAAACTATCGTATCAATTTAACTGGGCGCTGTTTCTAGTTTCCTCAGTGCGGCTAAAAGATCAAGGAGCATGAACATGAACAACAGAAGAGTAAACCCCGTTAGAGCAACGGGCGCTTTGCGATTTCAGATGACGGCATTAAACCGCCATCTGTCTTACAGGACATTAACCACCCAACAGGAGTTGGGGGCTCTCTCTAACGGGGCGAAGGGCAGGTTCTATATTCTGCTGCCGCTGATTCTGATGATGATCCTCCTTATCTCCTGCACCGGGGCAGCCCAAGACCTTACCTGCAGCCAGCTTCCCAGGCTGATGGAAGCATTCCACGCCAAACACTACGCAATGAAGAGCACCACCCCGGAGATCAGGATGCACGCTATCGACCAGATGATCAAGCGCCTTGATCCCTCTAAAACACTGCTGTACGAATCTGATCTGGAGAAGCTCAAACCGCTTCTCACGGACCTGTTCGAAAGCGCGGAAAAAGGCGACTGCGCATCGCTTAAGCCCGTGTATGACCTGCTCGTCGCACGAGCGCGGGAGAACGAGGCCATCGTCAAAAAGATTCTGGGGCCGGACTTCCGGACTGACAATATGGTGGAGCTGAATATCAACGTAGACAAACGCCCCTATCCGAAGACAATGGCGGAAAAGCAGGGGCTCCTGAAAAAGATCGTGCAATTCCAGATCGAAAATGCACTCACCACCGGTATTGACCTGGCAACAGCCAAAAAGCGGCAGATCCATCGCTATGAGTTACAGACGAAGCGGGTGGTCGAGCAAAATCCTGCACGGCTCATTACGACCGCTGCCGAGGCCTTTGCCGGGGCATTGGATCCGCACACAAGCTACCTGTCACCCAAAGACCTCGAGGATCTCCAGATTTCGATGAAGCTTTCCCTGGAGGGAATCGGAGCTCTTCTGAGCAGCGACACCGGCTTTACCGTCATTGAAGAGTTGATTCCCGGAGGTGGCGCCGAGAAAACTGGTCTGCTGAAGCCGAAGGACAGAATCATCGCCGTGGCTCAGGAAGGGGAAATGCCCGTTGATATCATCGACATGGATTTGCGCGACGTCGTCAGCATGATCCGCGGCAAGAAAGGCACGCGGGTAACCCTGACGATCCTGCGGCAGGCCCAGCGCAAGGAGCGCTTCGACGTTACCATCGTACGCGACAAGATCGACGTGAAGGAGCAGGAGGCAAAGATCACCTACGAGAGTCGGCAAGTGAACGGCAGGCCCTACCGCTTCGGCGTAATCGATCTTCCTTCCTTCTATGGCGGAGAGAAGGGCGACAAGTCCAGTTACGAAGACGTAAAAAGACTTCTCGCCGAAGCCAGGCGGCGGCAGGTGGATGGCATCGTGCTGGACCTGTCACGCAACGGCGGTGGACTGCTTGAAGAGGCGGTGCGCCTTACCGGCCTTTTTATTGGCAATGGTGGAATAGTAGCAGTTAAGGACAGCCAGGGGCAGGTAACGATTCTTGCCAATGGTTGGGTCGCACC
>MGQN01000036.1:24899-34314 GCA_001797845.1 Deltaproteobacteria bacterium RBG_16_44_11 | reverse complement strand
TCCCCATAGAGAATCCTCGGGCATTCTACACGGGGCCACTTGTTTTCCTGACGAGCAGACTGAGTGCGTCGGCAAGCGAGATTGTCGCGGGCGCTCTGCAAGATTACCACCGCGCGGTGATCGTCGGGTCGGACCATACCTATGGCAAGGGTTCCGTACAGGCGGTGCTGACGCTGCCCCTGGAACTGGGCGCGATGAAGGTCACCACAGGGTTGTACTTCCTGCCCGGCGGCAAATCGACACAGAAGATTGGTGTCGTGGCGAACGTCAGGCTGCCTGGCTGGTTTGTACTCGAAGATATCGGCGAAGCGGCGCTGGACTATTCGCTGCCGGCCCAGGCCATTGCACCCTTCCTCAGCGTACGCGAGATTGATGCACCGCATTGGAACCCCGTCGACGAGCCCCTGATTACGACGCTTACGTCAAAGTCGCAGGGCCGGGTTGCTAAAGACGCAAAGTTTGCCAAAATCATAAAGGACAACAAAGAAGCCGCGGATAAGAAGGACATCATCCAGCTTGATGATTTTCGCAAGACGATGAAAAAGGATGGCGCAGGCAAAGAGAAGGAAACACGTTCCGAACAAAGGCAAAAGGCCAAGGCGCAGTACGCACCTTTTGTGAACGAGAGCGTCAACATCCTGCTCGATATGGTTACGCCGGGGGCAACTTAGCCTTCAGTCTTCAGCCTCGCGTGACCCTATAGTGACCTTCAGGTTATTCAGGTTATCAGGTTACGCAGGCCCAAAGCCCGGCGAATGCCGGGGGAACCTAGATGTACTTTTGTCATTGCGAGCCGACTCTTAGTCGGCGTGACAATCCATAAATTTCCTCTCCCTAGCCGGAAATTCCGGATACCTCACGGTGAGGGTTCAAAGAACCAAAAACTACCGAGCAAACCTCGGTAGTTCAAGAAGCGGATGGAAAGAATATATTAAGTATGTTCCAATTTGGAACATACTTCCGCTAAACAATCTGCAAAGAAAATAAATGCATCAGAATAAAGCAGTATTGCAAATATTGCACACAGTGGTAATTAAAAAGCAATGTGTAAAAAACGCATATGCAGATTCCTACAAGTTGGCAGATTTAAAAATTTTGATAATACGGAATGTGACACTAGATCATTCTAATCGAGTATATTTTAAGGCGCTATCCTGCCACGGCATATTCAAGAGCACGAGGATTTTCTATTCTTTTAGAAGCTTCGAGCACTTCAAATCCGACAAGATTGCCATCTTTATCATAATCAATGATTACGCCCGGTTTGTCCTCGTCGCTTTCCTCTACGGGGTGATCGCTAAATAGAATGCGTAGCACATCTACTTCTGGATCGTAAAAGACTTTCATTATTTTCTCCAATATTTACTAATTTTGCTGGTTCGATATACCGTTATGACAGTTGCAGGTTTTAGTTTATCATCTACAATTGCCCGAAGCAAGAACATCTTGCCGCCGCCAAAATAAATTTTCGAATTGAAATAGCTTACTTACGTTTAATTTTAAAGATTTCAAAAGCATAAAATATTTACTGAAATTCAGTTAGACTGGTGATAACATTTTTGTAAATTGTAACCGGCGCTGACAATTTACAAAGATAAATCGACATCAGGGCCACAGGAAAATAAAAGCATCGTCCTAAAAATAACCAGGCGCTGTCTCTCGTCTCCATCCTACCGTGGAGAGCAAGCCTAAGAAAATTATTGACAAGACCGTATAATTCCTCAACACCTGTTAACAAGTGTATATAACTTATACGGGATGTGAAAATTGGTAAGCGTTATTTGAAAAATCGGCTAAAACGCTGCCTATCCCGCATGGCATGCCTACGGGACAAATCTCTAACGGGGAAATAACCGGGCGTTGTTTATTGGTTTTCAATACCTTACATAAGATTAATTCCTATTAACTTAAAAAAAGCGTGCTATTTTATATATGTATTATCGTTACTCAATTGTTCCATTAAAAGGTACATTTAATGAACAAATGTACATAAATTATTCTTCAATCGTCGAAAATCTGATTAATTTCCGATTAACAAATTATCCTTGCAAAATTTCCACAGGAAAGTATAATATGCACCATAGATTATAATATTTAAGACCTTTGGTTCATATTGCCATGAAGAAACCCATATCCGTCATATTAAAATCAAAAAAAACTGTTTTTACGTTCAAAGACATCTCTTTGCTGTGGGGCATGACAGACAGGAAATCAGCGATTGCTGGAATTCATTACTACGTCAGCACGGGCGATTTATACCGGATTCGCCGGGGAATTTATGCCAAGGATAAAGACTATGATAAAGTCGAACTGGCCAGCCGGATATACACACCGGCTTATGTCAGTTTTGAAACAGTGCTCGCGCGCACCGGCATGATTTTCCAGTATTACAGCCAGATCTTTGTCGCCTCCTATTTAGCGCGAGAAATTATCATTGATGGTCAAAAGTATGTTTATCGAAAAATCAAGAATACAGTTCTGACCGATCCGGCAGGCGTGTTGAATCAGGATGGAATTGCCATCGCGACAAAAGAGCGCGCTTTCTTAGATACGCTCTATATCAATAAAGATTATCACTTTGACCATCTTGGCGTTTTGAATTGGGAACTAGTTTTTCAATTCCTGCCCTTATATGGAAACAAAAGAATGACACAAAAAGTACATGCATTATACAATGATATTAAATCAGGGAAACAAAATTTATGACCATTGATTTTACCACACATAAGAATATTTTGTTTCAGATTCTCAAGGATATTTACACGGAGACGGCCATTGCACCGATTCTGGGATTTAAGGGCGGAACGGCGTCTTTTATGTTCCATGGACTCGATCGCTTTTCCGTGGATCTGGATTTCGATTTGCTTGATGAAGCCGAATCAGAGCGCGTTTTTGCACATATTGAAAAGATTGCCGGACAATATGGGGCCATCAAGGAATCCCGCAGGAAGAGATTCAGTCTGCTGGTTGTGCTTTCGTACGATGATAAATCGGCCAATATCAAGATTGAAATCAATCGCCGCGCGTTTGGTTCGAGATATGAATTAAAGACCTATCTGGGCGTAGCCATGCAGGTCATGATTCGCGAGGATATGTTCGCGCATAAGCTTATGGCTATGCACGAGAGAATCGGCAAAACAAGCCGTGACGTTTATGACGTCTGGTTTTTTCTGAAAAACCACTGGCCGATCAACAAGGATATTGTGGAAAAAAGAGCGGGTATTTCTTATCCGGAAGTATTAAAGAAATGCATTACTCAAATCGGGAAAATAACAGATCGAAACCTTCTGCGCGGTTTGGGAGAATTGCTTACGGAAAAACAGAAAGACTGGGCCAGAACGAAGCTCAAGCCGGATGTGATATTTCTGCTTAAGTTAGCTTTAGAAAACGAAATAGTGAGTCCCAAGTTTCAGAAGCGAAACGTACTGAAACTTGTTGGACGAACTATCCCAGGCGCGAAGCGCCGTGGGAAACAGGGACGCAAAAGAAAGTAATTGGGCGCTGCCCCTAGTTTTTCCAAAACGAGTAAAATGAAGTTTGAAGCGCAAGTTGAACTATCCTAGGAGCGCAGTGACGTAGGAGGTGTACCCAGCTCTGACATTGAAGATAGTACAAAGCAGCGTGTAAAATAATCCTTGATTACATAATAATATGCTGTATAATTTACGACCATGAGCGAACATTTACAGCAATATAGGTTTTTAAAGAATATTCTGCCTGACCCTTCATCTCCAAAGCTTGTACTGCTTACCGGGGCCAGGCAAACCGGAAAAACAACCCTCGCCCTGGACAAATATCCGCAGCTTCGCCACATCAACCTTGATGCACCTGAGGACAGAGAAGCTTTAAGAGCAATATCATCAGCTTCCTGGGGCCGGGATATCGGCAACGCCGTTTTGGACGAAGCACAAAAAGAGCCTATTGTTTTTGATAAAGTAAAATACGCCTATGACAGAAAAGACATCACCTTCTCCATTCTTCTGGGCTCAAGCCAGGTACTGCTTTTAAAAAAAATAAGGGAATCATTAGCCGGGCGGATTAGTCTCTACGAATTATGGCCGCTGATGATGAGTGAAATATATTGGGAAGCCGGGTCAAAATCAGTTGAATTACCTCTTGTCGACAAGCTCTCGGGCAGTGATACCCTGAACAATATTATGAAGAATGTTCCTTCCGTCCTTACGGAAACAGAGGACGCTCCTCGCCGTCGGGCGGAAGATTATCTAGTACAGTGGGGAGGCATGCCAGCGCTTTTACCGCTTTCAAACGAAGAACGCTGGAAATGGATGAAAGATTATGAATACACTTATCTGGAAAGGGATCTTGCTGATCTGGCCAGATTAAGCGATCTTTCCCCGTTCAGAAAATTTCAGAAGCTGGCCGCTCTGCGCTCGGCAAAACTTTTAAATTACTCCGAACTGGCCCGTGACGCAGGCGTAAGCGTGGATACGGCCAAAAGATATTTGGAATATCTGCGCATATCATATCAAACAGTGCTTTTACAGCCGTACCATAAAAATATCACCAGCTCCGTTGTCAAAACGCCGAAGGTTTACTGGACAGACATAGGCTTATTGCGGCACCTTACCGGTTTCAAGGGAGAATTAACCGGCGAGATTTACGAGACTATGGTAGTCGGCGAATTATATAAGTGGGTGAAGACATCGCAGAAAGATACGGAACTGTCCTTTTACCGCAGTCGCTCTGGTTTGGAAGTCGATATTCTCGTGGAAACTGAGATCGGAATCATCGGTATGGAAATTAAGGCGCGCAAAACCATTGCTCCTAAAGATACAACATCCATGAAAGATGTAGCAAGCGCACTGGGGGAAAAATGGCGCGGCGGCATAGTCATCTATACGGGTAATGAAATCAGGAAAATCGCCGAGCCGGAGATTTGGGCTGTCCCCTCGCGACGGTTGTTTATTTAATCCCGTTAGAAATTAATAGCTTATGCGGCTCCATGTATACGTTTTAAGAAGTACTAGGACAGGAAGTTCTATAGTAGGATAAAATGATTTCTAACGGGGAGAAACTGCTCAAGAAAGGCGCTATTCCTCGTGTCCACTCCAGACACATAGACGATAAATACTTATATTAACTTTACTTTCTTTAAAAGCATGCTTTATTAAGGACAAATAACAACATGAATTAAGTAGTCAAATTTATATTGACAAAAATCGGGAAATGTATGATGTATACACATCATCCCTTTGTGGTCTAGTGCCACATTGGCCCCGCGCTCCCGGTGGACGCGGGTTTTTTTATATTTGGAGAATCGAAAAATGAACCGTGTCGCGTTTTTCATCGATGGCTTCAATGTCTTTCATTCTTTGGACTGCCGGAAATCCTATCACAAATATAAATGGCTTGATTATTCAGCACTTGCGAAGTGTTTTATTACATCAAAGGACACACTTGCAGACATCTACTATTTTACAGCATACGCCGAGTGGGAACCGGCTAAGAAAGCTCGCCACCAACTTCTGATTCGTGCCCTAACCATGAAAGGTGTGAAGATTGTCTTCGGGAAGTTCAAGCTCAGAGACAAAAAATGCCGCCATTGCCATAAAATCTATCAAACCTTTGAGGAAAAACAGACGGATGTGAATATATCCATCAAACTATTCCAATGCGCCTACGATGACACTTTTGATACGGGCATATTGGTAACAGGTGATAGCGATATTGTTCCTGCAATTAAAGCTGTAAAAGAAAGTTTTCCGGCAAAACAAATAGGGCTCGTGATTCCCATAGGACGACACGCAGAGGAAATGAAGAATGCTTGTGATTTTCACATGAAGATGAAAGAAAAACACCTCAGGGACAGCCAATTTTCCGATTCCATAGTCATTGATGCTACCAAAAACATAACGCTAAATCGTCCGGCAACATGGAAATAAGAATTATCTGAAAAATGAAAGGGCTCCACTGGTTTATAAAATACAATGGCGGATAAGAACAAGAAAACTGGCATTCGCTCATGGCCGAAGGACGACCGGCCGAGGGAGAAACTGCTCAAGAAAGGCGCTTCGGCGCTGAGTAATTCCGAGCTTTTGGCGATACAGCTTCGCACCGGAGTCCAGGGCAATAGCGCCATTGATTTGGCCAGAAAAATGTTGGATAAGTTTGGCACTTTCCGCAACATGAGCCATTCCGATATCCGCGATTGGAAAGAATTTAAAGGTTTGGGCCCGGCCAAGATTGCGCAAATCAAAGCGGCGCTCGAAATCGGCAGACGTTTTCGTGAAGACGAAGTCCTTCCCTCAAAACAAAAAATTGCCACTGCCGGGGATATCGTCAATATCATCATGCCGCAAATGCGCGACCTCAAGACGGAAGTATTTAAAGTCGTCTATCTCAACAGCAATAACGGAATCATTGATATTGCCGATGCGGCCGTAGGCACTGTCAATCAGGCCGCGCCGATTGTCCGGGAAATCATTCATACGGCTTTACAAAAATTTGCCGCCTCTATTATTTGTGTTCATAATCATCCCAGCGCCTATATCACACCCAGCCCGGAAGATAAAAAAATAACGGCTGAATTAACAGCCGCATGCAATCTAATGGGAATCAGAATGCTGGATCATATCATCATCGGCGACGGCAGCTACTTTAGCTTTGCGGATGAGTCCCTGTTAGAAATTTGATAGCTTATGCGGTAATAGGCATATGCTTTGAAAAGTATTAATAACAGAAACCGTTACGGTAGGATGAATGATTTCTAACGGGATGAAGGGATAATGGGATAACGTAAGAAACATGACTAATCAAAATATCGAACAATAATTTGGGCGACGTTAAATAACTAAAAGGTAAAAAGAAGATATGCCAATCAGAAAATCCGAACTCTACAGCTCACTCTGGAAAAGTTGCGATGAACTCCGCGGCGCTATGGATGCCGGCCAATACAAAGACTATGTGCTTGTTCTACTTTTTATCAAGTATGTATCCGACAAATATGCCGGAAAGAAAGATGCCATTATTGAAATCCCCAATGGCGCAAGTTTTAAAGACCTAATCAAACTGAAAGGCCAGTCCGATATTGGCGATAAAATCAATAAAATTATCGGAAAGCTCGCAAAAGCCAACGACCTTACCGGTGTCATCACCGTTGCCGATTTCAATGATGAGGACAAGCTTGGTAAAGGCAAGGATATGGTTGACCGCCTTTCCAACCTCATTGCGATTTTTGAGAATCCGGCGCTCGATTTCAGCAGTAACCGCGCTGAAAACGACGATATTCTGGGCGATGCTTATGAATATCTAATGCGCCACTTTGCCACGGAAAGTGGAAAAAGCAAGGGGCAGTTCTACACACCAGCCGAAGTTTCCCGCATCATGGCAAAAGTTATCGAGACAAACAAGGCAAAGAGCCAATCAGTAACAATTTACGATCCGACTTGCGGTTCCGGCTCGCTGCTCTTAAAAGCTGCCGACGAAGCGCCATACGGCATCACTATTTATGGCCAGGAAAATGACAACGCAACGCGCGCTCTTGCGGTCATGAATATGTGGCTGCATGGCAATCCTGCCTCGGATATTAAACAGGGCAATACCATTGCCACACCGCTTTTTACCGATGAAAAAACTGGCTATCTGAAAACCTTTGACTACGTAGTTGCCAATCCGCCGTTTAGCTATAAGTCGTGGAGTAACGGTATAGACCCGCAGAATGATGTTTATGAACGCTTCAAAGATTACGGAATACCACCTGCCAAAAACGGCGATTATGCTTTTCTGCTCCACATCCTGAAATCACTCAAGAGCAAGGGCAGGGGCGCTTGTATTTTGCCGCATGGCGTTTTGTTCCGGGGCAATGCCGAAGCTGAAATCCGCACCAACATTATCCGCAGAGGTTACATCAAAGGCATTATCGGATTGCCCGCCAACCTCTTTTACGGCACCAGCATTCCCGCCTGCATTATCGTTATTGATAAAGAAAACGCCGCCGCCCGCAAAGGCATCTTCATGGTTGATGCTTCCAAAGGGTTTATTAAAGATGGAAATAAAAATCGATTGCGCGAGCAGGATATTCATAAGATTGTGGATGTATTCAACAGGCAGCTCGAAATCTCCAAATACAGCCGCATGGTTAATATGGATGAAATTGAAAAGAATGAGTTCAACCTGAATATCCCCCGCTATATCGATACGCAGGAAGCAGAAGACATTCAGGACATTGATGCGCACCTGAAAGGCGGCATTCCCCAGCGGGATATTGAGGACCTCGAATCATTCTGGTCTGTTTATCCATCCCTTAAAGCAGAGCTATTCGCTAAGGGTAGCCGCAAAGGTTATTGCAAACTGAAAGTTATAAAAGACAACATTAAACACACGATCTTCAATCATCATGAATTTACGGTTTATAGCAAAGTTATGCAGCGGGCATTTGATGGTTGGAAAAAAGAGTCAAAGCGATATCTAAAACAGTTGGGTAAGGGTGTGCACCCCAAACAGGTCATTTATAAAATTGCTGAGGCGATTCTTTTTTCATATCGTGATGTCCGGCTGTTGAACAAATACGATGTCTATCAACACCTGCTTAATTACTGGGCACAGACGATGCAGGATGATCTGTATGAACTTGCCGCCGACGGCTGGAGGGCCGGAAACGAAGTCATCCGGCTGGTGCGCAAGGGAAAAGAGGGCAAGAAAGATCGGGATATTGAAGGAATTGATGGACTGGAAGGGCGGCTGATTCCACCCATGCTGATGATTGAGATCTATTTTGAAAAAGAAAAAACAAGCATTGATGAGCTTGAAGCAAAAAGAGAAGCTCTTAAGGCCAGGATGGAAGAACTGCGCGAAGAACACGGCGACGAAGAAGGCTTGCTTGCCGAAGTGTTGGAAGAAGGCAAACTGAACAAGAAAAATCTGGCGGGCCGCATCAAGGAACTTGGTAAAAAAACAGCAGACAATAACGAGGAATGGGACATCTTACAGCAGTATAAAAAGCTGATGGATGACGAGAGCGATTTTGCTGGAAAAATCAAACGGGCCTGGAAAGAGCTAGAAATTAAGGTGATGGAAAAATATTCAACGCTCGCCATTGAAGAAATCAAAACCATTGTGGTGGAACGCAAGTGGATGACCAGTATCGAAAAGGCCGTGCATACGGAAACTGACCGCATCAGCCAACGGCTGGCCGGAAGGATTAAGGAACTGGCACAAAGGTATGAATCAACCTTGTCCGAATTGAATGCGGAAATTGCAGTGCTGGGAAAAAAGGTTAACAAGCACCTGCAAAAGATGGGGTTTGTATGGAACTGAGGAAGGGATACAAACAAACTGAGGTGGGCGTGATTCCTGAGGATTGGGAAGTAAAACAGCTTGGTGAATTATTTAATTTTAGTGGCGGATTTACAGCCTCAAGGGAGCAATTATCAACTGAGGGATTCTGCTACTTACA
>MGQN01000036.1:21006-24844 GCA_001797845.1 Deltaproteobacteria bacterium RBG_16_44_11 | reverse complement strand
ATCGCAAAAGTTAGTGCCGTCAAAGTCGCTCTTAAATGAAGGTGATGTTGTATTCGTTGACGCATCTGAAGATGACGAAGGTGCTAGTAAGCATATTGTTGTGAGAAATCAACACGGCATTACATACATTTCAGGGCTGCATACTATTGTTTCAAAAAACAAAGATGATTCAATGGATAATAGATATAAGCAATACTGTTTTCAGACAAGCGATGTGAAAAAGCAATTTAAATTTTACGCAGTCGGAACCAAAGTTAGCGGGATAAGTAAGACCAACATTGCGAAGATTCAAATACCTTTCCCGGCAAAACCAGAACAAACTGCTATTGCCACAGCACTCTCCGACACTGACGCGCTCATAGGCAGCCTGGAAAAGCTCATCGCCAAAAAACAGGCAATCAAGCAAGGCGCAATGCAGGAACTGCTGACAGGGAAAAGAAGGCTTCCTGGGTTTTCGGGTAAGTGGGAAGACAAGCTATTAAAAGAGATTGTAAATGAATTTATTGTTCCGATGCGGGATAAACCAAAAGTGTTTAAATGAAATATCCCGTGGTGTCGAATAGAGGATTTTGATGGTAAATATCTATTTGATTCGAAATCAAAGCAATATGTTGATCGTGAGGTTATTCAACAGATGAACTTAAAGGTACACCCCAAAGAAACATTAATTGTTTCTTGTAGTGCTGATTTGGGGAGATGTGCAATTATTAAAAAACCGCTTGTGACTAATCAAACATTCATTGGGCTAGTAATAAATGATAAGAAAGCTTCAAACGAATTCTTATTCTATTACATGTCATATAATGCAGAAGCATTGAATATGCTATCATCTGGAACAACGATTTCATATTTATCAAGAGAGCAGTTTGAAGCATTTGAAGTATTTATACCATCGTCCGAAGAACAAACTGCCATTGCCGCTGTCCTTTCCGACATGGACGTTGATATTGAAGTGCTGGAGCAGAAGCTTGCCAAATACCGCTGCATCAAGCAAGGCATGATGCAGGAATTACTGACCGGAAAAACTAGACTCTTATAAGGATAAATTCATGAAGAACTACTACCGAATTATGTTGGGCAGAAAAAGCATTTATGCCGAAGAATGCTACAAAGGTAATTTCATCGGCTGTGATTTTGATATCGCGACTGATCTTACCGGGCAATTGCCCGAAAACTGGCGGGAGTTCAATCAGAAATTTATACCGGTCTATCTTGCCAATCGTCCTGACAAAAGCAAAATAGCCGCCGGTTTGGCCTGTGGATCTTTACACACCATTGCCAAGGGGATCAAGCTGGGCGATATTGTCCTGTGCCCAAACGGTTCCGGCAGTTATTTTGTCGGAGAAGTAATTGAAAATTATTCGTATCATCCGGGTGAAATACTGCCGCATCGCCGAGCGGTACGTTGGCATTCCGAACATATTGAACGCACTGAGATGAGTGAATCTCTGCAAAATTCGTCGGGTTCAATCGGCACGGTCAGCAATATCACAAAGTATGCCGAAGAAATTGAGCTGCACATTGCAGGTCACCATCCACCAACACTTACCTCAAGTGATGAAACGATAGAAGATCCTTCTGAATTCGCGCTGGAAAAACATCTGGAAGATTTTCTGGTGCAGAACTGGAAGCAGACTGAGTTGGGCAAGACCTATGACATCTACGAAGAAGAAGGCGAACTCGTCGGTCAGCAGTATCCCAGTGATACAGGCGCCATTGACATTCTGGCCATCAGCAAAGATAAAAAGAAATTACTTGTGGTGGAGCTGAAAAAAGGCCGGGCAAGTGATTACGTTGTGGGGCAAATCCAGAGATACATGGGCTACGTTCTTGAAGAACTGGCGGAAGATGGTCAGGAAGTGTGCGGCGTTATTATTGCGTTGGAAGATGATATTCGCATTCGTCGGGCATTGGCAGTGGCAAAGAATATTGATTTTTACAGATATCAGGTAAGTTTCAAACTTTTCAAGAATTGAGAGATTACCATGAGCAAAGTAGGCGACAAAGAAAGAGCCACACAAAACCGTTTAGTAAAACTTTTCCAGGATACGCTCAAATATCGTTACCTCGGCAAATGGGAAAAGCGAGAGAACAACAGCAATATCGAAGAGGACATTTTAAAAGCATATCTCAAAAAGGCAGGCTACAGTGCGACGCTGATTAACAAAGCGATTCATGAATTGACTAAAACTGCCGGAAACCAGGGTAAAAGTCTCTACGATGTCAACCGCGATGTCTATAGCCTTTTGCGCTATGGCGTAAAAGAAAAAGAAGGTGCGGGAGAAAATAAAGAGACTATTTCGCTGATCAACTGGAAAGAACCTCTCGAAAATGATTTCGCAATTGCCGAAGAAGTCACGGTTAAAGGCGTATACAATAAAAGGCCGGACATTGTGCTGTATGTCAACGGCATTGCCCTAGGTGTTATCGAACTCAAGCGCAGCACGGTGTCGGTATCGGAAGGTATACGCCAGAATCTGGATAATCAGAAGCATATCTTTATCAAACAGTTTTTCTCCACGATTCAATACATCACTGCCGGAAATGATACGGAAGGTTTGCGTTACGGCACAACCGAGACCAAAGAAAAGTATTACATGAGATGGAAAGAAGTTAGTGAGGAACAGAATCCCAACGACACATACTTGTTGAAAATTACTCAACAGGTGAGAAAAATTGCCAATCAATCCGATTTTGTGCTGGATAAAAACATCATCCAGCTTTTTAATAAAGAGCGATTTATCGAACTTCTTCATGATTTTATTGTCTATGATCGCGGGATTAAAAAGCTCTGCCGTACCAATCAGTATTTGGGAGTCAAGGCCGCGGCTGACCATGTTAAGCGGCGCGAAGGCGGGATTATCTGGCACACGCAAGGATCGGGCAAGAGTATTACCATGGTCTGGCTTACCAAATGGATACGCGAAAATATTACCGATGCCCGTGTTCTCATCATTACCGACCGTGATGAACTCGATAAGCAGATCGAAAAAGTTTACAAGGGGATTGATGAAAATATCTACCGCACCAAAAGCGGGAGGGATTTAATCAACAGACTTAACGATACCGCGCCCTGGTTGCTTTGTTCACTTATTCACAAGTTCGGCAACAAGGAAGAGGCTGATTATGACGAATATATCAGCGAACTGAAAAAGATATTGCCCAAGAATTTTAGGCCCAAGGGAGATATTTATGTTTTTGTGGACGAGTGCCACCGCACTCAAAGCGGCGATCTGCATAAGGCAATGAAAGACCTGTTGCCAAACGCTATCTTTATCGGATTTACCGGCACGCCGTTGCTGAAAAAAGATAAACAAAAAAGTATCGAAGTTTTTGGTCGATACATTCATACCTATAAATTTAATGAGGCGGTAAAAGATAATGTGGTTCTTGATCTGCGCTATGAGGCCCGTGACATTGAACAGAAAATATCGTCTCTGGATAAAATCGATCAGTGGTTTGATCTAAAAACAAAAGGGCTTACTGATTTTGCCAAAACAGAACTCAAACAAAAATGGGGCACGCTGAAAAAGGTTTTCAGCTCCAAATCCCGTCTGGGGAAAATTGTTGCCGACATTATGCTGGACATGGAAACAAAAGAGCGTTTGCAGAATGGCCGCGGAAACGCCATGCTGGTTTCCGGCAGTATTTATCAGGCGTGCCGCTATTATGAAATGTTCCAGAATGCCGGTCTTAAAAAATGCGCGATCATTACGTCTTTTGTACCTTCTCATGCCGATATTAAAGGCGAAGAATCGGGCGAAGGCTATACGGAAAAGCTTCTGCAATATGAGATTTATCAGAAGATGATTGCGGACTGGTTTAATATGGCCCCGGA
>MGQN01000036.1:323-20998 GCA_001797845.1 Deltaproteobacteria bacterium RBG_16_44_11 | reverse complement strand
CGGAGAAATTTGAGGATGAGGTCAAAAAGAAGTTTATCGATGAACCGGCGCAGATGAAGCTGCTGATCGTTGTTGATAAACTGCTTACGGGTTTTGATGCACCGTCGGCGACCTATCTTTACATAGATAAAAAGATGCAAGACCACGGGCTTTTTCAGGCAATCTGCCGAGTCAACCGGATGGATGGCGATGATAAGGAATACGGCTATATTATTGATTACAAGGATTTATTTAAAAGCTTGGAGCAGTCAGTTACGGATTATACGTCCGGTGCTTTTGACGCTTATGATGCTGCTGATGTGCAGGGTTTGCTGACAAATCGGCTCGACAAGGGGAAGGAAAAGCTTGATGACGCTCTCGAAGCAATCAAGGCGCTTTGCGAGCCCGTAGAGCCGCCAAAGGGTACGCTGGAATACATTCGCTATTTTTGCGGGAAAAACACCCAAAATCCGGAAGAATTGAAAGACACAGAACCGCGTCGTGTAGCCCTATATAAAGCGGTGATCTCTTTAATCCGCGCGTATGCAAACGTCGCGGACGAAATAGAAGAAGCGGGTTATACATCGGCAGAAGTTATTGTGATCAAGAACAACATCAAACATTTCGAGAATATTCGTAAAGAGATACAGCTGGCAAGCGGCGATTATGTTGACCTGAAGCAATACGAACCGGCTATGCGTCATCTGATCGATTCATACATCGGCGCCGAAGAAAGTCGCGTCCTGTCCGCCTTTGATGATTTTACGCTGGTGGAGTTGATTGTTGAGCGCGGTAAAGATGCGATCAAGGAATTGCCTGGTGGCATTAGAAGCAATAAAGATGCAATGGCCGAAACGATTGAAAACAATCTCCGCCGTGTCATTATTGAAGAATCACCGACAAACCCCATCTATTACGAAAAAATGTCGGTACTGTTGAATGCGCTCATCAAATTGCGAAAAGAAGAAACTGACAGGTATGAAGAATATTTGCAGAAAATAGTTGAACTGACCAGGCAAATCAAAAACCCGACTGCTGCGAAAGAATACCCTGTATCGCTGAATACCGCAGCAAAGCGCGCGCTATATGACAATCTCAACAAGAATGAAGAGCTTGCCGTGGATCTGGATAATGAAATAGTTCATAAAAAGTATGACGGATTCAAGGGCAATCCAATGAAAGAAAAGCATCTCAAATCAATAATCTGTGAAACTCTGGCTAAATACGGTATTCGTGATGAAGACAAGATCATGAATATTTTTGAACTGGTTAAAAATCAGCGTGACTACTGATGCATCAAATTAAAGTAGCAAATATTAAAATTGATATCGTCCGCAAGGACATCAAAAACATGCACCTTGCCGTTTATCCGCCCAAAGGTAGAGTGCGCATTGCTGTGCCATTGCGTGTCGATGAAGAAGCGCTGCGTTTTTTTGTAATATCAAAACTACCCTGGATTAAAAATCAGCAACGCAAATTTTCCGGCCAGGAAAGAGAAACGGCGCGGGAATACATATCAAGAGAAAGCCATTATCTCTTTGGTCAGCGGTATCTATTAAATGTCATTGAGAATGAAGGTTCTAATAAAATTGTGCTGCATAAAAGGAAAATAGATTTATATACAAAAAAATCAACAACCGCACTTCAGCGGCAGTCAATAATGAATGAATGGTATCGTAGAGAATTGAAAAGGATAATTCCACATTTACTTGCTAAATGGGAAAAGAAGACAGGTGTGCATGCTTCCGAATGGGGTGTTAAATTGATGAAAACCAAATGGGGATCATGCAATAGAGAAGCAAAGCGAATTTGGCTCAACCTTGAACTTGCGAAGAAACCGATAACTTGCTTGGAATATATCATTGTCCATGAATTAGTCCACCTTCTGGAACGTCGTCATAACGATTTATTTTTGCATTATATGGCTTCGTTTATGCCCAAATGGAAATCGCATAGAGAAGAATTAAATCGATTGCCGGTGGGACATGCGCAGTGGAGTTATTGAACTAATATTAGCGAGGAGGGGCAAAGCTTTGATCTTGGCAATTAGTTGCCATATGCAGACAAACAAGTAAATAGGATTAGCGCATGCAACGTCTTAATGTAAGACAATCTCAGGTTAGAGAATGTATTGAAAAATCGCTCTTCGCGATTGATCAAACACCGCATTTCCATAAAGGGGAAATCCTTCTTTTACAACTCGTCAAAAACGAAGCTACCAGCTTACACAAACTGCAAGCTCGGATTGAATTTGCCCTTGTCTATGACCACTCCGAAGTTGACCATACAGGCGAGATAAGCCGCCAACATTGGCCACAGGCTGGAAAGACATGGAAATATATCCTCGTTTGCTCTGATACGATACCTACGATTCCGTTTAGCTTGGAAGATTTACCACTTTCAAATAATTATGCAGGACAAACCAATCCTCTGGCCATCACCCAAGAAGACGAAGCCGTAATATCAGCATACGTTTGGGGTAGATTGACCGGCTATGAACTAAGAGATACATTTGGTCCGAGTTTGGTTAAAGAGACTCTTGGAAATTATGACGTGATTACTCATCCTGAAAAGCCAAAAAAGATTATAGTTCCTGAACACGAAGAATTTTTTCGCGATCCTCTATTATCCGAATCATTGAAATCGATCTATGACCACAGATGTCAGGTTTGCGGCATGAATTTCAGGATTAAGTATGAAGAACCATTTGCAGAGACTCATCATATTGATTCCTTGAGCAGCGGCGGCTTGGATGTTAGCAAAAACATTATTGTCACGTGTCCGAATCATCACCGAATAATCCATAAAACTCATGCTGAATTTGATCACGCAAAACTTTTATATAAATACCCAAATGGATTAGAAGAGCGGTTAGTATTAGCTGATCACTTCGAACAAAAATCATCCTGGGCGTAAAATTATAACGGAATGTCCTAGTTTAAGGTAGTTTATTTCGCTAAAAATGAATCTAAGTTTGGTCTAAAATTAGTCTAAAATTGGGCTAAAATTGCTCTTGACATTTCAAAAAAAGTGAAAAAAAAGCCCACTTTTTTGTTGACATCCTAAGAAATAATCCCTAAACTGATTAGTAGACTTAATATAAGTCATTGATAATATGGTTTTTTTTATAATGTTTACTTACAAAAAAACGATTTTTTATAGTGAAGAACTCCGCCTATTTTAAGGTTGTCGCGGGGTTTTCTTTTTATGTACAAAAAATAAAGGAGAACGTTTATGACTTTAGAACAATTTTTAATTGAATTGCCATCCAGAAGGGAAAAGTTATTAAACGTACAACGTTGCGCCAAATGTGATACCCCTCTTCAAGAAGCTATAACGGGTAACCGTAGTACAGACAAAGGACACGTTTGTAGTGATTGTTATTTTGCCGACTGGAGTGAAGAATTAGATAAGCACCCTATTACGAAACCAATACTATCTATCCGCGGAACGTAAGCCAATTGCATACTTATTATTTAAGCAAAGATGAGGTCTCGGGATATGCAAAAGACTTCTGGGATCGGTTAAATAAGCTTGACAAAAATTCCCCCAATGTATGGTGTGTATTGGGGTTATCAGGAGCAGAAATTACTGCCGTTATTGCATCACACATACCAAGTGATAAGAAAAAACAAATTCAAATCATTCCTCTTTCTTTTGATAGGGATACAAAAACCATCTGTTTAGAAAATCCTAGTGATGAGATTTTATTCAAAGATGCATCGGTACTAATAATCGACAGTTCTGTCCATTCTGGAAGCACAATGCTTCTGGCTTTTGAAAAGATTCAACAGCTAGGTGCATCTGAAATAATGTCGTATTCATTGGTTATAAAAAGAGGTTCTTGTGTTATTCCTAACTTCTTCAGTTTGCTTATTGGTGATCATGATAGAGCCGTTTTTTTACTTGAAAAAATACCTAACAATAGATTGGTTCCTTTCGGCGTTTTTCGTAGACTTAATGAAGAAGATATAAAAAGAAAACCAGAGAGCATAAATACCGATGTAGAATCTATTGCTAAAATAACTTGGTCTGATCTTTGGTATCAATACAAAACAGCATCAAACTATATTTATGTGTATGAACGTCATGGAAAAATATTTGGATTTATAAGTTTTTTAATTAAAAAAGATGTTTTATTTATTGATGCTGTAGTTGTTGACAATTCTGTCCGTGGTTCCGGGCTCGGCGGAAGCCTTATGAGGTTTGCAGAAACATGTGCGCGTTCTAACAATTGCGATAGCATTTGCCTTTGGGGTATTAATGACCGGCAAGATTTTTATAAACACGTAGGATATAAACCAACATTAAATGAATTAGATCTTGGAAAAGAAAAGTATATTTTTATGCAACGGAAGTTGTTGTATAATTTAGAAAGAAGCACGATTGATGTATGCCCACATCCTGACAACTATTTTTCTTAACTAACACAGAAATATTTATTCATCTTTTTCGTCTTCCAAAAATGCCATTGTCTGCTGCTAAGGGGAAAGAGGGACGCCCTTAAAATTCTAAGTTTCTATCCAAAAAGCTGTGATGGAACTGAGGGAGCATGGGGGAGGCTCAAATCTTTACTCTTGACAATTGGCAATCTAAAGATTGTAACGCGTGAAGCGTATATCACCTTCCCTCAGTCCCTCTACCCTAAAGGGCACGCTAGAAAAGGGGGAAGTAAAAGAAGGTACGAGATTGCCACGCCGCCTGAGAGGCGGCTCGCAATGACAATGCGCGGGCGAGTGGCTTGAGAATTGAAAATAAAATTATAATTAAAGGAGATTTGTATGAAAAAAAATGTTGGCATGATTGACAAAATTATAAGGACCATCGTTGCACTTCTGATTATCGCCGCTTACCTCTGGGGCATGCTTCCCGGTATTGCAGGATTGCTGCTCATCATTAGTGGATCGCTTCTCTCAAGTGTAATGAGCGGGTATTGTCCTCTCTATACAAAAATCGGCGTCAACACGAACAAGTAAACTGCATACCTGAATAATCCGGGATGGTTCTATTGAAAGGACGCGTCCGGCATACGCCGGATTTCATATCTCGTGAAGCGTGAAGCGGAAATAAATGTGTATCTCGTGAAGCGCTCCCATGGCATTCGCCGGGCAATGACAGTTGTACGAGATTGCTTCCCCGGATCGGAGTCCGGGGCAGGCTTTGCTTTGCTCATCGCAATGACAGAGGAAGAACTGGATTTACCCTAAAGGGCACTATAGCCCGCTTTCGCGGGAATGACAAAGCGGAAATATCAAAAAATCTTGCATAATTCTTCTAAATATATAAAATTAACAAAATTGATAAATTTGTGTTCTTAGTAAAAAATAGCTAAATAAAAATAATTCTATTAAAAGATTGAATCACACTATTTATACATAAAACAAAGAGAGAGTTTTTTGCCATGAACGAAGAATTTGATAATGATGAAATTTTAGAAGCGGAACTGGCTGATGATGCCCTGGAAAGGACAATGAAAAAAGCGGAGAATGAAGCATCACGGATATTGAAACAATCGAGTGAGTTGGTGAAGGTGCTTATTAAAGACACGTTGCCGCAGGAAGAAGAACAAATAGAAAGCGAACAAACGGTTGTTGGAGAAGATATAGAATCATCGAATTGAAAAAAATTGGCGCTTTGGCGCCTGGAAGATGTAAGGAATACGTTTAAAAAATTATGTCAAAATATTACAATCCAAGCCGAACAAAAAATCTTTACGTTCCGAATTCCAATTAATTTAATGTTTCTGGCTTGCCCAGTTACCCGGTAGGTGCCGGACATAACACGTCGATATGACAGTAACAAAGAAGGTATTAATCAAAAACATCAATTCGACTATTATGCAACACTATGCATAATAGTCTTGACTTTTGTGCAATATCCTGCTAAATAGTCGGCCATGAAACGTTACCTTTATGATTCGATAAAAAAAGACTTGAAGAAGAAAATGGTCATTCTGACAGGGCCACGGCAAGTCGGCAAAACCTGCCTGGCCAAAGCGCTCATGCCGGAATTCAACTCCCCTCAGTATCTGAACTTCGATAATATGGCCGATGCGCAGATTATCAATAAACAGTCGTGGCCTCACCAAAGCGATCTGCTTATTCTTGATGAAATACACAAAAAGCCGGAATGGAAAAAGTTTGTTAAAGGTGTCTTTGACACGCGTCCGGAAAAACAGTCTATCCTTATTACCGGCAGCGCACGCCTGGATACTTACAGACAATCCGACGAGTCACTGGCCGGTCGCTATTTCCCCATGCGCCTTAATCCGATTTCTGTGCGTGAATTGAAAAACACTGTTTCGCCTGATGAAGCGCTGGCGCTTCTTAACCGGTTGGGCGGATTTCCCGAGCCTTTTTTGTCCGGGTCGGAAACCGAAGCAACACGCTGGCGCAATCAATACTATACCGACCTGATCCGCGAGGATATTATGGAATTCAGCAGACTGCAGGAAGTGCGTTCCATGCGGCTTTTGCTTGAATTGTTGCGCTCAAGGGTAGGCTCTCCTGTTTCTTACACATCGATAGCGCAGGATCTTCAAATTGCCCCCAATACGGTGCGCCGGTATATCGATATACTGGAAAGTTTGTGTATAGTGTTTACCGTACGTCCCTTCCATACCAATGTGGCCAGAGCCATTCTGAAAGAACCCAAGTTGTATTTTTATGACAGCGGTTTTGTTCTGGGTGGTGAAGGAATACAGTTGGAAAATACCTGCGCGGTATGTCTGCTAAAACATGTTCAGTATCTGCAAGATATTTCCGGAGAGGATATTGAACTCAACTATATCAAAATCAAAGACGGTAAAGAAGTTGACTTCTCTCTGAGCAAAAAAGGAAAAGCGTCGCATCTCATTGAAGTGAAAGCCTCTGATGATTCACCTTCCGCGTCACTTATCCTGCTTGCAAAGAAACTGCCCGAAGCCGCTGCAGTGCAACTGGTTCAGAATCTCCGGCGCGAGCAGCAAAAAGATAACATCGCCATAGTCAGCGCCGGCAAATGGCTGGCAGAACTTGCCGCCTGAACAATTTGCATGCGGTGATACCAACAGTTGTAGTTTAGGTTCTGCTTGTGCTGTGGTGGAAAGTGCAATAATGGGAGTTAGGTACAATTTTGAAACTAGGAGGATAAATGGAAAGCATTCTTAAACTGCAAGCTGATATCTGTAAAATATTCGCCAATGATAAGCGCTTGGAAATTATCAATCTGCTGAAGGACAGAGAAATGTCCAACAGCGAATTAATGAAAAAAACCGGATTGGCTAAAGTGAATATATCTCAGCATATGAATGTTTTGAAATCGAAGGGCGTCATTTTGGCAAGGCGTGAAGGCGTCCAATTATATTATCGGATCGCCAATCCTAAAATCATTCAGGCCTGCAACCTGATGAGAGAGGTTTTGGTGGAACAGCTTATGGAAAAAGAAAAGATGGCTTCCCGGCTGGTTAAAGCTTCAAGTAAACTTAAAGCATGAATAACAAGCAGTGCAAGGATAAAGAGAAAATTGGGCACCATCAAAATCCCCCTTTAATAAAAGGGGAAATATAAACTTGAACACTTTAATTATGCTCCGGGAATTGGGAGGCTCAAATCTTTACTCTTGACAATTGGCGATATGAATAGAGTAAAAGGAATGATTATTTAATAGATAAAGGAGGATGAGAAAATGAAAAGGATTATTTTTGTAGTCGTAACAATTACTATGGCTCTTCTTCTTATGGGAGCCGGCTCTAAATCCGTAACAGTTAATCGCGCGCCAATAGCCAATGCCGGGATGGATCAGGTCATCCAGCGGTATGCAACCGTTTTTCTGGACGCAAGCAACAGCCATGACCCGGATGGTGATAAAATTTACTACGAATGGAAGGTTATTGCCGCGCCGCAAAACGCAACGCCCAGAATATTTGCCGGTCAGCGCACAATGAAAAACTGCCGTTTCCGCTCGGATATTCTTGGTACATATCTGGTCGCCCTCACGGTTTATGACGGCAAACTGGCTTCAGAAAGGGATGTTATGCAAATTCGCGTGCAGGATCCCTCGGGTGATCCCAACGCGCCTTTTAAGGAAAATGATATGTATATTCCCGAGCCGATAAAATTAGGGAAGACGACTCTCCGACCGGCGCCTGAAGGTACTAAATTTATTGTTCCGCCGGATAAGTTCAGCATGCATATCAAGTTAAAGAATCCCTGTGCTTGGCAGCTTCAACAAAAAATATCTTCTATCTATGACTGGACTCCCATTAAAGCTGCTGGAAAAAATAAAATACTCTGGGAAAAAACAATAACTCATGGGCCGGGAGTGGAAACGGGTGTCAGGAAATATACTTTCGGCCCCTACGATAGCCCGAAGGAAAAAGATTTTAAAACGCTGGCGATTATCCGGGAACACGCAAAAGGTTATGATGTTCTCTATACCGTGCAACTAAAAGCGGATAGATAGACAAGGAATGCGTGCTTATATAGTCTTAACAATATTAATTGCGCCTGGTAATTATTGATTGACATAAAATAGCGGCTTGCCTATATTCACAGGCAGGGCAAAATTTTACCAATACAAGATAGAAAGGAGTAGGCTATGATTAAAATAACGCGTTTCGTGTCTATTAGTTTGTTTTTATTCATATTTATCATCAGCGGCTGCATCATTGCGCCCCGTCCGAGGCCTGTAGTAGTGCACCCGGTTAATCCGCCTCCGCCTCGTGTGGTACACCCAGTTAATCCACCTCCGCCTGTGGTGGTGCAGCCGGTTAAGCCTCCACCGCCTCGTGTGGTACACCCAGTTAAGCCTCCGCCACCTGTGGTAGTTCAGCCAAGGTGAGGGAGGGGATCGGGGTCAAATCTTTACTCTTGACAATTGACAATCTGAAAATCGTGAAGCGGGATTCGTATCTCGTGAAGAGTATGGGGTAAAACATGGTATCAAGACTGAAGGCTGAAGGATAAACGGTAAAATAACTGGATTCCCGCGGCATGCGCTCAAGGGAGGGAATAATGATATTTCGACTTGACATGTCGATATTTCATGATAAAGTCATGCCATGCAAATACAAAGAACCACCGAGATTGAGTTATTAAATAAGCTCCTCAAAAATAATCCTATTGTCGCTATTTTAGGGCCGAGACAATGCGGTAAAACTACTCTTTCGCGCCAGTTTTCTTCTCAATGGCCGCTAGAAGTTACCATTTTCGACCTTGAAAACCCCCGGGATATCCAGCGGCTTCAGGAACCTTTGTTGGCATTGGAAAATATCGAGGGGCTGATTATTATTGACGAAATCCAAAGATCTCCTGATTTGTTTCCTGTGCTTCGTGTCCTTTCCGACCGCTATAAAAAAACAAAATATCTAATCCTAGGGAGCGCATCAAGAGATTTAATCAGGCAATCCTCAGAATCTTTGGCAGGCCGTATTAGCTATGTGGAAATAGGCGGTTTTTCTCTCCAGCTATTGGGCGCTTCAAAAGCAGAAAAATTATGGATTAGGGGAACTTTCCCCAGATCTTTTTTGGCTTCAAACGAAGCGGCTTCCTATCAATGGCGTCAAGATTTTATTGCTACTTTTTTAGAACGGGATATACCGCAGTTGGGAATTAATATACCTGCCAAATCATTAGGCCGTTTTTGGAAAATGCTTGCGCATTATCACGGCCAAATATTCAACGCCTCGGAAATAGGTAAGAGCTTGGGTATATCTGACCACACCGCGCAAAGATATCTGGATTTGCTTTCAGGAACGTTTATGGTCCGTCAGTTGCGACCGTGGTATTATAATACAAAAAAAAGAATCATCAAAAGACCAAAGGTTTATTTTCGCGATTCCGGTATATTGCATGCCTTATTCGCATTGGAGGGTAAGAAAGATGTTCTTTTGCATCCTAAACTTGGCGCTTCATGGGAAGGCTTTGCTTTAGAAGAGGCAATTAAAACGGCCCATTTAAAAGAAGACGAGGCCTTTTTTTGGGGAGTGCATGCCGCCGCTGAGATTGACCTGGTATTCCAAAAAAAAGGGGAGCTTTATGGAATCGAGGTAAAATATGCGCAAGCCCCAAATCTTACGCAATCAATGCGCTCAGCTTTAAAAGAACTATCTCTCAAGCATCTATGGATTATTTACCCCGGCAAGGAATCTTATCCCTTAGATCGCAACGTGACGGCTATTCCATTGGAAGATTTAAACAAGATAAAGGTTGCCTAGTCTTTATTTCGTGAATACATTATAACTAAGGAACAAATCTGGATTCCCGCCTCCGTAACCTGATAACCTAAAGGTCACGCGAGGTCATCTGCGACGGGAATGACAGAGGAGGGACTGGATTCCCCGGTCAAGCCAGGGAATGACAAGGTGAGTATTAAATGGCACATCACAATACTATCAAGGCCAATAGTTACAATAGTCTGGCTCAGAGATTAAACAGATTTCCCCAGGGCGCTCCACCCACAGAACTGCTTTTTAAAATCCTCAAAGTTCTTTTTTCCGAAAGGGAAGCTAAGCTTGTCTCTCGGCTTCCCATCAAACCATTCACTGATAAAAAAGCAGCCGCAATCTGGAAGCTTAGCCTTAGTGATGCCAGTGTTATTTTGAACGATCTTGCTGATCGCGGAATTCTGCTTGATTACGAGGAAGAGGGAAACGCCACCTATGTTCTGCCTCCTCCCATGGCGGGATTTTTTGAATTCTCCATGATGCGCTACAGGAAAGATATCGATCAAAAAGTCTTATCAGAATTATTTTACCAGTACCTGAATGTGGAAGAGGATTTCATAAAAGATCTGTTCCTTAACGGCGAAACTCAGCTGGGAAGAGTTTTTGTAAACGAGGGTGTCCTGACCAACGAAAATGCTCTCCATGTTCTTGACTTTGAGCGGGCATCGGAAGTTATAAAAACAGCTTCACAAATTGGTGTTGGTGTTTGCTATTGCCGGCACAAGATGGAACATGTAGGCCTTAATTGCGGCGCGCCAATGGATATTTGCATGACTTTCAATGCTCCCGCTGAATCATTAGTCCGTCATAAAATTGCCAGAAAAGTCGATGCCGCGGAGGGGCTGGATTTGCTAAATAAAGCTCAGGATCATAACCTTGTCCAGTTTGGCGAAAATGTTCAGGAACGTGTAGGTTTTATCTGCAATTGCTGCGGTTGTTGTTGCGAAGCATTAATTGCGGCCAGAAAGTTTGGTTTCTTAAACCCCGTGCATACGACGAATTTTATCCCGGAAATAATTGAAGAAAAATGTAACGGATGCGGAAAATGTGTATCACTTTGCCCGGTAGAGGCCATGACGCTTGTCACCGCCAGTGATCCGCATAAACCAGAGAAGAAGAAAGCAAAGCTGGATGATGATCAATGTCTTGGCTGCGGCGTATGCCTGAAAGGCTGCATAGTTTCCGCCCTCAAATTAAAATCCCGTAGCGAGCGGGTTATCACGCCGGTAAATTCAGTGCATAGAGTTGTGCTAATGGCCATCGAGCGCGGAAAGTTTCAGAATCTCCTTTTTGATAACCAGCTACTGTTAAGCCATCGGGCGATGGCGGCAGTGCTTGGTGTTATTCTAAAACTGCCTCCCGCAAAACAAATACTGGCAAGCAACCAGTTTAAATCAAGGTATCTTTTAGCATTGATAAAATATGCAAAGCGTTAGAGAAATAAACAGGGCAGTTCACTTTGATATTAATGTTCCTGGATTCCCTGGTCAAGCCAGGGAATGACACGAGGTAATTGGGAGCGGCTCTGTTTAATTTTAATGTCAATAATAAGCGGATTGATTCCGCGAAGGAGGTTACCATGGAATTAGCTGTCGCAATCAAGGGAAGACGGAGTATTCGTAAATTCAAATCGCAGGATGTACCGAAAAATATAATTACAGAGATTCTGGAAGTAGCACGCTGGTCGCCATCGTGGGGAAATACCCAGCCCTGGGACTTGTATGTACTGACGGGTAAGACATTGGCGAAATTCAAAGAAATGAATCTTAAGCAAACGCTGGCCGGAGCGGCGATCGCGTCCGATGTGCCCATGCTGGAGAAATGGCCTGATGCCATGAAAGCAAGATATGGAGAGCTGGGCAAAATCGTTTTAAGCGCGCAAGGCATAAAAAGAGAAGATAAAGAAGCACGCGATAAGTATTATCAGAATATGGTTTCCATGTTTGATACCCCTTGTCTGATTCTGGCCTGTATTTCGCGGGATAATCTTGTTGAATACCAGATGCTGGATATCGGTCTCATCGCCCAAACAATCTGCCTGGCGGCGCACGACAAAGGTCTCGGCACGTGTCTCTTGGCCGCGGCCGCGCGTTACTCCGCTGAAATTAGAAAGATAGCGGCAATTCCTGATGATAAAAAAATCGTCGTGGGCATCGCTCTAGGCTATCCCGATCCGTCATTTCCTCTCAACAATTTCGAGCGGGACAGAGCGAAACTGACTGAATTCGTCCATTGGATGGAATAAACAACAATTTATTGCGGCGTAATTAAATAAATATCCCGCTTAGATAATTGCGGACGGTTCTATTGAAGGAACGCGTCCGGCATACGCCGGATTTCATATCTCGCATCTCGTATCTCGTGAAGAAAAAACCTTATCAGTAACCTCACTTACTGAAGGAAAAGAACGGTAATCACCGTTAATTATCTTTGTTTTTCCAATATATTAACGAATTATTGACAAATTACGGTTAATTTATTATATTATCGACTATGGCAACAATAACTCCTGTAAAAAATTATATTCAAGTTTTAAAAGCCCAATATGACCGGCTTTGTAAAGGGAAAGAGTCTTTACTGAAACTGATTGATGAATCCGAACTTCCTGAAAGCGTCTTCAATTCCAATGCTATCGAAAATTCTACACTGACACTTAAAGAAACGGAGCGCATTTTGCTGGAGATGAAAATTTCCCGTAATGTTTCAGTGCGGGAAGTTTTTGAAGCAAAAAATCTAGCGCAGGTGATGGAATATATAAAAAATAAAGTGATCGACACGGAACTTTCGGTTGAGCTCATTCTGCTTTTACACAAAATGCTTATGGGGAATATTACCGACGCTATCGCGGGGCGTTTCCGCGCTAAAGGCGAATATGTCCGCGTGGGCACACATATAGCTCCGGCACCGGAACATGTAGAAAGAATGATGGAATCGATTCTGCTGGAATTTTCTTCTGATCATATTAATTACTTTGCCGACAAAATCGCTAAATTTCATCTTGATTTCGAAACTGTTCATCCGTTTTGCGACGGCAACGGCAGAATCGGACGTGTGATTATCAATTATCATCTTGCGCGCCTTGGTTTTCCCAACATTATCATTCGCGATAAAGAGAAACTGCTCTACTACAGAGCATTTGGTGAATATAAAGACTCAAAAAATACAAAGATTATGGAAAAAATTATCACGCTGGCATTAGCAGAATCGTTGCACAAAAGAATTGCTTATTTGCAGGGTGATACTATAAGCCCACTGGCAGATTTCGCCAAAATAAATAATAAATCAATTCACGCGTTGCTTAACGCCGCACGCAGACAGACAATCCCTGCTTTTCGGGAAAAAGGTGTTTGGAAAATCGGTAATTATAAAGAGGTAGCGGTCTAGGGTCAGGTCTTGGAATATTTTTCGGCGATACCCTGGGCGGCAATAATTCCGGAAATTCCTGCTCCCACAATTCCGCGGCTTTTGCCGGTGCCGTCGCCGGCCACAAAAATACCTTTTACATTTGTTTCCAGATTCCGGTTCGTAGGAAAATGAGTATCAAAGAATTTTATTTCCGGCGCGTATATTAACGTTGACGGGTGAAGAATACCGGGCACTATTTTATCCAGTTTCTTGAACGATTCCCAGAGATTGTCCATGATCCGAGCGGGCATACCCAGCGCGATATCCCCCGGTATAGCGTTATATGTTGCCCTGCACACTTCAAAATGGCGGGTAGCGCTGTTAAAAGTCGCCGCAGAGCTTCTTCTTCCTTCACGGAAATCACCAATCCTTTGTACAATAGGCTTACCGCCGCCTAAAAGAAAAAATTGCCGGGCGATCATTTGGCCGAACGCGGTTGTGTCGGAAAATGGCTTGGTCAGCTCGACAGT
This sequence comes from Deltaproteobacteria bacterium RBG_16_44_11, assembly GCA_001797845.1. Taxonomy (GTDB): domain Bacteria; phylum Desulfobacterota; class Syntrophia; order Syntrophales; family Smithellaceae; genus UBA4810. The sequence continues at coordinate 6,940 of MGQN01000036.1, read as the reverse complement.
ATTGATTAACGCAAAATTTGTATTTTCCGTTTTCTTGCCGGAAAGGGCATCGCCATTGACCAGCTTGAAATCGAAATAATTTTCCACCCGCACCCGGCCGCCCGGGTTTGTGCAGAACGTCCTGACCTTGTCTCCATGGCGAGAGGTTGTGAAAATAAATTTAGGATCATAAACAATATCCGTAATCGGATCGTAAAATTTTCGGTTTAATTCAATCCGGATTCCCACATCGATGGGTCCGAAATTATGTTGGATGTGCAACTCTTTTGCGATATCCCGAAACCAGTAAGCGCCGCTGCGTCCCGGGGCAGCCAGTATGCATCTGGTGTTATGGCTGATTCGTTTTTTATCGCGGCTGCAGATAAGACGAAAGCCGCCGCCTTCGAGTTTTTCAATTGAGGATACTTCTGTTTCCAGAAAGAATTCCGTTTTTTTAAGATGCCCTCTTAAATAATTTACAACGGCTTTTCCGTTGTCGGTTCCCCAATGCCACTGCTCCGGCGCAATAAACTGAGCGCCGTGCTCACAAGCGATATTTTTTATAACTTCGATTTTTTTATTTTTGTCGATAAATGTTACCTGCTTACAGCGGGGAAATCCGACGAATATTTTTTTAGTCTCGCTCATCAATTGCCGGGCTTTATCTTCACCGATTTGAAGCTCATTCAGATCGAGACCAATGCGGCAATCGAAGTTAAGTTTGCCGTCGTTCAACAGGCCGCCGGCCGGATAGGCGTGCCTGTCGATAATGGCGACTTTGTCTATCCCCAGACGCTCAAGCCACATCGCCGCGAAAAGTCCGGCCGGTCCGGATCCGATAATTATTACATTATAAGTTTTCATTTTCATAAATTAATCGCAATTAATCAGGAACGGTTGTACCGGCTCAATAATTGAAGCTCTCCGCGTCAAGCCGCGGAGAATCTTCGATTCTTAAGGAACGATATTATTCAGTATTCGCTCGCTTACCCGAAAGCTCGCGAAGGAGTTTGCGCTCGCTACCGAATTCGGTAACTATTGGAAGCTTATCAAAAGGCGTTTCATAATTCAAGCCTCTATGCCTGCGGCTGAAGACCGAAGACTGAAGGCTGAAGGATAAACGGCAAAATAACTGGATTCCTCCGCTCTACCCAAGCATACGCCGGGATTCCCTGCCGGGGAAAGACAAATGCATGTGGTAATCGGTAATCGGGGTCAGGTCTTGAAATATCAGTTTATCGGACGACAAAACATAAATTATATCCGTTTAACCGCCTTGACACGTGAATATTGCCTCCATATATTAAAAAACAATCGGCGACGATAGGTTGGTAGCGGTATTTTTATATGGCAACAAAAATCCGGGGACGCCGGTTCAGAGTGAACTTGTTCTCGAAGTGAAGGCAGTTTTCGAGGGAAGGTTCATGGAATTACAATGAGGTAGACTAAAATGAGAAAGGTTTTTGAGGCATTGGAAAGGAGAAAACTTCTTTGCCTCTTAGTATTGATGGGAGTGTTGTTCATCCTGCCCTTTGGTTGTGGGGGAGGGGGAGGCGGCTCAGGTTCGGGCGGTACGTTGCCGAACCCGGGATTGTTGTCACTGGCGAGCTTCGTTAGCGGGCTTAGTGCTCCGGTAGGTCTGGAAGCTCCGAACGATGGTACAGGTCGTTTATTTGTTGTCGAGCAAGGAGGCCCTATCCGGATTATCCAGAGTGGGGTTCTATTGCCGACCGCATTCCTGGACATTACAGCTAATATAGAATCCGGAGAAGAGAAAGGGCTGCTGGGGCTCGCGTTCCACCCGAACTTTAGCACGAATGGGCGCTTTTTCGTCAACTACACTCGTAGTGTACTAGGGCAGCTGCAGACGGTCATCTCCGAGTTCACCGTCTCTATAGGGGATCCCAATCTGGCTGATTCGACAAGCGAAATCGTGCTGTTGGTGGTAAACCAGCCTTTTGATAACCACAACGGAGGACAGCTCGCTTTCGATCCCGACGGTTTTCTGTATATCGCTCTGGGAGATGGCGGGAGCGGAGGCGATCCCTCCGGCAATGGTCAAAATCTGGCAACGTTCCTGGGCAAGATATTGCGCATTGATGTGGATAGCACCCATGCACCCGGGAAACAATATGCGATTCCGGCTGATAATCCCTTTACCGGTGTCGACGAACTGCCGGAGATTTGGGCTTACGGGCTGCGCAATCCCTGGCGGTTTTCGTTCGATCCTTCCACCGACCGTCTTTTTGCCGGCGATGTCGGACAGGATAGCTGGGAAGAAGTGGATCTGATTACCAAGGGTGCTAACTTCGGCTGGAAGATCATGGAAGGCAATCACTGCTACCCTCCGGGTACCCCCTCATGCACCATGACGGGTTTAACCCCGCCGATTACTGAGTACGGTCATGATGCAGCCGGCGGTGAATCCATCATCGGGGGATTCGTCTATCACGGGTCGTCTATTCCGGCGCTGGTGGGTGTGTATGTCTTCGGTGATCTTTCTAGCGGCCACGTATGGGGTTTAAGCGAGGTCTCGGGTACCTGGCAGCGGACTCTCATGTTGACGCATAATCTTATCGTCAGTGCCTTCGGTCAGGACACCGCCGGTGAACTTTACCTGGTTGATTACGGAAATGGCGCGATCCTTCGCGTTCAGTCCGGTCCATAAAATTACCGGGAACGGTTTTGTTTAAAATCCTTGCCTATTTCGGCTTGCCGGCTATGAGGCCTGAAAATAGGTTAGGGTGAGGTCTTCAAATATCAGTTTTTCTCAATGCGCTAGCTGAGGACGAGTGGGATCAAATTTTTGTTCCTGACCTTTGTCGATCTAAAGGGGTTTAGTCTGTTAGGCTGAAGACTGAATTAGATAAAAAAGGCCTGCTGGACTAGCGTGAAGCGTATATGGCAAGAACATAGTGGGCAAAATGACAGCGTTGACGTTATCGGGGTGTTGCAATTCTTTTTTCATCCAGTCATCCAGTTCTTGACAATAACCGGCTATTGGAAGTATTTTATATCTAAGGGGTAGTAAATATGCCGCCGGATGAACAGGTATCCCGTTATGAAGTCAATCGCAACGTCAGGATGGTTTTCACGCGCCATGACGTGGATCTGACAAAGATAGATTATTCCTTTATGGGCTCTACGGTTTATATCAACGGCGATCTGGTCCGGCCGGACAGGGATTATTCCGCCAAGGAGATAGAATCCATTATCAGGGAAATTGTCGCCTTGCCCCACGTACGTGATATCCAATTTGAACTCAACGACTGGGTTGTTGTCACTTCGGGAGAATCCTGGCAGATAAAGAAAAGAGTAAAATCCGCCGTCACACGCGCGGCCGGCCAACCAGGCGCGCTGGGAGATTCCACCGTTGTTATCGATAAGACGGAAAAAATAACGGATGTTCTGGACGATATTGAGTTGGACTTAAACAAAGAAGAAGAGGACGGACCGACCCCTACTAAGTAAGACCTAAAATGCGCTACTCGTGAAGCGTCCGCGGCGGCGGATTCGTATGTTTGCTTTTACCACGGATCAATGTAAGAGTGATCCGCCTCATGAGGCCGCTCGACGGGATAGGAGTTCAAACCCTGCATAATCCATTTGCGGGTATCGGCCGGATCAATGACCGCGTCAATTTCCAGGTGGGCGGCCATGTTGATGGCTTTGCCCTTTTCATACATCTGGGCGACAAGTTTATCGTAGAGCGCTTCACGCTCTTTCGGGTCTTTCACCGCTTCCAGTTCCTTTTTGAAACCGGCCTTCACCGCGCCTTCCAGTCCCATGCCTCCGAATTCCCCGGTCGGCCAGGCGGCCGTAAAGAAAGATTCATGGAAGCCGCCTCTAGCCATCGCCATGGCTCCGAGACCGTAGCCCCGGCGCAAAACAATCGTAAAATAAGGCACGGTTAAATGCGCGCCAATAACAAACATACGGCAGACGTGGCGTACCTGCGCGCGCTTTTCGATTTCCGGCCCGACCATAAAGCCCGGGGTATCGCACAAAGACAAAACCGGCAGGCCATGCGCGTTACAAATCTGCATCAGGCGTGCCGCTTTGTCCGCGCCTTCCGCTTCAATGGCTCCGGCCATATGCATACAGTTATTGGCGATCACGCCAAAAGGCCGGCCTTCGATTCTGATAAATCCGGTAACCATACTCGGCCCGAATTTTGGTTTGAGCTCCAGAAAGGAATCCGTATCGGCCAATGCTCTGATGACAACGTGGACATCATAAGCACGCCGTCTGTTTTCCGGAATCAAACGGCGCAAACGCGACTGGTCGGCGGCCTCCCACTTGAAAATTGTTCCCTGAAAATAGGAAAGATACTTTTTGGTGACAGCCACCATTTCCACATCATCGGCCACTTCAATATCAACAACGCCGTTTTGTGTCTGCACATCTATCGGGCCGACCTCTTCCGGTTTGAAAACACCAAGGCCCCCGCCTTCAATCATCACCGGACCGCCCATGCCGATATTGGAATTCCGGGCGGCGATAATCACATCGCAGCAACCCAACAAAGCGGCGTTGCCCGCAAAACACGGCCCCGAGACCACGCCTACCACCGGCACCTTGCCGCTGAGGCCGCCGAACAAGCTAAAAGTTTTTAAATCCAAACCTGCTATCATGACGCCCGCGGCGTCAACATCACCCGGTCTGCCGCCGCCTCCTTCCGCAAACAATACCAGCGGCAGTTTCTGTTCATGCGCCAGATTAAGCAGGCGATCCATTTTTTTATGATTGAAAAAACCCTGCGTGCCGGCTAGAACAGTATAATCGTATGCCATAACCATGCAGCGGGCTTTATCATCGGGGAACAGTGAACCGTTGACTGTGCCGATACCCGTGATCAGGCCGTCGCCGGGAGTTTTGCTGATAAGATCATCTATCGAGCGGCGGCCTCGCTGCGCGGCAATTGTCATCGCTCCGTATTCAATAAAATGCCCATTATCGAAAAGATTCTCCACGTTGGCACGGGCCGTGCGCTGGTTTTTCTGTTTCCTTTTGGCCACCACGTCGGGGCGATTGGCGTCAAGGCCGAAAGAATTCCTCTCGATCACCTCGGCAAGGTCAGGGCGTACGGGATTACTATCCATTTCTTTATTCGCGGGCGGGATGTTTCCTTTTGCTGTATCTTCTTTGTCTTTAGCTGTTTTCATGTACTGCGTACTTCCTTTATATTTGTTTCAGGAAACCATCTCTTCAATTATTGCCTTTACCGGCTTAATATCCCGAATTAGCGCGCTGACCTGGCCCGCCCCGAATGAGGCACGCTCATAATTGCCGCTTGCCGCGGGATTGCGATCCAATTCAGCGGCAATATTTTTCACTTCAGGGTCATCCATTTTCTGCTTTACCCATGGCGTAATGATAATCCTTTCCGCTACTCTCATATTAAGGGCGGGGATCAAAGTGGTACTGCCGTCACCGCATTCGACAATCGCCTTTTTCCACTGCTCAGAGGCAGGACTTTCAAGGGAGGCCAGAAACCTTGTGCCGACCTGCACACCCTGAGCACCCAAAACAAAAGCCGTTTTATAACCTCTTGAATCCGCGATGCCTCCGGCGGCCACAATGGGAACTTTCACATAATCGGATACCAGAGGCACAAGCACCATAGTTGATGACTCAGGATTTAAGGAACGCAGCCCGCCGGCTTCCGAGCCGACAACGATCAAAGCGTCCGCTCCTGCGGTAACTGCCCGTATCGCGTGCTGAAGCGCGAGAACTACATGAATCCCTTTAATGCCGAGATCATGGATTACCGGGTATATTTCTTTCGGAGAACCCACGGATGTAGTGACCGCTTTAACGCCCGCGCCTGCCAATATCTTAAGAATTTTTTCGTTTTGCGGATTGATCAGCATAAGATTTGCCCCAAAGGGCTTATCGGTCAGCTTCCGAATTTCATCAATAAGCTTTTTTACCTCGTCCGGATCCTGAATAAACCCCAGCGCCAGCATTCCGTAAGCACCTGCTTCGGAAACAGCGGCAACCATCCTGGGGCTATTGAACATCCCTATGGGCCCTTGAATGATAGGATAACGACAACCAAGCATTTTCAGCAATTCCGACATATCAATAACCTCCTCATTAACTATATTAAGCTTACACGGGAAAAAGTTTTTAAAAAGGGAAACAAGTTTTCAATTAATACGCGCCACAGCAGATAATCATATCACCTACTTTTTTAAAATATGTTGTCTTGGTTTTTTCCTTTTTGGTTGTTGGATTAAGATACTTGTAATCTACCCATCCTTCACCTTTTGCTTTGGCTTTCTCGACGATTTCTTTCCTGAATAATTTTCCCTTGCTATCGGGTTCGTTTATCACATTCTTTCCCACCAGTGCAGGACGTAGGGCATGAGCTATCACCGTGCCTTTCAAATCGTAGGCAAACACATAGAAGGAGTCTTTTACAAACTGCCCATCCGGTTTATTAAATTCCTCGATGGCTTTTTCCTTACCATTTTCTTTAACAAATGCCTCGGCTTTAATTACCATTTCCTTGGCCTGTGCTTTTGGGCTGATCTTCCCCGTAGCAGTATCTTCTCCATATACATGCCCGAAAGTTCCCGCCAAAAACATAACTAATACAGCAACAAACATTCTTTTGACTTTCATGGCTCCCT
>MGQN01000036.1:0-272 GCA_001797845.1 Deltaproteobacteria bacterium RBG_16_44_11 | reverse complement strand
GAAAGAGGAATTTATTAAATTATTTCACACAAACATTAACGCGCAGATAAACCGTCCCCGCTTTTCGTAAAAAAGGTGTTTGGAAAATAGGCAATTATAAAGTATAAAGGTGAAAAATCATGGATTTGAAAATTAAAGATAAAATAGCCATCGTAACAGGTGGGGGCAGTGGAATCGGCAGAGCAATTGCTCTGCGACTGGCAAATGAGGGTGCTAAAGTTGTGGTGGTGGATTTGAAAAAAGATGCCGCCCAAAAAGTTGCAGAGGAACTC
>MGQN01000035.1:111464-116822 GCA_001797845.1 Deltaproteobacteria bacterium RBG_16_44_11 | reverse complement strand
ACCTGATTCAGCTTTAGGGGATAACATTTGGTCGGGGGTAAATTGCCGTAATCCTTATGGAGAGCGGCTTTCTGTTTTAATTCATTCCAAACAATATTAATACTGCTTTCGATGCATTCATTGATGTTAGCATCTTTATATTCCGCGTCATCCACTCTGGAGAAACGATTAAGTTCCTGGACAATCTTCTGTACTCTTTCCAAACCGTCACTGGATTCCTTAACTAACAGGTCTATATCATTAATGGTATAATCCAATTTTAATTCTTTGCGCTTTTTTTCTAGTTTTTCGATAGCATCAGTGGCCTTAATAGATTTTATTTCTTCCGACTGCGCCTGGATAAAATCTTTCAACCTTCGGCTGTATTTATCGAGTGTTCCCAAGTTGCTGGCTATAAAGGCCATGGGATTATTGATTTCATGAGCCACACCCGCGGCAAGTTGTCCGATGGAAGCCATCTTTTCCTGCTGGAGAATTTTTGCCTGTGAGGTTTTTAGTTCTTCATACGCGGCCCCCAGTCTTTCCAAGGTAAGCTGTATATTCTTTCTGCTTTCATCGATCTCCTTATTCTTCTTGATTAGTTCTTCACTGTTTTTCTTCAAAGCATCACCAGCCCGCTTGCTTTCGGTGATGTCTCGAGAAACTCCACTGAATCCGATTTTTTTTCCTTTTGAATCTCTTACAAGAGACGCTGAGATTTCGTTAAACTTTTTAGTCCCATCTTTTCTGATAATTTCTATATCTATTATCTTAATTGGTTCCCCTGTTTTGTACATATTATTGAAGACTTGGTACATTCTTCTAACTGTTGCTTCATCTTGATACCGGCGGTTGTTCATTCCTATCAATTCCTCTTTGGAATATCCAAGATTTCTACATTCCGCATTGTTAACGAAAGTAAAATTGCCAACAAGGTCTATTTCAAAATATCCTTCTTCCATGTTCTCGAGAATACGCCGGTATTTCTCTTCGCTTTGACGCAGGGCATCTTCGATCAGTTTGCGTTTGGTGGTATCGCGAGTAATTCCCCGAAATCCAACCGGTTTACCCTGCACATCCCTTATAAGAGATGCTGAAATTTCGTTAAACCTTTTCGTCCCGTCTTTTCTAATCACTTCCATTTCCAATGCTTTAATCGGCTGGCCCGTTCTGTAGATTTCCAGAAAAGCCTGATATGTTTTTTTATAGTTTATTTCATCTTGATACTGCCGGTTGTTCATCCCGATTAATTCTTCTTTAGTATAGCCGATGTTTTCGGCTTCTGCATCATTAACAAAAGTATAATTACCGGCAAGGTCGACTTCATAATAGCCATCGTCGATACTTTCCAGAATGGTTCGATATTTCTCTTCGCTTTGGCACAATGCATCTTCCATACGTTTGCGTTCAGTTACGTCCCGTGAGACACCCCGAAATCCAATCGGTTTGCCTTCATCATCCCTGATGAGAGATACCGACGTTTCGTAAATCACTTTAGTCCCATTTTTTTTGATAGCTTCAACTTCTAATGTCTCAATCGGTTTGCCTGTTCGGTAAAGTTCGCGGTAAGGCTGAGATATTTTTTTAGCATTTTCTTCATCCATATGCTGCCGGGAGTTCATCCCGACCATTTCTTTTTTGGTATATCCCAGAAATCTGCAGTTAGCTTCATTAACAAAAGTATAATTGCCGAGAAGGTCAAGTTCAAAATAGCCTTCCCGGATGCTCTCCAGAATATCGCGATACCTTTGTTCACTTTTTCGCAAATCATCTTCCAATTTTTTGCGGTTAGTGATATCGCGGGCAAACTCAAAACGCACCTCGCGGCCGTCCGGCCAGCGAATGATTCTGTCTATGATATCGTAGTAGCGCTCTGTTATTTTATTATGATGGATCCATTTATAAGGAGCGTAGCTCAGTTTCCTGATTTGATCATTAGTACAAAAAGAGCATGGTTTATCCAAGCCCTGAAATACATTGAAACACTTCTTTCCCAACAACTCTTTGCCAAAGGCTTCTTTTATGAATTTGTTGACATAGAGTATTTCATACGTGTCCATATCAGTTACATATATCGCGTCATCTATGTTTTCAAATAGCGAAAGAAGTTGCTCGTGTTCTTTCTCAAGTGTTTCTTCCGACCGTTTACGTTCAGTAATGTCTCTGAAAATTGCCTGAAGGACTTTTTGGCCGCTATATTCAATAACCTTTCCGTTGATATCCACAAAAACTTTTTTGCCGTCTTTTCTCAAAATTACCGTGTCATTTAAACCTCCTGAACCATCCTCCTTGATTTTCAGAAAAGTACTCTTGACCTTATCCATCTCTTCCGGAGGATGAATTCTGACAAAATTAACACCTAGTAACTCATCTCTTTTATAACCAAGAAGTTCTTCCGCTTTTTTATTTACTTCCAGCAAATATCCCTCTTCATCACTCAGCAATATCGCGTCACTCGCATTATCCAATATAATCCGATATTTCTCTTCACTTTCGGCTAGAGATTCTTTTCCCCTGCGTACCTGTTTTTTACGCTCAGGAACTTTTGTCATTATTTTTCTCCGAAAATATTGACGCGATTGCGCTAAGGTTCTTCTAATTCGTCAGACGCATTATCTTCCAGCAAAACTTCTGCAGACGCTCCCGGCAGTTCTTCTACGGCACGCAGTTTGGTCTGAATGGTTTTTGATTTTTTCCGGACGTCATCCACGGAGTTGGTTGCCTGTTCCAGGCGCTTGTGCACGTTATCCAGCACCTCACCAAATCTACCAAATGCTGTTTTTACTTCACCCAAAACTCTCCAGACTTCACCGGAACGCTTCTGTATAGCCAGTGTGCTGAATCCCATTTGCAGACTGCTGAGGAAAGCTGAGATCGTGGTTGGTCCGGCAATCGTGATTTTGTATTTACGTTGAATGCTTTCAAAAAGACCGGGTATTCGGAGAATCTCGGCAAAAAGACCTTCAAAAGGAAGAAACAAGATAGCAAAGTCCGTAGTATTAGGCGGATCGATATATTTAGCATTGATGTCTTTCGCAAATCTTTCGATTCTAGACTTGAGACTTTTAATGCAGGCTTCGATTTCGGCAACGTCTCCGATTTCGTAGGCATTCATAAGGCGCGTATAATCCTCTGTTGGAAATTTCGCATCTATCGGAAGCCAGAGATTTTTTGAAGAATCTTCCTTGCTGGGAATCTTCACAGCATATTCGACAAGTTCACTACTCCCATTTTTGGTTTTGACGTTTTGATCATATTGGCCGGGAGCAAGTATCTGTTCGAGAATTCCGCCAAGCTGGTACTCGCCAAGCACACCCTTCGTTTTGACATTCAAAAGCACCTTTTTGAGATCGCCTACGCCAGTGGCAAGGCTCTGCATCTCACCCAATCCTTTCTGTACCAGTTCAAGCCGTTCACTCACCAGCTTGAAGGCCTCGCCAAGTCTGGTCTCAAGGGTATTGTGCAGTTTTTCGTCAACCGTTCTTCGCATCTCCTCAAGCTGGCGGCTGTTATCTTCCTTAATGTGTTTTAGATTGGCATCCACTACCAGGCGGACGGCTTCCATTTTTTGTTCGACGGAATCTCCAAAGCCTTTGAGAGAGCCGGCCAATTCCTCTCTTTGCTGATGGGCTTGTGTCTGTGCTTCGGCACGAAATTTTGCGATTTCATCTCGCACCGAACGGTCGGTTCTTTCTTGAGAACTTTGCAATGCTCCCAATGACGTTTTAATCGGCCCAAGATCAATCGAGCCGAAATCGCGTTTTACCTGCCAAATCTGCAGGGCAAGTATAATCAGCAGGAAAATTAAAATGACAACCAGAACTACTTCCATTTTTTTAGCCTTAATTATTTTGTATAAACAGAGATCAACAGGAAATTGAATGAGATGATGAACATAAATTAAGTCCGCCATCTCCCATGATAACTTAATTAAAATACTCTTCGAAAATCTTTATCTTTCATTATAGCGGTAAAAGCAAGATCCACCAGGCGATAAGAACGCCTTTCCAAATCAGTAATCTTCTCCGTGCCTGCCGGAGGCATCGTCACCGTGAATGACTTATCCAGCTTTGTCTCACCATTTCTAAATAAGAGAACTTTAAACTTGAACTCCTGATCGGTAAGAGAAGTGAGAATGAACTGAAATTCGGGAACACCTTTAGGAGCCCTGTAATTACCGGGCCCGGGAGCGCCCCACCAATAACCATGACGGTAGTAATGCCGATCATCTCTATATCGATCATCATATTGATAATCAACCACGCTTACGCCGATGTGCCTAAACGCCTTTTTAAAACAATACGAATAATAGCTCTCCAATGTCGCCGTGCCTTCATACATATATTTATTATCAGCGCTGTAATAGCTCCATGCCTTAGTGTTTTGCGCCTGATTAGAGAAGGAAGAGAAAACAACTTTTTTCCCTCTCATATAGCTGTAATCACCCGCCCGAAACGATGGAGCATACTTTTCCTGGTTCATAATAATTTTAGTGCTGCCTACGCCGGCGCACCCGGCAAGAAAAAATCCAATGATGCAAACAAGGATTATACTATTTAAAATACGGTTTTCTTTCATAGTTTAGATACCTCCCCTAAAAATTTATTTCTACAACTTGAAAAGCCAAATGACATATTAATATAGCGGCCAATAGACGAATGTGTCAAGAGAAATGACTAACATTAATATTGTCTTTATTCGGCTACTTATCGCCTTTATTAAAAATGATAAAAGATATTTCAAAATCGATTTCGGGACATATTTGTAAGTTGCATAATTTACGGCTTTTGGGTATAAACGCAACGTCTGCATTATAAGACAAAATCTAATACAGATGAATTCGTATTGAGAGGCTTCGTAAAATACCCTGAAGGGCACGCGAGCTCCAGCGGCAAGGCGCGCAAATACTGAGGAATGAGGCGTACTTTTTGCGTACGACGCAATGACGAAGGATGCAGCGCAACGCAGCATATGGATTTTTTACGAAGTCGTTAATTAAGGTAAATCATGGCAGACAGAATTGAAGTTAGTTTCAAAGAAGGTATTCGCGACGCGCTCGGCGAAAAAACCAAAAAGCGCATTATTGATAATCTGGCGCTGCCGGTGGAAAAAGTTGCCGTTATCGAAGTATATACAATCGCCGGGGATCTGACGGCTTTCGAATTGCAGCAAGCGGCCAAAGGCCCGCTTTCCGACCCGGTCATCCAGGAATTTTCCATCAACCGGCCACTGGCAAAAAATTTTGATTGGCTCATCGAAGTGGGCTTCCGCCCCGGCGTCACCGACAACGTTGGTAAAACCGCCCGCGAAGCAATCACGTTAATGCTTAGCGAAAATATCGGCGCGCGCAAAATCAACGTTTATACGTCCCGCCAGTAT
>MGQN01000035.1:108929-111417 GCA_001797845.1 Deltaproteobacteria bacterium RBG_16_44_11 | reverse complement strand
AGGCGTCCTGGCCAACGATCTCATCGAACGCCATCAGGTTGTCGCTGCCAGTGATTTTGATTTCAACTCCGGCATGCCCGCCTATGTTCCGCAGGTAACAGGCAAAGACGAACCGCACGTGGCCCAGATTGATCTGACGGCACTTGACGCGCAGGAGCTTTTGAAAATCAGTCAGGAAAAGCTTCTGGCCCTTAATCCCGATGAGATGCAGGCCATTGCCCGTTACTATCGTAATCCCGCCGTGATTCAAGCCCGCAAAAAGTTCGGGCTTGATGAAAACACAACCGATGTGGAATTGGAATGCCTGGCGCAGACCTGGTCGGAACATTGCAAGCATAAAATTTTCAACAGCCGGATTGATTATACCGACGGCCGGAACAGGAAAGTGATTAATTCACTGTTTAAAACCTATATCAAGGGTTCGACGGCCAAAATCCGTAAATCCAAAGGAAAGAAGGATTTCTGTCTTTCTGTGTTCGTGGATAACGCAGGCGTGATCAAATTCAACGACGATGCCAATTTGGTTTTCAAGGTGGAGACGCATAATTCACCCTCCGCCTTGGATCCGTACGGAGGCGCGCTCACCGGTATTGTCGGCGTCAACCGCGACCCGTTCGGCACGGGCCTGGGCGCAAAACTGATCTTCAACACCGATGTCTTTTGCTTTGCCTCGCCTTTTCACAAAAAGAAACTTCCGCCTCGCATTTTGCATCCTAGGCGTATTTACGAAGGCGTGCGCGAAGGAGTGGAGCACGGCGGCAATAAAAGCGGCATCCCCACGATCAACGGCAGCATTGTGTTTGATGAACGGTTTTTAGGCAAGCCGCTTGTTTACTGCGGCACCGCCGGCATCATGCCGGCGATACTCCATGGCAAGCCGACGCACGGTAAGGAAATTAAACCCGGCGATGTGATCATCATGACCGGCGGCAGAATCGGCAAGGACGGCATTCACGGCGCAACTTTTTCTTCCGAAGAAATGCATGAAGGTTCGCCTGCTACCGCCGTGCAGATCGGCGACCCGATTACGCAAAAGAAAATGACGGATTTTCTACTTACGGCACGCGACCGCGGCCTTTACCGCGCGCTCACTGATAACGGCGCGGGCGGGCTTTCTTCATCGGTTGGCGAAATGGCGACTTATTCAGGCGGCGGCGAACTTGATTTGTCGCTGGCACCATTAAAATACGCGGGTCTTCAACCATGGGAAATTCTGGTATCGGAGGCGCAGGAGCGCATGTCGCTCGCGGTCGATCCGAAAAAAGTGGATGAGTTTATGGAACTGGCTCGCAAGATGGGCGTGGAAGCAACGGCTTTGGGCAAGTTCACCAAATCAGGAAAATTTCATGTCCGTTACGGAGAAAAGACTGTGGCGTATCTGGATATGGAATTTCTGCACGAAGGCGTGCCGCAGATGAAACTGGCAGCGAAATGGAAAGCGCCGAAAAATACCGAACCAACTTTTTCCGAACCGGCTAACTTAGGGAAAGCCTTTGTCCAAATGCTTTCGCGTCTGAATATTTGCTCCAAAGAAGCGGTTGTGCGTCAGTACGATCACGAAGTTCAGGGCGGCTCTGTGGTCAAACCCATGGTGGGCGCACAAAACGATGGCCCGTCGGATGCCGCCATTGTCCGACCGATTCTGGATTCTATGGAAGGCGTGGTGGTGGCACACGGCATCTGCCCGCGTTACAGCGATATCGATACATACCATATGACAGCCTGCGCCATTGACGAGGCAGTGCGTAACGCGGTGGCCGTGGGCGCAGACCTGGATCATCTGGCGGGACTGGATAACTTCTGCTGGTGCGATCCGGTTAAGTCCGCCAAGACGCCTGACGGCGAATATAAGCTCGCGCAGTTGGTGCGCTCGAACATGGCCATTTACGATTACACCACGGCCTTTGGCGTGCCTTGTATTTCCGGCAAAGACAGTATGAAAAACGACTACTCCATAGGCCTTACAAAAATATCCGTGCCGCCGACGCTGCTTTATTCCGTGATCGGCAAGATCAAAGACGTGCGCAAAGCCGTGACGATGGATGCCAAACACCCGCAGGACCTGGTTTACATTATCGGTGAAACGCAAGATGAGTTGGGCGGCTCCGAGTGGTTTGCCCAGCACGGAGCGATTGGCAATAAAGTGCCGCAGGTGGATGCGAAAAAAGCTATCAAAAAATACCGCGCCCTGCATAAGGCTATTGAGGCCGGTCTTGTCGCCTCGTGCCATGATTGTTCCGACGGTGGGTTGGGCATAGCGCTTATTGAAACCGCTTTTGCCGGCGGCCTGGGTATGAACATTGATTTAAAAGATGTTCCTTACCGCGGCGAGAAACGTAACGATTATATTTTATTTTCCGAAACAGCCAGCCGCTTTGTGGTGACTATCCATCCGCAAGACCAAGACAAGTTTGAAAAGATCATGGCCGGAAACGTCGTCCGTGAAATCGGCTTTGTTGCAAACAACGGACTCTTCCAGATTACCGGG
>MGQN01000035.1:99932-108922 GCA_001797845.1 Deltaproteobacteria bacterium RBG_16_44_11 | reverse complement strand
GTAAATTGATAATCAAAGAAAAAATCAGCAAACTCAAAGACGCGTGGCAAAAGCCGCTTAATTTTTAGACAGGATTTAATTTATGACCAGCAAAGTAAAAGCAATCGTATTGACCGGCAACGGCGTCAACTGTGAAATGGAAATGGCGCACGCCTGCCGGCTTGCCGGAGCAGATGTGATTGATATCGTCCATATCAGTGAATTACTCTTCGGGGAAAAGCGCCTGTCGGATTATACTTTTTTGAATCTGCCGGGCGGTTTCTTAGACGGCAACGATCTGGGCTCGGCCAAAGCCGGCGCCAATCGTTTCTTACACGCCCGCATTGCCGATTCAAATGAGATGCTCATTGAAGAGCTACTCCAGTTTATTTCCGCAGGAAAATTAATTCTGGGTGTCTGCAACGGCTTTCAACTGATGGTGAAGCTGGGATTGCTGCCCGCACTGGGCGGTAACTTTACTAAACAAAGTTCGACGCTGACCTTTAACGATTCGGGGCGGTTTGAAGACCGCTGGGTTTATCTCAAAGCCAACGCGCAAAGCCCCTGTATCTTTACACGCGGCATCGATGTTGTCTATTATCCTGTGCGCCATGGTGAAGGAAAGTTTGTTCCGGAAAGTGAAGCCATTCTCCAACAAATAGATAAAAAGAATTTATATGCGTTAAAGTACTGCACCGCCGACGGAAATATCACCATGGACTATCCGGCCAATCCCAACGGCGCAGTGAGTGCCATCGCCGGGCTTTGCAATGAAACAGGCAGGCTCTTTGGCCTAATGCCGCACCCCGAAGCATATCTGCACCGCACCAACCACCCTCGCTGGACCAGGGAGGACCTCCCCGAAGAAGGCCAGGGTCTGGCGATTTTCCGCAATGCGATTAACTTTATCCGCAGTAAAATATTCTAGATTATCTTATTTGGCTTTCTTCCCGATAATATCAATGACGGTAATTTCCGGCGGGGCGAAGACGCGCACGGGCGGACCCCAGGTGCCGGTGCCGCGGCTGACATACAGCAGTTTATTCGGAGCCAGTGCGTGGAGACCGTAGATCTTCGGAAAAAACAAACGTATGACGAGGCCGAAGGGAAAAAGCTGTCCACCATGCGTGTGACCGGAAAGCTGCAAACTGAATTCGGCCTTTTTGTCGATATAGGGCTGGTGTTTCAGAAGCAGGACAAAACCCTCGCGCTTTTGAGAAAGCGCCTTCTGAAAGACTTCACTTTTCTTTGTTTCGCCGGGCTTCCGTCCAGTGATATCGTCCTCGCCGAAAATTGTGATGCCCACCACTCGCGTGCTGTCGTCGCGCAACAGCTTGAAACCTGCGGCTTCGGTAAATTCAATTGACCGTTTCAAGCCCGCGTAATACTCGTGGTTGCCCAAAATCGCAAATTTTCCGTATTTTGCTTCAATAGCGGCAAAACGCTCGGCATCCTGCATGATGTTGTCGAGCTCTCCGTCCAGTAAATCGCCGGTGGAAACCAGAATGTCAGGCTTGGCTTCTCTGATGCGCTCAAGAATAAGGTCCAGACGTTTTTCGCGGATAATTATCCCCACATGGACATCGGATATCTGAACGATGCGTAGTTTTCCGTTTTCTGGCAGGATCTGCTCCATCGGAATTTCCAGATGTTTCACCCGGATTTGCTGAGCATCTAGATAGCCGTAAGTAACCAGAATTATGGACAGAAATGTCGCTAGCCCAAATGAAATTGTTTTAAGCGAAGCCGCTCCCGTCCCGAATGCTTTGTACAAAAGTCGAATAAGATCGAAAGAAATGCCCAAAAAGAAAAACAGGAAAACAAACGCCATCCAGACATATCCGACACACGCAACTCCCCGCGCCAGATGTTCGTAGCGCAGGGATTCAAGAACGCGCACGAGAACCGGCGCGATAATGAGTAAAATCAGCAGGCAAAGAAGCAAACCCTGCAAAACGCCGGAAAAGTGAAAGATGCTCCGGGCCCGAAAAAAGAAATAAAAATTTATCCCGCCGTACAGGCAGAAAAAAGTCAAAAGAAAAATTATCATATCAGCTGCCATAAGCATTAAGTTTTTGAATTTATATTGCAGGCTAAAGGAAAACCGCCGGGAAGTCAACATTTAAGGAATATTTCAAGCGCACCTAAAACCTTGACAAGCCCTTCACCTTACGATAAATACGTCCTCTCTTTTGGAAAATGGACGCCGATGTAGCTCAGCCGGCAGAGCAACTGATTCGTAATCAGTAGGTCGCCAGTTCGATTCTGGCCATCGGCTCCAGAGAATAGTTATTTAAATAATCCAATTCCTTTCTTTATGCAAATTTGAGCTAACTAATCATGGCCAATGTCTTAGTCCGCAAAGCTTCTTATAACTACGAACAGCTCAAACCTGTTTTCTTTGAAATTATCGAAATGCTTGCCGGTGAAAAAATTAAGCCGGGTAACCGCGTTTTGATAAAACCCAATATGCTTTCCGCCGCGGCTCCCCAAGACGCGATCCTAACTCACCCTTTAATCATTAAAGCAGCGGTAGAATATGTTTTAGAAAAAGGCGCCCGACCGCAGGTTTCCGATTCTCCGGCCATCGGTTCTTTTGAAAATATCCTTAAAGTAAACGGCACTAGAGACGCCCTAGCCGGTCTCGACGTTATCTGTTCTCCCTTTAAAAATACCGTGAGCGTTGATATTGGCAAGCCCTATGGCCATATTGATATAGCCAAAGACGCAATCGATGCGGATGTCATTATCAATTTGCCCAAACTAAAAACTCACTGCCAGATGCTTTTAACTTTAGGCGTAAAAAATATGTTTGGTTGTATTGTCGGCTTTAAAAAATCGCAATGGCACATGCGCGCCGGCACTGACACGATGGCCTTTGCCCGCCTGTTAGTAGCCATTCATCAGGCGGTGCGCCCGACCGTATCGATATTGGACGGCATTCTCGCCCTGGAAGGTGAAGGCCCCGGTAAAAGAGGAAAACCCCGAAGCATAGGCGTTATAATGGGAAGCGGCGATACTTTCGCTTTGGATATGGCAGTATGTAAAATGGTCGGGATAGATTATGAAAGTATGCCGGTTTTAAAAGTCGCCAAAGAAAATAATATACTTTCTGCTTATGTAATAGACGGTAAATTACCCGCGATATCAAATTTCCATCTGCCGGTGCCGGAAGGTTTAATCTTCGGTCCGCGCTTCCTGCATAATTTTTTACGCCGGCATACAATGCCCTTGCCTGTTTGCGAAGATAATTTGTGCCGGCTTTGCAGTCAATGCTGGACGATGTGCCCGGCCCAGGCTATTACCGAGCGCAAAGCTGGAATCAAATTTGATTATGAAAAATGCATCCGCTGTTATTGTTGTATAGAAATTTGCCCCTACGGTGCCTTGCACTCACGGGAAACTATCGGAGGTAAAATCGTAAGGAATTTAATTGATAAATTTTCGTGAAGGAAACATTATTATGCTGAAACCGGATTTTACCAAATATTCTCTGGCCCTGGTTCAGGGCGATAAAATCATCTTTTCTTCCCAAGCAAATGGATTAAAGCCTCTTTGGGAATGCCTGGAAAAATACCGCGAATCGAAAAGCACTTTCATTCTATTTGACAAAGTAATTGGCCTGGCCGCGGCAAAGCTTATTGTTTATGCGGGAATCATATCTCAGATACAAACGCTTTTAGTTTCGCAACCGGCAAAGAAATTTCTGGAAGAAAACGGCATCCCGATTAAGGCTAAAAATACTGTTGAGAACATTCTTACCAAAGACAGGCAGGCAATTTGCCCCGGAGAAATTATTGCGCTAAACAGTGAAACGCCGGATGATTTTCACGCCAAAATAATGGCTATGCTTAACAATTAGACATTGAAGCGGAAATTTATAATATCACCGTCCTGGACTATATAATCTTTTCCTTCCAGACGCAGGCGGCCGGCAGATTTAACCTGCGCGTCACACCGAGCCCATCTTTTCCGCATAATTAGCTAACTTTTTTGGAATAATTTGTAAAGTATCAGATATACGGCAAAAGAAGCCGACAAAAAACGACGTCTATCGTTTCATTAATTTCCGTTTATTTACGATCAGGATCATATGTGGCGGCCAGTTCGGGACTGGATTGCAGAAGCTGCTGCGCCCGTTGGGCTTTCTCATCCAGAGATAAATTCTTGTCTTTTTCTATAAACATTAAATACAGCAACTGGAGACTCAGTTTTTCCTCATCGGCAAAAAAAGCATTGTTCACATCGGTGCCAAAATGCATCAGGCGCAAATCATGCATTCCCTTGAGTTGGGCCAGCGCATCTTCCACTGTTTCCAGCTCCACATCCGATGGGTAGGTTTCTTTGACATCTCTTATATATTTGCCGAAGTAATCGACCAGATTGGCCACCTGGCGAAGCGCCGTGTCGGGCAGCACAGTGGACAGTTTTTTCATTTTTTCCGCTAATTCCTCCGGCGTGTTCAGCGCATATAATTTTTCAATATTTAAGCGCGTGGTCTCGTTCAACACAAGATTCCCGTGCGCATCGGCTTGAAACATGTTGTAGATTTCTTCTTTTTTGCTTGTTTTTTCGTTTTTATTTTCACTTTCCGTGGCGGCAATAACTACCTTGCAATCCGGCGTGCCGCAGGCAGTGGTAATTTCATTAGAAAATTTATTAGATGACTCAGCCGCAAGAATGTGCCGGGCGACACTGTTGTATTGCGCCATATGGTCATCACGCATCAAGTAGATTGCTGCACCTGCAACAACCAGCAGTATTAACACGACCAAAAGGATTCGTTTCTTCATGATGCCCACGTCCTCCAATACAACTTCTTTTGTAAGATTACCAAAATATGGCGCTTTGTCAACGCCGCAACCAATTTTATTTATTTTTAATGGAAACGCGCCGGACCGTTTATAGAGCGATCCGGCGCGTTCTGTGTTAACCAGCTTACTTAGTTAGTACGGGCAATTCGAGCTATATTCGGTGAAGCGTGAGCTTGTGGCGTACGCCGTATGCTCGGCGCCGCACAGGAACGGGGTGTAACGCGTATCGCCATCGGCAAAGCGTTTGGCAAAAGCCACACCGTAGCGGGCGGCACGCTCATCGTAGCTTGTAAAAGTTAAGTGTGAAGCGCCATTCAACACGGCTAAGGCCTTCTTAACGGTGCTCGGAATGTTATTGTAGAAGGGTCTCGCCATGGAACTAACGGGTGCAATGGAATCGTTGCTGCCGCCGATAATCATCTGAGGCACGTTCACTCCCGAGATGGTACCCGAATTATACGGCGCCATCGGAACGCCGGTTTTCAAAGTCGAATCATCCCTTGACGCAAGGAGCGTACCGCCGCCGCCCATCGAGTATCCCGACACGCCGCGGTCAGCGGAGCGAATACGCGAGCGGATCGTGCTGCTCGATGAATTAACCAGGTAATTGAGCACGGCGCGCAGTTGAGTGGCGCGGCTTGCCGGGAAATCATACCTGCTGTTGGTGTTCATCGCTATGGTCACGAAACCGTGCGTGGCCATTCGGCGGGCAAACCAGGAAATCGCCGAGCTTGTGTTGGTAAAACCCGGGCATACAGCAATCACGCCGTAAGAACCGGCGGTGTTCGGGTAATAGACTGTGCCGCCGGCGCAACCCGAGCCGCACGCAGAACTGGAGACGCTGGCTGACGATACCGCGAAACTCCCATCGCTGTTGAGACTAGTGGATGTAGGAGCGGGCCCGATTTCCACCGCGTGGGCTAAGCTGATTGCCATCAGCATGGTAATTCCTAACGCCAATACAGTTTTTGCAACTTTCATAAAAACTCCTTTCCTGACACTTAAAATATTTTTTAAAAATACTTCTTGCTGCAACTTCTATTGACTTGGAAAATTTAAAGAGTATTTGCATAATTCATGCCCGAAACATTTAAAAAATGGGCATTTATAATGACTTGTTATTTATACGAAATATTTTTGACAGTGAGGGAACAAGCGACCGATTTATGTAACAAGTGACATCAACGTAACGTTACATAAGTGTTACATGTTACAGATATTTATTCACTTTTAGTTATTTGGCGTTAATTTTACGGTAGAATGTTTGTCGGGAAATACCTAACAATTGCGCGGCCTTCGCCTTATTGCCCCCGGTTTTTTTTAACGCATCGAGGATTTCTTCAATATCCAGACGTTTCTTTGTTTGAAGCCTGGAAGGGAGTTTTTCGCCGCTATAATCATAATGTCTCAAATCCGCCGGCAAATGATGAATGGTAATGGTTGCTCCATGGCAAAGGACAAAAGCATGTTCCATAACATGCTCCAGTTCCCGCACATTGCCCGGCCAAGTATAATTCATGAAAGTACTTAATACCTCATTGGATATACCTTCAACATTCTTTTTTAATCTTTCGTTAAATGACTGGCGGAAGTGATCAATCAAAAGGGGTAAATCCTCAAGCCTCTCTCTTAGGGGCGGCAAGGCGACTTCCACGACCTTGAGACGATAATAAAGATCCGACCGGAATTCACCCCTGTTTACTTTTTCTTTGAGATCTTTGTTGGTGTTGGCAATCACACGAACGTTTACCTTCTGAGGCGTTGATTCACCCACTCTCTCAAATTCCCTTTCCTGCAATACGCGAAGAAGTTTCAGCTGGATTAAGGGAGAAATGTCTCCAATCTCATCTAATAAAATTGTGCCCCCGTCAGCCACCTGAAAACGGCCCTGTTTATCTCTAATAGCTCCGGTAAATGCCCCTTTCACATGGCCAAAAAGTTCGCTTTCCAGCAAACTTTCCGCCAGGGCGGAACAACTCACCGTGATGAAAGGTTTGAATGCCCGTTTTCCGCTGTAATGAAGAGCCCTGGCGACTAGTTCTTTTCCTGTGCCGCTTTCACCGGTAACCAGAACGGTTGTATCCACAGTGGCTAAGTCTTCCAGGAGGCTGTAAATATCCTGCATTTTTTTATTTCGGCCAATAATGTTCTGAAACTGGTTTCGTTCCCGCAATTCTCTTTCCAGGTCTCTCAATAGAGTTATATCTCGAATGACTAGTACCGCTCCCATAAATTTACCCTGTGGATCAAGAAGGGAAGAGCTTGACAAACTGACTATCTGTTGAAGCCTGTGTTGATTATCGCATTCAATTCGATATTCCTTAATTGCCGTCTTCTTTTCCAGCGTTTGCCTGAGAACCTCATGGCAGGCTTGATTACAATGGCGTTGGCATCGGGGGAATTCCTTACCGATAATTTCCTTGACTTCTGTACCACAGATATTCTCCGTGGATTTATTGGCTTCGATAACCATCAGATTAGGATCTACTGTAATGATGGCATCCTTGACGCTCCTGAAAATAGCCTCCAGTCTTGAGCGATGTTCGGCTAATTTATCTTCCGCTTCTTTACGGTCGGTGATGTCCCTGCCCTCGGCCAAAATAGACACGGGAATTCCATTCTCATCGCGGATGAAACTAAAAGTGCTTTCCGACCAGTATGTCGTACCGTTTTTGCGGTAGAATTCTAGTTCCAAGGTACGTATGGGTAAATAGCTTGGATCTGCCTTCGCCTTTATAACCTCCTCTGAGAATACCGCCATTGCATTATTGAACGACTCCGGCGTCAGGAAACTCTCCGGCGTTCTCTGCTTAATTTCTTCATTTGTGTATCCTATCAATTTTTTAACCGATGGACTGGCATAAAGGACATTAAGATTTATATCCATCATCCATACCGCATCGGTCATATTATCCGCGAGTAAACGGTAACGTGCTTCGCTCTTCCGCAGTTTATCCTCCGCTTCTTTGCGGTCCGTAATATCAAGCGCTACATTGCGGAAGCCTGTAATAACTCCTTCCGCATTGCGAATCACAGAAATGGATTGGTCGACCATTCTTTGCCGGCCATGCTTGTCTATTACTTCGAAAACCACATTTTTGACGGGAATGCCGGTTATGTATATTTTTTCATAAATTTGACGAATTCTCTCTGCTGTCTCGGGGGTCGTCCAAAACTTATAGTGAAGGCCTAACAATTTTTTCCGCGACAATTCCATCATTCTGCATCCGGCATCGTTGATGAAAGTAATGTTGCCCTCGAGATCCGTTTCTCCCATGTAAACATCCAGATCATCGAGAATCGTCTCGTACCTTTTCAGCGATTCCTGCAGGGATGCAATCAGCTCGCTTTGATCAAGCTGCTGTGTTTTTGGGGCATCTTTTTTTTGTTTTTCATCTGTTGTCATGGTCTTTTTCCAGACAGTAACCGCATATTAAACCATTGAAAAACTGTTCCTCGTGTCATTGAAAGGAACAAAGTGATGCGGCAATCTCTTCAATATTCATAAACTCTTAAATTGCTTCACCACAATAAATCGGGATTACCCTAAAGGGCACATTCCGTCGCAATTACATAAGTGGCATTTTTCAAAGATCTTATACCTTCAATCCTTTGCGTTTGATTTTCTTCCTGTCCTGTAAGGAGTAGACGCGAATTATTATTTTTTTTAATTATAGGAAGAAGAAACTTTGGAGTCAAGAGAATTAAAATCACGCGTGAAGTCCAGGAAATCTCAATATTAGTTTAGTTATAAAAGCATATTTTAAAAAAGCTCCCAATGAAAATACCTTCCGGGCGCAAAGCGCAACCTGCCGACCGGGAGGTGTTAGAATGAAAAATCTCTTCTGAGTCTCAGAATAGTCCAGAAGAGATAAATCGAAAAATATATGAGTTTTAATAATTTTTAAAGAATGATGCTTGGGCAAAATAATATTAATATCTCTAATGCCGATATTGCTCTAAAACTAGCATCATACATTGAAGCGGAAATTTATAATATCACCGTCCTGCACAATATAATCTTTTCCTTCCAGGCGCAGGCGGCCGGCGGATTTAACCTGCACGGCAGACCCGCCATGGGCGATAAAATCATCGTAGGACATAACTTCTGCTTTGATAAATCCTCGCTCAAAATCGTTATGAATGGCGCCGGCGGCTTTGGGTGCTTTAGTCTGAACAGGAATCACCCAGGCTTTT
>MGQN01000035.1:94583-99906 GCA_001797845.1 Deltaproteobacteria bacterium RBG_16_44_11 | reverse complement strand
GGACATGCGCCCCAAGAGAGAAAAAGCGGCGCGAATGATGCGGCCAAAGGCGGGTTCGGTAATTCCCATTGAGTCAAGAAATTCTTTTTGCTCTGCGGCATCAAGCCCTGTTAGTTCCGCCTCAATCTTGCAGCAAATACCCATGACCGGCTCTTCCAACTTTGCTTCCTTGGCAAAAGCATCGGCAAAGGCCAGATTATCTTCGGCAACATTGACGACGACGAGTTCCGGCTTGATGGTCCAGAAAGAAAAACTTCGTAGCGTAAATACTTCTGCAGGCGCAAGACCCGCCACGCGCAGAGGCTTGCCTGCTTCCAAACATTCTTTTAATTTGGGCAAAAGTTCCGCCTGGGCCACGTCCTGTGGCGTGAGCGCCTTTTTGGACGTTTTGGTGAGGCGCTCCATCTTCTTTTCAATGATCAATAAATCAGAAAGGATTAATTCGTCTTCGAGCTTTCGGTAGGCATCACTACTCAGTTGAGCATCCGGCAAAGAGAAACCGTCCACGACATGCAGAATGCCATCCGCGCCGCTGAGATTCTGCCGTATTGCTTCCCACGGATTTTCTCCCACGGCATGGACATCCACAAAAGGAATTTTCGCCGGAGAGATTTTTGCAGGTTTATAAATTTCGACTAGCTTATCAAAACGAATGTCCGGCACAGCCGCCAGGCCGCGCACGACTGTTTCATTATGTTGCGTACTGCTTTTGACGCCGGTCATGATTTCAAATAAGGTGCTCTTCCCGCTTTGGGGAAGACCGAGAATACCCATTTCCATAATTATTACTCTTTACTTTCGAAACTGTTTCTCGAACACAAATAACGATTTTTCCTGGATTCCGGCTTTCGAGACTGTGTCGCAATTACCATTTTTGTCATTCCGTCCAGCATACGCCGGATAAATTCCAGCGAAGCGCGACGAAGAGCCTGCCCCGTACTCGATAACGGGGAATCCAGTATTTTCAGTAAGTTCTGGATGCCGGCTTTCGCCGGTATGACGATTTTGAAGCTGTTTTCTCCTATTGCGACACAGTCTCTCCGCCGGAATGACGACAGTGTCGTAGCTTCTGTATCCAAAGTAGAACGAGGTGGCAGCAAGCAGGCAACAACGTTATACGGGGAATACGTAAACCATCAAATCAAATGACTTCGCAAAAAGCATCAGAGGCAAGGCGCGCGAATCATGAGGAGTGAGGCCTACTTTTTCGTAGGTCGCAACGACGAGGGATGAAGCGCAACGCAGCATATGAGCTTTTTTACGAAGTCATCAGGTGAACTCTTTTTCAATTCGCTGCATTGCTTCGGCCAACCGTTCATCGGGTACGGTCAGCGATATGCGGACAAAGCCTTCGCCATATCTGCCGTAAGCCGTTCCAGCGGCAACAACAACGGCCGTTTTATCGAATAGGCGGTTGGGGAATTCCAGAGACGTCATGCCTTTAGGCACCGGCACCCAAAGATAAAAAGTACCGCGCGGCGGATTAAAATCAATGCCGATTTTTTCCAAAGTTTTGAGCACCATCTCGCGTCTGCGGCCGTAGATGGTGAGCATTTTGTCAACAAATCCGGCTTCATTGCTTAGAGCTTTAATTCCGGCAAACTGAACGGCATTGAAAATTCCGGAATCGGTGTTTTCCTTTACTTTGCTGATAGCCGCGATCAGATGAGGATTTCCGCAGGCCATCCCCAGCCGCCAGCCGCACATATTAAAAGGTTTGGAAAGAGAGTTAAGTTCGACACCGACATCCTTAGCCCCTTTCGCCATCAAAAAGCTGATACGGGGCTGACCGGTAAATACGATTTCACAATAAGGATTATCGTAACAAATGGCGATATCAAATTCGCGGGCAAAGGAGACCAGCTTGTTTAAAAATTCCAGTGTGGCGCAGGCTCCCGTCGGATTGTTGGGATAATTCAAAAACATGGCGCTGGCTTTTTTAGCCACATCCGTGGAAATATCTTCCAGCACCGGTAAGTAATTATTTTGCGGCAGAATAGGAACATTATAGGGTACGCCCTCACCCATCAGAATGCTGGAACGATAGGCCGGATAACCGGGATCGGTCATTAATACTGTATCGCCGGGATTGACGCGCGCCAGAACAAAGTGATGGCAACCTTCTTTAGAACCGATAAGCCCTAAAATCTCATTTTCAGGATTTAAGGCGACGCCATATCTTTCCGCATACCATTTTGCGACTTCTTTACGAAAAGCCAGCATGCCTTTTTCTTCGTCAGTGGGATAACGATGGTTTTGCGGGTCGCGAGCCCTCCGGCAAAGTTCATCAATAATCGAATCCGGTGTTGCTTCCACCGGATCGCCGATAGCCAGGGATATGACATCCACGCCTTCGGATTTGGCCTTGTTGATTTTTTTCCTGAGCTCCATAAACAGATAGGGCGGTATTTTCGTCAATCGCTCGGCTGCCTGCAATGTAAACCCTCCAAGAAGAGATTAAAATTAATCATACACGTCACACCAGCGGAGGCCGGTGTCCAGATCACAATGCCATATTATTAGCACCGAAAAAGCATTCCTGGATTCCCCCGTATCGAGTACGGGGCAGGCTCTTCGTCGCGCTTCGCTGGAATTTATCCGGCGTATGCTGGACGGAATGACCTACATAAGTAACAATATTTTTTTTAACAAAGTCAACATTTATATGCTTCTTCGAAAAGCAATCCCTGATAAACTATTTTAACTTTACCTTCAAGATAAATTTCCTCAAAGCGGTCATTTTTGCGGCTAAAATGAATACGCAATACTTCTCCGCTCCGGACGGTAACATCAACAGGTGAATTTACCAGCCCCCGTTCGGCGGCGCTCAGCACGGCGGCAACTGCGCCGGTGCCGCAGGCAAGCGTTTCATTTTCCACGCCGCGCTCATAGGTCCGCACTTTTAATCTATGCCGGTCAAGCACCGCGGCAAAGTTGGCGTTAGTGCCTTTAGGCTGAAAAACATCATGGCGGCGAATTTTTCTTCCCCACTCAAAAACGTCAAATGATTCCAGATTGTCCACAAAAGCCACGGCATGAGGAACTCCCGTGTCGATGATATCCAATACAAATTCCCGGCCATCAATAACAATTTTTTTATCCAACCTTACCGGCGATGGATCCGTCAATTTAACTTTAGGCACATTTTCATTAACCTCGGCGGAAATAATACCGGCGAGAGTTTCGAAAGAAAGTTTTTTGCCCGCGATTCCTTTAAGATATGCAAAACGCGCCACACAGCGGGCGGCGTTGCCGCACATCTCCGCCACGCTGCCGTCGGAATTAAAAAACCGCCACTTGAAGTCGGCGGACTCAGACGGTTCAATCAACAACAAACCATCCGCGCCCACGGAAATATTGCGCGCACAAATCCGGCGGACAAAGGTGGAAAGATCGCCGACATTCATAGATAAATTCCGGTTGTCAATGATAATAAAATCATTGCCGCTGCCGCTCATTTTATAAAATTCAATTTCTTTTATTTTGGATTTTTTCATCAGGTTTCTATCACAATATCCTCGATATCCTCTTTGCGGTTTAGGGTGCGGGTCACCCGCAATACTTCTTCCGTTGTCGTTATTCCATTCATCACCTTTTGAATACCGTCTTTTTGTAGTGTGATCATGCCCTGCTTGACAGCCAGTTCGTTAATCTGATTGGCATCTGATGTTTTTAAGATAAGCCTTTTAATTTCATCGTCAACAATCATAATTTCGAATATCGCCGTGCGGCCGCGAAAACCGGTTTGCATGCACAAATTACAACCTTTTTTCCGGTAAAAAGTATTGTTTTTCAATACCGCCTTGTCCAGCCCCAGATTAGCCAGAGATTCCTTGTCCGGCACATATTCTTCTTTGCAATGCGGGCAAAGCACGCGCACCAGGCGTTGCGCGATAATCGCGATTACTGAAGATGTAACCAAAAACGGTTCGATGCCCATATCGATCAGGCGGGTGACAGCACTGGCCGCGTCATTAGTGTGGAGTGTGGAAAAAACCAGATGACCGGTAAGTGATGACTGAATGGCTATTTCGGCGGTTTCGCGGTCGCGTATCTCGCCGATTAAAATCACGTCGGGATCCTGACGAACAATCGATCGCAGCCCCGCGGCAAATGTCAAATCTATTTTAGGATTGACCTGAATTTGCCCCACCCCGTCCATCTGATATTCGATCGGATCTTCAATAGTAATGATATTGATTTCCGGACGGTTGATGGTAGAAAGAGCTGCATATAAAGTTGTGGTTTTGCCGCTGCCGGTGGGGCCGGTCACCAAAATAATCCCATATGGTGATTTAATCAGTCCATTGAGCAGTTTGATTCGCTCATCATGCATGCCTAAATCGGAAAGCATCAGGACATTGGCCGTTTTATCCAGCAGGCGCAAAACAACTCTTTCGCCGAAAGCTGTCGGAATAACCGATACGCGAATATCGATGAGGCGGTCGGCTATTTTTATTTCGATGCGACCGTCCTGCGGCAGGCGTTTTTCCGCGATGTTTAACCTGGCCATAATTTTAACGCGGGAAATCAGGGGCGATTGAATTCGCCGCGGCAGACTCAAGATATCATACAAAATTCCGTCAATGCGATAGCGGATTTTTAAATTAGCAGAATACGGCTCGATATGAATATCGCTGGCGCGGTCTTTAATCGCTCCGGCGACAAGTAAATTGACCAGCTTAATAATCGGCGCGTCGCTGGTTTCGTCGAGCAAATCAG
Source organism: Deltaproteobacteria bacterium RBG_16_44_11 (assembly GCA_001797845.1). Taxonomy (GTDB): domain Bacteria; phylum Desulfobacterota; class Syntrophia; order Syntrophales; family Smithellaceae; genus UBA4810. The sequence continues at coordinate 95,184 of MGQN01000035.1, read as the reverse complement.
CCGTTTCATCAATTTCTGAAATGAGTTCATCGGCGGAAGCCTCGCTCATTTCCTCGAAATAATCTTTGGCGGAAGCGCGGCTCATATCATAAGCCATATTTATCGCGGCCATAATCGCCTCCTGCGAGGCAAGGGCAATCGGCGCTTCCGGTTTCTGCAAAAGTTTTCGCAAATCATCAAGGGGCTGGAAATTCGTGGGATCATTAACAATGATCACCGCGGAGGAAGATGTTATCAGCGGCATCATTTTATGTTTCTTCAAATATTGAATGGAAACGGTCTGCGTAAAATCTATATTCACGTTTTCCATCGGCAATTGAGCCAGGAGGGAAAGGCCAAAATGGCCGGCCATGATTTTCAACAAGTCGCTTTCTTCTATCGCTTTTTTTCGTACCAGCAATTCAAAAAGCCCGCCGTTTTTCCCCTGCGCTTCGCGCGCTTCCGCTAAAATTTCGCTGGCCACTCCGGCTAAAACCAATTTGGTTTCCAAAGATAAGGATGGCGCTTTGTCTTCGGCCGGTGAATTCTTTACCGGATGGCGGGATGTTTTTAAGGCCGTATGGATTTTAGACATAATTCTCCATCGCCCGCGGCTAAGGTT
>MGQN01000035.1:90990-94571 GCA_001797845.1 Deltaproteobacteria bacterium RBG_16_44_11 | reverse complement strand
TGTTATTTTCGGCAGGTTGCGGTTGTACCGGCGGCACCGTTTCGGGCTTTTTTTCATCAAGCTTGATGACACCTTCCACGACACTGCCCATGGAATCTCTCTTTTCCTTATATAGCGCGCCGGCATCCTCCTGGGTACGGACAATATGCGGCGTTATAAAGACATAGAGATTCGTCTTTTCCCGGCCTTTGGATTTTGTTTTAAAAAGCCAGCCCAAAAGGGGAATATCGCCCAGAAGCGGCAGTTTGTAGGTGTTGTCCTGAGTGCTATCGCCAATCAGACCACCGATAACGATAGTCTCTTTATCCTTGACCACTACCGATGTTTTGACCGTTCTTTTTAATGTGGTCGGAGTAGATACCGTGCTCGTACCGGTTGATGTTACCTTAGTCACCTGCTGGGAAATCTTCAGACGGATGAAGTTCCCTTCGTTGATATTCGGCGTGATATTCAAAATGACGCCGACATCACGGTATTCATACTGGCTGTAATCAACAGTAGCCGCTGTGGTTGTGTCTTGTCTGATAACATAGGGAACATTCGAACCGACATTTATTTCCGCTTCTTCGTTATTCAATGTCATGATTTGAGGGGTAGATAAGATGGATACTTCTTGATCCGCCTGGTAAGCCTGGACAACAGCACCAATCGTCGGAAATAAAATATCGCCGATTTTAATACCTGCGCCGATTATGCCCATCGAAAAACCCGCCGGGAATGAACCTACAAGGTCTGTACCAACTGTTGTAACTAAAGAATCAAGAACATTATAACCGCCGGGATTCCCGGTAGTACCGGCGCCGCCGGAACCGATAAACGCCCCCGATCCGCTATCCGGCGATCCGGAGATATGACCGGTATCTTTAAGTCCGCGCCATTCCACGCCGAGTTTAAAATCTTTATTGGCATTGACTTCCATAATTAAAGCCTCGATGTAAACCATCGGACGCGGCACATCGAGTTTTTTAATGATGCTTTCCAGCACCTTAAAATCTTCGCGCTCGGCCATGATCACCAGCGTATTGGTTGCTTTATCGGGAACTACCTGCACGTTTTTGGAAACTACCGGTACGGCGCTTTTTTGCGCCTGGGCAGCGCTTGAGCCTCCTTCTTTGACAATGCTGTTTAATACCTTAGCCAAGTCCTCGGCCACGCTGTTTTGCAGGCGGTAAACCTGAATATTAGAATCGTCGCGGGGCAAATCTTTATCCATCATCTCGATCAACCGGCGCAAACTCTCCATATCGGCGACACTGGCCAGCAAAATTATCGAATTTGTCCGGGCATCGGAAACAATCCTGACAGGTGTGACATTGGGGCGGCGTTGTTGATATATTGATGTCAGCGATTTTACCACTTCCGAGGCGGAAGCGTTGCGCAGGGGAACGTAGGAGATTTGATCGCCTGCACCTTCGACATCCAGCGCCTTCACGATATCCTGCAGGCGTTTGATATTGGAGAGAAAATCGGTAATCACCAGCATTCCCGCCGGCGGATAAGAAATCACTGAACTGGATTTGGAGACAATCGGGTCTAAAACTCGTTTTATTTCATCGGGATTGGCGCGCTCCAGTGACATGATATGAGTGACCATTCTGTCATCAGGATCGCCGACTTCTTTTTTGAACCTGGTTTCCACGCTCTTTTCACGCGCCGAAGTGGCGGGAACAATTTTGATCATATCTCCGACCGGCACGGTGGCAAAGCCGTTGACCTCCAAAACGGACAAAAACACTTTATAGACATCTTCCAGCGGTATCTTTTTGGGCGAAATAATGGTGGCTTTGCCTTTGACCCGATCATCAATAATGAAATTTTTACCAGTCAGTTCGCTGACAAATTTTATAAAAACACCGATATCCACATTATCAAAATCAATGGTCACGTATTTTTCAGCAGATTGTTTTTTTACTTGCTTAACAAGCGCCCTATCAACAGATGCCGGTTCCATCGGTTCTGGAACTTTATTTTTTCCCGGATCTAAAACTTGCTGCGGGGTCGAACTTTTTTCTTTTCCTCCCGGCATGTCCGGCGACGTAATTTTATCCTTTTGCTTCGACAAAGGCGTTCCCCCTGCGGGAGAAACATCTTTTTTCTTCTGAGTATTTACTTGCGGCAGAGCCTGGCCTTGGGGTGGCGAAGTTTGTATAGAAGGCTGTGATGTACCTGAAGCAGGAGAAACCTGCTTTGCCGGCAAAACAGGTGCTGCTGGCGACACTTTAATGACTTTCTTTGTGGCATCCGTAATAGGATGTTTATCTTCTTTCTGAGGTTCTGGCTTCTGCTTGGCTTCACTCTCCGAAGGTTGAACCACGGGGTTAGCCTCAGTATCAGTTGTTGCGGGTTGGTCTGTATCGGCAATTCTCGCGGCAAAAGTAAAGTTCACCGGAGCGCAAAATATTATGAGCGCTACTACGCCGCAGAAAAGCGCGCTTGACCGAATATGGCGTTTGAGACAGCTCATACTAATTTTCTACTTTCTCCATTAAGCTTTTAAATTCCGGTAATTCTTGCAAGACCTTTAAATCACCGTCGCTTTTTGCCCACTGCCTTGCTTCCGGGTTAAATTCAATAGCATTTTTGAGATAAAAAAGGCTCTGCGTTGTATCTTTTTTTTGCGCATAAAGACAGGCCAAATTATAATGAGCATCAACGTATTTGTTTTTTATATTGAGGGCTTCATTGAAATATTTAACCGCCCTTTTATAATCTTTCCGTCCCATGTAAATCACCCCAAGATTATTCAAAGCGCGCACGTTTTTCCGGTCAATTTTAATAACTTTTTCATACAGGTTCTTCGCTTGGGCTAACTTTCCCTCGCGTTGCTTTTGCAGAGCCTGCGCGTAAATAACCTGGGCATCGGCGCGCGCCTGTTTGGTTATAAAATTTGCGGGCGCTGGTTGTTTTTTTAACCACTGCGTATCATTCTTCCCCGGTCTTCCTTTTTCAACGGCCAGCGGCACCTGGGGCAAAATGACGGCCTGCGGCATAACACGCGGCTTTTTATCATCCAGTCCATACAAAAGAACAATGCTTACCGCGGCAAAACAAAAAGCTATTAATATTCCAATTAGCGACAACAACTTTGAGTAACGTGGGGGCTTTTTGCCGGAAGCCGAGACAATATTTTTATACGCCTCATAAGGCGATCCTTTTTCTTTTTGCAACCTGCGCAAGGCGTCGTTTATGTAGCTCATAATACCCCAATGGTCAAGGACTTCCCTCAGCCGCTAAGCTGTCAAGCGTGTCCAAATTTTCTTCCAGCCATTCATGGTTTTCTGGAAATAATCGGCTCCAATATCCGCAACCGCCAGTTTCACAGCTCTGCGGTTAATTTTACTAACATTTCTTGTGTAAGCAATCAATAAGGCACGATCACACAAAGCGTTAATCCGGCGCGGGATGCCCTCGGAGAAATTATAAATAAGATTTAAAGCTCCCTCCGTAAATTCAAGCGAACCGGGGCCTTCGGCAACCTTCAGGCGGTGCTCGATATAATCGCGCACCTCCCGCGGGCATAGGGGTTGAAGGGCATATCTCACGGTGATTCTTTCATTTAATTGCCGCAGGACCGGCAGCAT